>NZ_CP135052.1:3870827-4515965 GCF_029193595.2 Providencia hangzhouensis
TCATGGCTATCTGACATTTCTCGCATAAAGTAATCAAATATCACATCTGGTGATTCATCAATAGAAGAAGCACTCGCTTCCCATTGACTGATATTATAATGACGCTCTGTGGGAGAAACTCGTTTTGTTGTATAACTAAATTTCACATAGCGCTGTAAGTACAACCAGCCCGCTTTAGAATCGGTATATCCTTCAACAACGATGGCTCCTTTGCCATTGGCACCAAAATTGAAATGAATATTGCCATTAACGTTTTCATCCTGCATATTTTCAAAACGCATAATGCCTTTTGTCGAGCACATTAATAAACCATCTTGTTTATTGGAAAGTAAGACCGATTGAGTGTAAATCACAACAATAATAAATAGCAAAAAGCTCAGTAAGCATAATACTTTTCCTGATATCTTCATGATGGTTTCCAAGAATAGTAAAAGTAATTATCGCAATAGCTAAATGGGTTATCTTCATTTACTGCACAATGCGCAAGAAATACTCGACCCAATCCATTAGTCTGCAATTTATCTCCATAGAAAAAAACAAACCGTTCTTTCTCGGCACAGGCTAAATTTAAGTTATTTCTAACCTTATCAAAATTTTGTACATAGTTTAGTGCGACAGAGTTATTGATCATTTTTTCATTCGATAGCACATCACAATTAGTGTGCTCAAGTACTGTCATCTTAATCGGTACTGACGGCTGGTTTGATAAATAAGCCATGACCGCGAGTAAAACGGAACACAATAAAAAGACACCGCTAGCGAGATACCAACAGATTTCTTTTTTTTCTGGCGTCAATGTTGATTCTATTTTTTTGAGGTCTACAGGCTCAGAGATAGGTTTGGGAATTGGAGATAAAACAACCTTAGCCTCTTCTATTTCACTTAAGCTAGGGATTAACTCAGAGGAAGGAATTTTAATATCATCAATTAATTCAAGTGAAACATCTGAATTAAACTCTAATCGCCCCCTCGCCACCGTCACAATAATATTTTCAATACCATATGGACGAAATGCTTTTCTTAATATACTTAGATATTGGTTTAAATTACTGTTCGATGAAACTAATCCATTATCATCCCATACCGCTTTTAACACCTCATCTCGGGAAACAACACCTCTGTGTTGAATAAAATAAAACAACAACGCATTAGCCGTTATCGACAGTTGTGCATCCACCTCATCTTCTTTTAAAGATAAAGTGCCATCAACTGCATCATATAGAATGAAAGCATTGATTTTATATTTCACTGTCGCCTCATGTGCTTATTTTATGAATAAAATTGCACTATCATTACCACTATTATTTTTACTTACGTGCTATTTTTACTTATGGAATTTGTTCAAATGATATTGTCGTTAGCCGACTAACAATCGCATCACGTTCTTGCTGTGATAACGTTTCTCCCTCAGTCAATGACGAAAGCCACAACCCATCAGCCGCATAACGCACTAACGCGCCTAAATAACTGTTATCGAACTCATCCCCCTTTTCCAAATGGTTGGTTACCCAATCTCGCCAGCACTGACGTAACACTGGCTCAGTTGGCATAGCCAAAGACAATAACGCGAGCTGAAAACTTTCATCAGATTCTTTTAACTCACCAATATAGTGCAAATAAGCACGAGAAAAACGCCCATAGGGATTTGGGTCATTATCCATAATGGTATGTATTCTCTCATCCATAATCCCCAGCAATTGCACAAACAGTGCATGAATAAGCTCTTGCTTCGTTGGGAAGTGGTGCATTAACCCGCCTTTGCTAACACCCGCTTCCCTTGCCACTGCATTAAGTGAGAGTGAAGAGATCCCTTCTCTGCCAGCAATAATACGAGCAGCTTTCAGTAACTCCACTTGAAGCTTAATAGGATCTTTTTTTCTATGCTGAGCAGATTTATTCATGCGATGAATGATACCGACCAGTCGGTATGTTTCATTTTGACTAAAATCAAGTAACCCTGATTTGTTCATGGGTAAATCTAAATAGTGGAAGAGGACTCACAATATCGAATTATGATAAGTTGTAACCCCATAATTAATTTAAAAATATCAAATATTTTTGATATTTAGTTATCTATTTTAATTTCACTTAGTTTTGCACATCCTCAGATTATGATGTTTAATAGTGAGAGTGGAACAATTCTCTATTCAATAAATAACGGTTTGCAGTATTCCTAATTAACTCCCCGTGAAAGAGGTTTTATCATGTCAAATCAATACAATATTGGTGTCATTGTGGGTAGTTTGCGCGCTGATTCATATAATTTAGTTGTCGCTAAAGCCATGACTAAATTATTCCCCACAAATTTCACGTTTAAATTTATCAATATTGGTGAACTCCCTCTCTATAACCAAGATGCAGACCAAAATGTGTCTCCTGTTGTGGCTAATTTCAAATCTCAAATTAAAGCCTGTGATGGCATTATTTTCGCCACTCCAGAATATAACCGTTCAATGCCTGGCGTATTGAAAAATGCGATTGACCAAGGCTCTCGCCCATGGGGAGATAATTCATGGGATGGCATCCCTGCTGGAGTACTAGGGGTATCTATTGGCAATATTAGTACGGCTATTGCACAACAACATTTGCGTAATAGCTTGGCATTTTTGAATATGCCGACAATGAACCAACCAGAGTGCTATTTGAAGTGGTATGAAGGAATGGTTGATGAACAAGGTAATATTTCACCCAAAAGTAAAGATTTCCTACAACCGTGGGCAGATACCTTTGTGAAGTTTGTTGGTCATAATGCCAAACGTTAGCCATTAAAAAAGGCATCACAATCGTGATGCCTGAGGTTGTTGACAAAGCGGGATAAAAGCGTGGTTTTCCCACTTTGTGTTATCAGCCGAAAATCAATAAATTGATTTTCCTAATTTATTTTCAAAACCTATTCGACTTGCCGCCAAACATAATATGTTTGTCAGCAGTCTGAGGCATCACAATCGTGATGCCTTTTTATTATCTTCAAACCCTATTTAGCTTGCGACTAAAACAATAATTAACGTCCTGCTTTTAGCTTTTGGAAATACTCTTCATAAATAATATTAGTATTCCCCACATCACTTTGCCATTCGCCTTTTTGCAGAACTTCTTCACTTGGGTAAAGTGATGGGTCATTAGCAATTTCAGCAGGTAATAATTTTTTAGCTTCTAAATTTGGTGTTGGGTAACCAATAGATTCAGCCACTTGAGCCGCAATTTCTGGACGCAATAAGAAATTAATTAACTTATGGGCCCCTTCCACATTTTTGGCGTTAGCAGGAATAGCTAAGCTATCCATCCAGAAAATCCCACCTTCTTTTGGCCACACCACTTCAATCGGTAAGCCAGCTTGCCGCGCGACGAATGCAGAACCATTCCACAACATTCCCACATCAACCTCACCTTCAATAAATGGTGTTGCTGGGTTGTCAGAGTTGAAGGCTAAAATATTTGGGCGTAATTTTTGCAACTCTTTATACGCCTCTTCAATTTGTTTCGGATCAGTCGTATTACCTGAATAACCTAATTTAGTGAGCGCAACTTGGAAAACTTCCCGTGCATCATCCATCATCAGCAAGCTATTTTTATACTCAGGTTTCCAAAAATCCGCCCACGAGGTGACAGACTGTGGGTCAACAGCTTCACCATTAATACCTATCCCTGTCGCACCCCAAATATAAGGCACTGAATAATCATTATTCGGGTCAAATTCTTTATGGATTAAGTTTGGGTCAAGGTTTTTAAAATTGGTTAATTTGCTTTGATCAATCTTTTGTAGCATTCCTTCTTTACTCATTTTGGCAATAAAATAAGTAGAAGGCACCACCAAGTCATAAGCCCCTTCTTTATAGGTCTTTAACTTGGTATACATGCTTTCGTTTGATTCATAGGTGGAGTAAATCACCTTGATGCCCGTTTCTTTGGTAAATTGCTCTAATAAACCGGGGGGAACATATTCTGTCCAGTTATAGAAATACAGTACGTCTTTGTTATCGTCAGCGGCAGTTGCCGTGCCAATACTTGCAGCCATTAACCCTGCTGCCAGTAGATAGGACCATTTTTTCATTACTGAGTTTCCCTCAACAAAGTGTTTTTATCCCTTAATGCATCAAGTAACCACTTGAATTATTTAGGGTATATATCTTATAGGCTAAATAAAGCCCACCCTCTCGCCGTATGGCATCAAAAAGGCGCTGTTATAGAAAAAACCAACACCATCACTCATTTATGATTTCGCTTTTTTCGAGTATTTATCCCGCATCACCCATTGGCTTAAACAAACGAGCAGTAAAGACATAATCAACAATACTGTCGCCAATGCGTTTACTTCTGGGGAGACCCCGACTTTTACCATTGAATATATTTTCAATGGTAAAATCTCATAACTTGGCCCCGTAACAAATGACGAAACCACCACATCGTCCATCGACAATGTAAAACTCAGTAGCCACCCTGCCACAACCGCAGGGAGCGCTAATGGCAAAATGATTTTCCTTAAGATGGTAAACTCACCCGCACCGAGGTCACGTGCAGCTTCTAGCATCTTCACATCAAAGTCCTTTAACCTTGCATACACCGTCACCACTACAAAGGGTAGACAGAATGTAATATGGGAAAAAAGCAATGACCAAAAACCTAGCGAGACCCCAAGGATCATAAATAGAACCAATAACGAAATCGCCATGACGATATCAGGTGACATCATGACCACAAATAACATGCCACCAACAAAAGGTTTTCCTCTAAAGCGATAGCGAAATAATGCAACGGCGGTTAATGTGCCAATGGCTGTTGCGAAAGTCGCTGACAAAACCGCCATGGTTAATGAATGCCCCGCAGCCTCTAATAAGCTATCGTTATTAGCTAGTAATTCATACCATTTGGTTGAAAACCCTTGCCACTGAATACCAAAACGCGACTCATTAAAGGAATTAACAATCAAAATGATGATTGGAATATAAAGATAAGCGTAGATGATGGCCATGAAGCCACCACGCAGAGTACGTCCGATCATTCTTCATATGCCTTTTTATTCAGAAGCTTAGCTGCTCGGTAATACACATACAGCAATAACCCCATCATCACCGTGAGGAAAATGCTGGTTGCTGCCCCGAATGGCCAATCACGAATATTTAAGAACTGGCTCTTAATTACGTTACCGATCAGTAGATTTTTCGCACCACCCATTAAATCCGCGACATAGAACAGCCCCATTGCCGGTAATAAAACCAGCAAACAGCCTGCAATAATACCTGGCATCGTTAAAGGAATGATAATTTTCACAAACCGTTGAAATTTATTCGCACCGAGATCTCTTGCAGCTTCTATATATGACTTATCCAGCTTTTCAATACTTGAATACAGCGGCATCACCATAAACGGCAACAATATATAAATGAGACCTAGTATGACGGCTTCAGGTGTATACATAATTTTCAACGGTTTATCGATAACACCAACCCACAGTAAAAAGTCATTTAAGTACCCTTTGGTACTGAGAAAAACTTTTAACCCATAGATACGAATCAATGAATTGGTCCAAAATGGCACAATTAACAGAAACAGCATCAAAGGTTGCACCCGTTTAGGTAGCTTTGCCAATATAAAGGCAAATGGATAGCCAATAACTAAACAGAAAAAGGTTGCGATCACCGCCATATTGAGCGAGTGCAGCATGACCTCTGCATACATCGGGTCAGACAAGCGAACATAGTTATCCCACGTAAAAACTAAGTCAACTAAGTTGGTGTCGCTACGCGTCAAAAAGCTAGTGCCAATAATCATGATATTAGGCAAGAAGACGAATAGCAGCAGCCAGGCGACCACCCCAGTGATAATAACGTTCTGCAAAATTTTATGTTTACGAATGATCATCCAGAACTACCTCCCAACTTTCAACCCAAGTCACAGCAACTTTTTGGTTAAGGGAGTGGTCGACATCGGGGTCATCTTCATTGAAGAATTCGCTAACCATGACAATTTTGCCATCTTCCATTTCAACCACTGAGTCTAACGTCATGCCTTTATAGTTACGCTCACGAACGTAGCCAATCAGCCCCGGATGGTTATCTGCATCATTCACTTCTTCAACGCGCAAGTCTTCAGGACGTAATAACACACTGACGTGTTGCCCTTCTTTGACAGAGAGCTCAGTGAAAATATCACATTCATGCCCTTCAACATTGGCTCGAATACGCTTATCATCAATGCGACACAATACTTTCGCATCAAAAATATTAATTTCACCAATAAATTGAGCTACAAACAGATTTTTTGGTTCCTCATAGATTTCGCGAGGAGTACCGTCTTGCTCAATTTTCCCTTCACGCATCACTATGATACGGTCAGACATGGCCAAGGCTTCTTCTTGGTCGTGGGTCACAAAAATAAACGTGATCCCCAGTTTTCGTTGAAGCGCTTTTAGCTCATTTTGCATTTGTTTGCGCAGTTTATAATCAAGCGCAGACAATGATTCATCCAATAGTAGGACTTTCGGGCGATTCACTACCGCACGGGCTATCGCCACGCGTTGTTGTTGACCGCCAGATAGTTGGTTGGGTCTACGCTCAGCAAAATCTTCTAGCTGCACCATACGCAAGGCTTGGTCGACACGCTTTTGAATTTCAGCCGCAGGCGTTTTTTGCATGCGCAGGCCAAATGCCACGTTGTCGAAAACTGTCATATGAGGAAATAAAGCGTAGCTTTGAAAGACGGTATTTACAAAACGGTTTTCCGCTGGAATATCCGTAATATCTTGACCATCAAGAATAATTTGACCGCCATCGGCATCTTCTAGCCCTGCAATAAGACGTAAAACAGTCGTTTTACCGCAACCAGAAGGCCCCAGAATGGTCAAAAACTCACCGTTCTGAATGGTTAAGTCAAGCTCAGAAATAATTTGTTTGCCATCAAAACCTTTACTTAAAGATTTTAATTCAATGAGTGGTGTCAGAGAGGTTGTCTCAGTCATTTATTATACACTCTATCCCTAGGAATAATGCAGATAGAACCGCCACCGTTAAAGACTGTATAAGCTTGTCGGAGGTTTACTCTGTCAACTTAAGTAACATAAGTAAATAATTTCCCCAGCAAAGCCCAAAACCAGTAGCGCCATTTAAACTTCATAAGGCATGCATGATAAACACTGTTTTTGCAAATTGAAAGCCATTTTCACAACTTCGTTTGCCTTTCATTATGAATTCTCAATAAATAAAACAGATTTTTGAGAAAAATAAGCGACATAGCGATATATAGAATCAGTCTGTCCATATCTATAGATTTACATGATACATTCGAAGATAAAACTTAAGTCAAATTCAATGAAATTCATAGAGTTAAAACAATTCACAATAAAAATAATAATAATTATGGAATTAATAGTTTTTATTATTTTTAATTTTTTAATTCATATATTTAATGATATAAATTTTAAAACTTCATGCGAGATAAAAATACAATAAGCCTTTACCATAACTAACTCGTCGAGTTTTGATGGTAGTTATATCCAGTAGATATATATCGTGATTATATATAGAACAAAGGCAATAACTGGTAACATCTATAACAAATAATTAAAGTCGCAGTTAATAATATTATTATGTGATTTAAATCTAATTTTCATTAATCCTTATTTTTTATCTCAATAAATTTAACCAATATCATATTATTCTTTGCATCTCTTTGAATATAATAATCAAATTGATATAATTTCAATCTAAACTGTAACTTTTAGTGACTTATTTTGTGATTTTTGTTTCATTATTACACCTATAAATTTTACTTTGTATCTTTCGAGTTAAATCAATTAAAGAATAAACATAAGCCTTCGGGTGATTACCTTTGGAAATTCCACTGAAATTAATATGTGAGTGAGCAAAATGGCTAATAAAGAGTTTTTTTACCAAGAACCTTATCCATTATCTGAGGATAAAACTGAGTATTTCCAAGTCTCTGATAAATATGTTTCTGTAGAACAATTTGCTGGTAAGCAAATTTTAAAGATAGAACCTGAGGCATTAACTCTCCTTGCAGAACACGCAATTTATGAATCCCAGTTTTTTTTAAGAGCTGCGCACCAGAAACAAGTCGCCGCTATCTTACAAGACCCAGAAGCCAGCGAAAACGACAAATACGTGGCGTTACAATTACTTCGCAATGCTGAAATTTCTGCAAAAGGTATTTTGCCAAACTGCCAAGATACAGGAACGGTTGCGGTTGTTGGGAAAAAAGGCCAACAAGTTTGGACAGACTGCAATGACGAAGAGTACCTCTCTCGAGGGATTTATAACGTCTTCCAACACGAAAACCTGCGTTTTTCTCAAAATGCACCGCTAGATATGTTTAATGAAGTCAATACTGGCACAAACCTGCCAGCACAGTTTGACATTTTTGCGACCACAGGCGATGAATATCACTTCCTATTTGTTAACAAAGGCGGCGGTTCAGCAAATAAATCAGCACTTTACCAAGAAACAAAAGCAACATTAACCCCAGCTAAGTTAAAAAATTTCTTAATTGAAAAAATGCGTAACTTAGGAACAACAGCTTGCCCGCCTTACCATATTGCCTTCGTTATCGGCGGTACTTCAGCGGAAACAACACTGAAAACAGCCAAACTCGCCTCCGCAAAATACTACGACAACCTGCCAACCACAGGTAATGAGTACGGCCGTGCTTTCCGTGATATTGAACTAGAAAATGAGTTATTAGAAGCTTCTCGTCATCTTGGTTTTGGCGCACAATTTGGTGGTAAATATTTTGCTCACGATGTACGAGTTATTCGTTTACCTCGTCATGGTGCCTCTTGCCCAATCGGTTTAGCCATTTCTTGCTCTGCCGACCGTAATATTAAAGCTAAAATTACCAAAAGCGGTTTATGGCTTGAAAAAATGGAGCATAACCCAGCCCAATACATTCCTGAATCTATGCGTAACCAAGCTGAAGGAAAAGTGGTACATATCGACCTCAACCGCCCAATGAAAGATATTTTGGCTGAGCTGAGTAAACACCCGGTATCAACACGTGTTTCTCTCAGCGGGCCTCTGATTATTGCTCGAGATATTGCGCATACTAAGCTTAAAGAACGTTTAGATAACGGCGAAGAATTGCCTCAATATTTTAAAGACCACATGGTGTATTACGCAGGGCCAGCCAAAAAACCAGAAGATATGGTTTCCGGCTCTTTAGGTCCGACAACCGGTAACCGCATGGACCCTTATGTTGACCTGTTCCAATCCCACGGAGGTAGCATGCTAATGTTGGCGAAAGGCAACCGAACTCAAGCGGTAACTGATGCATGTAAAAAACACGGAGGGTTTTATTTAGGTAGTATCGGTGGCTCAGCTGCGATTCTCGCTCAAGAATACGTGAAAAGTTTAAATTGCCTTGAGTATCCAGAATTAGGAATGGAAGCGATTTGGAAAATGGAAGTTGAGGGGCTGCCTGCATTCATTCTCGTTGATGACAAAGGCAATAACTTCTTTGAACAAGTCCAAAATGAGACTTGCAGTAAATGCGTTAAATAAGATTTGCCACTCTAGCGCAAAGGAATGCGCTAAATTTCGTTAGCCTATATCACTACATAACGATGTAACATAACAAAGAGCAGGCTTTTGGCCTGCTCTTTGGTTGTTGACAACGTGGGATAACAGTGTGATTTTTCCCGCTTTGCGTTATCAGCCGAAAATTAATATATTGATTTTCATCATGTATTTTTAGCCATCTCTTCGGATTAATGTTAATAATAGTTAATACGGACAATCGTTGAGGCGCTAAATGGTCCTGTTTTTACCGCTCCCACCTTTTTAACCGTCGCACTGTAGTCACGTGTAATCGATGTACTCCCTAAGGGGAGTGTTCCGAAAAACTGGAAGTAATTAAATTTTATTTTTTCCGCTTTATCATCCGAAATAATTAAATTAGTCCCATTTTTTAGATCAATGGCATACTCTCCATTTAACGGGTCTGTAGTTTCGAAGTTAATATTCATGGAAAAATTATCTAAGCAGCCCCGCTTCACCGCTTGTATCTGAAAATCTTTTTTAAACTCTTTTCCTTGATTAAGCTCAGTGATCATTAACTGACCATAGTCAATTTGCTGTGACTCTGGGTAAACTTTAATATCAGCCCCACACTTGAGAAAGCGAATACCTCGTAACCCAGTAATAGAATACTTCAAGTTTTTTGCACCATTGGTATGGTTTATCCCACCACTTCCATCAAACTGGAAAACCGTAAATTGGTTATCCCCTGTGTAGTTACCTGAAGGAGGAACAATACCCGTCACTTTGATATATAGTGTAAAAGTCACTGTTACCGTGACATTCTCTCCGCGGCGAATAGGTGGAGTCCCTAAGTTGACACGCTGCTCATTTTGTTCCAATTGTTGGCCTTGGTAATTCGCGCCTAGTAATAACCCTGTCCCAAGTTTTTGAGATTTCGGATTAAAATACATATGAACAACGTCAACAGCATTACCAAGTACATTGTCACAATAAACGGTTACTGTTAAAGGGTCGGATTGCCAAATAATAGAACCTGCCGTTGTATCAGCAGGAATGGCCAATTGACCTACAGGAACTGCGGGTTTTTCGACGACTCCAGTCCCCTTTTCCACACAATCTAATGCAAAGGTTTTTGGGCTAATAAAAACGAATAGAAATAAAATATAAAAACCATATTTTTGAATAAACTTGTGTATCATGATTTATACACCTTATATGTAAGTAATATTTAAGGTAATTTGCGTTTTAATATTACCCACTGTTAATTCATTTCTTGGTAGATAACTCTCTAGCATGGAATAAATCGTAATTTGCTGGTTATCATCAAAATAGATTGGATAACTACGGTATTCACCATTGGGGACAATATTGCCATCTTTATCCATTAATCGAATCCCATAACCATTTAGAATGGTTTTACCACCAAATAAATTACGGTCTGTACTTTCAGTTGGTTCTGAAATAAACATGATCCGAACAACCGGAACCCTATCATCGCGATTGCGTTTTGGAAAAATACAATCATCAAACTTTAGTTTGATTTCATGCTTAGGGCTTCTGTCTCCAATTTCATTAAAGTAATTCAGAGATATTGGTCCTAATTCAATATTTTGATCTATCGAGTAAAATGAAATCTTACAAGGCAATGCCACCACATTTCCCGTAAAATTAAGATCACCTCTCATCATGCTACTATCTGCATAAGCTTGGCTTCCACATAGAGATAGCATAAAAAGACATATTGAAAAGTAGCAATTTCTCATATCTAAAATCCTATTGGCTCTCTTTTGACAGCTGGCAGGTCGACGCAGCGCATTGGTAAGTCAACATTTTCATGCCACCGTAATCATCCATATAACCGGTATATAACTGATTAAAACTGCTGGCTGGTACGGGAACACTTTCCTTAGAAAGCGGGGCAATCATCACACTTTCAAAACCAGGAAAATTTTTCTGGTTATTATTACTGAGATAACCCAATGTCACATAATATTTAGTTGGATTTTCAATAAGTAATTGCCCACCTGTGTGCGTATATTTCAGCTCTTTAGCCCATACTTTATCGCTGTTATTTTCGATTTGAGGTGGTCGATAAAACATTTTTAGACGGCTTTGAATCGCAATCTGTACGACATTTTCTTTATCTGTCACCGGTGGAATTTCACGCACATTTAAATAGAACAGAGATTCTCTATCTTGTGGAAGAGCATCTATTCCCTCTGTTTTAATAATTTTAATTTGGTTTTTAGCATTCGGCTCAACGCGTTGCATTGGAGGTAAAACTGTAAAAGGTTCAGAAACCTTATTCCCTTTTTCATCTTCCATCCAAGATTGAGCTAAGTAGGGCATTGTTTTGCTTTGGTTATTAATAACCAAACTGATTGATTTATCTTTGCCTGGAAAAATGATCCGTGTACGGTCAATATTAATCGCAGCAGACGCAACTTGCATGCCGACAAAAACTAATGAAAATCCTAAAGCTACTACATACTTTTTACTCATACATCATTCCTTTATTGGCAAGGGATCAGGACTTTCCCCTGATTTTTTTCGGCAATATTAGGTAAATTCAAACTACATTGGTTTGCGCCAGCAGCCCATTTCACTATGTAGCTTTCTTCTGGAGCCACACCCGTTAAATAAGCAACACCACTATCTGCAATAATTCCGACTTCTCTTCCTGTACTTAATTCAGTCACACTGGTACCAAGCGGTGGATAATTCCCATTATTCAAACGGATAACTGCTAAAATACGTTTTCCTTGGTTCGCTTTTATTCTCTGAAAACCAATTGAACCCTCAGTTAATGTTTTACCAATAATGTTGTCATTGACATCCACATCGTCAGGCAGTGTATTCATATCAATGTAAACATCTGAATTAGAAAAACTATTTAAGCTTGTCGCAACACCAATCCCAAATCGGTTCGTGACAGATTCACCATTATTAATAGAAATCCCAGCGACATTGTCACTATCAATCATCACTCGAGGTTCGTTGTTAGTCCCGTTACGGTGCATAGCTGCGCCATATTTCGTTGCTGTCATGGAGCCATACCAACTACCGCCAAAAGCACGATATGAGTTCACATTCTCTGTCGCATTAACATTCAATACGCCATAAGGCGATGAATATTGATAACTACCGCTGATATTTGGCTCAGCACGTCCAAGCTTGTGCTGGTCACCACCAACACGCATACTCCAGTAGTTATTATTCTCGTTCGGGCTGTAATAACCTACCGATTGGCCAAAGCTATGGTCATTATCTGCATATTGAGCGTCGTAACTGACTGACGCACCATTTTCAAGTGGCACGGAGAAAGAAAGGTAAATTTGATTATCATCCGTCTCTTCATATTTAATTTTATTAAGTGATAAGGTGCCGGAAATGTTTTTAATTTGCCCTATACTAAATAGCTTACTAAAACTCATACCAAAGTTTGTTGTAGATTCACTATTCCAAAATTGATGGTGAGAAGCATTAAAATAGACAGTTAAGTCCAACGGGCTGATATATTGGTTAAAAGACGCGGTATACACGTTTTTGTCACGTCTAAAATCAAGCACACCATTCGCTGCATCAATGTATTGAGGCATAGTTAAGAATTCTTTTTCAGAAAACTTATAACCTGCAAATGTGACCTGCGAATTGGTAGATTCAAAACGTTTAGAATAATTTAAACGGTAGCTGTTACCCGAATAAGAGCCAAAATTATCTACATTTGCATGAGTGCGAGTAATATCAAAGGAAATAGCGCCAAACATATTCATGTTTTGCCCTATTCCTAAGTTTATCGCTTGGTAATTGTTATTATCTACCGTAGCAATTAACCCGCCAAAGATGGATGTGTCACCAAATAAACCATAGGAAGCTTCCCCTACAATAAACTTAGGGTCAACTTTCTGCGAGCGGCCAAATGGGTCAGATTTACCCATAGTGAATTTATAAAGCAGTTGGCCCTGACGAGTTAAAAATGGCAGCGATGCCGCCGTCACTTGATAAGTGGTTTTTGAACCGTCCTCTTCCTCAATGGTGACATCTAAAGTGCCTTGTACCGCTTCAGTAATATCTTGAATATTAAATGGCCCTGGAGCGACTTTAACTTGTTTAATCACACGCCCATTCTGTGAAATAATCACCATTGCATTCGTTTTAGCGATACCCGTCACTTGAGGCGCGTAACCACGTAGTGACGGTGGAAGCATTCGATTATCACTAAAAATAGATGCCCCTATAAAGCGAAAACTATCAAATAAGTCAGTCTTCAAATAAGACTCACCAAGTAAAACTTTTGCACCCATTTGAGGCAAAGCACGAAAGGCATATAACTGAGTCCAATCAAACCGTTCATTCGTTTTACCTTGGGAGCGATTATATTGATATTGATAATCAGCGCGGAAACGCCAAGCTCCTAAGTTAACGCCAGCGGTACCGTTACTACTACCACTGAATGTTTCACTATTATTTTTAGGAGCGGAATAGTTGGCAAACAGGTTATAATCAAGAAATGCACCCATAATTCCATTTTCCCATTGGGAAGGTGGAACCCAGTACGGGTCATCATATTCTAACCAAGCTTGAGGGATAGAAAATAAGATATTCTGGTTAGCTTTGTCAAAGCGATAATTAATATCTAAATTTTTAGATAGCTCAATACACTGGCCATTATTATTTTGCAGAAGTTCTTCCTTAACTTTCTTTTTTAATGCAAAAATATTTACCATCTCTGGTGTAACACAGAGTGTTGAGGTATCTTTACTCTCTTCAATAAATTTAATTAAATATTGCCCTGATAATTTTCGACCATTTAATGTAATATCCGTTAGGTATTCACCTGCAGGAATAAAGTCTGGGTTAGAAAACTGACTTAAGTCAATATTATCTCTATCCTTAGCATCAATAATATTCATATTAAATTCCACTGCATTAGACATTCCAGAAAAGGAAAATGCCAAAGCAATCGAAAATAATATTTTATTTATTTTAAACTGAGGAAATAGAGACATGATGTTCCCTGTAAGAAAAATAAAAATAAAGAAAGAAAAATAACAGGCAAATACATGCCTGTTATTTTAAATAAAAAATTACAGGTAGTTTAAAGCGTAAGTTGCTTGAGAAATGATGCTACCAGTTTCAACTTTGCTACCATTTGCTTCAACACGTGCACTGAATACTAATTTATTTGGACCATCCGCTAATGGCAGCTCAACACTGGTATCACCAACTTTCATTGTTGCGCCATCTGCGTTGATTAAACGAACACCAACACCTTTAGAAGTACCTGTATTAGCCAGTAATTCTTTTGCTGTAGTATCTGGAGTACCCGTGAAAGTTACTTTAACTTTGCTAACTGCAGGGAAGACAACTACATCGCTAGCATCTTTAACTTCACCTAAATCACAGTTTTCTAACTGGATATTATATTGAACGCTTTGGCTATATTTGTTACCAGTTTCTAATACTTTATTTGCAACTTGGCCGAGGTCAACGTTAATTGTACCGTCACCTGGGATTGAGCAAGGTGCATTAATAACTTTACCAGTAAAATTGATGACACCACTACCTTGATCTACAGGTGCTGCCTGTGCAATACCAAATGAAGAAGCGATAATTGTAGCTAATGCAATCTTAGTTAATTTCATTTATATTTTCCTATAAAAAGACGACAGATGTACCAATCACCTAATAATCAATAAATTACTAGGTTGATATTTATTTGCTGAGAATGTAAAGGTAAAAATAAGAAAGTTAGATTTTTACTAAAAAAATAAAAACACTACATTTTTATTTTTTTAGATATTTAGTTAACTTTAAATATGAATATTTTTATAATTAGATTACTCTTAATTTTTTAAATTAATTACTTTCTTTATTGATAAAAACATCATCAATAAAAAAGCAAATCATTTCTGTATCTAAAGCGTTAGCAAGGGTGTGCAAGTTTTCAATATTTATATTGCACTCACCCCTTTCATAACGTGAAATCTGTTGTTGGCTAACACCAACAAGATTAGCTAATTCGATGCCTGAAAGCCCTAAATGCTTTCTTCTTTTTCTAATCTCTCTGCCTACTATCCGATTTACATTTATCATCAACAATAGCCCAAAATAACCTAAAATATTAAATGGCTAAATTATATTACAAATCAAAAAATTTCACATAATAAATTGCACTGATTATATAAAAAATCAAAAAAGAACAAACCAATTAAAACACGAAATTTGAGTTAATTATAGTTTTCAATATATAAAAGTAAAACTGTTTGTAACGATCGATAGAATAAATTAAAGCCACTGAAACCTATCAATATTTCATTTTTTTAGTTTGCATTATCATATAAGATAAAAAACACATAATTCATATTAGCTATTATTCTTTTTGAAATAAACAAATAATATGCAACTAATTGATATTAAAGAAAAATAATAAATTACCACTATCAATGGTAACATCCAAAAATATAACAACGCCTTAATTTATAATGGAATGAAGGCATTTATAATTAATTTTATATGGTATTCATTGATTCCTAAGTATTTTTATATACTTATTTTTATAAATTAATTTATTTTTTACATTTTTAATGTTTGCTTCAAAAAAACAACTAACAATGGTTTTTTTATTCTTATCATTTAATTTAATTTAATTTAATAGTATTTTTAATTACTCACAATAAGAGTTATAGGATATAAAAAACTGCAATTTTTTTTTATTGGTCGCTATCTACTCATAAATAAATCAAGTTATTCATATTAAGAGTAATAACAATATTGATAGCCATCGATAACTCACATTTCGAGTAAAAAACAACAATCACCAACAAAAATAACGTATAAATAACAATATGTTATACTTGTTTCCAATTGTAACAAAACACAAAAGTCTATTGCAGATCAACAAGGTAAAAATGAAATATAACAAAAAGAAAACATAATAATTGCACTTCTGTGAACTATAAAACGAGTAAAACAAGAGTTTTACCTCGCACTTTCACAAGAAATCAGTCAAAACAACAAGGGAAATGCTTACTATTATTGTGTGTTGCACATATAGCTTAGGTTAAATTTGTGCTTTTAATACCGAGAATAAAGAGCATTTGTATGCTTGATTCACTAAATGAAAGCATTTCATTGAGGAATAATTGACCTGATACGCTTTAAACCAAAATGGGCAGCATAGGAAGATTACACTTAACTAGGCTATTTTTCCGTATTATATATATTTCAACATCTCTTTTTACGTTAATTTATGTATAAAAATGCTAATACTGATGACCAGACAGATTCATTCAATAACCTATCGTTATGGAATGAGAAAATAACTCATTATTTTTAGCTCAAATAACATGTTTTTATTTCCCTAACTAAGGAGATAAAAATGATGCCAGCACAATCACTGCTTCGGGTTGCAACAGTCCAGTTCCAACACCGTCCTAGCGACAAAACCTACAATTTAGAACGTATCCATGAGTTTATTACTCAAGCCGCCCAACAGAAGGTAAAAATACTGGTTTTACCTGAAATGTGTATTACTGGTTATTGGCACGTGCCGAAGCTACCAGATGATGCCGTTTATGCTTTAAGTGAAACTTTACATGATAGCCCGTCATTAGCATTAATCCGCCAACGGGCCATTGAATTAGACATGATTATCGGGGTTGGGTTGATTGAAAAAGGGTTAGATGGCAAATGCTACAATACTTGGGTCGCTTGTATGCCAGATGGCCAATACCACGCTCATCGTAAATTACATGCCTTTGAGCACCCCGCCATTCATAGCGGAGACAATTACACTGTTTTCGATACGCCATGGGAAGTAAAAGTTGGTATTTTAATTTGCTGGGATAATAACTTAATTGAAAATCCACGCGTCAACGCGCTACTTGGTGCAGATATTATTCTTGCCCCCCATCAAACAGGTGGAACTCATTCGAATAGCCCTCATGGCATGAAACCGCTCGACCTTCGTCTCTGGGAAAATAGAAAACAAAATCCTCAAGCATTATTAGATGCATGTCAAGGGGAACATGGGCGCGGATGGCTAATGCGCTGGTTACCCTCCAGAGCCCACGATAATGGCGTGTTTTATTTATTTAGTAATGGAGTTGGCTTAGATGATGATGAAATTCGAACCGGAAACGCCATGATCATAGACCCTTACGGGCGAGTAATTAAAGAAAGCTGCGCAATAGATGATGATATCGTCATCGCGGATCTTGAATTAGATTTATTGCCTACCTCGAATGGCCGTCGCTGGTTAACCGGAAGACGCCCTGAGCTCTACCGAATCATCACTGAAACTCTGGGTTACGAAACGGATATTCGCCATGTCCGTTTTGCTTCTGAGAATCCCCCTTATCATCAAGAAAAGCAATAATAGTTAAAGTCAATGGCTCATAGCATTCATAATAGAAATGTTATAGCGTCTTCTATTATCAGGAACTGGCTAACAACTATGGATACTCGACTACTCCGTGCATTTATCACTCTCGCAGAGACAAAAAATTACCGCGAAGCCTCATCACGCCTATATATTAGTCAGCCAGCTTTAACAAAACAAATTCAACTTCTTGAGAAACAATTGGATATAGTACTATTTGAGCGGGGACGTCATGGTGCGGTACTATCAGATCATGGCCGCGCTTTACTGCCTTACGCAGAACACACGCTAAACCATATGGCGGAGCTGTTAAACCAAGCCGCCGCTCTTAGAGAAACTCCCCCGCTTTCTTTAAATGTCGGATTCGGTATTGCAACTTTTCACGAAGCCTCTTTTTTTGTTGCCCGTCTGAAAGAACAACTCCCCAATGTCACCATTCTATTAGAGGACATGCCCTCACATGTCATGAGAGAGAAGCTTGTTCAGCACCAGTTAGATATCGCATTTACCCGTAGTGATAAGCAAAACTCAGTGGAATACCTTGCCAGCCGCCCATTGAAAATTGAAACACTGGCGCTTGCTGTCACCAAAGACCAACAGCCACATAGTACAATCAATGATTATTTAGCCCAATATCCACTTCTGATGTTACGCGCACAACGCGGTCAGGGTCTTTATCAACAAGTTCAACATTATTTGCAATCTGAAAATCTGCATATCACGCCACGACAAGAAGCCAGTGACATTCAGACTCTAATTGCGTTAGTCGCCGCTAAGGTTGGCATCAGTCTTGTCCCATATAGCGCCAAGCAGATTGGTGGAGAAAATATCGATTTTATTCCAATTCAGGACAATGCAAATGCTCAATGGCAAGTTGATTTAGTTTGGCAAACGACATTACCGAAGACATGGCAGTCGCTTATTGAGAAATTGGTTGAGGAAACGTCAAAACAGACAATAACCCATATGTAAATTTGAGCTGATTTATCAAACTATACGAAACTGCTATTTATCGTCCATGTGATATTTTTAACTTGGTGATCCTAACTTTTTCTACGCTAGTACATACCATTATTTCTTGATTAAAAATAACAAGATTATTACCCGTACTATCGAGAGAACTCGCAAACTTAATGCCGTCAACGCCTGTAAAAACTTTGATGAATTCACAGATAAATTGAGTTGGAATATAGTCCAGATCTGAGTCGAATCGTCTCATAGGTTGGGATAAGTCTAAGCTGATCTTTTGCCTCAGCAATGTGCCTTTAATCTTTTTATTAATCTCGTTAGGGTGATAAAGGGAGGGGGTTTCTGTAAAATCAGCAATAGCAACTCTTGTAGTAACCGTTGAATCTAATTGAAATTTAGCTACCGTGACCTCATCCAAAAAAGTGGCTCGCACCTCATAAAGTGTTGTCGACAAATTGTCACTAAGGTACAAGTACGGAATACCTATTGGATTAGCACGACCTGAAGTCGTTAAATATTTAGGAGGACAAAGCATTTCTGTTTCATTAAAAGGATCTTGCCCCTCTTTTTGATGAAGTCTCGCTCGATAAAAAATATCACTTGGGCTTATGACAACTTGGCTTTGAAAAAAACTGTCCCAGCCAAGATCTTCTGTTAAATAATTGATATCTGTAAAATATCTTTTTTCCCACTTGAGTTGCTCTTTTAGCTGCTCCCAATAGTTTATGTTTTCATAGATTTCATCTATATAATCAGCACCATCACTCGCGCGAATAAAGTTTGTATCAATATTTTGTATAACATAATTTAGAACTTTATCTGCACACGTTTGGTTTTTAAAAAAACTCCAATCTCCCTGTAACAATTTAGATAAAGACGTTCCATGCTCTTTTGGAACTAAGTTAGTAAATAGTTCTGCAAAAAAACCATATAGCTCATCAACCCTGACAACGTCTACATCTAATGTTTTGCAAAAATCACATTGATTAATCTCACGCTGAGATATAATAAAGCCAATTATTTCAGTATCTGAAAAACATTCTTTACAAACAAATTTCATATATTAAATTGACCTTATATTAATTCATTTATAACTAACACATGATTTTTAATCGATATTTTTTTAACTGTACCTAAGCCTGGGTATTTTTTATCAGTAAAATATTTTCTCAGTTCATCTATCGCAATATTATCCAATGGTAATGAATCACAAAAAGTGATGGCCTTCTTTGTTGCCTCTGCGAATTTACCTTGTACGTTTTCTATTGAATCATTAGATTCAGATGTAAAATGGCTAATCCAAACCTCATTAGTAACCTCACTCTTCGGATAGGTGAGATGGATCACCACCGCCCTAGGAGTACTACCACCATCGACAAAATCACTAGGCAATATCGTATAATCAGAGAAACCTTGGTAGCCATCCTCTTTATAATAGAGATGCTCCTCAGTAAATTTATGCGCAGCTATATCCAAAAAATCGGAATTTCTTTGTTGTTTTTCAAATAAATCATCTAATCTAATGTAGTTTATATCAAGTAATTTCATATACTTGTCTAACCCTCGATACTTATTAGGGTCTAATAACATTAAATGGGAAATTTCATCTCGGGTAGATAATTCTTTCAACTGTTCTTCATCAGAAAATTTATCTAAACAAACTATCAAGCAATTTTCCAGATTATACTTATCTATACAAGAAAGAATATAATTACTGTTATCGGTATATATAAATGCAGGTAAATATGTTTCCCCATTTAATTCTTTCAAGTAATTCAATACATCATATCTATCCCCTGCAATCTCACCACAACAAGGATTAACGATGAGAAAAGCCTTAAAATTTTTCTCTTGAAAAATATTACATGCTAAATTCAATCCACTAAAACTAGATTTAACAGGTTCTAAAACCGGCATTACCTTATTATTTACAATGCCAGATGTAGCGAGTTCCCTTAAGGAAATCAGTTCAAACTGCCTTGCTCTTAAATATGGAAAATACATAGTTTACACCGTATTCGTTTTTAGTTTACTAATCAAATCCTCTCTATCCGTCTTTTTTAAATTTAAAGAAAGGCATATCTGATTAAGCTCATTATTTAGTTTATTAAAAAACAAATTATTAACTTTTCGTTCCTTCATTGCTTCAATAAACAAATGATTCAACTGATTATTTTCAATACTTGAAATTAACTCCTTACAAATATCAAATTGATTAAATGAGTTCATCATTGGCAACTCTTTATAGTAATTTTTTGATATTTTTAAATATTCCTTAGTGTGCAAAACATTCATCAATGTATCAATATCAACATGCTGATTTACTTTTGGCTTACGTTCTAAGTTAAACGCATTACAATCATTACTATATGAAATAACCCCAATAGAATTATCAAAATCGATATATCGCCCCAAATGCTCATGAGGGACGATAATATAAACCTCATTAAATAATTTTTTATACTCTTGGAGTTGATTAGATAACCGATAATCCTTATCTAAAATAGACTTAATTTCAAAAGCTTTCGATACACCATTAAACATAGCTAAATCTGCAATGGCATTTCCAATGCGAAATTCATTAAATATTATGGAACTATTACATCCCAATTCTTTTTTAAGCCACTGATTTAAAAATTCATTTTTTAAAACATACTCATTGGGATAATGCTTTAGCAATAACTTATAGGTCTTTTTTACAAAAGATAAATAGGTTTTACCTTTGTATTTTTCATATAGCTGATATCTATGTAGTTTTACATCAATTGATTTAAAATCGCCTTTAAACCAACGCGATACCTCACTTCTCAAAAAAAGAGAAGATAAGTCTCTAAGCTGATTCGAAGGATATGACATTTTATGTACTCTTTTCAGTATGGATCATTTATGCGTTTATTCTCTTCTATTATCTAACACCTTGAGCCATTATTCAATAACATAAATTTTACTTATTAATTGATATGATTCGTAAAAATAGCAAACCACTGTCAGTGGCAAACGTACAATTTGTAATCTTTCGGTAATATTGTGGCTTAAGACCTTTTCCATTTTGAAGTGAGTCTTCAGAATAAAATGTCTTCTTCCTCCTCGTCTTCACCAAGGCAAAAAAAACATAAAAGTAAGAACTAAGAATAATTCCGTAATTCCTATATATTAAATATTTGAACTTTGATATTTATTGTCAATATTATGATGAGATAGGCACTACTTATATGTCTGGTAATAGGTCAATCACCCCACTAAAAATCATTGCTTCTGGTGTGGCACTACCTGAAAACAAAATTTACTCCTCAATGCTTGATGAAAAGCTCAATAAACCAAAAGGTTTTGTTGAAAAACATTCAGGTATCGAATATCGCTTCCATGCAAGTCATACCGATTCACAAGCAGTGTTAGCTTCCCTGGCGATTCAAAATGCATTGCATGCGAACCATATCGTACCAAGCAGTATTGATATGCTAATTAATGCGTCTGCAATTCCCGTGCAAGCTTTGCCTTGCTCCGCAGCGCATATCCTTGAACAATCAAATTTAAATCAAGGGATTGCCTGCTTTGATGTTAATTCAAGTTGCATAAGCTTTATCACTGCGCTACAGGTTGCTGCGGGGTTATTAGCCACCAGTGCTTATCAACGCATTGCAATTGTTTCTGCGGATATCGCCTCGCGTGGTATTGATTGGCAAGATAAAGAATCATCGTTGATTTTTGGTGATGGTGCAGCTTGTGTTGTTGTGGAAAAAGGGGATGGGAATAGTGGAATTATTTCTTACACACACACCACTTATACCGCAGGCATTGATTTTTGTGAGATTCGCGCAGGTGGCACAAGACGCAATCCACGTGCAGGGATGACCGATGATGATTTTCTGTTCCATATGCAGGGGAAAAAATTGTTTCGCCTCGCATCTTCTTTGATTGAAGATTTTATGCAACAGGTTTCCAGTGAATCAGATATACAACTCAAACAAATTGGTACCGTGATCCCACACCAAGCAAGCCATCTTTCTTTAGAACATATGCGCCAACGTGTGGGCGTAACAACTGAGCAATTAGTCGATATCTACTGCCATCGTGGGAACCAAGTTGCGGCCTCTATCCCTTCAGCATTACACGAAGCAATTATCACAGGCCGTTTCTATGAAAAACCCAGTGCCATGCTAATTGGCACTGCCGCAGGGTTAGCGCTGTGCGCCATGGTATTAGTGCCATGAAGCTCCTCGTCACAGGTGCCACGAGTGGCCTTGGTAGAAATGCAAGTGAGTACTTACTGGGGCGAGGTTTTGAAGTCGTCACTTGTGGGCGAAACCCGCAAGCAGGAGAACAGCTAGTAAAGATGGGAGCTGAATTTATCTCTTGTGAACTGGCTCAGCTTTCTTTGCAACAGGCCAAAGAGATGATGACTGGCTGTGATGCCATTTGGCACTGCGCTGCTCTTTCTTCACCTTGGGGCAAACGTCAAGATTTTGAGACAACAAATGTTCATGCAACTCAAATTTTAGCTACCGCCGCGGGGGAAGCCAAAGTCTCACGCTTTATCCATATTTCCACCCCAGCCATTTATTTTAATTTCACCCACCAGCAAAATATTCATGAGTCCACGGTTAATAAACATTTCGCTAACCAATATGCCAGAACAAAATATTTAGCCGAAACTAGGATTGAGCAGTGCGTTAAGCAGTTTCCGACAACTCGTTACACTATTTTGCGCCCTCGAGGTTTATTTGGCCCCCATGACCGCGTTTTGCTACCGCGTTTGCTCGCCCAAATAAAATCACGTAAGGGAAAATTGGTGTTACCTAATGGGGGAAATAACCATTTTGACCTCACCTATGTGGGAAATGTGGTTCACAGCATGCAGTTGGCGACTTTCAAAGAAATACTCCCTAATGGCGCCATTTATAATATTACCAACCAACAGCCCCAAGCACTAAAACAGACATTAAATCAGTTATTTAGTGAGCTAAACTTAGATTGCGAAATTCGTTCAGCCCCTTACCCTTTACTGTATGTTATTGCCAGCCTATTAGAAGCCATTGGCTATTTAACGGGAAAAGAACCATTACTCACTCGCTATAGCCTTGGCGCAGCCTATTTCACCATGACATTAGATAACCAAAAAGCACAGCAAGAACTGGGTTACTATCCTTTATATAGTATGCAACAAGGTATTCATTTGACGGCTAAATGGCTGAAACAACAGGAGAACCCATGCTAAAAATTCATCAATATGAGGTGGGTTACTGCACACATCCAGGCTGTGTGGCTTTAAAAGGTGCTAGTTTTAAATCCTGTAAATTCCCAGCAAGAGCATGGCTGATTGAAGATGAACACCAGCGTTGGCTATTTGATACGGGTTATGCCACCCATTTTTATGATCATACGCGCCATGGCATTATGCGGTTATATCGAACCGTTACCCCAGTGTATTTCGAAAGCAAAGACGCCCTTGTCAATCAATTGGCTAATGATGGCTTAAAACCTAATGATATCAATGGGGTGATTTTGTCCCATTTTCATGGTGACCATATCGCGGGGCTACGTGACTTCCCTGACATCCCCATTATTTGCTCAGGAGATGGCTGGGCTAAAACACGCCCTTTAACAGGGTTTGCTGCATTGAAAAATGCCTTTGTCAGTGGTCTTCTACCAGAAGACTTTGAACAACGTACTGTATTTTATGAAGGTTTCCCAAAGGTGGCGTTACCGAATGAATTACAAGTTTTGGGCGAAGGCTATGCGGTAAATCAACAGAAGACGTTATTCATTGTGCCGCTTCCTGGGCATGCTGCAGGGCATATTGGTTTGTGTGTACTAACTGACTCAGGCTGGATATTGCTCGCAGGTGACGCAGCATGGTCTCCCACTAATTACCGTGAATTGCGCGGCCCTATGGCCATTGCCAATATCATCATGGATGATAAGCAGGCTTATTACGAAACACTCAATAAATTACATGAAATTGATAAACGCAATGTGGTTATCCAACTGTGCCACGAAGGGGATTTATTGTGATCCTCTCGATGCTTTGGCATTACTGGCGCGCTCGTCATTTGACGTTTCGCAACCGTGACGAGCTAGAAGCTTATCAACAAAAACGTTTGGCACATTTTAAGCGCAAAGTGCTATCGAAAAGCCCTTACTTTCAGCGATATATCAATCAGCCATTATCTAATTTTCCCATTATGAATAAACAAGTCATGATGGATAATTTTGATGAGATGAATACCGCCGGGCTTTCTAGCCAAAAACTTCTAGAATGTGCACAAAAAAGTGAGCAATCTCGGGATTTTGCCCCTAAAGTAGGGCGCTACAGTGTCGGGTTGTCCTCTGGAACCTCAGGCCGTCGAGGCCTTTTCGTTGTTAGCCCAGAAGAACAAAATGTTTGGTCTGGCAGCATGTTAGCTAAAATGCTACCTAAAAGTCTGTTTAGTGGTGAACGTGTTGCTTTATTTTTACGTGCTAATAATAACCTGTATGAAAGTGTCAATAACCGTTGGATTTCACTGCGTTTTTATGACCTTTTTGCAGATTTTGACCTGCAACTTACTGCACTTGAACAATATCAACCATCAATTATTGTTGCGCCAGCCCAAGTGCTATGCGCAATAGCTGACGCCATTAACCAACAGAAACTTCAACTAAATGTGCAGAAAGTCATTTCCGTGGCTGAAGTATTAGAACCCCATGATAAACAAAAATTACAGAATTGCTTCCCCAATGTTGGAGAGGTCTACCAAGCAACGGAAGGGTTTTTAGGCTGTACTTGTTCTCATGGTACTTTACACTTAAATGAAGCGTTTGTGCATATTGAGCCTAATTGGCTTGATAATAACCGTTTTTCGCCGATTATTACGGATTTTACCCGTAAAACACAGCCTATCGTTCGTTATCAACTGGATGATGTGTTAGTGGTGAAAAAAAACACCTGCCCATGTGGCTCCCCTGAAATGGCGATAGAACGCATTGAGGGTCGTTGTGATGATTTACTGCAACTTCCAGGCTATAACGGCAAAATGGTGACGATTTTTGCAGATCCCTGTGCGCGGGTTATTGTGAATCACTTACCTGTTACTGCTGATTTCCGCTTAACACAGCAAGGCAACTCATTATATTTACAGGCTGAATGCTCTCCCATGGAGTTATCCCATTGCCAGCAACAGCTAGCAAGTTACTTTGCAAGCCAACACGTTGATATTACGCAATTAGATTGGCAATTATCATCAGCCGCTATTACGCAAGCACTCTCGGTTAAAAAGCGACGTATAACCCGTAAGGAAGTAAAATGAACAACAGGGAATTATTCACTCGCTTTATCTATTGCCTACTCGGCTGGGGAACCGTAGGTATTGTTTACCAATATACCGGGCAAGTGACTGGGCAAGCTCATATTTTACTCCCTAGTGAACTAGATAATGCCGTCCCATTTTCCCCCGATGCCATCTGGCTTTACCTCTCCTTTTTTCTGTTTATCCCACTTGGGTATTTTCTCTGTCCCCTAAGAAAAACGCGCCCACTTATGTATGCCATGCAACTCTGTGCGCTGGTTTCTGGGGCTGTTTATTTGTGCTACCCCACGACTATGCTGTACCACGATTACGACTTATCAACCTTATCCGGACTGGCTTTATCTGCTTTAATGAATATTGATAGCCCACAAAATTTACTACCTTCTCTACATGTCTCATTGACTCTCGTCGTACTGAATGCATTATGGTCAACACAACAAAAATTTCGCACGGTTCTAGCCGTAATTTGGGCCCTTGCTATTTGTGCTTCTGTATTGGTGTTAAAACGCCATTTATTTATTGATGTGGTCACTGGCGCACTCACCGCTTGTGGGGCATTAGTGATTGTTCACACTGCGAAGTTTGTCTTAAAGAGAAACACTAATGAATGAATTAACCTTTCCGATTGTTTTCATGTTAGCGGTTGTGGTCGCAGAAGGTTTGGTGATAGCCAAAACACAAAAAGGAACCGTTAGCTGGCAAGAATTGGTGTTCAACCTGAACTCTGGCCATATTATGCTGTGGCTGTTTAGAGGGTTAGAGATTTTTTGTTACGGCTTTGTCGTGACCCACTACTCATTCAATCTCGTTGAAAACTGGCCAACCGCACTGGTGTGGGTGTTTACGATTTTTGCTTGGGACTTTGGCTTTTACTGGCTACACCGTTTACACCATACTTACCGTGTTTTATGGGCCGTTCATGTGGTACATCACCAAGGGGAGCACTATAACCTATCATTAGGCGTGCGTAATTCGTGGTATTCATCACTCACATCAATCCCATTCTTTATGTTGCTGGCACTAATGGGGATCCCATTAGAAGTGTTTATCACCGTTTCAATATTGCACTATACCATTCAATTTTTTAACCACAGTGCGCTGATCCCGCGTTTGGGTTGGTTGGAGAAATTTATGGTAACGCCACAGCACCACCGAGTTCACCATGTGAAAGAAGGACACTATTCCAACCGTAATTTTGGCGGCAGTTTTATTTTTTGGGACAAACTATTTGGTACGTTTTCCAAATTACCTGAAACGGAACACCATTTTGGCATCAAAGGGGCTCCTGCTTCTGAAAACCCATTTATTGATAGTAATTTGCCTTTTTGGCGTATCATTAAACGTCGTAGTCAACCCAAGGAAAAACCCGCACCATTATTTCGCGCGAACCAAATCGTATTAGTAATGGGAACACTTCTCCTATTTAGCCTAGTTATTGGTTATGTCTATATTTATGGCTATGGTTATCAGGGAACGACTCAACAGCAAGTGATTTTATTTATCTTATTAGCCTTAGGTACCGTGGCACTATCAGGTATTTCAGATGGCCGCAAAATTGGCCTGATGAGCTGGTTTTTTATCGCTTGCTTACTATTAATTTGCATTTTATTTATTTGGCAATGGACAACGCCATTTTGGGTAATTTTTACCACGGCTCTGTGGCTGCATAGTTTATTAATGTTACTTGGTATCGGCCGAAAACCCATACAGGTGCGTGATGTCGCCTGAGCCGCTAAGGCCGTTAGGCTACCAACACCGCCATGATCAAGCGTTCCAAAAAGCGTTGAACAAGGCCGCTAAACACTATTTACAACAGCGTGCAGATCACCGGTTCGCTGACTTACGCTTTTATTTAAAAAGCTTGGTTTTAATCTTGTGCTGCCTAGGCAGTTACGGCATAGCGCTATGTGTTAACGTGTCTTGGGCTTTTTTTATTTTTTATCCCCTGTTTATCTGTTTCGCATTATTATTGGCAATTAATTTAGTTCATGATGCTTCCCATAATGCGATTTTCAAACAGGCCAAAGCCAATTATTGGCTCAATTTTTGGGTCACTATTCCGTTGGGTTTAGACCCTGAATGTTGGCGAGTCAGGCATATTATTTTTCACCATGCTCACACCAACATTCGTCATTATGATTTAGATATCGAAGAAAATTTTGTCTTGCGCCAAACCCCTTATCAGCGCTGGTACCCGTTTATGCGAGCTCAGCATCTGTATTGGCCATTAATTGCCGCAATGACTTTCCCTGCATTGATTTGGTTCTTTGATTGGATGGATAGATTTCATATGACGCGCGTCGCTCCTCATATGCGCCATCAAGGCCGTCGTGGTATTGGGGCATTTTTATTGGCTAAGTTACTACATTTGATTGTTGCAATAGTCATACCTGCGTTTGTTATCACTGATATCAGTTTAGGTACCTTGCTACTCACTTACTTATTTAGCCAAATGCTTGCCTCCCTCGTATTTGTTGTATTAATACTTGGCACCCATTGGGCGAAAGCAACTTTTTATACGCCCCCCAAAGAAGGCAATATGCCGCATGGTTTTTATACTCATACTTTTTCAACCACTTATGATTGGCAAACCACACCTCGTTGGCTAACCTATTGGTTAGGCGGGTTAAACTTACATCTTACACATCATTTATTTCCGAATTGGAACCACCGCCATTACCCTGCACTTGCTAAGATCATTGAGCAAACCGCCGAACAGTTTTCGATGGATTATCATTGTATTAGCGCGAAAGAACTGTTTGTTTACCAACAACAATTTTTAAAAGAGATGGGAACGGGCAAGCAAGCGGATGAGCACTGAGCCAAACAACCCAGTGCTTACTTCGCTATATTGATTATCTGTCGATAATAATATTTTGATTTATGACGCTTTTTTCACTATTTCCTACCATCTGAGCAAATTTCTCTAATGGGTCAGTCCGAAAAGCATACAAACGTTTGAGCGCAAAAGGGTTATCCCCCAATTTAACTTTTCCTTGAATCGTAGTGACGGCAAGATGTAGCCCCGCATCTTTAGCCGCATCCATCGCTGATTGGTTATAACCACCAAATGGATATGCAAGGTAACGCTGCTCAGGTTCGAAACGGCTTAGAATTCTCATCGATCGTTTGAAATCCAACATGATCGTATGTTCTTTCCGGCTAAATAAAATGGGTGAATTATGATTATCTAAACGATGTAAAAAGTGAGTATGAGATTGGATATTAAAAACGTCTCGGCTATCTTTTATCTCTTGTTTATTCATAAATTGTAAGTCATGCGCTGACCATTTTTGTGGCTGTGTTTTAATCCGCGAAGAAATAATAAATAGCGTCGCCTGCTGGCGGTTATGCCTTAAAATCGGTAATGCATAGCGATAAACTGATTTTAAACCATCATCAAATGTCAGCACGACTGCTTTACCTGGTAAGTTAGCAGATTTATTCAGATAATCTTCCACATCGGCAAGCGAAAGCGTTTGGTAACCCGCCTGTTTTAAATAATTCATTTGTTCACGAAATGCTTCCACAGATGTCGTCGTTGACGTGTCACGAAAATGCTTATTTTCACTGTCTTTGAGAATATGGTGATAAGTTAAAATTGGAATGCCTTTATCTAATGCTACATCATCTAAACGCACATAGCCCAGCCTATCCCCTAGGCGAATCGTTAGCCAAGCAGTCTTTTCTCCTGCTTTATCCGTTTTAATCATCCGTGCTAACACAGGGTAGCGCAGGTTTTCCCATAAAGAGGCAATTTGCTTACTATTACTCTGAGTTGAGTTATATACCGCTGTTTTTTGGTGCGTGACCAAATAATCATAAATGGGATTTTGTAAATCATTTAGCCTATCCACTTCAGGTACATAACGCGGTTTTTGGTTAGAAAACGATACTGTTTTTACAAAGGCATACCCATTGCCAAACTGCATTGCACAATAATCCCCCGAAGGAGAATAGGCATAAAAACCGTGTTCTGCATTGAGTTCTGCGACGGCTCGCATTTCTCCAGCAATCATCGCAAAAATAATTTCAGGCTGTTTTGTTTGCACTAGCTTTGGTGGGATGTCTGCCAACTGCCAATCGTCAGTGTTGTTGACGGTCTCAGAAGCCAAAGATTGGGGAAGATAATTCGTAAATAAAATACAAAGCAATAAAAGAAATCGTTTAGACATGTTTTATCCACTATAAAGCTGGGTTTCCGCCATTATTCTAAACCTACTCTAGATTGAACCCCATACCCTGATAAAAATTTTTATTGTTCCCTGCTTCCCACTATTTTCACCTATTAAGCTGTTATACCAATTTTAAAGATACGCCATAATCTATCATACAAAATAAAGAGATCTAGCTCATATTTATCAGTAAAAAGCACCATACAGGCACAATCTGTAAATCATTTGACAGTTTAATCCACTTCCCACTGTTAGATTGGCATTCAACCACCTTACAACACCTGGGAACAACAATGAAAATAAAAGAAATTAGTACTTTTATCATGCACGTACCTGTCACTAATGACCTAATTGGTGACTCAACTCACAGCATTACCCATTGGGGGATGCCGGGTGTCATGATCAAAACAGAATGTGGATTAGTCGGTTATGGCCACACAGGGACACATGCCGACATCACCACTGACCGTTTAATCACCACTATTATTGAAGATGTTTTCGGCCCAATGTTACTCGGCGAAGACCCAACAGAAGTGCGCTATTTACATCGAAAACTCACTCGCAGCTCAACCAATATCTGGGTAGGTCGTGGTGGTTTGATGCAAATGGCGATTTCTGCCATCGATATCGCCCTTTGGGACCTTAAAGCTAAAGCCGCAGATCAGCCGCTATGGCAACTGTTTGGCGGTTCAAAACACAATAAAGTTAACGCCTATAACACCGACTGCGGTTGGTTAGTGCGTAGCCAAGAAGACTTAGTCGATGATTGTAAAAAAATGATCTTCGAAGAAGGCTTCAAAGCAATAAAAATGAAAATTGGTAAACCAGATCCACGCGAAGATCTACAACGTATTGAAGCTGTTCGTAACGCAATTGGCGACGATATCGACCTAATGGTCGATGCAAACGGTAAATGGGATATCAGTATTGCCAAGCAATATGGCCACCGTTTAAATGATTTCAATATTAAGTGGTTTGAAGAACCATTATGGCATGATGATGTCGCCAGCCATAAACAGCTTGCTGCTTATATGGATACACCTATCGCATTAGGTGAATTACTTTATCACAATGATTCATTTAAAGAATTTGTCTTGGCGGGTGCGGTTGATTACTTACAACCTGATGCAACACGCTGTGGCGGTTTAACAGCGGTATGGGAAATTGCTGACTTAGGTATGGCCTTTAATTTACCAGTGACACCACACCATGGCGATATGATGCAGGCACAATTGCATCTGGTAATGGCACATCCCGCTTGTTCTTTACTGGAATTTATTCCATGGACACTGGATTGCTTTGTTGACCCAGTCGAAGTCATTGATGGTGTTTATACCACACCAACCGCGCCTGGGGCAGGTACGACGTTAAAACCTGAAGCATTAGCCAAATTTAACGTGAAATAATGATCATTCCCTTTTTCAATATTTCATTTCTAACAACATGAAAAAGGGAAATTAATAACAAGAATTATTCATTTTAAATTACTTATTTATACTCTGAATAATTCATGGTGCAATCAACAACACTGCAACTTGAAGTATGACGAGTACATTAGCTCTATACTCTACTCTGCTGGTTATTCAGCGGCGGGCTAAACACATAATAAAAATGAATAGATAACATTACTATCTTACAAAAAACTGGGGTGAACCATGTCCACCAATACGGATCATTTATCATCGGCTACCAGCAAAGCAATACGAAAAATAATACCTATGGTGGTATTAATGTTCATATTGGCTTATTTAGACCGTTCAAATATTGGTTTTGCAAAACAAGAGTTTCAATTAACAACTGGGTTAAGTGACGCTGCATACGCATTTGGCGCAGGGATCTTTTTTATCGGCTACGCACTATTTGAAGTGCCAAGTAATATTCTGTTGTACCGAATTGGCGCTCGGGTATGGTTATCGCGCATTATGGTCACATGGGGGCTAGTCTCTGCCGCCATGATGTTTGCTCATGATGAAACCACCTTTATTGTGCTGCGTTTCTTACTTGGTGTCAGTGAAGCTGGCTTCTTTCCGGGGGTTATTCTGTATTTAACCTTCTGGTTCCCACAAAATATCCGAGCACGGGTGACAGGCTACTTCTTATTTGGGGCACCACTGGCGTTTATCATTGGCGGCCCATTATCTGGCTCATTATTGTCGTTAGAAGGAACTTCATTTGCCTTCGGTTTATACGGCTGGCAGTTAATGTTTGTCGTAGAAGGTTTATTAGCGTCTATTGTCGGGATTTGGGTGTTCTTTTACCTTGATGACCGCCCTGAAAAAGCCAAATGGCTGACAGCTGAGGAAAAAAGTGCACTTTCCGCTAAATTAGCCTTGGAAGAAGATGCCAAAGCAGGCCATAGCCCGAAAGGCGCCTTGAGAGCATTATTAGATATGCGCGTTCTCTACCTGTGTCTGATTTGGTTTACCGTTCAAGTATGTGGCTATGGGATTTATTTCTTCTTACCAACCCAAATCGGTACGTTGTTGGGCAGTAAAGTCGGCATACTTGTAGGCTTTGTTACCGCCATTCCACCACTGTGTGCGGCGATTGCGGTTTATTATGTACCTCGTATTTCAGAACGTCTAAAAGAACGTCGTAAGGTCGCTGCCATCACCTTTATGTTAGGTGCGGCGGGAATTGCGGTTTCTGGTTTATTCGATAGCATTCCCGTCATTGCGATTATTGCCCTGTGTGTGGCAGCGGCTGGTCACTTGGCGATGCAGCCTCTGTATTGGAGCTTCCCATCTGCATACTTAGGCGGCACCGCAGCTGCATCGGGTATTGCTTTGATTAACTCAGTGGGTAACTTAGGTGGTTTTGTGGCACCAAACTTACGAGTTTGGGCTGAAACTACCTTTGAATCTGCCCGTGCAGGACTCTATTTTATCGCATTGGTCGCCTTTATCGGTGGTCTGTTGATTCTGACATTAAAAAGATTAGGTATTGAAAAACGATTTGAAGATTAATTAATTATCTTTTAAATCCCTCCCGAGCCACATTAATGGCTCGGGTTTTCTATTACCCTATTTCTTATTTATGAGGTTTACTCGAATATTACGGCGGTTCATGATTGAACATAACCCTACCAAATGTCATGATAAAGTTAGCCAATCATGCAGGGAGCATTCAGATGAACATTGCGGTACAAAACAGCCAATTAGTTCTAACGCATGAAAATATTCTTGAAATATTAAAAACAAATAGTTGGTTTAGTAACTTACCTGATTATTTGATTTCCATCTTAATGACATGCGCCACATTACGTTTCTATCCAGATGGTGAAATGGTTCACTATCAGGGTGACCCTGCTCGTGGTCTATATGCGGTGATTCAAGGTTCAGTAAAAGTAAGTTCAATTTCCTCAGATGGCCGTGAATGTGTATTTCGCTATCTTTCACCAGGCAATTGGTTTGGCGAAATTGCCATGCTAGATAAATCAGCGCGCACCCATGATGCCAAAGCGATTAGCCCAACCATTTTACTGACAATATCACCGAAAGACTTAACCATGATCTTGGAAAAACACCCCGTTTTTTACCAATTTCTGAATATTTTACTCTGCAAAGTGATTCGTAATGCCTTTACCATTATCAATGACAGTGCCTTATTATCTGTTTCAGCCCGACTCGCCAAACGCTTATTGAGCTTAGCAGAAGGCTATGGCGAACCTCATGAAAAAGGAATTCAACTAAGCTTATATCTCACACAAGATGACTTAGCGACCATCATTAATACCACACGGCAAACCATCAATAAGCGTTTAGTCGCATGGGAAAAACTAGGCTGGATTGATGCAAAATACGGGAAAATTATTTTAGTTAACCTCCCCGCGCTGAAGCAAATATCGGAAGATGATGAGGAATAACTAGCTGTTATCATCCATGGTTGGGCTATCTGCGAAGAAATAGCGATCCATGGTGAATTCGAAGTCATCACTGGTCGCATTGAATAACATTTTTTTGGTATTTTCCAAATGTTGCCACATAGCTTGCCGCGCCCCTTTAGGGTCTCGACGCGCTAACGCCTGCAAAATTTGGTCATGTTCATCGCACCAGCTCTCAATCGAACGGTTATCAATGTGCTCATGAAGCTTGAGCCAGTAAGGGTTACGTAAGCGTTGGCTCCACATTTGCTCAACGATCACCACCATCGCACTGTTATGGGTCGACGCGGCAATTTGCATGTGAAAAGCAAGATCCCATGTTGAATCACGAAAACGATCCTCTTTGCGAGCATGCTTTTGAATATCAACTAGTTTTAAAATATCTTCTTTGGTGGCTTGGGTCGCGGCAAACTCGGCGATATGGCTTTCAATCAGTTGCCTTGCTTGTAAGAGCTCAAACGGCCCACAGCGGCTAAACTCTAATCCCGTTTCTGTATTGACTGAGTTATTAGACCGATTACTAATAACATGTATGCCAGATCCTTTGCGTACATCCACATAGCCTTCTACTTCTAACATAATGATGGCTTCACGGATCACAGTACGGCTCACCTTCATTTCGTCAGCAAGTAACCGTTCCGCAGGTAATTTAGTGCCAACTGGGTATTCGTCATTTTCGATACGTTCTTTGACCAGAGCCGCAACTTGTTGGTATAGGCGCGGTTCACTCTCTTGTGAGCTCATTATTTTCTCCTTTCACATAACCACCCGACTCGCTGGCCATCAATGTCCACAGTATAACGAAATTTTTCGACGATGGGTGAAATAGAACTTCACTAATAAATAAATCGCAATAAATTGGTATAACATCTTTTAAAGTTATAAACCAGACCGTATAATGAATGAAATTTAGACAACAAAAGATCATTCATACTTTTTATGGCTGATCATGCTTAATCCGATTTCCAGTTCAGGGAACGCAATATGATAAAAGATATAATTAAAATACATCCCAATGACAATGTCGCCATTACTTTAGTTAACCGACAAGCAGGGGAAACCATTAGTGTTGCAGAGCAATCAGTAACATTAAAACAAGATGTTGACCGAGGGCATAAAATTGCCCTCACCTTGATTGAGGCTGGCAATAATATTGTTAAATATGGCGCTCCTATCGGCCATGCAACGACTACCATAACGGCTGGAGAGCATGTTCATACTCATAATACCGCCACCAATTTAAGTGCCTTAAATGATTATGAGTACCGCCCTGAACACAACACAATTGCCGTTACACGGCCGGATCCAGAAGTGCAAATCTATCGCCGAGCAAATGGTGATGTCGCTATCCGTAATGAAATTTGGGTGATACCAACAGTCGGCTGTGTTAATGCACTGGCGAGAAAAATGATCGAACGCTTTAATAAACAACATAATGGCGCTTCTGATATTGATGGTGTTTATCTTTATAACCATACTTTAGGGTGTTCCCAGCTCGGTGATGACCATTTAACAACCCGTACTATTTTACAAGATATGGTTAAGCACCCTAATGCAGGTGGCGTTTTAGTCATCGGTTTAGGTTGTGAAAATAATCAAGTCGCCGCCTTTAAAGAAACATTAGGTGACTATGATGATGAACGCGTGAAATTTATGGTATGCCAACAATTAGATGATGAAATTGAAGCCGGTGTAGAGCACCTTAATGCACTTTATCAATTAGTACAGCAAGATAAACGTGAGTCAGGCAAACTGAGCGAAGTGAAATTTGGTCTTGAATGTGGTGGATCTGATGGCCTTTCAGGGATCACGGCTAACCCATTGTTAGGCTGTTTTTCTGATTTTTTAGTCAGTCATAACGGAACTACGGTGTTAACCGAAGTACCTGAAATGTTTGGTGCTGAACAAATTCTAATGAACCACTGCCATGATGAACTGACGTTTGAGAAAACGGTCAATATGATCAATGACTTCAAACAGTATTTTATTGCCCATGACCAGCCAATTTATGAAAACCCATCTCCAGGTAATAAAGCCGGAGGCATTTCGACACTCGAAGAAAAATCCCTCGGCTGCACACAAAAAGCTGGCACTAGCCAAGTAATGGATGTTTTAAAATACGGGGAGCGCCTGACAACCCCAGGATTCAACTTGTTAAGCGCACCGGGTAATGATGCCATTGCCACCAGTGCCTTAGGAGCAGCTGGCTGCCATATGGTGTTATTTACAACAGGTCGTGGCACGCCATATGGTGGCTTTGTCCCCACCATGAAAATTGCGACCAATAATGAATTAGCCGCCAAAAAACCCCATTGGATTGATTTTAATGCAGGTGCCTTATTAACAGGAAAATCCATGAATCAGTTATTAGATGACTTCATTCAGTTGGTTGTCAAAACCGTTAATGGTGAACCTACAAAAAATGAAATCAATGATTTCCGTGAATTAGCAATTTTTAAAATGGGCGTCACACTTTAAAAACAAATTAATCCCTATTGCTTTGGTTATTATTAAGCAATAGGGATATAACTAACTATTTATATTTATTAACTTTTTCCTACCGACCTTACTTTCTATCCTAAGCCATAAGCCCATTTATTGTGACACGAAGACAATAAAGAAAAGTCACCATTTCCCTATTTTTAAGATATGGTAGGATCCATTTCGTAATGACGAATTTTAATTTATTAGCAGGGTAAATAATGATAGACCTAAAACTTAGAGAGGCCAGAGACAGCCTTTCCACCAAAGAAAAACAAGTCGCTGAGTACATTATTGCTAATAAGAAAAACATGCAAAGTATGAGCATTCAATCCCTAGCCCAAGAAAATAAGGTCAGTACCACCACTATCTTGCGCCTGTGCCATAAGTTAGGCTACCAAGGCTTTAGCGATCTAAAAATTGATTTAATTTCATCGATTAATCACAAGTCTTACGGCACTCTACTACAAGAAGATATTGATATTAATGATTCAATGGAAACCGTTAATCACAAAGTAGGATTGATTGAAAAATCATCCATAGAAGAAACTTGCGCTTTGGTCAATTTAAATGCCTTTAAGCTAGCAAATGAATTAATTAGTAAGAGTAAAAAAATTGTCATTTATGGTGCAGGCAGTAGTGGATTAGTTGCAAAAGAATTTGAATATCAACTAATTAAAATAAAAAAAGATGTTAATTGTCACCTTGATTACAGCATTCAATTTAGTATCGTGAATACATTAGATCAGAACGATCTTGTCATTGTCATCTCTCATTCTGGTGAAAACCACGAATGTATCAAACTACTCACTCTTGCCAGAGAATTGAAAGTTCCGACCATTGCTATCACGAAAATGGGGCAAAGCTCGGTGTCATCGCTAGCAGAAACAGTCTTGCACACGATCTCCACGGAGCACGTTTCAAGGCTTATCCCTATTCGCTCAAAAATTTCGCAACTGACTGTAATTAATATGCTGATTACTAATCTATTTATTAAACAATATGATGAAAGAATTCAAAAACAAATTAGCACTCGTGCGGAGCGCTTTTCTCGCTTAAATAGCAATAACTAATCGGCTTTCTCCTCCTTAATATCTTCTATGTGGCTCTAAGTAGCCACTTCGATCTTGCTCACAAAAATGACCCTTTCTAGGAACTCCCCCTTTTCATTCCCCTTTTTTGTGATATTGTTACTTTAAAATAAATATACAAAAGTAATTTTATTACTAAAATAAAAAATAAATATAAGGGGAAAAAATGAGCTCTCAAATACCTATCATACTGGCTAGCCATGGGCCTTTTGCACAAGGGTTATTGGAATGTGCTGAAATGCTAATCGGCTCTCAAGAAGATATCAGCGTGATTTCTATCCAAAGAGAAAGCAACATTAATGAGGTAAAAAAATATTTATTTGAAACATATCAAAATGTTAATAAAGGCGATGGCGTTTTAATTTTAGTGGATTTATTAGGCGGTTCTCCTTGCAATTTAGCCAGCGAGCTCGTTATTACCCAAAATGATGTTGTGCTGTACTGCGGAATCAATGTTCCTACTTTTCTCGAAATACTCAGCAACCGAGACCTCCCTTTACATGAACTTCATCAAGTCATTAATGATGTATTCCCTGACAGTTGCCTTAATGTCGGTGAACAACTTAAACCATTAGCACAAAATGATAGCGAACTTTAGGAGAATCCCATGCCAATTAATGTTGCTCGAATTGATGACAGACTTATCCATGGCCAAGTTATAACCACTTGGGTTAAAAATTTTGATATTGAACAGGTGATTATCGTCAATGACAAAGTTGCCAATGACACCGTTCAACAATCAGTTCTTACTATGGCTGCTCCACCAGATCTAAAAGTAGTCGTTTTTGGCGTCGATAAATTCATTGAAGTCTTAAAAAAAACGGAAATTAAACGCCGCACTATGCTGCTGCTTACTAACAGTATTGATGTGAACAGGCTTGTCGAAAGTGGCTTAAAACTGGAAAAACTGAATGTCGGCGGGATGCGTATGCAAGAAGGCCGTCGTAATTTATCCCGTGCGGTTGCTGTAACACCGAATGAAGAACAAGCCTTTAGGTCACTTATCAACAATAACGTTGCCGTTGAAATTCAAATGGTTCCTAAAGATCCCATTGTTGAATTGAAAACATTACTCAATTAATTCATTTAATCATACTTATTTTCACTCAATAAGTAAGGAGCCTATTATGTTAGTAGAGGCCATTTTAATTGCAATTTGGGCAGGCATTTGCTCATTGGATGATGTCGGTCCGCAAATGCTAAGACGCCCACTGCTCACCGGTACTGTGGCCGGTATTATCATGGGCGATATGGTTCAAGGGTTAGCCATTAGCGCCACATTAGAATTGATGTGGATGGGAATTGGTAACGTCGGCGCTTATTCTGCACCCGATATTATCGCTGGTTCAATTATTGGAGTTGCACTCGGTATTGCTTCCAATGGCGGAATTGCAGCGGGTATCGCCCTTGCCGTGCCAGTCTCTATTCTATGTCAACAATTACTGATTATCTGGCGTTCTTTTGCCAGTTTCTTAAATGTCTGGGCCAGTAAATCCATTCTTGATGGAAACTACAGTGGCCTAACAAAAGTCCATTATTTTTCGACGCCACTGTGGTTTTTTATTCGCGCCATTCCCTGCTTTATTGCCGTTTATTTTGGTAGTGACTTAGTCAATAGCATATTAAATGCCGTACCTGAAAGTATTCTTACCGGTATGGGGGTCGCATCTAAACTGATCCCTGCTGTCGGTATCTGTATTCTGCTACTCATGTTGCTTAAAGGCAGAATGTGGTTTTTCTTTCTGCTCGGTTTTATGCTCACAACCTATTTAAAACTGCCAATTATCCCAATTACTTTTATCGCTCTGGCATTTGCAGTGCTTTATGACATGGCATTTGCCAGCAGTTTGCGCCAAACACCAGAAGAAAAAACAGCACCAACCTCCCATAAAAATGAAGAAGAGGAGTATGACCTATGAGTGAAGTAACCACCTCTGAAAATAAAAAACTCACGAAAAAAGAGCTTAATGGTATGTTTTGGCGAATTCAAACCATGTCATTCTCATACAACTACGAAAAACTGCAAACTATTGGTTTTGCGCATTGTATGGTGCCCGTTCTCGATAAACTGTATGAAAAAGCGGATCAAGAAACACGTATTAAAGCCATGCAACGCCATTTCGAGTTTTTTAACACGCAAATTAACGCTGGCGCATTAATTCTCGGTGTCACCGCTGCATTAGAAGAAAAAACAACAGAAGAAGAAAAAGAAGCTGTCGTTTCTGTAAAAGCCGGTTTAATGGGGCCATTTGCAGGCCTAGGTGATAGCTTATTAAAATTTACGTGGTTACCTATTTGCGGCAGCATCGGAGCCGCATTTGCACTGCAAGGTAATATTATTGGCCCTATCTTAATGTTTATTCTGTTTAATATCGTCAATATCGGCACCAAATATTTCTTTATTCATTATGGCTATAACAAAGGCGTTGATTTAATCGAGCAATCGAAAAAATCAAATATTATTCAGCGAATTACTAATATAGCGAACGTTGTCGGGGTCATGGTCCTAGGTTCCTTGATAGCGACGACCGTCAAGCTTTCCACTCCGCTAACCATTGCCGTCGGTGAGCAATCTATCAAAGTACAAGAGATGTTTGACAAGGTAATACCTAACTTACTCACTCTTCTCTTTGCCCTCGGTATTTTCTTCCTTGTTCGTAAATTTCAAGGGAAACATACCGTTGCACTCATTGTCGCCATTATGGTTTTAGGTGTTATTTGTTCTGTGTTCGGAATTTTAGGATGATAAAGGGAAATATATGGAAATCGAAGTCAACAGAGTGAGTGAATCAACACTCGAAATAAAGTTTAGTGAAATTCCATCCTCTCCTCTAGCATTATATTGGACGGATAGACCTGATACTCAAGTTTATCCTGAGAATTTCATTACAGATAAATTAGAGAATACCATTACAGTTCAAGACCCATTAAATGCTAAACAACGTATCTATTTTATTTTACAAAATGCCAACGGACGTAGATTATTCGCTGAAAGAACATTGCCTATTGAGGGATTAAATAACTTCCGTGATTTTGGGGGTTATACCACAACAGACGGAAAACAGGTGAAATGGGGAATGTTATACCGTTCCAACCATTTGTTTAATTTGAATCAACAAGCGGTCAACTATATTTCCCACCTAGGGATTAACAGCATTATCGATTATCGTACTCAAAATGAAATTAATAAATCGCCTAATTGCCATGTTGGTGAAAAGAAAACCTATCACCTTGATGCAACGGCTCAAACTGCTGAATTAGCAGCACAATTTGCCGCATCACCAGATAATGAAGACAAAGCACTAATCGAAAGTGTTATCCAACACATTCCGAAAGAAATGATTAACGGCGATGGGTTACAAATATTGGAACAATATCGCCAATTTGTGGTGAGTGATAAGTCAAAAGCTGCCTTTAAGCAAATGATAGAGGTTTTATTAAATAAACAAAATGCCCCAAGTATTCAGCATTGCCGTGGAGGAAAAGACCGAACTGGTTATGGTGCATTGCTGGTACTTTCCATGTTAGGAGTGCCAAAAGAAACCATTGTACAGGATTATATGATCACCCATTTTAACCGGCTTGAACGTAACGAAATTAAAATGGCGGGATATCGAAAAATAACCCAAGACCAAAATGTACTGGATTATTTACTCTCACTAATTGATACTCAAGAATCATTTATTTTAGAAGTCTTTAATACAATGGAGGAAATATCTGGCTCTGTTGAAATGTATATTAAAGATGAACTTAAATTCACAGATAATGATATTAAGCAACTTAGAGAGATATACTTAGTTTAAATAAATTTAATTATCTTATAAATAACCACAGGTTTAATCTAATAAACCCGAGAAATTGCTTTATTTAAAATAACAGTAAAATAGCCACATAGAATACTCATTGTGGCTATTTTATTGACGAAAAAATCCTTTATTGATCATAAGACCAATAATAACTCTCGTTCGCCAATTCTATTTAATTAATTTTTTAGCTACTTTATTTTTGCCCGTAATATGCATTTTTACCGTGCTTACGTAAATAGTGTTTATCTAATAATACTTGTTGCATGGAACCTATTTGTGAACTTAATTGACGGGTAAATAAATTCATATAGGCAATTTCTTCTAACACTACGGCGTTATGCACTGCATTATCGGGGCTTGTTCCCCAAGCAAATGGCCCATGGCTATTCACTAATACGGCTGGAATATCTTTTGCTGACAGGCCTTTTTCCTTGAAGGTTTCAATAATCACATGACCCGTTTCTCTTTCATAGTCCCCTTCAATTTCACTTGCTGTCATTTTACGGGTACAAGGAATTTCACCGTAGAAGTAATCGGCATGGGTTGTCCCTAAGGCGCTCAATGGCTGCCCTGCTTGAGCCCATATCGTGGCGTGACGGGAGTGAGTATGAACAATACCGCCAGTTTCAGGGAATGCTTGGTACAGAGCCAAATGCGTGTCGGTATCTGAAGACGGTCGATATTTCCCTTCGACTACTTCTCCACTTTCTAACGATACCACCACCATGTCTTCTGCTTTCATGGTTTCATAGTCAACGCCAGAAGGTTTTATCACCATTAGCCCAGCTTCGCGGTCAATACCACTCACATTTCCCCAAGTAAATGTCACTAGGTTATGTTTGGGTAAGGCAAGGTTCGCTTCAAAAACCTGTTGTTTCAATTGTTCTAACATAACAACTCCCTAGCTTGCTTAAATATGCTTTAATATCAACAACAAAAATTTATTATGGTGATGTTTTTTGTGTGTTGATAACCTTTATCTGGCTATTAAGGTAAACAGATTTAGGCCATTTAAAAAGCACCTCACTTTACAAATTCGTAACAAAATCACCTGAGTCGGTCTTATTCGGGCATATTCAGTCAAATAAAGTCATAATACAGATGTGGTTAAATGACCGAGTTAGCCCAATATTTTTTGTTTATTAAGAGAAAAGCAAAAAAACACCGCAAATATAGTGATTCAAATCTAATTATTATGTAACAAGCCACATTAGCACTCTTAAAATTAAGATCAAAATCACTTTAGCAGGCTTTGTTTTTTTCAAAAACAGATTACTTGAATCCAATCACGACAAAAAAAAAGCAACACGGGCAGAATAAATATCGTGGAAAGAATAGGAGTTAAATATGTTACAAGCCGAACGCCATAAATTAATTTGTTCTCATGTTTCGCAGCATGGCTCGGCGCTAGTGCGTGATTTAGCTCAATTATGTCTCGTTTCTCAAGAAACTATCCGTCGTGATTTAACTACCCTTGAGCGGGAAAATAAGATCATCCGTAGCTTTGGGGGCGCGGTAGCCATCGACCAAGAAGAAATGTCGATGGTGAATGTTATGCCTTCTTCGGTCAAACTCAGTCAAATGGTTGATGGCGCAGAGTCTTTTCGCAAAAGAACCGAAGAGCACCCTGATGCCAAGATGAAGATTTCAAAGGCCGCACTAAAATTAATTCAGCCTGGTGACTGTATTATGTTAGATAACAGTAGTACTTGCTGGTTTCTAGCACGGCAAATACCTGATATCGACATTACGGTAGTGACAAACTCGGTCAAGATTATCCAAGCCTTGGCCTGCCGTGACCGAGTGCGCGTTATTGGTATTGGTGGGGAATATTCAGAACGCCATGATGATTTTCATGGCCCAATTGCAGAAAGTATTATCCGTAGCTTTCAGATAAAAACCTTATTTCTTTCATGCCAAGGGTTCAATATCGAAAATGGTATTCGCGATGGCAGTGAAATAAACTCAAAATTAAAAAATATTATGTTACAGGTTTCCGAAAATAAAGTTTTGCTCGCGGATAATAGTAAATTAGGAAAATATGCATTTAGCCAGGTTTGTACATTTGATGATATTGACGTATTAATTACAAACAAACTAAATGATAATAGTTTTCAAGAAAAGTTCTCTAACCTTAGAATTATCGAGTGCGATAAATAAGTTATAAAAATAAAAATCATGTAACTGTGATGTAAGTAAAAAACAATAAGTTCTATTTTATTTTCTGTATTAAATAAGCGCAGGGATATTATTTACCCATAATTCCTTGGCACTTAATTATAGGCATATCTAAATATAAGAAGTTCATTATTTCTAAATAATGGAATTTCTTGATTTAGTATCCATCTACACTAAGGAATACAACTATGAACATGAAGAAGCTAGTTTTACCTTGTCTAATGAGCGTTGCACTATTTTCAAATGTCGCGATGGCTGAATCACAAAAAGCACAAAAGCCCTTTACCATGGGTGTCGTCGTTAAAGTCGGTGGTATTCCTTGGTTTAATGTGATGGAACAAGGTATTACTGAAGAAGGCAAAAAACTCGGTGTAAATGCCTTCCAAGTCGGTCCAACAACGGCTGACCCAGCGGAACAAGTTCGTGCTATCGAAGATTTAATCGCGAAGAAAGTGGATGTCATTGGCGTTGTCCCTAACGACGCTAAAGTTCTTGAGCCTGTATTAAAACGTGCCCAAGACGCTGGAATTAAAGTCATTACCCACGAATCACCAAACCAAAAAAATGCAGATTGGGACTTTGAATTACTTGATACCCAAAGCATGGGTGCTAACCATATGAGAGACATGGCGGCCTGTATGGGTGAAGAAGGCAAATACGCCATGTTTGTGGGAAGCCTGACAGTACCATTAGTGAACGAATGGGCCGACGCTGCAATTGCTTACCAGAAAGCGAACTACCCGAAAATGCAAATGGTCGATGACCGCTTTGGTGTTGCCGAATCCGTTGATGACTCAATGCGTACAGCTAATGATTTGTTATCTAAGCACAAAGACTTAAAAGGTATCATGTCATTTGGTTCACAAGGCCCTATCGGTGCAGGCCGAGCCATTGATAAACGCCGTAAAAATGATGAAACCTGTGTATTCGGGACATTCACACCTGGCCAAGGCATCAAATTACTGGAAAAAGGCGCAATTGATGGCGGCTATATTTCTAATCCAAAAGTCGCAGGACAAGTATTTGTACAGGTTGCGACTGCCATGATGAATGGTGAAGAAATTAAAGATGGCGTGTCTATTGGTGATATGGGTGAAATCAAAGTCAGTGGCAACACGATTTTGAGTGACAACCCCGTTAATTTGAATATTGAAAATACGAAAAAATTGGTCGAAGTCGGTCTGTAATTTCACCTTGTCAAAATAATGTTCAAAACAAAAATACAATATTTATCAAGATATTAATTTTAATGTTCTTTGAGTTCGAGTCGCCTGCACTGACGCAGCGGCTCGCGCTCATCACGAACAAGCCAACACCAATTTATTTGCAGTAGGAATTGTACTTATGACAAGCACCTCAAAAGCTGACAAATCCGATCCACTCATTACCTTGCGCGACCTTTCCAAAAGCTTCGGTGGTCACCGTGCATTACGCAATATCGATTTGACGCTCAACAAAGGTGAAGTGCACTGTTTAGCGGGCACCAATGGGTGTGGGAAAAGCACATTAATTAAAACCATCAGTGGTGTCTATGCCCCTGATGACGGTAGCAAAATTGAAATTGATGGAAAAAGTTATCACCGGTTGACGCCAGATAAAGCGCGTGAATTAGGCGTACAAGTTATCTACCAAGATTTGTCGTTATTTCCAAATTTAACCGTTGCCGAAAATATCGCCTTTGAGCTAAACCTCAAAGGCTATTTTGGCTGGTTTCGCAAAAAACAACTGCGCGAAAAAGCGCTAGAAATCCTCAATGAACTGGCTTTCACCATTGACCCCGACACGCCTGTGCAATTTTTACCCATTGCTCAACGCCAACAAGTTGCTATCTGCCGCGCCCTAGTCGCCGACGCACGCCTGGTCATTATGGATGAACCAACAGCTTCATTGACCCGAACAGAAGTCAACCAACTACTATCAACAGTTAATTACCTAAAAGATAAGGGTATTACTGTTGTTTTCGTAAGTCACCGACTAGAAGAAGTGAAAGAGATTTCTGACCGCATCACGGTGATCCGCGATGGACAAAAAATTGGGACTTGGCCTGCTGAAGGCTTAACTACCCGCAAAATTACTGAGTTAATGACTGGCTTAGACATTGTCCATGAACGCAAGCCACCAAATAACGCGGAAGACCGACGCACAGTACTTGAGCTAAAAAACCTCAGTCGAGCTGGGCAATATCGTGATATCAACTTAAATTTAAAACGCGGTGAAGTGTTAGGTTTATGTGGTTTGTTAGGTTCAGGCCGTACCGAATTAGCATTATCGTTATTTGGTATTACCCATCCAGATAGCGGCGAATTATTTATCGAAGACAAGCCTGTTAAGTTAAAAAACAACACCGACGCCATTAAGCGTGGCATTGGTTATGTCTCTGAAGACCGCCTGACTTTAGGTGCCATTTTACAACAATCCATCGCAGACAATATGGTGATTTCGATTCTTGATCGACTCAAAACACCTTGGCATTTAATCGATGAAAAACAGTGCCAAGAAATCGTACAAGAGTGGATAGCCGACTTAGATATTAAAGTCACCGACCCAAATAACGCCCTTTCAACACTTTCAGGCGGTAACCAGCAAAAAGTGGTACTTGCCAAATGGATTTTAACTCGCCCTAAAGTACTGATTTTAGATTCGCCAACCGTTGGTGTTGATATCGGTGCAAAAGACAGTATTTACAAGCTGATTCACCGTTTATCAGGTGTTGGTATCTCCATTTTATTAATTACCGATGAAGCCTCCGAAGCTTATTACAATTGCGACAGAATTTTACATATGAAACAAGGCGCTATCGTCAAAGAAATTGTGACAGATTCCATCAATGAGCAACAATTGGAGGAAATCATCAATGGCTAATTGGCAAAAATTACGACCACAATCTGTCGAAGGCTGGCTGACTTGGGTCATTCTTATCATGGTGGTGTTCTTCACATTGATGAGCCCACAATTTCTGACTATCCAAAATTTACTCGACCTCAGTGAAAGCTATGCGGTGACGGGTATTTTCGCCTTGGGCTTATTTGTGGTTCTTGTCACTGGGGGCATTGATATTTCGTTTGCCGCTGTGGCTTCCGTAGTGCAATACGTGATTGCGACTTGGTTATTGCAAGGTTTTATTGCAAGCCCTGCCGTTAGTATCACATTGGCGATTATCATCGGTATCGCTTTTGGCTTAATCAATGCCATTTTGATTTACTCGCTGAATGTTGTGTCAATTATCATCACCATCAGTATGCAATCACTGTTGTTTGGAATGCTGATGTGGTTAACCAACGGTCACAGTATTTATGACTTGCCAGATTGGTGGGTTGACCCTGTGACTATCCTGCCTTTTGAAGTGGATGGCGAATATTACCAAGTTGGCTTGCCGTTAATTGTAATGCTAGGCATTGCCTTCTTAACGTGGATTTTAATGAATAAAACCCACATCGGCCGTCAGTTATACGCTGTTGGCGGCAGCCAAGAATCTGCATCTCGTATTGGTATTCGTGTTTCCGTGATTTATCTGTTTGCTTACGGCTACCTTGGCGCGATGGCAGCGATTGGCGGCATGTTGCAAACCTACCGAATGAGTGAAGTGGTACCGAGTGCCCTTGTGGGAGGGGAGCTGGATGTGCTTGCCGCTGCTGTATTGGGTGGAGCCAGTTTATCCGGTGGCAGAGGCTCGGTGATAGGTACATTAATGGGGGTTTTCCTGATTGGTATCTTGAAAAACGGCCTTAACCTGATTGGTGTTTCAAACTACTTCGTCAATATCGTCATCGGGCTGGTTATTCTCATCGCGATTTGTATTACCCACTATAAAAAACGTAAAGAGACGGACGTAGGTTTTGTTTAACAGGAATATCACCATGAAAAAAAATGCTTTTTTTAAAATTGATGGCTCTGTTATCGGACTGCTTTCAATCTTTGTTCTGGCTATCGCCGCGTTTAGTATTGCCATGCCAGGGCACTTTTTTACTCAAAATACCTTTTTGAGTATCACTTTTCAGTTACCTGAATTGGGCTTACTCACCTTTGCCATGTTTGTACCTATGTTAAGTGGCGGCTTAAACCTCGCCATTATTAGTACTGCTAACTTAACTGGCCTGTTTATGGCTTGGGTGTTTATCAATTACCTGCCAGTGGATGCAGGGACGGGTACACAGCTGATGTGGCTGGTCTTCGCATTGATCGGCGCAACTGTAATTGCGGTCATTATCGGTAGCTTAACAGGGCTGATGATTTCCCATATCGGGGCACACCCTATTCTAGTCACTCTCGGTACTATGACGATTATTAGCGGTATTGGCGTTTACCTCACCAAAGGAGCAGCGCTGAGTGGCATGCCGCCCATTGTTCGTGCCATTGGTTCCGATACGGTGCTTGGGGTACCAATTGCGATGATTATTTTCATTGTTACCGCAATTCTCTTAGCGCTGTTTCTAGGCTGTACGCGTTTAGGTAAAAATATCTATATGAGTGGCAGTAACATCAATGCAACGTGGTTCAGCGGTATTCGTACCGACCGTGTCATGATTGCGATATACACCATTTCTAGCCTGTTATGTGTATTAGCTGGACTCATCATGATGGCTCGCTTTAACTCTGCACGTATGGGCTACGGGGACTCCTATTTACTGCTCACCATTCTTGCCATCGTATTAGGTGGAACTAACCCATTTGGGGGAGTTGGTAAGGTTAGCCGAGTGTTCTGTGCCTTATTGGTTTTACAGGTCATTGCGACAGGTTTAAGCCTGCTTGGTGTAAGCCTGCACTTTAACCTCGCAGTTTGGGGGATCACGCTCATCTTGGCACTAGCATTCAAGTTCTTCAAAGAAAAATGGAGTGCTAAACGTGCGATGAACCGCAACCAACGCCTTAATAAAGCATCGACACAAAGTTAATTTTTCAAGGGGAAAACCATGCGCAAGCATCCAATTGGTATTTATGAAAAAGCATTACCGAAAAACAGCAGTTGGTTAGAAAAATTAGTTATCGCAAAATCTGCAGGTTATGATTTTGTGGAGATGTCAGTAGATGAAACTGACGAACGTCTAGCTCGGTTAGACTGGAGCACCGCTGAACGTCTGGAAGTGGTTAGAGCCATTCAAGAAACAGGTATTCGCATTCCAAGTATGTGTTTATCGGGCCATCGCCGTTTTCCTTTCGGTAGCCATGATGAAGGCACTCGCATGATGGCCTATACCTTAATGGAAAAAGCCATTAAGCTCGCTCAAGACTTAGGCATTCGCACTATTCAGCTCGCGGGTTATGACGTTTACTATGAAGAGCAAGATGCCGAAACGATTGCCAATTTCGAAAAAGGCATGCAATGGGTCAGTGAAATTGCGGCCGCTTCTCAAGTGATGTGTGCGGTAGAAATCATGGATACGCCATTTATGAATTCCATTAGCAAATGGCAAACGCTTTCCGATAAAATTCGCTCGCCTTGGTTCAAGGTGTATCCTGATGTCGGCAACTTAACGGCATGGGGCAATGATGTCGAAAAAGAATTCACCCAAGGAATTGAACACGTCGCAGCAATTCACTTAAAAGATACGTATGCGGTGACTGAAACCTGTAAAGGCCAATTCCGTGATGTGCCTTTCGGTGAAGGCTGCGTGGATTTTGTTAATTTATTCAAATTATTAAAACGTTTAAATTACCGTGGCTCCTTCCTGATTGAAATGTGGACAGAAAAAGCCGATGAGCCACTGATTGAAATTATCAAAGCTCGTCATTGGATGGAAGACAAAATGCAACAAGCAGGCTGGCACAACGCCTAAAGGAGCCGATAATGAATGCATTTTTTATGGGTGTTGACCTTGGTGGTACCGTCATTAAAGCGGGTATCTACACCGCAGAAGGCCAAGAAATTACCGTTGCTGAACATTCTTTTCCCACTGAGAGTCCACAAGCAGGTTTTAGTGAACGCAATATGGAAATGCTGTGGGAAGCGGCTTGCAGCGTGATTCGCCAAGCGATTCAAAATAGCCAGCTCAACGCCGCCCAAATTTCCGGTGTCAGCTTTTCTTCTCACGGCAAAGGGCTGTACTTACTCAATAGCCAAGGAAAACCGGTTAGGAATGGGATTGTGTCATCTGATTCACGAGCTCAATCTATTGTTGATGAATGGCACCAAGACGGCACCGCGGATAAAGCTTATCCATTGAGTTTGCAGCAATTATGGGCTTCTCATCCTGTGGCGCTGTTACGTTGGTTAAAACAACACGAGCCCGATAATTATCGCGATACTCAACATGTTTTGATGGTCCACGATTACATTCGCTACCGTCTAACCGACCAAATTGCCTGCGAAGAAACCAATATTTCTGGCAGCCAATTATTTAACCAAACCCTGTCGAGTTATGACCCTAAATTATGCCAACTATTTGGTATTGATGAGGCAAATGACAAACTAGCACCGGTGATTAATTCGGCTCAACTTGCAGGAACGGTAACCCACAAAGCCGCTGCTGAGTCTGGACTTGTAGAAGGAACCCCTGTATTTGGTGGCTTCTTTGACGTGGTGGGTGCAGCGTTGGCGTCAGGGGTGAGCCAAAAAGATAAACTCAGCGCCGTAGCCGGAACTTGGACCATTTCAACCCGTGTCTTCGATGAAATTGTGCCTTCAGATTACCCATACGTATGGAGTAAATACTGTATTCCAGGTACCTATTTTGTCCACGAAGGCAGCCCGACTTCCGCCAGTAACCTCGCGTGGTTCACTCGTCACTTCTTCAATCAACGTTTGCAAGATTATAACGTACTGAATCACTGTGTGGCTGAAGGGGCAACACGGCCAAATGATATTCTGTTTTTTCCTTGGCTATACGGTTCTAACTACCACAGTAATTTGCATGGTGGTCTACTCGGTTTGAGCTCACACCATACGGATGCTGATATTGTTTATGCTATCTATCAAGGAATTGTGTTTTCACATTTGCTACATCAAGACCGTATTGTTGGCCTTGATAATACAACAGAATCTATTCGTTTCACGGGTGGCCCAACACAGTCACCACTGTGGATGCAAATGTTCTGTGATGCCAGTAACTTGCCGTTAGATGTCGTCAATGTACAGCAATCAGGTTGCCAAGCCGCTGCACTTTGTGCCGCAGTCGGAACAGGTTACTATTCAGGTTTTGATGTCGCTATTGCGGCAAGCACACCCAAAATCACGACTTACCAACCAAACGCCGTTGGGTATCAACAGTTACGTGATAAATTTGCCCGCTTTAAAGCAGTTGCAGATGCATTGAGTCAATAACTTGTTGAATAAAAATAAAGGCAGAACTGATAGCTCGGTTCTGCCTTATTTTTTGACATATTAATTGTCAGCGACAACTTTGGTATTAACTGTGGCTGGTGATAATACGGTATCCTGCGGCAAGCTATCGTACTTCACAAACTCGTCCCGTGGGAAAACAAAGACATCGATATCTTTTTCAGGTGTGATAGTCTCCGCCACGATACTTTTCGCTGGGGATGTTAGGTTAGTTTCTACTCCTAACCACGACGCGAAATAATCAAATAAATTCCACTCACTTAACATTTCATCGCGAAATTCACGTTTAGTATCATCCGAATTGATGACCACTAATGGGACTTGATATGCCCCTTTCACGAGTTGACCATGGCGTAAGTATAGATTTCCGTCTTTGATATACCCTTTATACTCTGCTTCCAGTGCTTTTACGTGCTGTTTATTGGCTTTGACTAGCCCTTGCCCATGGTCAGAAAAATATAAAATGGAGAACGGGTAATCCCCATTTTTATTATTTTCTTGCAAGATACTATAAATATCGCCAATAAAATCGTCACTCAGTTTAATCGCTGAAACATAACAGTTCGCTATACTTCCCCAGCCCGTATTAAATTGCTCAGGGTTAATGTTGTAATTATTTTTAACGAGTTCGCAAGCTCCTTTCGGCCAACCATCATGGTGAGGCCCCCACATATGAACAAAAATGACTTTTTCTTTCTCTGACGGGTTATTTAACGCAGCTTTAAAGGCAGGTAACATTTTAAAATCATTGGTGAGTTTATTCACACTGTCATCAACGACAAACTTTTCTTGCACGAAAAGGTTTTCAAAACCAGGCTTGCTGTCTCTAACCGGTAAAAAATAATTCGCCTTTAGAAAATAATTTGTAAAGCCAATTTCATCATCACCAAAACTGCCATTATTACCGATATAATAAGTTTCATAACCCGCTTTGTTGGCTAAATCAACAACTGAATTATTATTGTAATACGGCTTTTCATGGTGCTGTGTGATCGTCTTTAGATCATTTTTCGCTAAAGCTCGCGTTAAGGTCGGTACCGTATTGGATGCCGCACTAATAAAATTATTGAAAAAACGCCCATTTACCGATGAAAGAAACGGTGTATTTTCTAATGGGTAGCCATAAGTATTCATATAATTCTTATTGGTACTTTCACCAATAATGACAACTTTTATCTTATATTTATCATCGTTTTTTTTAGTGATTTGAATATCACTAGCCGTATTCACGCCATAGCAAATATCTGCATTGCTTTTTGCTGCTTGAATTAACTCAGGTGTACAGGCTTTTTTATAGACGCCGGCACTTTCATTGGTATTTGCTTGAGCCCATGAAACGCTAGCTAACAGAAGCGCACTATAAAGTGCGGTTAATTTCATTACTTTCATACTCAGAACCTCATCTTCGTAACTTATTATATTTATGAGTTGCTGTGGTGTAGCCAGGGTAGAGTTTGTGAAATAATGTAGCATTGCACTAAAATTTCACACCTTAATTAATATATTGAAATATTATTTCATTAAAAGACGAAGAAGACGAAATTGAGATACAGCTAACAATAATTAATTATGAAGAATCACGCATTTACTAGGCATATTTTCATGTTAGCTGTATATCAAGAAAGATAAAAAATTAGTAATCAACTAGTTATATACCATAAATTCATTTATCAGAATGAATAATAAGCGTTACACCCATTACATCTAGAGTTGTGATAAAGATCTGCAATTAAACATTAATCGCCATTTGATTAGTGATACAGCTCTAATTTTGCTCTTTCCTCACTAGAAAGCATTATGGAACCGGTTCCATAATACATTATTCGCAATGACAAATGGGCAAAATGCCCTTTAATCAGACAGAGGAAAGTCATGAGCAAACACATTATTGTTGTCACTGCGGCCTATGGGGCGCAAACCGTAAAACAATTAGGCGGCCAACAAGCCTTATTCGAAGTGATTCAAAACAGCCATGCAGATGGCGTGGAGATCCGCCAAGAGCTTTTGCTGCCGAATGATAGCCTGACGGATATTGCTGATAAGCTACAAGCAAGGCAACTAAAAGCTGTTTATTCTATTCCTGATACCCTATTTCAACAACGAGCTCCTATCGCAATCACCAAATTACAAGGCTATTTCGAAGATGCCAAACAACTCAATGCACGCTTTTTAAAACTATCACTTGGTGAGCTACCTGAGTGCTATGACTTATCCGAAGTTATTGGTGTCATCAATCAATACACCACCCAATTAGTGATTGAGAACGACCAAACAGAAGCCGGTGGTCATATTGCGCCTCTTGAACGCTTTTTTGCTGATGTCAAAACCCAGAATATGCCCATAAAAATGGCGTTTGATATGGCGAACTGGCATTGGCATCGGGAAGATCCGTTAAAAGCCGCACATATTTTTGCTCCCCAAGTCGCTTACATTCACGTTAAAGCCTGCCAATTGCGTGACAACAAACGTGTTGCTGTAGCACTTGATGACAGCGATGGCACTTGGAAAGAAGTGCTAACCGCCCTACCGAATGACGTTCCTTGTGGTATCGAGTTTCCACTCGAAGGCGATGATTTACGTGCAGTCACTGAATACTATGTTTCTCTGTTAAAGACTTTCTAGGTTAGAGGGAGAATTAATTTTATGAAAAACCAATTAGATGTCGTAACTCTTGGTGAGGCCATGATGATGTTCGTCGCCACACAAACAGGGAAATTACATGAGGTCGAAAACTTTGTTCGCCGTGCCGCAGGGGCTGAACTCAACGTTGCTGTTGGCCTTTCACGCCTTGGGTTAAAAACGGGATGGATTAGCCGCTTAGGTAATGACTCTTTTGGGCGTTTTATCCAAGCCACATTGGATAATGAATATATAGATACTCAATGTGTTACGGTAGATTCTCGTTACCCAACTGGCTTTCAACTCAAATCTAAAGCCGAAAATGGAACCGATCCCATCGTAGAGTATTTTCGTCAAGGTTCTGCGGCAAGTCACTTAGATTTAACAGACTTTAATGAAGATTATTTTCTATCCGCACGCCATTTACATTTAAGTGGCGTGGCAGCAGCACTTTCACCCACCAGCTACCAACTGTCACTGCATGCCGCGAAATGGATGCGAAATGCAGGAAAAACACTATCATTTGACCCCAACTTGCGCCCTTCTCTATGGAAGAGTGAAACAGCGATGGTAGAACAGCTCAACCAACTCGCGTTCCAAGCTAATTGGGTCTTACCAGGCTTAAAAGAAGGCAAAATTCTGACGGGCTTCGACCAATCCGAGTCTATTGCTGACTTTTACCTCGCTCAAGGTGTTGAAGCCGTTGTGATTAAAACCGGAGAACACGGCGCATATTATAAAACTGCGGGTAACCAACAAGGTATGGTTCCTGCCGTGCATATTAAACAAGTCATTGATACCGTCGGTGCCGGCGATGGTTTTGCCGTTGGCGTCATTAGCGCCTTACTTGAAGGCTTAACACTACCGCAAGCTGTTGCAAGAGGTAATTTTGTTGGAGCTAGAGCCATTCAAGTTATAGGTGATAGTGAAGGCTTACCAACTCAAGCGCAATTGCAGCATGAAATGGCATTACTCTCCGCCACCACCACTAAAGCTGCATGTTAAAAGGAAATCGATTATGACAATGAATACTCCAGCAGCGTCACGTTGGTGGCGCATCATGCCAATCGTGTTTATCACCTATAGCCTTGCTTATTTGGATAGAGCAAACTACAGCTTTGCCGCCGCTGCAGGTATCAACGCTGACTTAGGCATTACCAAAGGGATGTCGTCACTACTCGGCTCATTATTTTTCCTTGGCTATTTCTTTTTCCAAATACCAGGCGCTATCTACGCGGAAAAGCGCAGTGTCCGCAAACTGATTTTTGCCTGTATTTTTCTCTGGGGAATGTTTGCCAGCTTAACGGGAATGGTCAGTAATATCCCAATGCTAGTGATTATTCGCTTTAGTTTGGGTGTCGTTGAAGCCGCCGTGATGCCAGCGATGCTCATCTATATCAGTAACTGGTTCACTCAATCAGAACGCTCACGCGCCAATACCTTTTTAATTTTAGGTAACCCAGTCACGGTGTTGTGGATGTCCGTGCTATCCGGTTATCTCATTCAAGCGTTCGGTTGGCGTGAAATGTTTATCATTGAAGGGGTTCCAGCGATTTTGTGGGCTTTTTTCTGGTGGAGAACAGCACGTGATAAACCAAGCCAAGTGAATTGGCTAAGCCAGACTGAAAAAGAGACATTAGATAAAATTCTCAGTGACGAACAGAAAAACATCAAACCTGTCCGTAACTACCGTGAAGCTTTTAAATCACGTAACGTGATTTTACTGTGCGCCCAGTATTTTTGCTGGAGCATCGGTGTGTATGGCTTCGTACTGTGGCTGCCATCTATTATTCGTGGAGCATCTAACCTTGGGATGGTAGAAACAGGCTGGCTTTCTGCCGTTCCTTACCTTGCGGCAACCTTAGCGATGATCCTCGTATCATGGGCATCTGACCGTATGCATAACCGCAAACTATTCGTTTGGCCAATGCTTTTACTCGGTGCGATTTGCTTCCTCGGTTCGTACTTACTCGGTAGCACGAATTTTTGGTTCTCTTATACCTTATTAGTGATTGCGGGTGCAGCAATGTACGCCCCATATGGGCCCTTCTTCGCTATCATTCCTGAAATGTTGCCAAAGAACGTTGCAGGTGGTGCAATGGCATTAATCAATAGTATGGGCGCATTAGGTTCATTCTTTGGTTCATGGTTTGTTGGCTATTTAAATGGAGCAACCGGTAGCCCAAGTGCTTCGTATATGTTTATGGGACTCGCATTATTAGCCTCGGTTTTCTTTACCTTGATAGTCAAACCAAACCAAGAACAAAACAGTGATGTTGTCATCACGAAGCATGCTTAAAAGGGATACTATGAAACAGAATATTATTTTATATAAATCCATTCCTACGGATCAACTTGAACGGCTACAGCAACACTTTAATGTTACTGTATTTGATAGCGTTACACCTGAAAATCTCGCTAGCTTTAAACAAGCGTTATCCCGCGCTGACGGCATTATCGGGGCCAGCTATCCTATCACGGCAGATGACATTGCCAATGCTCCGAATTTGAAAGCGGCATCGACCATTTCCGTTGGTGTCGATCAATTTGATATTGATGCAATGAATGCTAGAAAGATTGCATTAATGCATACACCTAATGTATTAACCGAAACCACCGCCGACACCATTTTTACGTTAGTGCTTTGCAGTGCACGCCGCATTATCGAAATGGCTGAGATGGTCAAAAATGGCCAATGGACTCAAAGTATTGGTGAAGATGCATATGGCAGTAATGTGAATGGGAAAACTATCGGTATTTTAGGCATGGGCCGCATTGGCTATGCCGTTGCCAAACGCGCTTATTTAGGCTTCGGGATGCCAGTTCTCTATTACAATAACCATATCCACCCCGATGCAGAAACCCAACTTAAGGCACGTCGTTGTGACCTCGATACGTTGCTGGCAGAATCGGATTTTGTCTGTGTCGTGCTGCCATTATCAGCGTCAACCGAAAAGTTGATCGGTAAAAATGAGTTGGCAAAAATGAAACCCAGTGCATTTTTGATCAACGGTTCAAGAGGCCGTATCGTCGATGAAGCCGCCCTGATCGATGCATTAGAAAGTGGCACAATTCGCGGGGCGGGTTTAGACGTGTTTGAAGTTGAACCCCTTCCAAGCAACTCTAAGCTACTCACGCTGCCAAATGTGGTTGCTCTGCCGCACATCGGTTCTGCCACCCATGAAACCCGTTACGCCATGGTCGAGTGTGCTGTTGATAACCTAATAGCCGCCTTAAAGGGCGACCTAAGCCAAAATTGTGTTAACCCTGAAATAGCAAAATAGCTGGAATGCCCTAATTTATTAGGGCTCTTTGGCTCTTTAACCATCAATGCGCATGAGCGTGTCCCGGGCGAGCAACATTGCTTCGCTCACACTCGGTCAAAAATTGGATAGAATTCAGTTTACTGGTTGATGGCGCTAAATAATATAATCCGACGGTTTTTTGACTGGGTGAGTATATCTCCAACATGCCATTGACATCAGAATAATAATCACCTTTATTTATCACGATGTTAAAATCTTTTATTTTCTCAACGCGTCGCTGTTCCGTACTTTTCACTAACGGATAACTCATATACTCATAGCCAACAAAATCAACGATATTAACCTGATTATTATTGAAAAAGACTTGTACCTTACTTGCACCCGTTGGAAAAATAAATTTGCCATTTCGCTCTAATGTGATGTGATTATAGCTTTGGTCAACTTGGCAGGTATATTCTTTGATACCGCTTCTGGTGCTACACCCCGCTAAAACAAGGCTAGCTAGCAATAATATCCCTATCTTTCTCATATGTTCCCTATGCCCTCAAAATGGTTATAACATAATCTGCATATCAGTATACATGCAACAAACCTTAAGCCAAATTGAGAAATAGTAACGAAATTTTAAGAACCGAATAACTTAGCCCCAAAGACTACAATGTCGTCGATTTTCGGATCAGCAATTCCCCATTAAATAAATATTGCATTGGTGGCTTATCTGGGTTTTCAAGTTTTTCCAATAAGCACTCCACCGCTTTATGCCCCATTTCCGCTGTCGGCTGAGACACTGAGGTTACCCCTTGCCCAGCCAATGCCGCCCATTCGAGGTTATCGAAACTCAAAAAGCCAATATCCGTTCCCCAACGTAACCCTTGTTTATTCATGACATATGCCAACTGCAAAGTGAGCACTCCATTAGCGGCAACAATCACTTTGCGCATACCACGATGTGCAGTACAAAAATCGGCAACAATGGCCTCTAATTTTGCAGGGTCAGGCAAGGTCACTTCATGAAATTCGCTTTGGATATGTTGATGGCTCTGCGATAACGCTTGAAAGGTCTGTAAGCGCTCTTGGCGTGCGCTGTTATACACAATGGGCTCAGTCACGAAGCAAATCGCTTCAAACCCTTGTTCAATCAGATGATTAAAGGCCATTTGTGCAGAAGCGGGGTTATCTAGCCCCACCATGTCACTGGGAAAATTGTCGATTTTTCTATCTAACAAGACGAAAGGTAGGGTGGTTTCTTTCAGCACTTCAATGAATTGTTCGTTAACACCCGCTGAATTTATGATAAGCCCATCAACGCGGTAACCTTTTAGCAATTGAATAAATTGGCATTCACGCTCAATGCTGTTATCTGCATTGCAAACCACGGTCATGAAACCTTGTTTGATTGACTCGGCTTCTACCCCTTTTAATACTTCAACAGAGAATGGATTACCAATATCGGCAATAATCAAGCCAATCAAGCCTGTCCGCCCATGTTTCAAGCTGCGCGCCATTTGGTTTGGGCGATAGTTTAATTCACGAATGGCGCTTTCAATGCGTTGACGTAAATTATCAGAAAGCAAATGAAATTCACCATTCAAATAACGTGAGATACTGGTTTTCCCTGCCTGAGCTTTGGCAGCGACATCTTTGATCGTGGCAACTTTTTGCGTTTTCGGGGCCATAGCTTCAGGTTTTTCCATTCTCTAGAAACATCACCAAGAGGTTATCTTACTCGAATAAGCATCATTTTACTTGTGGTATTGCGTTAACTTGCTGTTTTAACCATTGAATAAAAATATCCGCCTTCGGGTTTCGTTTATCATTTAGCATCGCAAAATAGTGGCGCTGTTGGCACTTCAGCGAAATATCACCAAATGGCATTACTAGTTCTTGGCGCTTTAAGCGTTTTTCAACCAATTGTTTACGTCCCATCGCCACACCGGCATGGTTCATTGCGGCAACAATCGCTAAATCAGAGCGATCAAAGCATAGGTTTCGGCGATGAGGAAACAAGGTTAATTGGTAATGTTCACTCCACGCCTTCCATTCATCATAATCAGAGTTACTGCTCCAAGCTTGTCTATCATGTAGCAAAGTACAATTTTTCAATTGATGAATATTATTAAGCAAATCATGTTGTTTAGCATATTGCGGGCTACAGACCGGAACAATTGACTCTGACATTAAATCTTCACAATATAAATTGGGCCGAGTGATATCATCATAATAAATAGCAATATCAATGCCATAGCCACGAAAGTTAACGTCATCGTTGCCCGTTAATAGATTTAACTGAATTGAGGGATATTGGTTAGCAAAATCCGCAATTTTGGGAATTAACCAGCACTGGGCGATGGATGGTCGTGAATACACCGTAAGTTCACCCGAGATTTCTTGGTTTTTGATATCAATAATTTCTTGGTTAATATCATCCAAATTTTTGCGTAGTGCCCAATAAATTCGCTCACCATCAATCGTCAGCTCAATACGCCGATGAAAACGCTCAAATAATTTAAAACCTAACTCCCCTTCTAACGTATTAATTCGGTGGCTAACTGCACTGGGTGTTAATGCCAACTCCTGTGCCGCTAATGCAAAAGAGCTATGCCGTGCTGCTGCTTCAAAGGTATGTAGGCGCGATAGCTGATAACTTGATAGCCGTTTATTCCATTGAATAAATCCAGATTGCTCAAATTGATTGAAATTTTCTGACATCAACGCCTCCAATAAAAACAACGATACTCAATGATTTCTACAATACCCTTTTTAAGATGAATTTAGATGACCCAAAGACGCTACTCTCCGTTTTATATGACTAATATCACACCTTTGAGTTAATTTAATTCATCTAAAGCTCGTGTTTCATCGTTTGTCACCACTGAATATTTATTATCCAATAGAAAAACAATAACAAGATGATCAGAGGTAGGATATGGACTCTACAATGTGGATGATTGGTACTTTAGTTATCAGTATTTTACTAATCATCGTTTCAATTATTAAATTTAAGTTTCATCCCTTTTTAGCACTTTTACTCGCCAGCTTCTTTGTCGGTATCTCCATGCAAATGAATCCATTGGAGATGGTCAACGCTATCGAAAATGGCATTGGGGGTACACTTGGTTTCTTAGCTGCCATTATCGGGCTAGGAACTATTCTTGGAAAAATGATGGAAATCTCCGGGGCAGCAGAGCGAATTGGGGTGACATTACAAAAAAGCCGTTGGTTGACTCCCGATGTCACCATGGTACTCATTGGGTTAATCTGCGGTATCACCCTGTTTGTTGAGGTCGGTGTGGTGTTACTGATCCCACTCGCATTTTCCATTGCCAAAAGAACCAATACTTCATTATTAAAGTTAGCGATCCCATTGTGTACTGCGCTGATGGCCGTCCATTGCATCGTACCGCCACACCCTGCTGCTCTATTTGTCACAAATGAATTAGGTGCTGATATTGGTACGGTGATTGTTGCAGGGTTAGCCGTAGGCCTAGTCGCATCATTAGTCGGCGGGCCACTGTTCCTCAAATTCTTAGGTGACCGCTTACCGTTTAAAACTGTGCCAGAAGCGTTCTCAGATCTTGAGGTACGTGAAGAAAAAGACTTACCTTCTTTAGGTGCGACACTGTTCACGGTGTTATTGCCAATTGCCCTCATGTTAATCAAGACTGCCGCTGACTTGAACATGAGCAAAGATAGCCAGTTATTTACCCTCTTACAGTTTATTGGTAACCCAATAACCGCTATGTTTATTGCCGCTTTTGTCGCTTATTACATGTTAGGGATCCGACGTAACATGGGTATGAGCGTATTACTCAGCAAAACCGAAGAGAGTTTTAGCTCAATCGCTAATATTTTATTGATTATCGGTGCGGGCGGGGCATTTAACGGTATCTTAAAAGGCAGTGGACTGAGCGATTCCTTAGCGATGGTGTTATCTGGTATTGATATGCACCCAATTTTACTGGCTTGGCTAGTCGCCATTATTCTTCATGCCGCTGTCGGTTCTGCCACCGTTGCGATGATGGGCGCAACGGCGATTGTTGCTCCGCTAATGCCAATGTACCCACACATTAGCCCAGAAATTATGACATTAGCCATTGGCTCAGGCGCAATTGGCTGCACTATCGTCACTGATTCATTGTTCTGGTTAGTCAAACAGTACTGTAATGCGACTTTAGCCGAAACATTCCGTTTTTATAGTGTCGCCACGTTGATTGCGTCTTTCGTCGCGCTGGCCGGGACTTTTGCACTTTCATTTGTGATTTAAAAGAGAGTAATTATGACTCAGATAAATGTTGATAAGTTAATTGCTGACTACCCTTTAGTTCAGGACTTAATCGATTTAAAGCAAATTGCGTGGTTCAACCCAAAGGTCACGACGACGCAAGCGGGTTTGCCTTATGTCGGGCTAACCATTGAAGATGTTCAAGATGCAGAAGCGCGCTTAAACCGCTTTGCGCCTTATTTGATGAAAGCGTTTCCAGAAACTCAAGCGACACAAGGGATTATTGAATCTGAAGTTATCGATATTCCCAACATGCAGGCCGCGCTGGAAAAACGGTATCAAACGCCAATAACAGGGAAAATGTTACTGAAAAAAGATAGCCACCTACCAATTTCAGGCTCAATCAAAGCCCGCGGAGGCATCTATGAGGTTTTAACCCATGCAGAAAAATTGGCTTTAGCAGCAGGTTTATTATCAACAGATGATAATTATGAGATTTTAATCTCTGAACAATTTCGTCAATTCTTTAGCCAATACCGCATCGCGGTGGGCTCAACCGGTAACCTTGGCATGTCCATCGGCATTATGAGCGCTAAACTTGGCTTTAGCGTCAGCGTGCATATGTCCGCAGATGCCAGACAATGGAAAAAAGACAAATTGCGTTCACATGGTGTAAATGTTGTGGAATATGAGCAAGATTACAGCATCGCCGTTGAACAAGGCCGTAAAGAAGCAGAAAAAGACCCAAACTGCTTTTTTATTGATGATGAAAACTCCACGACCCTATTTCTTGGCTATGCCGTCGCAGGCCTTCGTCTAAAAAAACAATTTGTAGAGCAAGGGATTACAGTGGATAACGACCACCCGCTATTTGTCTATTTACCTTGTGGTGTTGGTGGTGGCCCCGGTGGCGTTGCTTTCGGGTTAAAACTCGCCTTTGGGGATGCCGCCCATTGCTTATTTGCAGAACCAACGCATTCACCTTGTATGTTGTTAGGAGTACATACCGGGTTACATGATGGCGTGTCAGTTCAAGAGATTGGTATCGATAATATCACTGCCGCTGATGGCCTTGCCGTTGGCCGCGCATCCGGTTTTGTGGGGCGCGCGATGGAGCGGTTGATTGATGGTTATTACACTATCGATGATAGCGAAATGTATAACCTGTTAGGCTTACTCAACCAGACCGAATCTATTAAATTAGAGCCTTCGGCCTTGGCGGGTATGACTGGCAGTGTGCATGTCACGCAAAACACAGATTATTTGCAATCCAAATCACTCACGCCTAAGCAACTGGCCAACGCAACACATCTGGTATGGGCAACAGGTGGCGGTATGGTACCCGCAGATGAGATGCAAAAATATTTATCACAAGCCAATCTAAGTTAACAATTAACATGTTCAAAGCCCTCCTCACGTTAAATGATATGAGGGCTTTTTACCATCAGCCGCAAATTATTAGTTTTGCAATGATTGCCCCGGTAATGGGACTAAATCACTTTCAATATAGCGTCTCACTAAAGTCGCGAGCGCGACTAATGAGTCCAAATGAGTCCTTTCCCAACCGTGGGAGCTATCTAGTGCGAAACATGCTAAAGCCGCACGAATATCCCATCCTGCATCAATTGCTGCAGCACTATCCGAACGATAATGTTTAAACGTATCGCGGACGTGAGGAATATCATACTGCTGGCATAATTGTAATAAATGCCGCGTAATTGCTAAATCAAACGGGCCGGTTCTGTCGCGAAAAGCTAAGGTGAGGGCGTCATCCCTTGTGGTTTGGTCTGGCGCAGAAACGGAGTTATCAATCGCCAATAACTCTTGAACTTGCGGACCAAAACCGTGGGTGCCTCCGATACCGACCTCTTCTGAAATCGTGAACATCATTTGGCAAGATACCGCTGGCACAATACCGTCATCCACCAGTGATTTTAATGCGGCTAACATCACTGCACATCCGGCTTTATCATCCAAATGACGCGATACAATAAAACCGTTATCAATGAATTCGGGTTGAGCATCCACTGCAACAATATCACCGACGTTTAAGCCATGGGATTGCAAATCAGCAAAGTTATAACAGGGGGCATCAAGGCGAATTTCTAAATTATCCCAATCGGCTACTTGGGTATCTACCTCAGTATTAAAACGGTGCCCTGAGGCTTTTAATGGCAAAATTGTCCCACGATATTGGTGATCATCACTAAATACTGTCACCCTTGCACCTTCCGCAAAACGGGCTGCCCATGTGCCTGTATTACGCAGTGCCAAACGCCCATTCGGTTTGAGTTGTGTCACCATCGCCCCTAATGTATCAAGGTGTGCGGCTAATGCACGTTTAGGTTCTTCAGAACCGAGTGTGATATAGAGCACCCCGCGGCGTGTGTATTTTGGTGTAAACCCCAACTCCGACAACCATTGGTGAGTTTGCGCAACGGCTTGTTCAGTCATCCCTACAGGGCTAGGTGTGCATAATAATGTTTTTAATACAGAGGTCAGATATACTTTATCTATCATTATATTACCTATCTTCACTTAAGAAACGTTCTTGTAATGTGGCTTGTAGAGCTAACATGGCTTGTTCTGCATAAGCCATATGTGCTTCCATTACCGATTGAACTTTAGCGGCATCTTTACGGCGTAAAGCCTCGATTAATTGATATTGGTATTCGATGCCTTGGCGCCTGTCGACAGGCTCAGGTTTTAAATAAATGTCCTGACAAACGGCTAAGTCTTTGAGTAAGCGTTGTAAAAAATGGCAGATAAACACTAATAAAACGTTATCGGAATAGCTGGCGACCACCGCATGAAAATCCAGTTCTGCCATTCGTTGCTGCCAGCGTTCATTTTCATCTACGGGCTCATGGTCATAAATGGCGATGGTATCGTACAGCTTTTGAATTCCTGCGTTATCGATATTATCAATGGCACTGACTGCTACCACCGGTTCTAATAATTTACGTAACGTATAAATATCCTTGATTGATATATCCCGCGTAAATAAATAGTTCGATAACAAACTCATCGCTCGCGCTTCAGTCATTGAATCAATAAACGCGCCACCACCAGGCCCAGTTTTTGTTTTAATTAACCCTTGAACTTCCAATGACTTTAATGCTTCTCTCACAGTGCTTTTGCTAGCGTTATAATGTTCAATTAACTCTTTTTCTTGTGGCAAACGGTCACCGGGTATGAGGTTATTGGCCATAATGGTTTCTTTTATCGCATTGACGATTTCATCAGTACGTTTAATACGCACTGACTCTATCGTCATTGGCTTATTGGTGCTCATATTAGCTTCTCAACTGGTTTAAATAAGTTTCTAATCGACTGAATCAACACGAATTCGTGGGGCACTTGCCAATAAATTTCGCGTATATTCATGCTCCGGTGCGGCAAATAAGCTGCGGGTATCTCGACATTCTAGCAAATCCCCTAAATAGAGTATGGCAACTCTATCTGCAATCGACTCCACTACCGCCAAATCATGGCTAATAAATAAATACGATAATGAAAACTGTTGTTTAAGTTGTTCTAATAACAATAAAACTTGCGCTTGTACCGAAACATCCAGCGCACTAACGGGTTCATCAAGTACCAATATTCGTGCATCCGCAGCTAATGCTCTCGCAATCGCTAACCGCTGTGCCTGCCCTCCTGAAAACTCATGAGGATAGCAAGCTAAAGCGTCGATTGGCATATTGACGGCTTCGAGTAATTCCGCCAAACGCTTCGCTCTTTGTGATGTGTTCATGTGCTTTAAGTATTTCAATGGAACCGTTAATGTCTCGCCTATCGTTTTACGGGGGTTCAAAGAAGCAACCGGGTCTTGAAAAACATACTGAACGGCTTGCCCAAATGCACGTGAACCTTGTTGCAGCCATTCGGCACGAGTTTGCCCTAATACCGTAATTTCCCCCGAGGTTTCACGCTCCAACCCAACTAAAATACGCGCTAAGGTACTTTTTCCTGAGCCACTCTCCCCTACAACAGCAAGGGTTTCACCTTCATAGAGCGATAATGAAATATTTTTTAGTGCGTGAACTTGGCGCCCTCGAGGGTGAAATAGGCTTCTTGGCTGCCCGAAGGTTTTCACCAACTGATTAACCTCAATCACTTTTTTCATTAAACCTCCTGAGCCGATGTTAAATCATCACCATTGGGCTGATGACCATAAAGTTGTTGGACTTGTTTTAAAAATCCACGCCCTTCCCCTAATTTAGGGACACTGGCGATCAGGCGTTGTGTATAAGGATGCTGAGGCTGGCGTAATACCGTTTGTGTCTCCCCTGTTTCAACTATCTCACCTTGCTGCATGACGGCAACACGGTCGCAAATTTGGTTAATAACCGCGAAATCATGGGTAATAAATAAGAGTGCAACACCGCGTTCACGGCGTAGTTGGTTGAGTAACTCTAAAATACGCGCCTGCACCGTAACATCTAATGCGGTGGTCGGCTCGTCGGCAATAATCAACACAGGATCATTAGCCAATGCCATCGCTATCCCTACCCGCTGGCGCTGCCCGCCTGAAAGCTCATGGGGGTAGGCATCAAAACGCTCCTGCGCATCTGGGATCCCAACGCTATCCAATAATTCAATGGCTTTATTTTTCGCCTCATAGAATGACAACGATTGGTGAGCGGTAATGGCCTCACGCAATTGCACACCTATGGTAAATTGCGGATGGAGTGTCGTCAGCGGGTCTTGGAAAATATAGGATACCTTCGCACCGCGACGGCGCTGCATAACAGATAACGGTAATGACAACATTTCTTCATGTTCTACATAAATACCACCAGCGGTAACCAACGCAGGAGGCGATGCAAGCAACCCCATTACAGATAAAGCCGTAACACTCTTACCCGAACCGCTTTCTCCAATTAGCCCTAAACATTCCCCCGCACCAACGGTAAAACTGATCCCTTTTACCGTTGGGCGTAATTGATTTCCTTGGCGAAAAGCGACCGACAAGTCTTTGACTTCTAATACCACTTGTTCGCCTCCCGTTTTCGCAGGAATATTAACTCTGTCAGTCTGTGTCATCGGTTGTGATCGCTGTAAGGCTCCTGATTTTAACCGGGGATCAAGAATGTCACGCACGCCATCCCCTAACAGGTTAAAACTAATCACAATAAGAAAGATCATAATACCAGGTACCAATGCCACATGAGGAGCAACAAACATTTGTGCGCGCCCTTGCCCTAGCATTGAACCTAAATCTGCATTCGGTGGTTGAGTACCTAGCCCTAAAAATGACAAGCCTGCCGTCTCTAAGATCATCCAGCCAATGGTCGTTGACATGGTAACCACAATGATTGGCAAGACATTCGGTAACACTTCCGTTAATAGGACTTGTAGGTGGTTTTTACCTGACAACCTTGCAGCTTGTATAAAATCTCTATCACGTAAACCCACCGTTAACCCACGAATATTCCTAGCAAAAAAGGGAATATTCACTAATGCGATAGCATACAACGCATTGAGTAGCCCTGGCCCAAGTACCGCTACAATCGCTAAGGCTAATAAAATGTATGGAAATGCCATTAGCATATCAATACAACGCATCAATAATGTATCAGTACGATGGCCTACATACCCAGCTACCAAGCCAATTAGGGTGCCGAATATTGCCGCAATTAGTGTTGCGGAAATACCGACCAATAGGGATACTCGCGTTCCCCACAGCAATCGAGACAAAATATCTCGCCCTAAATGGTCAGTACCTAATAAATGGCCAGATGAAAAAGCGGGAAGTAGCCGATTAACTAAATCTGTTTCATCAGGATTAGCAAGAGGTAGCCAAGGCGCTAAAAATGCCAAGAGCATAATGATAGATAACGTAAATAAGCCCAAAGTTGCTAAACGGTTCGCCAGTAATAATGAGCCAATCGATTGGCGATGACGATGCTGAATAACAGGGGTCACTGACTGGCTCATGATTTCAACCTCGGGTCTAACATGGCTTGCGCAACATCCGCAAGTAAATTGATAAAGACATAGGACGCTGCTGCAATCAATACGCCCCCTTGAACTAAAAACAAGTCACGGGTTGCCACAGCCTTCACTAACATGGCGCCTAGCCCCGGCCACTGAAAAACGGTTTCAATGTACACCGCACCACCAAAAACAAAGCCCGCTTGGATACCAATGACTGGGATAACGGAAACCAGTGCCATGCGAAATGCATGGCGAAAAATCACTTTGCGCTCACTCAAGCCTTTTGCTCTTGCGGTACGAATAAAATCAAGTCGCAGTACCTCTAACATTGCTGTGCGCGTCAAACGCGCTATCACCCCTGTCGCGACTAATGAAAGCGTCACTGCGGGTAAAACAAGGTGATGCAATAAATCGCTCAGGCCACCGCCTTGCCAAATATCGTACATTCCTGATGCCGGAAACCATTGTAATTGAACAGAAAAAAGCATAATCATCAATAAGCCGATCCAAAAAGATGGCATTGAGATACCCAATAAAACAGCAAGTGTAATAAATCGGTCACTCCAACTGAATTGGCGAATGGAGGAAAGGACTCCGGCCAGTAACCCTAAAACTGAACTCAGTAACAACGCACTTCCGCCCAAAATTAATGTGGCAGAAAATCGCTCTAAAACTTCATCAACGACAGGCCGGTTAAGAACAAATGAACGGCCAAAGTCACCCGAAATTAAATTATGCATCCAAATAAAATATTGCTGATATAACGGCTTATCCAACCCAAGCTCTGTTTTTACTCTAGCCACATTTTCAGGAGTCGCCCAAGGGCCAAGCAGCGCTTGAGCAGGGTCTCCAGGGATCATTGCCATGATAAAAAAGACAATTAACGTCAAACCAATCAGTATGGGTATGGTCGCTAAAATGCGTTTCAAACAGTATAACCACATAGTTTTTCCCCATAAAATCAAAAGATTAATTGAATATTCAATTCACATTAATCAATCTTTACGAACGTCTTTAAGTAATAAGTTAAAGTTAGGCTGCAATTTGAAATGTTTAACATGCTCATTAGCGACCGCATTTTGCTTCCAATTCGCCACAAATAACCAAGGGGCATCTTGATGAACAATTTTTTGTACTTGCCGATATAACTGGGCGCGCTCCTCGAGATTATTGGTGACTCGAGCTTTGTCTAATAACCTATCGAGCTGCTTGTTACTGTAATAACCAGAATTGAACCCGCCTTTATCCGGCCAAGAAGCGCTATGTAAGGTTAAAAAGGGTAAAGTATCTGGGTCATTCGTCATCCACGCCATTTCGGCCATATGCGCTTGTTTTAGACCTGCATTGACCTTTGATAGGTAAGTATTCCATTCAAAGGTTTGAATTTCGACAGATAGCCCAACCGCTTTCAGGTCTGCTTGAATGGCTGTCGCCATGGGGATCGGGTCTAGCATCCCTGAGCCCCCTTCCGTGACATAAAAAATAACTTTTTGCCCTTGAGCCCCTGCTTCTGCTATTAATTGGCGTGCTTTTTCAGGGTCATAAGGATAAGCCTTGGTTTCTGCATCAAATGCCCAATCAAATGCCGATGGGATTGGTCCTTGTGCTACCCCCGCAGAGTTCTGAAGAATGTATTTCACAATATTGTCTTTATTTACCGCATAGTTAACGGCTTGCCTCACACGCACATCATCAAACGGTGGCTGAGACGCATTGAGCATGGCATACCAAACATGAGGCCCTACGGCTTCATAAACATGAAAGCGGTTGTCATTAACAAATAATGGGACGTTATCAGCAGGGACTTCCACCATGGCATCAATTCCCCCCGATAACATTTCGGCTACCCGAGTATTGGCGTCAGTGATAGGCCGAAAAACAACATGTTTTAAACTGGGTTTACCATCCCAATAGTCTTCATTAGCGGATACGACCACCCTTTGGTTTGCGGTCCACTCATCAAACTTGAAGGGACCTGTTCCGCTAGGGTGCCGGCTAAAGTCTTTGTCATATTTCTTTACTGCTGCGGGTGAAACAATCAGCCCTGCTGGTGTCGCTAAGTTCGATAAAAACGGGGCAAACGGTTCTTTTAAGGTAAACACCACCGTTTTATCATCTGGAGTTTCTATCTTGTCTATTGCAGAAAAGAAAAATGATAATGGGAATGGCCCTGTATGGTAGTACGGGTGCTGGTTATCCAACATTCGTTCAAATGTGAATTTGACTGCATCCGCATTGAATGGGCTGCCATCATGAAATTTTATATTCTCGCGTAAATGGAAAGTATATGTGAGACCATCATCACTAACAGACCATGATTGGGCTAAAGCAGGTTCAAGCGTTAATGTACCATCCGCATTGCGAACTAACCCTTCGTACAAGTTAACCAAAATTCGAGAATCATTCGCAGCGGTTGCCACTTGTGGGTCTAATGACTGCGGCTCAGCAACTTGCCCTAATAACAAGACATCAGGATGGTTCACTGCCAATGTCGGTAGCGAAATAAAGCATAAAAGCCAAAAACTGGCTATCCACCCACATAAACGCATTTTCATTTGCTTCCCCCTGAGTGCTGACATTGCTATATGATTGTGAAGTGTGATTTGTGTCAATTTTGTTAATAATTTTATCTTTTTCTTTATTTATGATGATAAATTATATTTCAAGCAAGAATTTATAATGATAAATTTGATCAAGGTCTAATTTATGAGGTGTAAAATGACATTTTCAATTGTGGCGCGCTGCCCATTGACAGGAAAAATAGGTGCAGCGACGGCAACAGGTGGCCCTGCGGTTGGTGCATTGGTCTTACATGGCAAAAGCCAAACGGGGGCAATCGCAACTCAAGCAATGACCAACCCCATTGCTGGCTTAACAGGTATTGAATATTTGCAGCAAGGCCATAATGCGAATAAAAGCTTAAATCATCTGGTTAAGGAAGATATTGACTGTGAACGGCGACAATTAATTATTATGGATAACTATGGTGATACAGCTGATTGGACAGGTCAATATTGCTTACCTTGGTGTGGAAGTCTATCGGAACCCAACTTAGCCATTGCTGGAAATATGTTAGCTAGTGAACAAGTTTTGGATGCTATTCATCGAAGCTATCATAAAAATGCTCATCAAGATCTGGCTGATCGATTACTTATTGCCATGCAAGCTGGTGCCGATGAAGGTGGTGATTATCGAGGCATCCGCTCCGCTGCATTAAAAGTATGGAATGACCGGCAATACGCAGACATTGATATTCGCTGCGATTGGTCAGAAGCACCGCTATCAGCGCTTGAAACCATCCTTCAACAGGTTCGCTCCGAGGATTATGCTAATTTTTTCGCGCAAATCCCCACAGGAAATGAATATATCGCTAATAAGTGAAGCTATCATGGTGCATATCGACTAATAAAGTAAAATAACTGAATGATGTGTACCTGAAGTAAAAGTAACTATTTATGAAAATATTATTAACTGCATGAATAACTCTGTATTTTTTATCATTAAAGCCAGTTTAGCTTATTATTCAATTTATCATTCATTACTTAATCTTAATTATTCACTCTTGTCATACGTCCTATTACTTTTTACTATTCGTTGCCATCAGAAAATAAGTGGTTATTTTTAACAACATTAAAAATAATGAAAAACATCTATTGCTTTAAATTTATCTAATTCTATCTCATAAATGATTACGATAATTAACCTTAATAAAGACTAGGTTATTTATTTTTGTTTAGGCGCTTCACCACAGAAACAAAATAACATTTATTATCAATTGGTTATAAAACATCTCTCCAGCTAACCTAGTGGACAATATTTATGCAACCTAGCCAATCAATATTAAATACGGTTAAATACTGCAAGCCTTAACAAATGGATGATTAATAATCAAATGAACAAAAATAGCTCAAAAAGTACATTTAAAACTCATTTATATATTAATTTCCCAATTTTAGAACTTAAGGGATATTCAGAATTTTCATCTATGGTGAAATATTAATCTCCCTCTTTGACCCCCTCATCAATTATTGCCTTTAAGCTAAATTTTCATATTTACACCTGTACACTTTTAATGACATTAACATTAAAAAAATATTAATTCTTATATCTCTAAAATAAAGTAATCACCTACAAAGCCTTTACAGCACTGAGTAGATCAATTTACGTCGCATTTCATTTCAATGACCTTTATTAACAAATGCTACCGCCACTTAACAATTACAAAATATATGATAAGATCATTATCTCAATTTGAAATTATTTACTATATAAAAAACAAGATTGTTATTGAGGTTATAGATGAAAATCTCGAGAAGAAAGCTATTATTAGGGGTTGGTGCTGCTGGTGTTCTAGCAGGAGGTGCTGCGGTTGTTCCTATGATCAATCGTGAAGGTCGTTTTGAATCGACTAAATCACGCGTACCCGCTGTTGCTGGTACAGAAGGCAAATTACCAGAGTCTGCGGATGCAGTCATCATCGGTGCTGGCCTTCAAGGGATCATGACCGCAATTAACCTTGCAGAGAAAGGTCTTAATGTTGTTATCTGTGAAAAAGGTGTTGTGGGCGGTGAGCAATCAGGCCGTGCATATAGCCAAATCATCAGCTACAAAACCTCTCCAGCTATTTTCCCTTTACACCACTATGGGAAAATTCAATGGCTCGGTATGAACGAAAAAATCGGTGCTGATACCAGCTACCGTGTTCAAGGCCGCGTTGAAGTGCCTTCAAGCGAAGAAGATTTAGAAATTTCAAGAGCGTGGATTAAGTCTGCATCTGAAAACCCAGGTTTCGATACGCCTTTACGTACCCGTATGATTGAAGGTACTGAACTGGCTAATCGTCTGGTTGATGCGCAAACCCCATGGAAAATTGGTGGTTTTGAAGAAGACTCTGGTAGCCTTGACCCAGAAGTTGTTACGCCAACGATGGCAAACTACGCTAAATCAATCGGTATTCGCATCTACACTAATTGTGCAGTACGTGGTATTGAAACTGCAGGCGGCAAAATTTCTGATGTTGTCACTGAAAAAGGTGCAATCAAAACGTCTCGTGTTGTTCTGACGGGGGGTATTTGGTCGCGTCTGTTCATGGGTAACTTAGGTATTGACGTTCCAACACTAAACGTTTATCTGTCACAACAACGTATTACTGGCGTACCAGGTGCACCAAAAGGTAACGTACACTTACCTAACGGTATTCACTTCCGTGAACAAGCTGATGGGACTTATGCTGTTGCACCACGTATCTTTACCAGCTCTATCGTTAAAGACAGCTTCCTGTTAGGCCCAAGATTCCTACATGTATTAGGTGGCGGTGAATTACCATTAGAATTCTCTCTTGGTAAAGACTTATTCAACTCCTTCATGATGGCAACATCTTGGAATTTAGACGAGAAGACACCATTCGAAGAGTTCCGTACGGCAACAAATACACCAAACAATGAACACTTAGATGGCGTTCTAGAAAGACTGAGAAAAGAGTTCCCAGTATTTAAAGAGTCTAAAGTGGTTGAGCGTTGGGGTGGTACTGTTGCACCAACGGATGATGAAATTCCAATTATTTCAACCATCGAGCAGTATCCAGGTCTGGTCATCAACACCGCTACAGGCTGGGGTATGACAGAAAGCCCTGCATCTGGTCGATTAACGGCTGAGTTGTTAATGGGTGAAACACCATTTATCGACCCTACGCCGTATAAACTTTCTCGTTTTAACTAAAAAACGGGGAAAATAACGATTTTTACTGTGGATCTATTAGCGAATAGTTTAAAGTTAAATGAAAGTTTAATTTTTGATAAAATTAATAGATCCTATTTACTTTGATAATGTTAAGGAGTTTACATGCGCTATAAAACTTTATTGCTTTCTCTGCCTTTGATTTTAGGTGTAGCAAGTGCGAATGCAGCTGATGATGTTAAACGCGTTCCAGTGAAAGGATTCCCTATCTCTGAATCAGTAGAAATCAATGCGGGCAACCTCATTTTCCTAAGCGGAAAAGTTCCTTCTAAAATCTCTGCAGACGCTAAAGAAGGCGTTTTAGAGTCTTATGGTAATACCGAAGCACAAACAATCAACGTATTAAAACAAATCCAAGCTAACCTCGAAGGTATGGGTTTGACAATGAATGACGTTGTTAAAATGCAAGTATTTTTAGTTGGTGGTGAAGAAACTCAAGGTACTATGGACTTCGCTGGCTTCATGGCCGGTTACAATAAGTTCTATGAGTCTGAGAAAATTACTAATCTGCCAGCTCGTTCTACCTTCCAAGTCGCTAAACTGGCTAACCCAGCTTGGAGAGTAGAAATAGAAGTGACAGCGGTACGCCCTGCTGCAAAAAAATAAGTTATTCAATAACGAATAGCTAAACGATAATGAGGCATAGCAATGTGCCTCGTTATAATAACACTTCTTAATTGCCACATCTTTCAACATTCCCTCACAGACTGTCATTATTGCTTCCTGTATGCTATTGCTTAAAGTTCTTCAATAAATAAACGTGCTATGCTGCAATCATTAGCACTGCAATCATTAGCACTGCAATCATTAGGGTAAAAATGAGTCATCGCATCAAATAAGGCAATATATGATTAAAGAGTCTCTCAAGATCCACGGTAAAAAACAGTTTGAAATCAAACAAAAAGTTCTATTGCCTCGTAAATCAAAAGAGATCCGCTATCAGGTCGAAAGTTTTTTCTTTCTTCCATCATCATTGCAAGTCAACCCTGATCTATACACGCCATCAAGCCTTCAACGTAGCCTCAAAAACTATATCCGCTTAAGCCCACCCACGGTTAAGCTTTCAGCTTTACCAGAAGAAAATGGCGAATTAGATGACTTAAAACGCTGGTTAGAACAATGTGACCCATTAAACCCACCCTCATTGGACGAGTATGAGAACAAGTTAAAACGCTATGCTTTAACCTTTAAGCGCACGGTACGAATTAATGTCAAAATGATAAGCCAAAACGCCCAACGACAAACAGATGAATACTTAACCGAGTTTATGGCGAACATGGCGAAATGCCTCGGGGTTTATCGGGCGTTAGCGCCACTGGCGGGAAAAATTGAAGAAAGCATTCGCTCAAATGCATTTTCTTATTGCGACGAATTTATGACCTACTACACCATGAATTATTTGCGTGATTTATTAGCTGAGAAGCAAATACCGTTACGTGAAGAAATCCGTCATTTTTGGTATCAAGAAATGCGTTACCTAAAGAAACAATACCCTGATTGTTTTCCCAGTGATGAAACTGATGCCGAATTAGTGACATATCGTCGCAATTTATTGAAAAAATACATCAATCGCTACCTTTACTTAGAGATCCGCCATAAACGTGGGTTGCCATTATTATTGCACTCCATTTATGGTATCGCTGCAGCAATCTCAATGATTTTTGCCACGTTAATCGCCTTTCTTTGGCAAGGAAAATATGGCGCATTGAGTGCAAATTTATTTTTAGCTATGGTTATTGGCTATATTTTCAAAGATAGGCTGAAAGAAATCGGTCGTGAGCAACTCTATCGCGTTTTCCAAAAGTGGATCCCGGATAGACAGCTACGTATTTATCGTGAAGGTGTTAAGGCCCCTGTCGGGCTATGCAAAGAGTCTTTTCGCTTCATCAGTGAAAACATGCTCTCCCCTGATATCCGTGAAATGCGACAAAAATCCCATTGGGTTAATTTAGTTAATGTCCAACGTATGGAAGATATCCTGTATTACCGCAAAGATGTATTGCTTCATAACCGCCATTCGGTGTTTGAAAAAAACCAATCATCAATTGCTGATATCACACGCTTTAATATTTCAGATTTTCTAAAATATATCGATATTAGCTATGAAGAACTCACTGTAAATGATGATGAACCTACAATCATTGGTGAAAAGGTCTACCATATTTACCTTTGCCGCCGTGTCACAATTAACAAAAAAACCTACAATGAGCTGGCGCGTTTAGTGGTTAATGCCGATGGGATAAAACGCTTAGAAGTGTTGCAATCACTAGATTTACTGACAACCGATGAAGACATTGAAATTTCACCGCAATGAATTCATTCTGCCACTAACGGTCTTCTATTCGGTAATATTCCCATTCATTTAGGTTGTAGCCAACACCGCTACAGCTCAAACTATGATAACCATTTAATTTTCTAAATCATTCGAACTGTAGCAAGGCGGCAAGAGAAGATATCTCGGGGAGCATACAAAAGTATGTGACCCGGAGTAGCTGAACGTAGCCAACACCGCTACAGCTCGAAGGATGATAACCATTTAATTTTCTAAATCATTCGAACTGTAGCAAGGCGGCAAGAGAAGATATCTCGGGGAGCATACAAAAGTATGTGACCCGAGTAGCTGAGCGTAGCCAACACCGCTACAGCTCGAAGGATGACGAAAATTTAGTAGTAGAGAGCAATATACTGATCATCCACCCGTTTAATATCAACCGGAGTATCAAAAATATCCTCAATAATGTCAGATTTCATGATCTCTTCTGGCTTACCGTGATAAGACAGGCGACCGTTTCTCAGAGCGACAATATAGTCCGAATAAACGGAAGCGAAATTTATATCGTGGATTACTAAGATAATGGTTTTGCCTAGCTCATCTGCCGCTTTACGCAGCAGTTTCATCATGATCACCGCATGTTTCATATCCAGGTTATTCAATGGCTCATCAAGTAAAACATATTCTGTATCTTGACATAAAACCATTGCGACATAAGCCCGTTGGCGTTGGCCACCCGATAATTCATCTAAATAACGGTGACGTAAATCTGACAAATTTAGAAAAGAGAGTGACTCATCAATTTTCTTTTTATCGTCAATGGTTAAACGGCCTTTAGTGTATGGGTAACGCCCAAAACCAACCAATTCCTCGACTGTTAAACGGCTGGCAAATTGATTTTCTTGGCGTAAAACTGACAAACATTTCGCTAATTTATCACTCGGTGTTGTCGATACGTCTAAATCATTCACTTTGACGTAACCACCGTAATCAGGCTGTAACAAGCGCCCAATTATCGACAACAGTGTTGATTTACCTGCACCATTAGGCCCGATGATTGAGGTAATACCGCTATTTTTAATTGTTGTTGTTACGTTATCTAAGACTTTAGTATCCTGATAACTTTTCGATATCTGACTAATTTCAATCATACTAAAACCTTCTTAACACCATATAAATAAAGAAAATACCGCCGACAAATTCGATAACAACTGATAATGTCCCAGCCATATTTAAGCCATATTCTAGAATCAACTGCCCACCAATCAACGCAATGACACCAAGTAGAAAGGAAACGGGTAGCAAATAGCGGTGCTGGCTACTGCCAGCCACTAAATAAGCTAAATTCGCGACCATCAAACCTAAGAATGTTAAAGGCCCAACTAATGCTGTAGAAACTGCAACTAATATTGAAATAAGCAACAAAATGACAGTGACTTGCTGGCGATAATTAATCCCTAGATTCACCGCATTGGCTTGCCCTAACGCGATAACATCAAAACAATAACGCATGCGCCACAATAGGACACCTACGACTGCCGTGATCATTAATGTGAATAGAATTAGCTCAGGTGTTCCCTTTGTGAAGGTGGCAAACATCCGGCTTTGTAAAATGGAAAATTCATTAGGGTCCATTAAACGCTGCAGCAATGTCGCTACGCTGCGAAATAATGTGCCAAGAATGATACCCACCATCAATACTAGGTTGATATTCATTTTAACTGACACAAATAACCAGCGGTAGAGCAGAACAGAGAACAGTACAAGTAGTGTGGACTCTAATAGAAACTTACCAATATTCAATAACCAAGAGGATGGAAAACTCTCACTATAGAAGATAAAAATGGTTTGTAATAATACAAACAATGCTTCTAATCCCATGATAGATGGGGTTAATATCTTATTATTAGCAATCGTTTGAAAGAGAACTGTTGAAACCCCAGCCGAGAAAGCTACCACAATCATGGTGAGAACAATATAGCCTCGATGCGGCAAAATATAAGCAAGATTGCTACCCAAATTGACCGTCATATAAAGCACAATGGATAGCAGCGATAGTGCCAGTAGTATCCATATTCTTTGCAACGGCGTTACCCCTTTTTTAGGTAACGCTATTGATGAATTAACTTTTTGCATAACGTTGTTGCTTCAACAATAAATATAAAAAAATCACCGCGCCAACGACACCTAAAATCACACTTGCTGGGATTTCAAATGGATAGCGAATTAAGCGCCCAATAATGTCACACAGTAAAACTAAGCCACCACCAGCAATACAAATCCATGGGATGGTTTTACGTATGTTATCGCCCATCACTAAGCTCACGAGATTTGGAATAATTAAGCCTAGGAAAGGTAATGCCCCGACCACCACGACCACGACGCCACTGATTAAAGCGATAATCGATAAACCAATGGTCATCACTTTGCGATAATTTAGGCCAACATTAATTGAAAACTCACGTCCCATACCAGCCACCGTAAAGCTATCGGCAATCCAGCAAGCAATTAATGTTAATATTCCCACTAACCACAAAAGTTCATATCGGCCTTGAATGATGCTAGAAAAGTCACCGCTCATCCATGCACCAAGAGATTGTAGTAAGTCGAAGTAATAAGCGGTAAAAATGGTCAATGCGCTAATAACTGCCCCTAACATAATCCCCACCAGTGGAACTATCAGGGCAGATTTTAAAATCACACGACGTAATAGCACCATAAACAACATGGTGCCAAGAAGTGCAAAACCGCTGGCCACCACCATTTTAGTCATAATACTTGCTGCTGGGAAAAGCACCATGACGACCAATAAACCTAAACTGGCTGACTGGGTTGTTCCTGCGAGGGAAGGTTCAACAAAACGGTTTTGTGTTAATAATTGCATGATTAGCCCAGCAACACTCATGGCGCTACCAGCTAAAATCAAGGAGACGGTTCGGGGAATTCGGCTAATAAAAAAGATGTCTTGCATCTCTGGGTCGGTGAAAAGCGAAACGGGTGACACGTCACCCGCTCCAATAAACAAGCTTAATACCGCTAAAACAAATAACGCGATAATTCCACAAAAAAGATAAAGCGTTTTCATCGGTTATTTTGCTTGGCTCTTCTCTAATGCTGTATTGATATCGTCCATTAACTGAGAATAAGTTTGGATCCCACCAGCAATATATACTGCAGTTGGGTCAAGGTAAGTAATTTGGCCTTTTTCCCATGCAGCGGTTTTTCTAACTAATGCGTTATCTAATACTTCCGCAGCAGGCTGTGCATCCGTTTTGCCAATTGCGCTGTCACGGTCGATAACAAATAACCAGTCTGGGTTTAATTTCACCAGTAATTCTGCATTAACGATATTACCGTGGCGACCCGTGTTTTCTTCAAACACATAAGCAGGTTCAAAACCTAATACATCAAAGATAAAACCGAAACGAGAACCTGGTCCATACGCAGAAATTTTACCGCCACTAACTAAGATTACCATCGCTTTACCCGCAGTCGGCGCTTTAGCTTTGATACCTTCAATTTTAGTATTGAAATCAGAAATCAGTTTTTTGGCTTGTTCTTCTTTACCGAATAGCGCGCCAAGTTCATTAGTACGTTCAGTTAAGCTACCAATAAAGTTTTTGTTATCAATATCTAATGAAATAGTTGGTGCAACACCGCTGAGTTTGTCATAGGCATCACGAGCACGGCTACCACCTAAAATCAGGTCAGGCTTAGCATTACTTAAAGCTTCATAAGCAGGTTCAAATAATGTCCCGCCATTGACGTATTCAGAACCACTGTATTTAGTTAAGAACTCAGGGAAGTGAACGTTGGTTTGTGGAACACCGGCAACTGGTGCCCCGAGTGCATCCATGATGTCCAATGTTTCCATGTTCATCACCATGACTTTTTGCGGATGACGAGGAATTTCAGTTTTGCCTTGGGCATGTTCTATTGTGATAGTTTGTTTTTCTGCGACTTGAGCTGTTTCTGTCGTGTCTTTTGCGTTATCACAACCAGCTAACACTAACGCAGATAACAACGCAATACCCGAAACTAATGATTTTGCAAACATCTAATTTCCTCCGTCCATCGATAAAAGTACTGATGATAAAATTTGGTGATCCACAATGTAGCGTATATTACACGCAAACAAGCGCAAATGATATTAGTTTGCATTTGCATTCACTAAAAAGTTGTTGCAACGCACAAAAACATCAATTTAATTCGTTGAATCTATGAATTTTAAAGTGTTAAAAGGCAAGAGCGAGATAAAAAAACGAGGAGAACTCTATAAAAGAAAGGGTTGGCAGTTTGTTACGACACTTAATTCAAAAATAAATAGGTTGAGTTTTCTACTGTACGTGCTTGCTTAGCGAATTTTATTACAGTTAGGCGACATAAAATCGTCATCTCAACCTATTTATCATTAACAACCATTTAAAGACTTATTATTGCGAATCATCCAGTCGCCCATTTTCACTGAGCTGAGAGCTGATATCTTCAAGGAACCAATCAATTGGTGTTCCCATCAAAAATGCAAGTTTAAACAAATGAAACAAATCAATCTTGATTTTGCCTCTTTCATAGCGTGAGATCTGTTGTTGACTAACACCTAATAACTGAGCTAACTGAAACCCTGTATACCCCAGTTCTCTACGCTTTTCTAAGATCCTCTGACCTACCATATAATGGATTTTTTCACTGCCATTTTCTGAATACATATTTTCACCATTTATTAAGGCACAGTTAAAATAAGGGCTGCGGCACCTTCAAACTGACCGGCTTGAACTCGGCCATTAGTACCTAATACAGCTTTCATGGTTACCGAATTTGTTCCACCAGCAGGCACATGAATTCTGTAACCAGCTTCTCCTGGCGTATCGTTTCCACCTAGATACAAATTCGCGTATAAACTGTTATCTGGTCGTAAATTAACACGGCCATTTGTCACGTTAACACCTGTGGCAATCACTAGCACATCCATCGCTAAGTTACAGGTCACACTAATGTTTACTTGTTTTGATTGACCAGCAAGTTCAGCTTCACTAATCGAACCAAAGTTAATATCAGGGATCGTATTGTTAATCTTACAAGCCCCAATCGGTGGAGGCGCAATACCACATAATGAGCCGGGAATTAACCCACCGTTACTCGTAACCCCAGTACGATCTTGGTAAAACAGCCCCACACATTCCTGATTATTCTGTAGCCTAACCCCAGTATGAACAGCCCACTGTGTTGCTGGAGCTGTCGCCTTTGCCAAAACACCGGGTATATTCTGAACGTCACGCATGTATTCATACCTAGAAATTTCGGCCAACTCGACGGTTGCCGCCCCTGGTGTTCCAGCAGCTGTATGCTTATGGCTTATGGTGAGATAGCATTTCGACCACCTAAAGCAAGGATTACGCGTAGTTGGCAATTCAGGGTCCCAGCGAGCAATGACGTACTTATAGTTTGCATCCCCATTATTTGGGTTATTACCGGGCTTTGATTCAGTGATATAGGAAAAAACAGAGGCTGATGCAGTAGATGAAAACATGACTGCACCAATTAATAGCGATAAAAATACTTTCATATTAGTTCACAGCCTTATTATTCATAATCTAATTTAAATGTTGCTACAGCACTGTAAGGGCCTACTTTTATTGTCTTATTTGCAATAGCATCCGGTTCACCTTTTAAATAGGCATAGAACCTCAATTGGTTAGCACCATCTTGTAACGTTAACTTCGAGCCTTTCTGGTCAATAGCCAGTGGTGTTTTATCTGAGTTTTGTAACCCCACTGCGAAACCAGATGCAACACTACCTGTTGATAATGCAATAAAACCAGGAAGTGCAAGATTAGGTGTTCCTGAAAACGTCACTTCCACAAATTTGCCTATCGTTGTGTCACAGTCGGCCAGTTTAATCGCAAACTCTTTAGGCGGAGTTTCACCATAGGCGTAAAAGTTTTTTTCTGGTGTATCAAAAAATTCCATCAGGATGTTTTCATCACCCGGTAAAATAGTGCAGGGTTCCTCCACTAAATTACCGATAATCCTTAAATTATCAGGCACAGCGAAAGCAGTGCTAACGTTGATAAGTAAGGCACTAGCTACTGCACATTGAATTAGTTTGTTCATTATTGGTACTCCGCTAGCAATGTCCCTGTTGCGGCAAAGCCTCCTTCAGGCAACGTAACTCCCAATCTTTTCACAGGAACAACCTCTAAAACAGGTGGTTGCCCATAGCTAATCTTTAACGGTTTATTAATTTCAAAACCGAGGCCATTTTGGGTAATACGCATGCCAAGATCTCGAACATTAGTTTCCAGTGCCGACTTATCAAAATCTGTTGCTGTCCCTTTGATAGTTAGCATTAAGTCCCAACCTTTTAAGTTTTCTTCACACTTCAATGCGTAATTAATCGGTTTCGCAAAGTTAACGCCATCAACCTTATGTAAACCAATGTCTTTGTATTCGATGACGTGAACTTTATCTTCAAAAACAGTGCAAGGCGGTGGAAGTAACAAGGTTCCAGTAAATTCCACATCGTTTGCCATCGCAGCGCTAACAGGTATAACTAACAAACTCATTATCAGAGGAAGTCTTTTCATTATTTTTTTCATTATTTTCCCCTCACTGATAATCAAGTTTGATAGTGACGCCCGCATGAAAAACCCCACCCTTTGTTAATGTTGTGGATAAATCACGAACAGGTATGGCTTCAAATTGAGGGGCATTTGGATACACAAACTTAATTTCTTGGTTTAATCGAAGTTTGCTTCCGTTATAACGAAAAGCGATCCCTAAACCTTGAATGTCTGTTTCAATCGCACCACTATCAAAGGAGGCAGGAATACCAACCAACGTCATTTTCATTTGTGATGTCGGTCTTTTTTCACAATCAATATTGTAATTTATCGATTTTGCATAGGCGTTACCGTCAATCCGTGTACTCATGATTTCGTCAAAATTAACTTTGATTATATTTCCGCCATTAATTTTGCAAGGTGGTGGTGCCAAAACAACCCCTTTAATCGGTACGGTTATCATACCTGGCGTAATTGTCGCCCTTGTACTTCCTGATGGGCTAATACGCGAATCGGGTAATCCTGCATAGGAAACCGATGTAAAAAATATTCCAGCGAGACATGATGCCAGCAGGTACCGCTGCTTATTTAAATCACTCATAATCCACCTTAAAGTCCATTACGGCGCTGAAACTTCCTTCCGTCAGTTTTTCGGGAGTTCTCACTGGCGTTACAAAATATTGAAGTGTGCCTTGCGGTGCATCGAGAAATTGTGGACGACCACGACTTCCTAGCCTGATATCTTCTCGTTGTGCATCCGTCACTTCTAACGCCACGCCAGAGACACCTTTTACACTTAACATTTCTGGAAAATGCTTATCCGATACGGCAACAAAAGAAACCGTTATCACCGGTTGCATTGCATCCCATAGTGCACGACCCGTTCGAGTGTCTTTCATTCGACTTTCCGTACGAATGCAGTGCCTAAATTCTAATTCGAATGACACTGGCTCAGCTCTATCACCAGGTTTACGGAGTGAATAAGAAGGGATCTCCCCTAGAGACACTTCTTGGCGCTTTGAATTGGTCACATCCATCGTACAAGGTGCCTCGGTCATCATGCCATTTACTGTCAATGTTCCGTGTAATCCATCAATATCCCAGCTACTTATTCCAAAGGTAAATACTGGAACTAAGCCAAATAAGATAGTGCTGAACTGGAGAGTCCTTTTCATACATTATTCTCCGTTATCTGTCCGTCGAAGATTCAACTTTGCAAGTTGTACCGGCGCAACCAAACGTCAATTTAGGCCTTCCACCATAATCATTGATATAAGTTAGAACTGGTTTTGCCCCCATGGCACTTGCGCTACCCTTAAGCATTCCGTTACTTTTTGGTGAGATCATCACAGGCTCAAATTGCTTCACCGTATCTCCACCCACTCTTGAACTTGCATCCACAATCGTGACAAAGTAAGCAGTTGGATTTGTGATTTCGTAGGCATCTCCTTTACGCGTTAACGTAATTTTTTCCTGCCATGGATTTTCTAAATCCGTACGAGTGGCGTATAACGCTTTTGGTCTATAAAACAATTTAATACGCGTCTGTAATGCAATCTGTAAAACGTTAGCTTCTTTACTACGTGGTGGAATCTCTCGTAAGTTAAAGTAATAAACACTTTCTCTGTCCTGAGGTAATGTAGCGATATCAGGAAGAGATTGAATTTTAACCTGGCTACCTTCACCTGGTTCTACACGTTGAACTGGTGGTAAAACCGTGAGTGGGCTTTCAATTTTGTTACCATTAGCGTCTTCAATCCAACCCTGCGCAAGATAAGGTAATTCTGTGTTTTCATTCTTAATATTCAAGCTAATGGTTTTTTCAGTCCCATTATAAATAACGCGTGTTCTATCAAGTGCAATAGCAGCCAGAGCCTGCCCGCATAGCACCGCAGATAACGTGATTGTTGTAGTAAAAAATGCAATTTTTTTAATATTCATAAGTACCAACTATTTATAAAATCAAGCAACTTGGGTTACTCTGTATAATCTGTGCTGTAAGCAATATCCGGTGGTTTTAATAACCAACGCTGACTCGGCGCTACGCCCTGTTTAATCGGCGCAGGCTTGTAAACTGGAGCAGACTGCCCAACAGGAACGGCTTTTGCTGGCATATACCCAGGTTCAACACTTGGGCTGTTTGTACACGGTAATAACAGTGAGTTAAATTCAGCCGTGGTAATATTTTCTGGAACCTGAATTTTGCATTGCACACTTCCATCCCAATACACATCTAAAACTTCATTTGGGTTGATACCTGAGATATACACAGACCCATTATCAGTTACGATACCGAGCTCTCTATTCTTCTCATTTCTCACGGTGGCACCGAATGGCGGATAACTTCCATCTGCCAATGCCAATCTCACCATGGTTTTAATACCCGATAACACTTCAAACTCGCGGTAACCTACAGCCCCTTCAGTCAGCGTAATTGGCTGAGATGTCCGGATGGCTTCTACGTTGTCAGGCAATTGAGTCACATCAATGGATGTACTGGTACGATAGTAATCACTGATATCAGCAACTACCGCTTTACCAAAAATATTGGTTTCAGTGGTCGGCCCAAAACCTTGAATAGGCACATTTTTCACCCCCTCAGTTCCCACCATCACACGGCTTCCACCTGGGGTATTAATGCGGTGCAATGCAGCACCATGCCCTGTGACTGTAGCACCACCTTGTAAAGAAAATGCAGCTGAGGTAGTATCGCCATTGATATAGCTGGTACTTGCAGTAAGTGTTGCTAAATCAGCGTAACGTGTATAGAAACCATCAATAGTTCCACGGCCTCGGTTACTTACCCCAGTACCCACGCGATAGTTCGTCTTATCATCAATGGAATCAAAATAACTGACGGTGTGTGAGTTACCATCTCTTGTCACCATATTGTTGTAGCTAATTGACGCTCTATCTGCCCAAGGCAAAGAAAGATTCATATATAGCCCGTCGTCATTATTTCTATTATCAAATTTGTTACGGAATGCCGTTAAACTTAAGTTGATATTTTTAAAACGACCAATATCAAAATATTTCGCAATAGAAAGGTTATAACGTTTTGCCGCTGGCTTATTCCAATAGGTTTCGTGGTTATAGTTCAGATACGCGGTCAGATCTGCACTGGTGAAATACTTATTAAATGTAATCGTATACAGCTCTTTACTATTATCGAATTCCACACCTCTATAACGACGATCGAGGTACTGGTTCATACTCATAAAGTCACGTTCAGAGAATCGGTATCCTGCGAAAGTGACTTGGCTATCATAGTCTTCAAAACGTTTTGAATAACTTAAGCGATACGATGCCCCCGTATAGATTTTGTTATCTGTTTTCAGTTTCGCGCGTGACTCGGTGACATCGAATGAAATTGCACCAAAGGCGAGTAAATCTCGACCAACACCGAGTGATAACGCGTTATAGTCACCTGCTGCTATTGCACCGCCGAATAATGACCAACCGTTGGAGACCCCCCAGCTAAATTCCCCCGTAACAAACCCTTGCCCTTCTGTTTCATGTTCCATATTATTCGGTCGTCCACCTGCAATCTTAAACAGAACTGAGCCTGGACGAGTTAAATAAGGAATAGAGGCGGTATTCATTTGAAATTCTTGTACAGAGCCATCTTGCTCTTCGACGCGTACATCTAATTTACCGCTAACCGCATCACTTAAATCTTGAATACGGAAAGGCCCCGGAGCAACTTGTGTTTCATAAATAACACGTCCTTGCTGAGTCACGATCACTTTTGCATTGGTTCTTGCAACGCCAGTCACCTCCGGTGCATAGCCACGTAGGTTTGGTGGTAGCATTCTTTCATCAGAGATCAGGCTGGCCCCCATATAACGGAACGAGTCAAATAGTCCTGAACGTAAAAATTGCTCACCCATCGTGAGCTTTGCATTTAGCTCTTTTACTGCTCTATAGGCATAATATTGGCTCCAATCCCATTTACGGTCGGTCGATTGCCCATTAGTGCGATTATAACTTGCTTGCCAATCTGCCCTAAAACGCCACGCACCAAGGTTAAAGCCAGTTGTACCGTTACCAGTAACTGACTGGGTATTGGCTGAATCCGCAGGCCTTGTTAAGTTAGCATTCAAGTTATAGTCAAAAATTAGGGCGGGTACACCTTCATCCCAACGAGATGGCGGATCCCAGTTATCAGAAGTAAATTCGATATAAGCCTGAGGTACAGTAATTGTGACTGTTTCTTTGGCTAAAGAACCGCTTACTGTCATTCCAGGGATCGTTTCTGGAATTAAACATTGGCCATTTTTAGCAAACTCAACCTTTTTCTTCCATTCATCGCGCAAAGCAATATGTTCAACAACATCTGGCGTTAAACAAGGCTCCGTCATACTTGGATCATTAGGATCCTCGATATATTCAATATCAAAAATGTCAGCTAAGTCGCGATTATTTAAATTAATTTTAAATGGATATTTCCCTGGCATAACATAGCCCGCACGAGAGAACTCGTTTAAGGAAATATTTTTTTTATCCTGAAGATCTAAAACATCTGTATTAAACTCAATACTATCATTATTTGCATTAGCTAAATTTATATGAGCAATAGCAAGAAACACCATGGTAGCAACAGGCGTTAAAAAATAACTTACTGAGTTATTAAATACTTTATTTTTACTTTTTAATTGCAGAGCCATAATAGTCCCTTAGTAATAACTCAGTAATAATCCATTTTAAAACGGATAGTTGTCTGATAATTCCCTGGTTTTAAACGTTTATTATTAGATACTACCCGCACCTTATAATGCAGAGTTGTATTGCCTGCGCTAATGGGTAAATCAGGCATTGCTCTACCAGGTATAGCTACATTTCCAGCTGTATCAGAAATTTTTACTGACAATCCATTTGCATGCCCAAAAACATCGAAGTTACGGCCATCTGTTGGACCATCGAATGTAATATTGAAAGTTTGCCAATTAGGAGTTCCAGGAGTTACCGGTGTTAAAACACAATTGATAAGGCGTATAGAGAAATCACTTGTAGGACTTTCTCTGTCGTGAATTATCTGGCTAACCGGTACAGTCGTTATGTTAACTGATTGATCTCGGCTATCTGCATCTATTGCACAAGGGCTCTCAATGATTGAACCGCCCATGGTAACAGTTCCTTTGAACTGACTTTGTGCCCGAGAATTTTGATTTTGCGCACTAACTATCGGGGCAAATATCATTCCTGAAAGCACCATGACAATGATGCCAAAGTGATTCATAGCGACTCCATTTCAACTTAATAACCAATTTCAATGCATTAAAATTAGTGCCCATACATCCTTGTACGGGCTATACCAATTACTGGTAGCTCAGAGCAAATGTTGCAATTGCATCAAATTCACCTGGTACAGCTGGTTTGTTTGCTGCATCATCATCGCCTTGCAAATAAGCTTGGAAACGCAATGTGTTCGCACCAGTTAATAAAGTTTGAGATGGTGATTTAGCACCTAAAGCAATTTTAGTTCCGTTGTAATCAGTGATCACGATACCCGCGTTTTTCGCAGTACCAGCAATAGCTAAACCATCAGTTACCGAAGTACTTGGAATACCAGTAAATGTAGTTTGAACAGTTTTCAGAGTTGTGATGTCACACTGCTCTAATTGGATATTGAAGTCACGAGCAATACTTTTACCGCCACCGTTTAATGCAGACGTCGCGATAGCACCCATTTGTACTTCAAATGCTTGAGAACCTGGTGGAATTGAGCAAGGAGCATCAATAATTGAACCTTTGAAAGTGACTTGACCGCCACCTTGGTTTGCAGAAGCAGAACCAGCAACTACTGCCAGACCTAAACCTAATACTAAAGCAAGTTTATTTAATTTCATTTTATACATTTCCATTAGATAAAAAAGACGACACAAATTAAAATAATGAGTTATTATCAATCTGATTATTTTAATTTTTTCTTAAAATATATTCGATTAGTAAATATTAAGGATTGACACTAATAACTATTCCTATTTATCAAACTCCATTAATAAATAAAATAATTAAACAATGCATCAATGCGGTGCCATTATTATATCTCATTCTAGTTATGTCAAATCTGAAGATTAATTAACTACTCACATTGTAAGTTAGTGATATATATATATAATCCAGAGAATACTCTATTTTAAATACTCCATTACTGGATAAACGAGTGATGTACATCTAATTAAACCGACCTTTTTTTAATAAAAAACCACAAAATAAACCCAATCATTACTAATAAAGTTTTTTATACTCATAAAACGGGTTCTTATTAGTGAAAAAAAATGAGGTGGAAGATAATAATAAAACTAGAATTAGATAAAATCATTAAAACGAAAAGTTTACTGAAAAATAATTAATCAGAAACATCTCAAAAAAAACAATTAAATATTTTCATAATGTTTCTTAATTCACTGATTGTTACATTTAAGCCAAAAAGAAAAACAAACATAAAACAATAAATATCATATAGATACATTAAATTTTTGTGTTTTTTATATGAATAGCACCTAGAAAACAATAATATAATAAAACATTTTTTTAAATTGAAATGAAAATAGAAACAATTAAGAACAAACAAATTAAATAAGTATCTACTAGAAAAAAACTTCATTGCAAAATATTTCAAATGGTAATAAAAAGTAATTTTCAATAAATCTATAATTATATAAATCTTATCTTTAAGCCTCAAAAAACCCAAAAATTGGCTCCTATAATTACAATTAGGTTATTTTTTAAGATTAACTAACTAAATTAATATACGTTGGATAAAGTCAGTTTCTAGAAAACCCACCATGAATAAACAGAACACCTTAAGTTATTCTCGATAATTACATCACTGACCTAATGGTGATAGTTAAAATATAGAGGCTATACATTTAAGTAAAAATACCAATAAAAAATATTGGAATTAAAATATGATTAAATTAGACGTTATTGAGCAAAATAGAAGATAGATTGATCTCTAGCAGATTAAAAACAATCTGTGCTAGCTTAGTTTGATGTTAATACGTTTTTGTTTTCCTGATAGGCTACTCATTGGGTGGTCATGTGATGTAGGTAAAAAGCCTTATCATGCTCGAAGCACTTGCGAATCGGCAAATAACCGCTAACTAATCAGGATGTGAGATAAGAAGTTAAAAATTTACTGCCATTTCGTCGCATCAGAGTTTGAGGCGATTCCCAACAAGGATGACATTTCTTCGATTACGCTATGAGAACTGCTCCTCAATAGTGTTATTGGATTAGTTTTTCAGCTGTAAAGCAACATACAACAATACCTTACTTTCAATCGTTAATAGATCTAATTTTGTTATCTCAGATATCCTTTTTAAACGATAATCTAATGTATTTCTATGAATAAACAACTCGTTAGCTGTTTCACGAGATAATAAATTATTTTTAAACCAGACTGTTAATGTTTTAATTAGCACACCATTAGAATCTTCATGTAATAATGTATTCAATGGTTTTAATAGTTCTTCTGAAGACCATTTAAAATTTAAACCGTATAATAAAACCGGTAGCATAATATCTTGGTAACAGTAAATTTTTAACTGAGGTTTCTTAGCTTTCCCTACTTGCATGGTAATTTTAGCCGTCTCATATGATTTTTTAATCGATTCCTCTGCGGGCTCTAAAAAAAAATTACCTAATGATATTTTCACTTGTAATTTAAATAACTTCTGAATGTCTGATTCTAATTTTATAATTTTCTTTTTTGCATTATCAATATCCCATCGATTGAACTTATTTAGCGCAGGAGTTAAACAAACAATTTCCGTCAAAGATTGAATAGCGACTAAGTTATCAGGATTCTTATATTCAATTAGCTTTTTAATTTCTTGCAATTCACTAAATGCACTATTCACACCTAATTGGCCACTATCTAATTCAATAATTATAGCAACTCGTGGAATAGAAAAATTAATATTAAGCTTTTTAGACCATTCAGTTATATTATCGGGAATTGTTCCATTTTCGATATAAGTTAGAATAATTTCTTCTTTAAAACGATCGTTTAAATTCAAATGGTTATAAATCTCTGCCTGCTCTAGCATCATTACGGCTGTCATTGAAACCAACTCCCCAAATTGTTTAATTTGGGTTGGTTCTCCTGTTAATCCTATTACACCTATAATTTTACTATTCAAATAAAGAGGTAAATTAACACCTGGTTTAACCCCATGTAAATGATTTGCAGTGGCGTCATCAATAACAACCGTTCGCTTTTGCTTTATTGCAAGCAAAGCGCCTTCATGAAATTCTCCTAATCTATTACTATCTCCACTTCCTATAATACATCCAGTTTCATCCATAACATTAATATTGCAATCAATAATCTTCATGGTTCTATCAACGATTTCTTGCGCTAATTTGGAGGTAAGACAATAATCATACATATTTCAACCTCTTTTACTGGTGCTGTAAAATAGAAACAAGATTTTAAACTATAAGTTTTAATAATGTTTATTATTAATTTAATTGGTTCCAGTATTCAATATTCATTGAAAAAATCAAGAAAAATAAATTCAATTCAAAATAAAGCAAACAAAGCTAAATTTTCAAATTATTACTTCAATTCTTGTTGTCAATTTTAATATTCAACGTATTCGCTATATTTTTAGTACAATTAAATAAATTACTTTCAGCGTTATTCAGTGCTTCTTTTAGTGAACTGATTTTATGCAAAATACTAAACGCTGAATCAATACCATATTGTTGTAAATGACTGAGGTCATCACCAAGGCTTCCAACAATGGCAATAACGGGTATTTTATGTTTTCTAGCTAACTGAGCGACGCCGAAAGGCACTTTGCCATTCAAACTTTGGCTATCTAATCGCCCTTCCCCTGTAATGACTAAACTCGCCCCTACCATATGTGATTCAAGGTTCAAGGTTTGTGCAATAATATCAAAGCCAGGCTTAAGTTCCGCTTTTAGGAAAGCAAGTAAAGCTGCTCCCATCCCTCCTGCTGCACCGGCTCCTGCAATATAATGAACCTCAACATGCAAATCTCGCTTAATGATATCTGCGAAATGTTCTAAATTTTTGTCTAACATTTCAATATGTTCATTTGTCGCACCCTTTTGGGGGCCAAATATTACAGATGCACCATTTTTACCAATCAATGGGTTCGAAACATCGCAAGCAATACTAAATTGACAAGCTTTTATCCTAGGGTCTATTGTACTGACATCAATACACGCTAAGTCGGCAAGTGCTTGTCCTCCTAATTTAATTTGTTGCCCATGTGAATCTAATAATTTGGCCCCAAGTGCTTGCAACATTCCTGCTCCGCCATCATTAGTTGCACTCCCGCCTATACCAATAATAATCTGCTTTACCCCAGTATCTAGGCAGGCTTTTATCAATTCTCCTGTTCCATATGATGTCGTAAGTAACGGGTTTCTTAATTCAACAGGGACTAGCTCTAGCCCACTTGCCGCAGCCATTTCTATAAATGCTTGCTGCTTATTTTGAGATAAACCATAGAATGCTTGAACACTCGTGCCTAAAGGACCAATAACATCAAGGTGATAGATTTCGCCATGGGTAGCCTCAACCATCGTCACAACAGTGCCTTCACCTCCATCCGCAATAGGACACTTTACATAAGTTGCATGTGGAAATACCTCTTTGAACCCGTTCTCAATAACCGTTGCGACTTTCAATGCAGATAAACTCTCTTTAAATGAGTCAGGTGCAATGACTATTTTCATAAAAATAATCCTTTAGAAATTTTTATTATCAATAAGTTAAAAATTCAGGTGGGTATTGCCCCACCTGATACGACTTTTTATTATTTCGGTTCATCAAGTAACAGGATCATAATTAAGCCAATCACCGCACAGATACCAAAGTAAGAGAAAACAGCATCAAACTTACCAGTCATATCTAACAATAGCCCTGCCATCATAGGTGAAACGAAGCCACCTAAGTTTCCTCCACTATTCACAACAGATATCGCAATTGGGTAGTTATTATTATCAGCAACTCCCATTGGATAAGCAGTAAATGCAGGCCAGCCAATATTCAAGAATAAACCAACCGAGAAAAGGGCAAGCGCAACTGCAGTCGTACTTTCAGGAACATTCAACATCACTAACATCATGGCAATCGTCGCTACTGCGGTAAATAGCATCGTAGGTTTACGACGACGACCAAAAACTTTATCAGAAATCCAGCCACCAAAAATCGAACCGATAAACCCACCAACAAATGGCATTGATGCAACAAAGCCCATCTTCATAAATGAAAAGCCTTTTTCATTCACCAGATAAGAAGGTATCCAGGTTAATATTCCATATAAAATACTGACCATCATGAAATAAGAAATGGTATTACACCAAATATTTTTAGATTTAAATATTTGGGAAGCTGAACTTAATGGTGTGACTGATTTAACACGAATAAATTTATCTAGCGTATTAAATTTAGGACTCAGAACAATATTGCCTTCTATTTTCTTTTCTGCAATTTCTGAATTATCGGCACGAATATAATCTAATTCACTTTGTGAAACAAAGCGGCTTTCCTCTGGTTTTGTTCTAACAAATAAATACCAAATAATAGCGAGAAAAATACCGGGAATAGCAAACAGAATAAAGACCCAGCGCCATCCATAAGTTAATGCAATCCAAACGACTAATGGTGGAACAATAATCGGAGCAAACATCGTTGAAGCAATATAAACCCCAGTGGCAGTTGCTTTTTCTTTTGCTGGAAACCAGTTATTAATTGTCGACGTTAACCCGACAGGAGTTGGCGCTTCTGCCATACCTAGGCCGAGACGCAACCACTTAATTGCAAAGGCAGATTGGGCTAAGCCAATAAACCAAGTCATGGCGGAGAAACCGAGAATGGATAATGACACCATTCCTCTGATCCCACGTTTTGCCATCCAAAAGCCCGCGGGTATTTGGCATAAAGCATAACCGAGGAAAAACATACTCGCGAGAGATCCCGCTTCTAAATTAGTTAATTTAAACTCATCAGTAATAAAAGGTAGAACCGCACCAATATTACTTCTGTCTGCATAATTTACAGCATAGACGATAAAAATCAGGGCTAATACCACCCAACGATAATTCGTCTTTGGCTTAATCGGATTTGAATTTATCATTATTTTCGCTCCAGAGCAGTTTATTATTTAATACACGTTTTATTACCTGCTTTTTTAAGAATGAAACGATCCCTGCTAATTCATTAAAATTAACATTTAGGAACGTTATTTAATTTAAACTTACTTCAAATAATTTTATTTACTCGACAAGCTATGCATTGTTTCTTTTAATAAAGGATACAGCCCATTGTAAATATTAAACTGCTTGTCATAAGTATCTTGTGTTTTTTTATCTTGATTTGGTGTGAATGTGATATCTTCTGTTTTTATAATCGGTAAATCAGGGTCATTAATGCCACAGAAAAAACCAGCTCCTGTCGCACCAACCATTGCGGCGCCAAAAGCCGCTGCGTCTGCTGTTTGGGCAATATTATATTCAACCTGAAGAATATCCGCTTTAATTTGAGTCCATAATGTATTACGTGATCCACCTCCTACGCTGAGTAATTCATCTAATATCACTCCCCATTTTTCATTAGCAATATTCAAGATCTGTTTTAGACCATATGCTGTACCTTCAAATGCCGCCCTGACCATATCATCGCGAGTATGATTTAGACGTAAGCCTATCCATGCTCCCGATGCATTAACATCCCAAATAGGGCTACGTTCTCCAGCTAAATAAGGCAGATAAATTAAGCCATTGGCACCAGGTACTGATGATTTTGAAAATATTTCCAACTGTTCATGGTCATTAACTTCCGGCCAAATAGCCTGATTTAACCAACTGAATGTTCCCCCTGTTGTCGACATCGCACCATGGGCCAACCATTGATTGGGGACGATGTGGTACCGGTTCATAAAACGAGGATCAAAATTTGGCTCTTCTAAGCAAAACGTAATGACTCCCGATGTTCCTGTTGATTCAAAAGCCGTTTCAGGGTCAAGTAACCCAACCGCGAATGCTGCAGCGGCGGTATCTGCCGACCCTAAAATAATTGGCGTATTTTCTTTTAATCCCGTTTCTTGAGCGGCTTCTTTACTCACTTTACCAACCACAGAGGTGCATTGGTAAATCGGCGGCAAAATATCGTGATTAAACTTCCAATACCTTAATAATTCTTTTGACCACTTAGGAGCTTTCGCCAAAACCACTGCGCCAGAATACGCAGCTTGGGTCGGGTCAATGGCGGCTTTTTGGCTCCCTAACTTTAAAGATAAAAAACTATTAAGTAGCACGACTTTATGAACTTTTTGCATTAATTCCGGCTGTTGTTCTTGTAGCCATCCTAACGTTCCTACCCAACATGCAGACGGACTTGGGCTATTACAAGAAAGCGCCCGAACATGCGTTATATTTTCCCCAAGTGTTTGCTGTATGAAGCCTTCGGAACGCCCATCGAGGTAAGTAATCCCATTTGCGACAGGTTTATTATGTTTATCCAATAAAACCAGCGTTGGGCAAGCAACAGAGAAACTCACAGATACGATATTCTTTACTTGAGAAGTCACTTCTTTAACTGCATCTGCGGTCTTTCTCCAAAAATCATTTAAGTCAATTTCATGATTTTTGGGAGATTTGGAAATAATATTGGTATCACGTGAAGCCTTTGCCAATAATTCTCCATGGAAATTAAACGCACAAACTTTCACACTACTGCTACCTGCATCAATTCCCAAATAGACACTGTCCATCATGCTGCCTCCAACGCCTGCTTTTAATTGTTATGTATAATAATTTTAATCGCGTCACCTTTTTGAGCGGTTGCCATGGCCTCGTTGATCTCATCTAAAACAAATCGGTGAGTCACTAATTTCTCAATATCAATTAAGCCAGAAGAAATCAGTGTCAAAGCTTGTTGGTATCCTTCCCGGCTTAACGCACTGGCTCCCGTAAGAATAAGCTCGTTGTAGTGAATAATATTGACATCAATTTGCGCCATATCATCTTTTGAAAAACCAGCGAACAAGTTAACACGCCCGCCTTTTCTAGCGAGTTCCAACGCAGGATTAACTAATCCAGGGATGCCAATGGCAATAATCACAACATCTGCCCCCACACCTTCCGTCAAGCCTTTTACGACATCCAGTAAGTTTTCTTGCTGGCTATTAACGACGCGTGTTGCACCGCAATTTAACGCAGCCTGTTGGCGCTGTTCATTGAGTTCACTCACAATAATATTTGTCGCACCTGAGAAACGCGCAAGTTGCACGTGCATTAACCCGATAGGCCCCGCACCAATAATGACCACCGTATCACCAAGCTCAATACCCACATTTTTTTGTCCATTGATACAGCAAGCTAACGGCTCAGCTAATGCTGCGGCTTCAAAAGACATCCCTTGCGGTATCTTAAAGACGTTACCCGATGACAAAGCAACCTCTGGTATTCGAACATATTCCGCAAAAGCACCGTCAAACTCATATCCGATAGCTTGGCGATTTAAACAGACATTTTCTTTACCAATTCGGCAATAAACGCAAGAACGGCATGGTACTACAGGATCAACAGCGATTGCGTCACCGACTTTTAGGTCAGTCACATTTTCACCGACTTCGACAATTTCCCCTGAAAATTCATGTCCTATTACAGAAGGGTAACGCACACCTTTAGTTTTTTTACCGGAAATAATCCGTCCGTCAGTTCCACAAATCGCGGCTGCTTTGACTTTAATAACCACATCGCCTTTACCAACTTGTGGATATTTAACGTCTGCCACTCTAAGTTCATTAGGCGCATACAATACCGCTGCTTTCATTTTTTCCTCCCCCATGCATAACAGCTATGAACGTTAGTTATTTGCCACCAGCTTGCTTATATTCCGCGATAGCTTGGTCAACCGAACAATCATCATTAATTAATGCATTCAGAGCCTTAATGACTGCTGTTGGGTTTTCGTGCTGCCATACGAAGCGCCCGTATGTCACACCACCAACACCAATATCTAATGCTTTACGTGTATTTGTTAGGAAGCTAACAAGATCACTCCCCATATCACCGCCAGCTAAAGCAACCATTGCTGGGCAGCTATCAACGACTGATTTAAATGTCTCAGGGGAACCTGACCAAAGTGTTTTGATGATATCGACACCTAGCTCAGCGCCTGCGCGAACACAGTAAGCGAGATTTTTCGCATCAAAACTATCTTCAATCATTGGACCTTTTGGATAAATATGCGCGACTAAAGGCAGTCCCGCGGAAGCAGCGGCTTTTGATACTTGACCTAAAAATGTCAATTGCTGTGCTTGTTCAGGTCCTCCCATAATACAACCGACTGAAATTGCATCTGCTCCTAAACGAATCGCTTCTTCAACGTCAGCAACGGGTGTGTCATAAGCTTCATGGTAAGGTATGGAATAACTTGTCGCTTTCATGATGATAGAAACATCGGAAGCAACATACGGAGGATAAACCTTTTCAATAATACCTTTATGCATCGTAATGGCATCAGGTGCACCCGCAACAACCTGTTTCATGACAGATTTAATATCACCAATTCCCGGTAATACACCACGTGTAATCGGATGATCCATAGTAATCGCAAGAAGGCGGCCAGATTTTTTATTTAATAATCTTTTTAAACGAATTTCTTTTCCTAAAAACATATTAATGACCTCTTTAAATCAATGAGTGAATTAATTAACTAAATTTTGAGGATGGCCAGATAAAAAGGCTTCGATATTGTCCATCATCATGTCTGATAAGGTTTGTATGGCTTCAAAACTAGCCCATGAAATATGAGGGGTAAGAATAAAATTTGATAACTGAGTTAATTTCATCATATAGCTTTCTTTTTCGGGTGGTTCTGAAATGCAAACATCAAACCCTGCACCTAATATTTTATTATTTATTAGAGCGCCATATAATGCTTCTTCATTAACGATCCCACCTCGTGCTGTATTAATTAAAATACAAGACGGTTTCATCTGTTCGAATTCTGAAAAGCTAATTAAATCCTTGGTGGATTTGAGTAATGGACAATGAATAGAAATAATATCACTTTTCGCAATAACATCCTCAAATGGTGTATATAGTGGGCCCATATTATTCGTGCCTTTGTATGTGGAAAATAACACCTTCATACCAAAAGCTTTTGCGATATCAGCAACTGCCTTACCTAAGACACCATCACCAATAATACCAAGCGTCGACCCAGCTAAATTATTAATTTTATAATCAAAATAACAAAACTGGCCTGATTCTTGCCAACGACCATTTCGTACTGATTGTGCATAGGCTAATAAGCTACGACGTAAGGCTAAAATCAAGGTAAACGTATGCTCAGGCACTGTATTTATTGCATAATTTCTGATGTTAGAAACTAATATATTACGCTCATTACAAGCACCAATATCAATCACATCCGTTCCTGTTGCAGCGACAGAAATGAATTTGAGTTGCTTTGCAGATTCAATAATTTTTTTAGTGATTTTTACTTTATTGGTAATAATAATGTTTGCATTTTTCACTCGCTCAATAATTTCATCTTCCGATGTTTTCCCATATAGTTCTAAACTATATTCTTTATTTATTTTCTTAATATTTATTCCTTCAGGGAAAGTGTCATGATCGAGAAACACGATTTTAACTGTCATTTTTATTACCACCCAATTAATCAACAAAATGAATGTCAATTAGACTTTTTGATTTAATAAAATTATATAATTCGCTTATCAGGAAGGCATTGTAAGAATGACTAGTTTTTAACGTGAAAAATTGAATATAATTGTGCAAATGCACAATTTGTTATGAATTCGATCACAAGAATGTGATGAATAAAAAAACCCCATCTCCTATGAGATGGGGCGCCAAAATAGCAATATTTGTTGTTTACACAAGAACAAGTTGTACAAAAGCAATGTATTGGCCCACCTCCTTGTGGAACCCAAACCTAATGGCGATTTCTCACCAATTGATACCGACGAGTCAGGTATTCGATAGGTGCACTCCAAATGTGCACTAAACGGCAGAATGGGAAGAGTAAAAATATCGTCATCCCCAACACAATATGCAGTTTAAAAACAATGCCAACCCCTTCAAGGTAATTGGATGCCCCCCAATGGAATGTCACAATAGACTGTGCCCATCCCACTAATTTCAACATTTCGCTACCATCCATATGTTGTGCTGAGAATGGAATGGTAAGTAATCCTAAGCAAACTTGCACCACCAGCAAGGTTAAGATCATGATGTCACCAAAGGATGAAGTTGCTCTCACTCGTGGGTTTGTCAGGCGGCGCTTCAATAGCATCGCGCCACCAATTAACATCATCACACCTGCTGATCCCCCACCTATCATCGCCATTAACTGCTTAATGTGCATTGGCAGAAAAGATTCATACATCCAATGAGGCGTTAACATACCTAAAAAGTGCCCGACAAAAATCCCAATAATCCCCAAATGGAATAAGTTTGATGCCAAACGCATGTTCTTTTTATCCAACATTTGGCTGGAACCCGCTCGCCACGTGTATTGCCCGTAATCGTAACGTAACCAACTACCGACAATAAATACCGTCCCAGCGATATAGGGGTAAATATCGAAGAAAAATTGATTGATAAAATTCATTTTTGAACTCCTACATGGCTGCCCACACTGAGATCCAAATACTGTGGTACCACCGCATTGGCGAAGCGATGTTGATGCGCTGCAACTTCGCTACCACATGTTTTTTCATCGGCAAAAAATTTCACTTGCTCCTCTTCCCAAACTGCATCTAGCGCCTCTGGGGTATCATCCCGTACTTCGGTTGCTACTTGTTTGCTTAATTGCTCCGCAGCAATGTCGCTATGGGAAAGCTCAAGTAAAAAATCAAATAAAACAGAGAAACGGCTTTCTCGCTGTTTCAACCTTTCCCCTAACAGCGCTAAAATTGGCGCAATATCCTGTAGCCCCTCGATAGTTTCATCGGTCGGTAATGCCGTGAGGTATTCCAAATAAATGGGCAAATGATCGGGTAATTCACGGCAATCAATTTGCAAACCCTGTTGCTGATATTGAGCCATTAAATCAACCATCGCTTGCCCTCGGTCTCGGGATTCGCCATGTACATGCTCAAATAGCAATAATGATGTCGCGCGTCCTCTATCAAACAGTTCACAATATTGCGCCTGCATATCAAGTAAGTCTTCGTTGAGATACTCACGCACAAACACCATCAGTTGAACAGCCCGTGTGACAGGCAGCTCATCAGCCTGTTCTAGCGCTTCAATGAGCTCATCACGATGCAACCAAAGCGCTTCCGAAGGGTATTCCAATAACCGAGAAATCACTTTTAGTGTCATCATAGTGCTTTCTCCTGATTATTTTTTGGTGTGATATCAATGGCGTCAATGCGCCTGCTATTAAATAAATTCGCTTTGCTATCGCTGCCATGGCAACCATCACCAAAACTAAAGCCACAAGCTTTCGCTTCAGGGAATGCTTCACGCGCCAATTCTCGATGACTGGATGGAATGACAAAACGGTCTTCATAGTTAGCAATGGCTAAATAGCGGTACATTTCTTGTGCCTGAGCTTGTGTTAAGCCGACTTGCTCTAATGCACTGGTATCACATTGGTTTTCCACGGTTTCTGCCCGTTTGAAATGGCGCATCGCTAACATACGTTTTAACGCCAATAACACCGGTTCGGTATCCCCTGCGGTTAACAAATTCGCAAGGTATTGCACTGGAATGCGTAAACTTTCGACATCCGGCAATACACCTTTATTAGCTAATAGCCCTGAATCCGCCACTGACTGGATCGGTGACAAAGGTGGTACATACCACACCATTGGTAACGTGCGGTATTCAGGGTGTAATGGCAGAGCTAAGCGCCATTCCATCGCCATTTTGTACACTGGAGATTTCTGTGCCGCATCGATCACACTTAATGGGATCCCTTGTTTTTGCGCTTCTTCAATCACTTTTGGATCATGGGGATCAAGGAAAACATCAAGTTGGCTCTGGTAAAGGTCGGTTTCCTTTTCGACACTGGCAGCCGACTCAATTTTATCGGCGTCATACAGCAATACCCCTAAATAGCGGATACGACCAACACAGGTTTCAGAGCAAACCGTTGGCATACCTGACTCAATACGTGGGTAACAGAAAATACATTTTTCTGATTTACCGCTTTTCCAATTGAAATAGATTTTTTTATACGGGCAACCAGTTAAGCACATACGCCAGCCACGGCATTTGTCTTGGTCAATCAAAACAATACCGTCTTCTGAGCGCTTATAAATTGCACCACTTGGGCAGGTCGCGACGCAAGCTGGGTTTAAACAATGTTCACACAGGCGTGGCAAATACATCATGAACGTATTTTCAAACTGCCCATACATCTCTTTTTGAATATGTTCAAAGTTTTTATCTTGGGCTCGTTTGGCGAATTCACCGCCTAAATCATCTTCCCAGTTTGGTCCCATTTTCACGTTACTCATTCGCTCACCAGTAATTAATGAACGAGGGCGTGCTGTCGGTACGTGCTTATCTTCTTTAGCATTTTTTAAATGGCCGTAGTCATAATTAAACGGCTCATAATAATCATCCAAAGCAGGTACATCTGGGTTAGCGAAGATTTTTGATAAAACGCCAACTTTGTTCCCCATACGTGGAACCAATTTACCCTTAATGGTGCGGATCCAGCCTCCTTTCCATTTTTCTTGGTCTTCCCAATTATGGGGGTAACCAATACCTGGTTTGGTTTCGACGTTATTAAACCATGCGTATTCTACCCCTTCGCGGCTAGTCCACACGTTTTTACAGGTCACTGAGCAAGTGTGACAACCAATACATTTATCAAGGTTTAGCACCATGCCGACTTGAGAACGAATTTTCATTATGCTTTCTCCTTTCCGCTCAAGGTCTGCTGGTAGGCATCACCTTCACCATCCAGCCAGTCAACCTGTTTCATTTTGCGAACAACCACAAATTCATCACGATTAGAACCTACGGTTCCGTAATAATTGAAGCTATAGGCAAGGTGCGCATAGCCACCGATCATATGCGTAGGTTTCGGGCAAACACGCGTGACCGAATTATGAATTCCGCCACGTTGAGCCGTAACTTCAGAGCCTGGTAAGTTGATCAGTCGTTCTTGGGCGTGGTACATCATGATCATGCCATCAGGAATACGTTGGCTAACGATCGCTTTAGCGGTTAATGCACCATTACTGTTAAAAGCTTCAACCCAATCGTTATCTTCAACACCCAGTTCGCGGGCATCTTCTTCGCTCAGCCAAACAACTGGACCACCGCGACCTAACGTCAACATTAATAAGTTGTCACTGTAAGTAGAGTGGATCCCCCATTTTTGGTGCGGTGTTAAAAAGTTCAGTGCTTTTTCTGGGAACCCATTGGATTTTTTCCCCATAAGTGGCTGAGCCGCTCGAGTGTCAATTGGTGGACGATACACCACAAGGCTTTCCCCAAAGGCGCGCATCCATTCGTGATCTTGATACAATTGCTGACGACCACTGAGCGTCCGCCATGGGATCATTTCATGCACGTTGGTGTAACAGGCATTGTAGGAAACATGTTCATCTTCCAACCCTGACCATGTAGGGCTTGAGATAATTTTACGCGGCTGCGCAACAATATCGCGAAAACGGATTTTTTCGTCTTCTTTATAACGAGCAAGATGAGTATGGTCGCGGCCCGTTACTTTGCTTAATGCATCCCATGCTTTTACTGCCACTTGCCCATTGGTTTCAGGTGCAAGTGTTAAAATGACTTCCGCGGCATCAATTGCCGTTTCAATTTTTGGCCGCCCAGCATTGGTACCGTCAGGCTGGGTTTTATTGAGTTTTTTCAAGAAATCAATTTCATCTTGTGTATTCCAATTGATCCCTTTACCACCATTACCCAATTTATCCATCAATGGGCCAAGAGAGGTAAAACGTGCATAAGTATTTGGGTAGTCACGCTCAACACAGATAATATGCGGCGCTGTTTTCCCTGGAATAAGCTCGCATTGCCCTTTTTTCCAATCTCTAACATCAAAAGGCTGTGCCATCTCGGCTGCACTATCATGTTGAATCGGCAGCGTCACCACATCCGTTTCTTTGCCTAAGTGCCCAACGCTGACCTCAGAAAATGCTTTGGCAATCCCCTTATAAATTTCCCAATCGCTTTTGGATTCCCAAGCTGGGTCAACTGCAGCTGATAATGGGTGAATAAATGGATGCATATCCGAGGTATTCATATCGTCTTTTTCATACCAAGTAGCAGTCGGTAAAATAACGTCCGAGAACAGGCAGGTGCTCGACATTCTGAAGTCGAGAGTCACCACTAAGTCAACTTTCCCTTCTGCCGCTTTATCTTGCCATTCCACTTCTTCTGGTTTGACGCCGCCTTGTTGACCTAAGTCTTTGCCTTGAATACCATTTTCAGTTCCTAATAAGTATTTCAGTAAGTATTCATGGCCTTTCCCTGCGGAACCCAATAAATTTGAACGCCAAATAAACAGATTTCGTGGGAAATTTTGAGGGTCATCAGGTTGCTCTGAAGCAAAGCGAATATTCCCTTCTTTCAACTGCTTAACAGTATAGTCAGTGGGTGACATCCCTTCACTTTGAGCATTCTTCGCAATATTTAATGGGTTGACATTTAATTGTGGTGCTGACGGCAGCCACCCCATGCGTTCTGCACGTACATTCATATCAACCAAACTGCCGCTAAAGGCTTGCTTATCGGCTAGAGGCGATAACAACTCTTCTGTTGCGACTGTTTCATAACGCCATTGGCTTGAATGGTTATAAAAGAAAGATGTGCTATTCATATGGCGAGGTGGGCGCTGCCAGTCCAAACCAAAGGCTAAAGGTAACCAACCCGTTTGTGGCCGTAATTTCTCTTGCCCAACATAATGAGACCAGCCGCCGCCGCTTTGCCCAACGCAACCACAGAAAATCAACATATTGATAATCGCACGATAGGTCATATCCATGTGATACCAGTGGTTAATCCCTGCGCCAACAATCACCATAGAACGGCCATGGGTTTTCTCTGCGGTATCGGCAAACTCACGCGCTATGCGAATAATATTTTGGCGGCTAACCCCAGTGACTTTTTCCGCCCACGCAGGTGAATACGCTTTCATATCATCGTAATCAACCGCACAGTTTTCATCACCAAAACCACGGTCAATACCGTAGTTCGCTAGCATTAAATCATAAACACTAGTAACCAATGATTCGCTACCATCAGCTAACTGAATACGTTTAGCGGGCAGTTTATGTAATAAAACATCTTTAAGTTCAACATGCTGGAAGTGCTCACTTTCTAATCCACCAAAGTAAGGAAAACCAACATCGACAAATTCATCATGGCTATCTGCCAAGCTGAGTTTCATTTTAATGTTATGTGCATCTTGCCCAGCACGCGGTTCTAAATTCCATTTTTGGCCGCCATCCCAACGGAATCCCATTGAACCTTGTGGAGCACATAATTCACCTGTCTCTTCATCAATCGCAATAGTTTTCCATTCGGCATTTTTTTCTTCGCCTAATGAATTATGTAAATCAGATGCCCGTAGCATGCGGCCTGCGGCATAAGAACCATCTTCACGCTTATCTAGCATAACAAGCATCGGCATATCGGTATAAGTGCGCACATATTCACGGAAGTATTCCGCTTCACGTTTTACATGGAATTCATTGAGGATCACATGCCCCATCGCCATTGCCATGGCGCTATCCGTTCCTTGTTTCGGGTTCAACCAATGGTCACATAATTTGGCAATTTCCGCGTAGTCTGGCGTCACCGCGACCGTTTTCGTCCCTTTATAACGCACTTCTGCAAAAAAGTGTGCGTCTGGCGTACGCGTTTGCGGTACGTTAGAACCCCAAGCAATAATATAAGACGAGTTGTACCAATCCGCTGATTCAGGTACGTCAGTTTGTTCGCCCCACGTCATGGGTGACGCAGGTGGCAAGTCACAATACCAGTCATAAAAACTTAAGCATGAGCCACCAATTAACGATAAATAGCGAGCACCCGAGGCGTAGGAAACCATCGACATCGCGGGAATTGGTGAAAAGCCAACAATGCGGTCAGGACCAAATTCTTTAATCGTCGCGACGTTCGCTGCCGCAATCAGTTCATTCACCTCCTGCCAGCTTGAGCGAACAAAACCACCACGACCACGAGCTTGTTTATAGCTTTGTGCCTTCTGTGGGTCATTGATAATAGATAGCCACGCTGCAACAGGGTCTTGCTGCTCCGCTTTTGCTTCACGCCATAGTTTAAGTAAGCGCTTACGCATCATTGGGTATTTAACACGGTTTGCGCTATATAAATACCAAGAGTAACTCGCACCACGAGGGCATCCTCTCGGCTCATGATCAGGTAAATCTGGGCGAGTTCGTGGGTAATCCGTCTGTTGAGTTTCCCAAGTCACTAACCCATTTTTGACATAAATCTTCCAGCTACAAGAGCCCGTACAATTGACACCATGGGTGGAACGCACGACTTTGTCATGCTGCCAGCGGCTACGATAACCATCTTCCCAATCACGGTTTACATTTAACTCTTGCCCGTGATCACCTGAAAAGGTTTCGCCCAACTGCTTAAAATACCGAAATCTATCTAAAAACTTGCTCATCGGATTGCCTCCAAAGAGACGGCGACCGGCGCCGTACATTGCTAAAATTGATTTTTATGACTTGTTATTATTTGTGTTTACGGCCGTATACCAGCCATGTGATAAACACACAGGAAAGATAAAATATAAAAAACACTTTCATTGCATCTGCCGGTGAACCCGTCAGTGTTAATGATGTACCGAACGCTTTTGGAATAAAGAAGCCACCTATTGCACCAATAGCAGAGATAAACCCTAAAGCTGCAGCACTTTCTGTTACCGCCTCTTTTTGGGCTTCTTGCTCTGAAGCTCCTCTTAAGATGGCTTTGTCCATGGTTAATTTACGAAAAACAACAGCAATCATTTGGAAGGTTGAGCCACTGCCTAGCCCTGCTGTTAAAAACAGCACCATAAATACGCCATAAAACGCCCCGAAAGAGCCTCCTTGACCGTTTTCTGGTAACGTAAAAAACAGCAAGCCGGAGAAAACAGCCATGACCACAAAGTTCAGTAATGTGACTTTCACACCACCAAAACGGTCAGATAACATGCCACCGACTGGGCGAGCTAACGCACCGAGGAAAGGGCCAAAAAAGGCAAACTTCAAGATAATGACGTCTGGAAACTGGGTTTTCGATAACATCGCGAAACCAGCAGAAAAACCGATAAACGAGCCGAATGTCGCCAGATATAACAGGCTTAATACCCATAGATGGCCACGTTTCAAAACAGGTAATTGTGCTTTAAGAGATGCCTTATTAGCCGCTAAGTCATTCATGCCAAACCAAGCCATCACCGTAAAAAGCAGTAGAAATGGCACCCAAATCCAAGCAGCATTTTCTAACCACAACGTTGAGCCATCAGGCTGAGCCGCTCCAGTCCCACCAACGAAAGTAAATACACCAACACCAACGATAAAAGGCGCCACCAATTGCATGACGCTGACCCCTAAATTTCCTAGCCCACCATTCAGGCCAAGTGCACCGCCTTGGCGAGCTTTAGGGAAAAAGAAGCTGATATTGGCCATGCTGGATGCAAAGTTAGCGCCGGCAAAACCACAAAGTAGGGAAATAATGACAAAGACTTGATAAGGCGTGGCAGGGTTTTGAATCGCATAACCTAGCCAAATACATGGGATCACTAAAAACAGCGTACTAATAGCAGTCCAACGGCGCCCACCAAAAATAGGAATAACGAATGAATAAGGGACTCTTAATAAAGCACCTGAAACGGAAGGTAATGCGGTTAATAAAAATAATTGGTCTGTCGTAAAATTAAAACCCACTTTATTTAAATTAACCGCAACTGCACTAAATAACATCCATACGCAAAATGCGAGCAATAAACATGGAATAGAAATCCATAAATTACGATTGGCAATACGCTGCCCTGTTTGCTGCCAAAACCGAGTATCTTCAGGACGCCAATCCTGTATAACACCATTATTTGACTGTGCAGCTACACTATTAACATTATCTCGTTGAGACATAAATCACCCCGATAAATACAATTTCTGCTCGCAGTGTGTGGCGAATAGACCACCGTGAAGCTGATCTAAATCAAGAGAGATTTAAATGAAATATGCGTGATTTTTCTCGTTAACCACCAGAGGAGTATTAGGAGTACAAAACAATAATTGATTGAATTAAAACAAAAAAATTCATTGCCAGGTAATTTTATTTGTTGAAATTTAAAGCGAATAATTCAATGGGATATTAAGGAGTAATACCGAAGTGGCATATTCAATTTTATATAATAGAGAAACAATATCTACGTTATCAAAAATAATAAATAAACGTATAGAGTAGAAAGGATCATTTATGTCTATTGCTTATCACCGATTTTCAATCATTAACCAAGTTATTGGTTTAATGCTATTGATTGCCGTACTCGGTATTATTGGCATGACAATTTCAAATAGTATGATTATTAGTGTGCAAGGAAATGCACATGCAATAAATAAATCAGGCTCATTGCGGATGCAAAGTTATCATTTACTTTCATTAGTGCCACTCAACCAATATTCTGACGTATATGTTAGTGAGCTTGAAAAAAATTTATTAAGCAATGAACTAACACAAGTTGTCGATATAGAAGATTTAAATCCGCAATTTGCTGAGCTTTATCAATATTGGGTTACAGAATTAAAACCTGCACTTAACCATGCAGTTTCTCCTAATGATGCACGTCTCGCGGTCGTTACCTTTGTTAATAAACTCGATGCATTAGTTCGTAATATTGATGAAAAAACAGAACGAAAAATAACCTATGTAGCAATCACTCAAATGGTATTTATTGGCCTCGTTTTATTGCTACTTATTTTTGCTATCTGCCATTTTAGAAAGAAAATTTATACACCTTGGCTTAAGTTACTTCATATGGTGAACGCGATTAGTCACCAAGACTTTAGTCAGCGCTTTCCTGTAGGCAAAAAACAAGATGAGCTAAATTCACTGGGCCATACGTTAAATCAAATGTCGGATGAGCTCGCACAGAGTTACCATCAATTAGAATCTCGAGTTATCGAAAAAACCGCCGATCTGCAAAAGAAAAATAAAGTATTACTCTATTTATACCAATCTAATCGAACCCTACATGCCATTGGGCCACTATCAATAAGGTTAGAAAAAGTGTTATTTGAGCTTAAAAGTTTAATCCCACTGCAAAATATTAGATTGAGGCTATACGAAGAAAACAATGATGCCTGCTTTCATGAAATTCATTGTCCAGAAAACGAGGAGCACTCTCTCAAGTCACCCAAGATGGCTGAACACCTTAAAGTAATATCATGGGAGATTTCTGATAATTTACAGCGTTATGGCATGATTTTAGCTGAAATGGATATAAATCAGCCATTATCTGAAGAACAAAATAATTTAGTGCTGATGCTAGTTAAACAAATCGCTGGAATGCTAGCGATGGAGCACCAATTAGAGCAACAACAGCAGTTACTGATTATGGATGAACGATCGGCGATTGCGAGAGAATTGCATGATTCCATCGCACAATCATTATCTTGCCTCAAAATGCAAATTAGTTATCTGCAAATGCAACCTAAAACATTGCCAACTAAGCACCAAGAACTATTAAACGAAATGCGCAATGAAATAAATTCCGCTTATAGTCAATTACGTGAGCTTTTAACAACCTTCAGACTAAAATTAACTGAACCAGGCCTATTCCCTGCCTTAGAAAGCACAATCCAAGAATTCAGTCAGCGCCTTGGTTTTCAAATTGGATTAAATTACCAAATTCCAGCCAAAAGCCTCTCTCCACATCAATCTATTCATATTATCCAGATAATCCGAGAAGCTTTAAGCAATATTCTCAAACATGCTAATGCAAACTGGTCACAAGTCTCATTAATCGAAAATAACGGATTAATCACCATGGCAATAGAAGATAATGGGGAAGGTATTCAGCCTCAGCCAACAAAAAATAACCATTATGGATTGATTATTATGAGAGAAAGAGCGCTAAGCCTAAATGGGAAATATCAAATTTCCCCAAGAGTTCAGGGTGGCACTATTGTTAATGTCGTATTTCCACTGACTGTGGCTTAATTAAATTGGAGTAACTCACTAATGAAAAATGAAAATAAACTGACTGGGCAATCTACCATTTTACTGATTGATGACCACCCGATGCTACGTAATGGTGTTAAACAATTAATTAGTTTAGAACCCACATTAAAGGTAATTGGTGAAGCAGACGATGGAATAACGGGTATTAAAATTGCGGAAGAACAAGACCCAGATTTAATCCTATTAGATCTCAATATGCCTAGTATGAATGGCTTTGAAGTACTCGATAATTTACGTAACCGCGAACTTTCGGGCCGTATTATCTTATTTACGGTGTCCAATTATGGCGAAGACTTAATTAATGCGTTAAAACGAGGTGCTGATGGCTATTTACTCAAAGACATGGAGCCTGAAAAATTAATTATTGCATTAAAAGAAGCCGCAAGTGGTAAAATGGTCGTTAGCCCAACGCTCGCTTCCATTTTAGCTGAATCTTTAAGAGATAACCGAGCCCCTACAGAGCATAATCTATCAGCACTAACCCCAAGAGAAACCCATATCTTAGATTTAATCTCACAGGGGCTATCAAATAAGATGATTGCGAATAAATTACAAATCACAGAGAGCACCGTCAAAGTCCATGTCAAACACTTACTAAAGAAACTTAATTTAAAATCGCGCGTTGAAGCCGCTATTTGGGTTTTACAACAAAAGTAATGATACGGCTCCTTAACTTAATGCATCGAGCCATGGCTGTTGTTTTGGGTAACGTCGACGGTAGCCATGCATCGCAACAGATAACTGAATGAGATCCGTAAACCTTGTCGGGTCCAAACTGGTTTGCTTTTTAATTTGTTGTAACCGATAACTTAATGTATTTCTGTGAATGCCTAATTGCTGCGCGGTGCTACCTATTTCACCATTTTGCGATAAAAACAGCTCAAGGGTTTCAAGCAAAATATCGCCCGAATCATGCAACAATATTTTATGGCAAATATCTAAAAAGAAATTAAATAGATAGCTATTTTCCAATTCATTAAAGAGGCATAAAGATGCCATTTCTTTAAATAAAAAGACTTGTTTATCGGGAACCGTTAGCCGTCCAACTTCAATAACTGAACGTGCAAAATGTACTGCATCCCTCACATGTTCTTGCGTATCTGCCTGAACACCAACACCAATATAATATTGGCTAAGCTGGCTATCTAGAATGAAATGAAGATTAGAAATAAACGATTCATTTTGATAATGCGTTGATGGGAATAGCATCAAAATTTCGCGGCTATTGAGTAATAACACATCACTTTTTTCCATAGCTGATAATTCAGTAATGATTGTATCGAGTATTTCAGGGCGGTACTGAATAGCTTCAATATTAATAATCACAGGAATAGTCGGTAAAGTGAACGCAAAACCGGAATTATGCAATTTTAGAAATGCACTGCGCCCCTGTGCTGGCGTTGTGCTTTCTATAAACTGGACAAATAGCATGTCACGCAAACGATGCTGCCAGTTAATACTACGCCGCTCAATTTCTTGTTGAATTAGCAGCTCAGCCGTCAGTATAGCGAGCTCGGCATAACGCTGGATCACAACAGGGTCACCACTCACGCCAATCACTAATTCCACTTTATCAGCCACAACAATCGGATGGTTTATCCCCGGTGCCACATTCGAATAAGCTCGTGCTTCATTTTCATTGTAGATGGTGATCCGTTTGCCGCAGCGGATCACTTCCACTGCGGCTTCATGGGTTTCACCAATACGCTTTTTTTCACCTGAAGCGATAATCACGCCCTGACTATTAATCACATTGACGTTGTGATGGATAATTCCCATTGCACGCGTGACAATATCATTGGCTAGTTTTTCAGTCAGTAGCATATTACCGCCTCACTTTAGGGTTTTATTTGCGTATTCGGATTTGCGAGTACGGTACGCAGCAAATTTTCTGCTGTATCTGCCAAATAACGTTCACCATTTGTCATGGCTTGCTCAAGGGAAACTGGCCCCGGACAAAGCGACCACATTGCGGTAATGCCATGTTGGAATAAGATACGGCTATCTTCACTATACCCCCCACAAAGCGCAATGACAGGCACACCATAATGACTGGCCATACGAGCCACTCCCACAGGAGCCTTACCATTCGCACTTTGACTGTCAAGCCGCCCCTCTCCTACAATGACTAAATCCGCCTGTTGAATATAAGATTTTGCGCCAAGGAGCCCCAAAACGAGATCGATTCCTTTTTCGAGCTTTGCCGAAACAAACCAACGAAGCCCCGCACCTAATCCACCCGCTGCACCACTGCCAGCCTCCAGTGAAACATCTTTTCCCGTTATTGCTGACATTAATTTCACATAGTGAGCCATCCCAATTTCAAGCTGGTCAAGTGTGGCTTGGTCGGCCCCCTTTTGGGGACCATAAACATAAGTCGCACCATTTTTGCCTAATAAAGGGTTTTCAACATCGCAAGAGACATTAAATTCAACCTTAGCGGCTCGCGAGTCAAATTTATCAAAATCAATCTTTGCAATATTAATGAGGTCTTTTCCGCAAATTGGCGTCTCAATAAGCTGAGAATTTTTATCGTAAAACTGAGCACCCAATGCTTGAGCAAACCCTGCACCACCATCATTAGTTGCACTTCCTCCTATCCCGATAACAATACGAGAACAACCCATATCGAGTGCATGCTTGACCATTTCACCCAAGCCATAAGTTGAGGCATTTTCAACTCGACGATGCTCACGTTGAACGAGTTCCAGCCCACAACATTGCGCCATTTCGATAAAAGCGGTTTTTCCCTCCAATACTAATAACCCTGCATCAACCTTACTACCATAAGGCCCAGTACAGCTAAAAATGTAAGGTGTTACACCAGAAAGCGCGGGGCTATTCTCCAGTGACTCCAACAAACCTTCTCCGCCATCAGATATGGGTAATAACGTCATATCTAACTCAGAGGATACACGCTTGAAACCCTCAGCAACGGCTTGGCACGCTAACCTTGCAGAACAACTTCCTTTAAAGGAATCAAGTGCGATAACAATTTTCATGCAGACTTTCCTATTGTAAATGGCGATGTTGAATTATTTGCTTTCCACTGAAGTCGATACTTGTAATGGCTCAGCTTCGCTCATACCGTTAGTATTCACTCGTGACGCAATAATCGTTCCGATAACTAGCAAACCGACACCAAACCATAATCCAGAAGTGGCTGTTCCTGTATAATCTTCAAAAAAGCCAAGAATGAACGGGCCAAGGAAGCCGCCAAACAGCCCTAAGCAGTTCAATAGTGCCAAACTTCCCGCTAACATGCTGCCACTCATATAAGTCGGAGGAAGCGAGAAAATAATCGATTGAACCACAAAAAACATAAATGCCGTTAAGCAAAAGCCAATTAAACCGACAACTGGGCCACCCAGTGCACCAATCACTAACCCTACGGCCATTACTGCATAACCTGAAATTAAAATACGTGATGAACGACGCGGTGTATTAGCTTTTCTCGCGACAAAAATGCCACCAATTGCGGCTGAAATCCATGGAATCGCTGTTAATAAGCCGATTTGAATAGGTGTTAATTTGCCATATTCACCGATAATAGTCGGTAAAAAATAACTTAAACCATAGACCGAGAACTGGTGAGTAAAATAGATAGCAACAATCATCATAAAGGCTTTATTCTTAAATGCCGCCTTGAGTGAGAATTTACTGTTACTCACACTAATACTGTTTTTGTCTTGATCATGTTTATATTTAATATAATTCCGATCATCTTCATCTAACCATTTTGCATCTTCTGGTTTATTCGGCAACACGAACCACACAACAAATGCTAGGATAACTGCTGGCAAGCCTTCAATAACAAACATCCATTGCCAACCATGGAAGCCTAATAAGCCATCCATACTCAGCAATAAACCACTCAGCGGCGCCCCAATAATATTTGCAAGACAAACCCCGAGTAAAAATAACCCTGTTGCTTTAGCCCGTTCTTCTTGGCTAAACCAATATGTCATATATAGAATAACCCCAGGATATAAGCCCGCTTCAGCCGCTCCCAGTAATAACCGCAAGATATAAAAAGAAGTCGGCCCTGTCACAAACGCCATCGCCGCAGATAATAACCCCCAAGTGATCATGATCCGCGTGATCCAAAAACGCGCGCCTACTTTCTCCATTATCAAATTACTTGGGATCTCAAGAATCGAGTAGGTTAAGAAAAAAAGCCCCGCACCAATACCAAACGCGGTTGCAGATAATCCTAAATCAATCGACATCGCATTTTTTGCCATGCCAATATTTGTTCGGTCAATAAAGCTAATAATGTACGCTAAAATCAACAACGGCATCAGGTTACGGTATATCTTTGCGTTGGTTTTTTTCCCCTGAGCCACATAATCTAACTTTGCATTTGTAGAAAACATAGATAAGATCCTCATGTTGTAGTGAAACAGGTACGGCTCTTGGCAATAAGTGACATACCTGTTGTTTTACTTCAGCAACAGCCCGACGCCCCACGTCGGGCTTTCTGCTTGCAGCTTTTCTTATTCTCTTTCGAACAACATTGATATCCCTTGACCACCACCGATACACATAGTCACTAACCCGGTAGTAACCTGACGGCGTTCCATTTCATACATTAACTTCACAGGTAAAATAGCCCCACTGGCACCCACTGGATGACCCAGAGCAATTGCCCCACCATTCACATTCACTTTAGTGCTATCAAGAGACAAATCATTCATAACTGCAATGGCTTGTGCAGCAAATGCTTCATTTAGCTCAATTAAATCAATGTCTTTTACATCCATTTTGAGCTTTTCCATTAATCGACGGGTTGCTGGCGCGGGTCCAAAGCCCATAATGGCCGCTTCACAACCTGCTACAGCCCAATCGACCACTTTCATTCTTGGCTTCAGACCACGTTTTTCCGCTTCTTCACGACGCATCATCACTAATGCCGCAGCACCATCATTGATACCTGAAGAGTTTGCTGCCGTAATCACACCATCAGCTTTAAATGCAGGGCGCAATTTTGCTAATTTTTCACGTGGTGTATCACGCGGATGTTCATCGGTATCAAAAATACGTGTACCTTTACGGCCTTCGGGTATTTCTACTGGTAATATTTGGTCAGAAAAATAACCGGCTTGAATCGCTTTTAACGCTTTTTGCTGGCTATCCCATGCAAAATCATCCATTTCTTCACGGGTGATATTGAACTGCTCTGCAACATTTTCTGCCGTCATTCCGTTGTGATAAGGACCTTCCGGCCAGGTTAAAATAGACGTTAACCCATCCTCTAGCACATCATTTCCCATGCGATAGCCATAGCGCGCTTTGCGTAAGTAGTACGGCAGCATTGTCATATTTTCAGTACCACACGCCACCACAACATCTGATTGGCCAGTCTGCAACAACATCATGCCATCGGCTAACGCTTGTAGCCCTGAACCACATTGGCGGTTAACAGAATAAGCGGTGGTTTCTTTTGGTAACCCTGCTCGCAGTTGGCAAATACGAGCGATAAAACCACTTTCTGCGATTTGCCCAACATTACCCACAATGACTTCATCAACATCTTCGGGAGCAATTCCAGCTCTTTTCACGGCTTCACGGATAACCACCGCCCCGAGGTCATGTTGATGCGTATTTGCAAAACTTCCCCCCATCGTGCCAATTGCCGTTCTCACACCACTCACAATGACAATATCATTCGCTTGTTTCATTATTTCCCCCTATAACACCATTCCGCCGCCAACATTGATTACTTCGCCATTGATATAACGCGCTTTATCAGAGGCTAAAAATGCAACACATTGGCCAACATCTCGCGGATCTCCTGCAAAACCCGCAGGTATCTTGCTGATCATGATGTCCCACACTTTTTCAGGCACACCACGGGTCATATCCGTATCAATAAACCCTGGGCAAATCGCATTGACTGTGACCCCTTTACGGGCTAGTTCACGGCAAGCCGTTTTAGTCAGGCCAATAACCCCGGCTTTGGATGCAGCATAGTTGGCTTGCCCAACATTCCCAAGCCAACTCGCCGATGAAATATTGACAATTCGGCCGCTTTCTTGCTCACGCATTAACTTTGCCGCCTCTTGCATGCAGTTAAATGTCCCTTTCAGATTGATATCAATCACTTTGTCCCAATCATCTTCCGTTAATTTATGCAGCATGCCATCTCGGTTGATCCCCGCATTATTCACCAGTACATCAATCGCCCCAAAATGTGATAACGCTTTAGAAAATAAGGCATTCACTTCTTCACGTTTGGCAATATCGCAAGGAATAAAAATGGCTTGATGACCTTGCTCTTGTAGCTGTTTTGCACTTTCTTCACCTGATGACATGGCTAAATCAGAAATAACGACTTTTGCCCCTTCTTCCGCAAGTACCTGAGCAATCGCAAAACCAATACCTCTTGCAGAACCCGTCACAATAGCGACTTTATCTTTTACTAACATGGATAAATTCCTCTTTAATATTGAAACTATAAATACGAAACCAGTCCAAAAGGCGCTTCTTCAAATAATGAAGAAGACATCACTTTCAAATCAGGAGAAATTTCAGGTACGAAGTCCATATGGGCAAGAATGTCACGCTCTAGGTCAATACCGGGGGCAATTTCAACCAGTACCGGGGTTTTTCCCCCTAAAGTGAACACCGCACGTTCCGTGACAAAATGCATGGTTTGGTTAATATTTCGCGCGACATCCGCATTCCATGAAATTTGCCGTACTTGGTTAACTAACTTTCTAATATCCCCTTCCCGCACAATATTTAATTGCCCATTTTCACAACGAATATCTAACCCTTTTGCTGTGAACGTTGAGCAAAACACCACGTGTCGAGCATTTTGGGTGATATCAATAAACCCACCTGCACCAGGGCAAATATTGCCTAACAACGTCGCATTGACATGGCCACTGGCATCCATTTCCCCTGCGCCCATATACGTGATATCAACGCCTGCACCGTTGTAGTACAACATTTGGTCTTGGTGACTAATCATCGCTGACAGGTTACGGCCTATGCCAAAATCAATACCGCCTGCTTGGACGCCCCCCCAAATCCCTGACTCCACGGTGATATCGACGCGCTTGGTTGCATTTTCTTCCTGAATAATTGAGCCAATAACATCGTTTGGAATACCCGTTCCTAAGTTAATCACGCAGTTTTCGTATAGATAACGACATGCAATTCGCCCAATCAATTTGCGAATATCTAAAGGTAATGGCGTAGTTTGTTGGATAGGCGTGCGAATATCACCGCATAGCGTTGGGTCAAAAAACCAGCTCGAAGACTGGCGATGGTCTTCTTCAGGGTTATCACACACGACAATATGATCAATAAAGCTCGCAGGAACAGTGACACGCTTGGGATGTAAAGTCCCTTCTTCAACGCAATATTTCACTTGTGCAATCACTTTGGCACCAAAGCGTTTAGCCGCCAGTACCGCATGCAAGACCTCTAGGGCCATGGCTTCTTCATCGGTGGTGAGGTTGCCTTTACTATCAGCGTGAGTTCCTCTGATCACCACCACATCTAAGGGAATTTCTGGGTACCATAACCATTCTTCCCCTTTGAAATTCACTTTTTCAACCAAAGGGGGAAGTACCAACGTTTTAGCGTTCATCCTACCGCCTTCAAGGTCAGGGTCGATAAATGTTCCTAACCCTACTTTGGATAAGCGCCCCGGTAAGCCCGCGGCCATTGCACCATATAAATGCACCATTTGCCCTTGAGGGAGGCAATATGCTTCAACTTGGTTGTCATTAATCATTTGCATCCATCGAGGTGCTAGCCCCCAATGGGAACCAATAATCCGTTTCACCATCCCTTCATGGGCAAAGTGTTGATTCCCTCGAATACGGTTACATTGCCCAGCTGCGTGAACCAGTGTTAATTGATTTGGTGTACCCTCGGATAAAAAGCGTTGCTCAATTGCTGATAAAATAGATTCAGCAGCACTGGTTAATGTCATTCCCACAGTACAAATCGTATCGCCATTATTAATTAATTTAGCGGCATCTTGTTTAGAAATAAATTTATTATTCATGATAAAACCTACCTGAAGGCTAATATTTCATAGCCCCTTTTTGATTAATTAAAAACTAATTTATATTTTAGTTATTTAAAGAGTAATATCGTAATTTCAAATCTTTCTTGCTTATTTTCCCATTCCAAGTTCTAGGGAAGTTACGCGTAAACATAATTCTTACTGGAACTTTATACGTTGGCACCCTATCTTTTAACCACTCAATAATTTCTTTACTGGTTAAACACACTTGATTCTCAGGAATAATAAATGCAATGGGTTCTTCACCATAAATTGTGCTTTCAATTGGAATAACAGCGACCTCATTAACTCCTGGATAATTAGAAATTAAATCCTCGACTTCAATAGAATATATTTTTTCACCACCACGGTTAATCATATCTTTAATTCTATCTTGAATATAAAGAAAACCATCATTATCCATATAGCCAATATCCCCTGTGAAAAACCAACCATCATTAAATGATGTGGTATTCGCAGGACTATCCGGCCAATAACGTTGGATAACAACATCCCCCTTAACCCAAATATTACCTGTGCAGTTCGCGGGAAGATTTTCACCTTTATCATTACGTATGGTCACCTGTAACCCAGGGACTGGTGTACCAGAGCTAGACTTCTTATCGCTATAACGAATATCTTCACGAAATACAGTTGCTGGTGAAGAGGTTTCAGTCAAACCATAAATAGAATGAATGGATGTTTTAGCAAATATATAAGAAAGCTCTTTAATCGTACCTTCATTTAAATGCCCTGCACCACAAGCAATCATTTTTAATGAATTAAATCTTTCTAGGTTAATGCTTTTATTTTCTTTTATTTTCTGAATTAACAATATAAATACTGTTGGAGAACCATGTAAAAATGTTATTTTTTCTTTTGCAATTGTTGAAATAATATCTTTTGCATTGAATTTTTTATGAAGATAAATCGTCCCACCAATATGGATAAATAACGCCAAAATAGCAGAGAGGCCAGTAATATGATAAATCGGCACTGCTAAAATTGTTTTATCGTGTTCAGATAACTTTAATGTTTCCTGATAGGCATATACTGCAGACAATATATTTTTATGCGTGATCACCGCACCTTTTGGCGCCCCTGTTGTACCCGAGGTAAATATTATAACAGCAGGGTCTTCTTCATTAACTTGGTTAATAAAATTAATTTCATCAGTGAATATTACATTACGCCACTGAGAAAGACTCACCCCTTTTGCACTGAGCTGTGCTAACCATGGTTGATATGTATCATCCCAAAAAACAGCATCTGCATTAATACAAGACAAATGCTCTTTACCTTCAAACTCTTTCATTTTGGTACTCAAGGGAATTACCTGAATGCCCAGACCTACCGCGGCATAAAATAATTGGCAAAACTCAATCGTATTTCCCCAGCCAAGTACAATTCGATCGCCTTTTTTCAACTGCACGGTGGTTGTTAGCCACAACATTGTTTGGTTTACTTTCACAAGTAATTGGTGATAACTCCAACTTTGCTCTTCAAATACAATCGCAACAGCGTCTGGCTGCACTTTTGCTCTCTGTAATAAGCTTTGGTAGATGTTTGAATTTGGCGCAAGCATGGGCACACTCCGATACACCTGAATATGACTGATATGCTATCAATGTATAAAATACACTCCGATAAATTAGTGCCAATCTTCACAAATTATTCACACCCTTTTTTTATTTGAATTAGTGATCTGCACAATTCGCTTGTTAACAAATTTTTAACTTAAGTCTCATTTTAAGCTCTGGTTTTTATTGCAAATGAACATATTTACCTTTTGTTATTATCAAGCCATCCCAAAAAACATATAAATTCCTATGAATAGCTCGGTCATCATTGTGCGTATATACAATTACTCATAAACCCAAAAATAGTTTAGAACTAATAATTAACTCTTTCGTTTATCCCCTATGTGTTCTCGCACTCTGTGCTATTTATCCTACCCGCCAAAGCAAATATGATAAAAACAGTGGAGAATTCACGACAGATTGCTACAGTGGGGGGCCTTTATAATTAAAGAATTGATGAGAAAATAATCGCCACCTTTGAAAATGGTTAAGGAGATAACTCATGGCAAACACCCCCTATATTCCCCCGAGAGTCTGGCAATGGGAGCAAGGTAATGGCGGAAAGTTCGCCAATATTAATCGCCCAATTTCTGGTGCAACTCACGAAAAATCTTTACCTATAGGTAAGCACCCACTACAGCTATATTCATTAGGAACTCCCAACGGACAAAAAGTCACTATCATGTTAGAGGAGCTGTTAGCCCTTGGCATTAAAGAGGCTGAATACGACGCTTGGTTAATTAATATTGGTGAAGGCGACCAATTTAGTTCGGGTTTTGTTGAAATTAACCCTAACTCAAAAATCCCAGCGTTAGTCGACAGAAGCGGTAAGGAGCCTATCCGAGTATTTGAATCGGGTTCTATTCTGACCTATTTAGCTGAAAAATTTTCTGTTTTTTTACCCACAACTCAACCAGAACGCGCTGAAACCTTATCATGGCTATTCTGGCAAATGGGTTCAGCACCTTTTGCAGGTGGCGGTTTTGGGCATTTTTATGCCTACGCCCCTGAAAAATTTGAATACCCTATTAACCGCTTTGCGATGGAAACTAAACGTCAATTAGATGTATTAGACAAGCGTTTAGCAGAACACAAATATGTCGCAGGCGAGAACTATAGTATTGCAGATATCGCTATCTGGCCATGGTATGGCGCTTTAGTGAAAGGTTGGCTTTATGATGCTGCAGAATTTTTATCTGTCCATGAATATAAAAATGTTATTCGTTGGGCTGATGAAATCTATGCACGCCCAGCGGTACAGCGCGGCCGCCGTGTTAATCGCCTACAAGGTGACCCCGCACAGCAAGTACGCGAACGCCACGATGCGAGTGATATAGGTTAGGAACCACTCTTAATCCACTGAATTATAAAATAGCACAAGGTAAGTTAATTAGTGCTTACCCTGTGCTAACTCTACATGTCATCGACTATAACGCCCCTGCACCCACTGTGCGCATAACATCAAGCTCAAACTAATCAGCACGGCTAAACACGCCATCGCCATGCCACTACCAATTGAACCTTGCTCAAATTGACGCCATACAAAAATTGAAACCGTTTGCATACCGGCTGGGGCGAGTAATAGCGAAGAAACTAATTCACGCGAGGCCACGGCAAACACTAACATCATGGTAGCGACAAGGCTCGGTAAGACTAATGGAAACAAGATCAAACGCAGCGCTGTCATCGCAGATGCGCCATGCACTCGAGCAGCATCCGCTAAACTGCCACCGATTTGTGTTAATGCCGCGCTGCAATAGCGAACGGGGTAAGGCAATAACAAACAGCTATAGGCAAGCAATAAAATACCCCATGTATGATAAGGCGTTATTGGCCAAAAAGGTTGGTTCCACGCGAGGATCATCCCGACCGCTATCACTATTCCCGGAATAGAGATCGGTAACAAAGACAGCGCATCAATCATCACGGCACCGCGAATGCGCTGAGAAACCACCAGCCAAGCACAGAGAAAACCGAGTACACCAGTAAAAATAGCAGTTAACGTCGCCAGAGAGAGGCTCGTCCATAATGCAGACAATGCTTCAGTTTGTGAGCCAATTAACCCAGAAAAATGCCTGAATGTTAAGTTATCCCACGCCAGACCACCGGATACCGTTGAAGAAAATGCCGTGCCAAACATCGCTAACAATGGCATTCCTACCGCAAGAAATGCGGTTAAAGCAAATAGCCCAACGACTGGCCAGCGCCAGTAGCCAAGTGAGCGAGTCACCACTTCTGCCGCTTTTCCTGTTGTGGTAGCCACGCTTTTCCCTGACACAATAGAACGCTGTAATGTATAAGCAAAAATCGCCACACTGGCCAAAATCAACGATAATGAGGCCGCGCCGGGTAAATCAATCGGCCAATCCGCCAAGCGCTGCTCTATATCCGTAGTTAAAACACGAATACCATTCGAGGCACCAATGGCGGCAGGAATGCCATATTCTTCAATCGCCAAAGTAAAAATCAGCAATAACCCCGCCGCAATAGAGGGTAACGATAATGGAAGCGTCACTCCGAAAAAGGCATTCCAAGGAGAAGCCCCATGCACACGAGCCACATCGGCAAGTCGGTTACCATTCGCTGCCATGCTTTTCGACACCGCAAAATACAGAACTGGGAAGAGGTTTAGCGCCATAATCCCCATCATTCCACCCAGTGAGAAAATCGCACTTCCGGGGCTCACACCAAATAGCTGTTGGGAATAACCATTAGGTTGTAACGTAAGCATCCACGATAATCCAGCAATATAAGGTGGGATTAAAAAAGGAATAAGAAACAGTAGATCCCAACCTTTGGCGAAAGGGATATTAAACAGCCCGCGTAATGCCCCTAACGGAATAGCGATAATGGCGCTGATTGCTGCAACGCCTGTGCCTAGTGATAATGTATTTTGCAGTAATGATGGAAGCTCTGGCTCGTTGAGTAGCTGAATAATAGGCTCTAGCGGCTGGACAAACTGCCCTTGCCCTAATTGTGGGAAAATAGCCTGCAATACAATAAAGCATAATGGGATCACCACTAAAACCACTAATGTGGCCATCACCAAAAGCGGTAGAAAACGCGTTTTTGTCATTGAATACAACACTCCTGCTGGGCAGACAATCTACCCAGCGGTTTGCTAATTAATATGCTTACAAAACCAGCCTTAACGGAATAAAGCGCTTAAACGAGAGAGAACTTCGCCGCGCTCAGCGTTGTCTGTCGCAGCTTCTGGCAACAATTTGAGTGTTGAAAAATCAGGGCGTTTACCTGCAATATCTGCCCTAGCAGGCATTAGCCATGCATTAGCCACAATTTCTTGCCCTTCTGGCGATAGTACATAGTCGATAAATGCTTTAGCTTGGTCAGGCTGCTTAGAACTTTTTAAAATCATCATTGGGCGCGGGGCAATCGCAGTGCCACTACTTGGGAAAATCACTTCAATCGATTCTCCGTTCGCGATGCTACCATAAGCAACATAATCAACCGCACCAAAAACCGCCGCTTTAGCGCCTTGTAATACAGGAGTCAAGGCTTGAGCATTCGGCCCTGAAATCACCATACCATTGGCTTTCAAATCAGAAAATAGTGTCCATGCGGCTTCTTTTTTCGCATTCTGTAACCCTAAAACTAAGTCTAATGACGCGCCAGAAAGTGCGGGATCAGGCATTGTGACTTTATCTTTAAACTCGGGTTGGGCTAAATCTTGCCAATCTGTTGGTTTTGGGGTACCACTTTGGTTATTCCACACAATACCCAGTGCAGAGATCCCTTGCGCCACATAGTATGGCGTTTTAAAACGCTCAGGAACTTGCTGGGCATTTGGGCTTTCATAAGGTAGTAACCAACCTTTTTGTTGCAGATCAACCGCGGTATCCCATGATGCGGAAATCAATACATCCGCACGCGGGTTCGCCTGTTCCGCTTCCAGCCTCGCCATCACTTTTCCGGTTGTCGCTTGGAAAACATCTACTTTGGTACCCGTTTGTTTTTCAAACCCTGCGGCAAGCTGTTTTGCCATGGCGCCTGGGCCTGCGGTATACACGGTAATCGCTTGGGTTGAAACAGAAAATAGTGCACAGGAAAGGCCAAGGCTCATGGTAATACCCTTTAGTGAAAATCCGTTCTTTGATAGTAAATTTCGCATAACAATCTCTCTATTTATAGTGTCGTCAAACTGTCAATATTACCGTTTCGCATATGGGCGATTTGGTGTGCTAATACATGGGCTTCCGTAGGGTCGTGAGTGACATACACTGCAGTGATCCCCAAGGTTCGCAATAACTGAGCCATTTCCTCACACAGAGATTGGCGCAACGCGATATCGAGGTTTGACAGGGGCTCGTCGAATAACAAAATTTCAGGTTCAGCGATAATAGCGCGAGCAAGAGCCACACGTTGTTGTTGCCCGCCTGACAAATCGGCAGGTTTCCGTTTGGCGAAATCAGCCAGCCCTACGCGTTCTAAAGCTTGCATCACACGTTGCTGTATTTCTAGGCGGCCAATACCTCGCATCCGTAAAGGAAAGGCAACATTTTGGGATACAGTCATATGCGGCCACAGCGCATAATCTTGAAAAACCATGCCGAGGTTGCGTTTTTCTGGGGGGATAAGGTGATGTGAGCTCGCCACAAGCTGTTCGCCAAAATAAATAGTGCCATCAGTTGGTTGTAATAAACCCGCTAACAATTTCAGTAATGTGCTTTTACCACAGCCTGAAGGGCCTAATAGCGCAAGAACGGTGCCCTTGGTTACTGTTAAATTAATGCCATTTAGCACATATTGATGTGAAAATGCCTGAGATAAATTTTGTATTGAGATCATCTGTAAGCCACTCGCTTCTTGCTTAGGAGACAAAAAGACCGAGCACTCACTCGATGAAGAGAGAGCGTTTTGCATGTTCATTGTTATCCTCTTTGGGACTTAATCGTTATCAATGATGCTACGGCTTGAATACGTCAAATTGATGACAGTTTTGTGGCTAATTAATTTCAAATTCAATTGAAAAATAATCACCAAATAAAATAGTCACTTTATTTTACTGGTGAACGCCAATATATCTTTGATAACGTGCTGGCTTTAATTTGGTTAAATCCACCAGCACCAACCCGTCGATGCAATCGTTAAACGCGGGGTCTGTACCGAAATCCATAAACTGTACGCCGCCAGGTTCGCATAATTCGGTATATTGCTTATAAAGCGTTGGGATCGAGCAGCCAATGTTATTGAGTAAGCTTTTCAATTTAACCAAATCTTCATGGTAATTGCCCCCTGAAAATTGGGCTAATACCTGTGGCAAAGAAGCCGGGTACGGCTGATGTGACTGTGCAATGCTGTGTGGCGCTGAAAAATAGAGCCGATAAAAAGTAATCAGTAAATCACGTGCCGCAATTGGCATTGAGCCCGAAATAGATACAGGACCAAAAAGATAACGATAGTGTGGATATTTTGCCAAATACGCGCCAATACCTAACCATAAGTAATCTAAACCCCGTTTTCCCCAATATTTGGGCTGAATAAAACTCCGACCAAGCTCAATACCTTGCGCTAATATTGGCATCATGGCTTGGTCATAGTGAAATAAGCTAGAGCTATAAATACCCTCAAGGCCTTTGGTCTCAATTTGCTTTTTAGTCGGTATAAACCGATAAGCGCCAACAATATCAAGTTCGCTTTCATCCCATAAAACCAGATGATAATAATCGTCATCATAGCTGTCTAAATCACGGCGCTTACCTGAACCTTCCCCTACCGCACGAAATGCAATTTCGCGTAATCGACCAATTTCTCGTAAGATCGGTGACCTTACCTCTTGGTTTCGGTGATAAAGGTAAATCGCTTTCCCATCAGGAGAAGTTCCTAGCCGCTCACAGGCCACTAAGGCCTTTTTTAATTCAATTCTATCTTCTGGTAAAGCAATTGGCGATTCACTGGTAAATAGCCCTTCCTTACCTTTTCCCAGCAAATAGACATGGCGGCGAAAGCGCCCTGCTAACTCATGAGCCGCCGTATGACCATCATGCCAATGAATAAATGGGATACTGCCACCAATACGAATTTTTAATCTTTTTCCTCGCTGCTTAAACATTTCCCTGACTAACATTAAAGTAGATAATGGCTTGTAAACCAGCGAAGTTAAGTAAAATAAATGGCTATTACGCCCTTGAATATGGATGGGAACGATAGAGGCTCTAGCCTTTGCGGCTAAACGCAAAAAACCTGTACGCCAGTGGCCATCACGAACCCCTTTGCGACCAAATCGAGAAACTTCCCCCGCAGGAAACACAATTAATGCCCCTTGTTTATCCAAATGCTGTTGCATGGCTTCAACTTGTTGTCGACTGGTTCGGTTATTCATATTATCCACTGAAATAAATAAGCTTTTTAGTGGTTCTATATAATTGAGAAACTGATTTGCCACTATTTTTACATCAGGACGAACGGCAGCAACCACACGTAATAATGCAAGGCCATCGAGTGAACCTATCGGATGGTTAGCAACTAAGACAACAGGTCCTTGAGTCGGAATATTTTCTAAGTCACCCTCAACCATTTCACTAGAAATATCAAAGAACTCCATGATTTGTTCAATAAGATCCAAGCCCTTTAAGTGCGGATAATCTTGAGCAAATTGGTGAAATTCCTGTTCAAACAAAAGCTTTTTTAATAAGCGACGTTTCCATTTGCCTGGTGTTTGATGAGGAAAAATATCGTGCAGCAGGGTATCGACACTAAACATAATGCTATCTCCTAACTGAGTTACGACGAACTTAAGTCAGATTCATAACAACAATATGTTTATTTTATGACAAAATGGTGAAAGCACAAAAATGATGATGTAGATCATTACTTTTTATTTGCCAATATTATGGTTATCTAAAATCAATAATTTTCAGGAATATTGTTTTCTTAAATAATTTATATTTTACTTATTTTGTAATATGCATTTAGTCCACAACAATTAAAAAGGTAAAAACTAAACTTTTCGATTAGTTTTACTCAATTTATTTTAATAATTAAGAAGTTATCATTTATAAATATCCACCAATTAAATTGAACTAAAAATCTATTGCAGTAAGATTAATTTGAAACAATATCCTTTAAATTCAATCTAATAAAATTTAATCATCAGCTTGTTTTTTAATTATTATTTCATTGATAGGTAAATCTTATTTAAACAATCGCTTAAACCGATGGCCATCATTGATAAAAATCAAGAACTTCTCGGACTTATTTATCCATCATAGTCCGGCTGTAGAATTATATTAATTAAAAAATATTTAAATATATTTGACCGCAATCTTTCAAGGATAGTGTAATGAAAAAACTTACTCGCATTACGGTCGCTGTCATATTTTTGCTTTTACTCGGTTATTTTGGATTATCTGGATATGTGTGGTATCACGATAATCAACGAAGAGAAAATAATGACATTCAGACATCTAAAATTGCAGAAAATAATCAAGTCCTCCAATTCTTTGCCGAAAAGGGATGCGATTACTGTCACACACCGTCAACTGATTTACCTGCCTACGCATCATTCCCCATTGCTAAGCAACTGATGGAATACGATATTCAGCTAGGTTATAAGTCATTCAACCTTGAGGCTGCTCGCGCTGCACTCATCGCAGGAGAACCTGTACCACAAAGTGAATTAAATAAAATTGAGTGGGTTATGCAGAACCACACCATGCCTCCAACACGTTATGTTGCACTTCATTGGGCCAGCAGTGTCAGTGATGAAGAACGTAATAACCTATTGAATTGGATAGCTAAACAGCGGGAAGAGCACTATGCCAGCCAAGATACCGCTGCTGAACATCGCAACGAACCAATTCAACCAATTCCAAAATCACTGGATGTTGATGATGCAAAAGTCGCATTAGGTTTCCGCTTGTATCATGATGCACGCCTGTCAGGGGATAGCACAATTTCTTGTGCACACTGCCACGCACTCAATGCAGGTGGTGTTGATGGCCGTAAAACATCAATTGGTGTTGGTGGCGCAGTAGGCCCAATCAATGCGCCAACGGTGTTTAACTCTGTATTTAATGTCGAGCAATTTTGGGATGGTAGAGCACCTGATTTACAAGCCCAAGCCGGTGGCCCACCATTAAATCCTATCGAAATGGCATCAAAGTCATGGGATGAAATCATTGAAAAATTGGATAAAGACCCTGTCTTAAAACAAGATTTTAATGCGGTTTACCCAGAAGGTTTTACGGGTGACACCATCACCGATGCGATTGCAGAGTTCGAAAAAACCTTAATTACTCCAGACTCTCCGTTTGATAATTGGTTAAGAGGCGACAAAACTGCATTAACCGCACAGCAGGTCCATGGTTACCAGTTATTTAAAGAGAACAAATGTGCAACCTGCCATGGTGGCGTGATCTTAGGTGGTCGTTCCTTCGAACCTCTGGGTCTGAAAAAAGACTATGAGTTCGGTGAAATCACCGCTCAAGATATTGGTCGTATGAATGTCACCTCTGATGAGCGCGATAAGTTACGCCAAAAAGTCCCAACACTACGTAATGTCGAGCTAACCGCACCGTATTTCCACCGCGGCGATGTAGCAACCTTAGATGAAGCAGTGAAACTGATGCTGCGTTATCAAGTGGGTAAAGAACTGCCACAAAAAGATGTCGATGATATTGTTGCCTTCCTTAAGAGTTTAACAGGGGTATATACACCCTATGTGCAACAAAGTGAGTCACAACAGTAAATATCAATAGCTGATTGATATAAAAAACTAATAGCACCGTTCAAATAATAACGGTGCTATTTTTTATATAACACTGCCGTATAAGCTACCTACAACCCTGACTTGACCTGTATTCACAGCAATTCACATTATCGAACACCTCTTCCTCACTGTGTTATTACTTAAAAAGTTTCTGTTTCCTATTCATACGAAACAATGTTATCTAGCTCAAAGTTTTTATCAAATGGTATTTAAAAGGTATTATTAAATGGTATTGTTGTTTGCGTACCCTACAATACCTATAATTAGCCGTATAAAGGAATGAAAGATGAAAAAAACGACAGCAAAACTCTCATTCATGATGTTCATTGAATGGTTTATATGGGGAGCTTGGTTTGTTCCCTTATGGCTATTTTTGAATAAAAGTGGCTTTACCCCTTCTCAAATAGCATGGTCTTACGCCTGTACAGCCATTGCTGCAATTATCTCTCCCATCCTTGTAGGATCAATTACTGACCGATTTTTTGCTGCACAAAAAGTCCTGGCGGTACTGATGTTTGCAGGGGCAGTTTTTATGTTTTTCGCAGCTCAGCAAACTGAATTTTCTAGCTTTTTCCCTCTACTATTAGCGTATGCACTGACTTACATGCCAACCATTGCGCTCACCAATAGTATTGCTTTTTCCAATGTGGAAGATGTGGAACGTGATTACCCTCGTATTCGTGTAATGGGGACTATCGGCTGGATTGCATCGGGTATTGCATGTGGTTTTTTACCTTCCATGATGGGCTTTGGTGATATTTCTGCGACCAATATTCCACTCTTAGTGACAGCCGCTAGCTCGGCTTTACTGGGCTTTTTTACCTATTTCTTGCCAGACACCCCACCAAAAGGAACAGGCAAAATGAGTATTAAAGTCATGCTTGGATTGGATGCCATTGTACTATTAAGAGACCGTAATTTCTTAGTATTTTTCGTGTGCTCATTCCTCTTCGCCATGCCTTTAGCCTTTTACTATATTTTTGCTAACGGCTACCTTACTGAAGTTGGGATGAAAAATGCCACGGGGTGGATGACCTTAGGGCAATTCTCCGAAATCTTTTTTATGCTTGCTTTGCCCTTCTTTACCAAACGTTTTGGTATCAAAAAGGTATTACTTCTTGGTTTAATCACTGCGGCTATCCGTTATGCTTTCTTTATCTATGGTGATGCAGACCACTTATTTACCTATGGATTACTCTTCCTCGGTATTTTATTACACGGAGTTAGCTACGATTTTTACTATGTCACTGCATATATTTATGTCGACAAAAAGACCCCTGTACATATGCGAACAGCGGCTCAAGGCTTAATTACGCTCTGTTGCCAAGGCTTTGGTAGCTTACTGGGTTATAGCCTAGGAGGCCAAATGATGGAAAAACTTTTTTCTTACGGTGAACCTGTCAACGGCCAGACCTTTAACTGGGCCGGTATGTGGGGCTTCGGTGCTGCCATGATCGTCGTAATCACGATTGTCTTCATGTTAATGTTTAAAGAGTCGAGTCGTGATATTCAAGAAATTGATATTAATAAAAGTGGCGTAAAACCCACATCCAATTAGTCAAGCAATCATTAATTAAACGCCTTTATTAACCAACAACCAACACATGAAGGCGCTATTTTTAGCCAAAATTGAAGGAATTATAATGAACAAAGAGAACCGTATTTTAGGCACGTTTTATGGCCAAGCCTTAGGTGATGCAATGGGAATGCCTTCTGAATTATGGCCTCGTTCTCGTGTTAAAGCACATTTTGGTTGGATAGACCGCTTCTTACCTGGGCCAAAAGAAAATAATGCAGCTTGCTACTTCAATACGGCAGAATTTACAGATGATACCTCAATGGCCCTCGCACTTGCGGACGCGATTATAGAATGTGGTGGCAAAGTAAACCCTGAATTTATTGGACGTAATATTCTAAAATGGGCAGAGCAATTTGATGCCTTTAACAAAAATGTCCTAGGGCCAACCTCTAAAATTGCATTAAATGCAATAAAACAAGGGACTCCAATTTCTCAGTTAGAAAACAACGGCATGACAAATGGTGCCGCAATGCGAGTTTCCCCACTCGGTTGTTTACTGCCAACTCATTCTATTAATGAATTTATTGATGAAATTACACTCGCCTCATCGCCAACTCATAAATCGGATGTAGCAATTGCAGGTGCGGTCGCTATCGCTTGGGCAATATCTAAAGCGATAGATGGCGAAAATTGGTCGCAAATTCGCGACCAATTACCCGCTATTGCGAAATTAGCACAAGAAAAACACGTCACAACCTTTAGCCCATCAATAGCTGCACGTATTGAACTTGCTTTACACACGGTGAAAAACACAATTGGCACCGAGCAAGCAATGGAACAGCTTTATCAACTCGTTGGCGCTGGTACTAGCACCATTGAGTCAGTTCCTGCCGCCATTGCTATGGTTGAATTAGCGGAAACCGATCCCAACCGCTGTGCCATTCTGTGTGCTAATTTAGGGGGAGATACCGATACTATAGGGGCAATGGCCACCGCCATTTGTGGCGCACTGCATGGCATTGATGCCATCGACAAACAACTTAAAAAACAATTAGATGATGTGAATCAACTTGATTTTACACAGTATAGCAAAGCCTTTATGGCATTGAGAACTGCAAGAGAAAAAGCTTATGAAAACCGCTGAACTTATTGCCCATCTTCCATTGCAAGCAGAGCATCGTCCTGTCTGCCTGATTGGCGCAGCCGTTATTGATGTGATTGCAGATGCGTATTCACTGCCTTATCGCGGAAGTGACATCGAATTGCACCAACAAAGTGTCAATATCGGTGGATGTGCTCTGAATATTGCTGTGGCCTTGCAACGCCTTGGTATCCAATCACTCAATGCATTACCTATTGGGCAAGGTGTATGGGCAGATATCATCCGCAACCAACTCAATAAAAAAGGTGTGAGTTCAGTTATAGAAACGAATAAAGGTGATAATGGCTGGTGTTTAGCCTTGGTTGAACCCGATGGAGAAAGGACATTTCTTTCAATTAGCGGTGTGGAAAACCAGTGGGAACGCCATACATTAGATGATTTACCAATTACATCTAACACCATTATCTATCTTTCTGGTTACCAATTAGCAGCAAAATGTGGCGAAACTCTGCTTTCATGGCTGGAATCACTCTCCGATAACGTCACTTTATTTATTGATTTTGGCCCTCGGATCGCCGACCTTTCGAAAACACAATTATTACGATTGATGGCTTTAAAACCTATCATTTCATTGAACCGTCAAGAAGTCGAACATATCGTCACGCTGTTCCCTGATATCGCACACCAAGGAATGGATACAGAAGCATTAGCCAATATTTGGCATTCTCAATTTTCAGTTTCCGTGATTGTTAGAGTCGACAAAGAAGGCGCGTTCTTTCAAGAAAGTTGTCGTTCATCAGGCTGGGTGGCACCATTTAAAACTACCGTTGTCGATACCATTGGTGCAGGGGATAGCCATGCAGGAGGCGTGATTGCTGCATTGGCGTCCGGCTGGGCACTACAAGATGCCGTATTACTTGGAAATGCTGTCGCATCCTATGTTGTTAGCCATCGAGGAGGTGATTGTGCGCCTTCGTCTGAGCAACTCGCCGCGTATTTACAGCAATATTAATCATTAGAATAAAAAGAGGTCATCCCTCTTTTTATTCTTCAGATACAAATACATACATATCACTACGACATTGATTGAAACTGTATTCAATAGGGACATTTTTATGGTCGAAAGCCACCTGCTTAATCACTAAAACAGGCACGGTCTTTTCTAATTTAATGTGCGTTTGAAAGTCTTCATCTGGCATTCGAGCACTTACCTTGCTCTTTGTTCGCGTAGGATAAATATTTTGGCTGCGGAAATAATCGTACAAAGATAAACCAATATCGTCTACGTCACCAATCAGCCCAATAGGAACATATGATTCCTCAATAGAGACAGGCTGCTCATCCACGTAACGAATGCGTTTTAACATAAATACATCACTATTGATGGGGAGCGCTAGCGACTCTGCGACTTCCTGTGAACAAGGCACGATACTTTTATTGACCCAAAGTGTGTTTGGTTTTTTTCCAAGTAAAACAACTTGTTGTGAAAAACCCTTAGCTTCTTTGAGCGAATACTCAAACTTATCACTAATTTGGGTACCGTAGCCTTGTGACCGAATGATAACGCCTTCTTGCTCAAGTAACTCTAACGCTTTTCGAACGGTAATACGCGACACGCCTGTTTGTTGACCTAACTCCCTTTCACTGGGCAGCATATCACCTTGATGTAAAACCCCTGTTCGCACGGCAAATTTCACCGTTTCAGCAAATTTTACATATAAAGGTGTATTGTCTATTTCAGCAAGACGAGTACAAAGTTGTTGGATCAAAGATAAATGCGCATCATTCATATTGAGTTAGTCACCTAAAAATCGCAGCAATAATCCATAGTACCACTATCCATAGATTAATTGCAGGCAATTGAATTAGATAAATTTATTGCCAATGAAAAACAAAATGCTACAGGGTACCATTTCCACTGAGGTACACGCTTTTCTCTAATATAGGTAAAGTTAATTGTTGTTGATATCCATCCAATGTTTCTTTTGCCAATATTGCTAATGCACGGTAAAAATCGCTGTTAGCCGAATCTATCAATACTTCGAGAAAATGTGCCGACCAAGGTAATAGATGCCAAGCGAGTAACTCTTCTAAATCAGCTCTGCGATTTTGCTCAGCGAGCCAAGCCGCTAACATCAAGATCAGCCCAAAGTGGTCTTCTGGCTCTTTTTGTGTCGTTACGGGTTCAACACCTTTGGCTCGCATCCATTGGCGCAGCTCAACGGTTGAATCACCAAAAACAATTCTTTCTTTGTCTAGCCAGACTGAGCCCCAAGGAGGCGCGGGTAAAGCATAAGGCCCGATAAACAAGCGCTGCCATGCTTCACTCAGTGGTTCATTCTCCTGAGCACTGGATTGCAAAAGCTGGCTAATTTTCGCTAAAGAAGGTAAGGCAAATGGCCATTCTTCATGCCAAGTCGGCTCCTGAAGAATCGTGATAATCTCTGCGTTATTTTCATTTTCTGGTGAGAAATAAAATAAGGACCCCAGAACTCGCCCTGTCACTGCGACGTGTTCAAGAAAGCGTGCTTCTTGCATATTTGATTGTCTCTGAAGTTATCAGCGCAGGGAAACCATCTCCTGCGCTGAAAGGTTTACCAATTAAGCCACAGCCATGCCGACTGTCATGTGTAAACCATAGAATAGCCCACGACCGATAAATTCACCAATCAGTACCAGCACGGTACCAAGAAGTAAACTCAATACCGAAGGCTGATTTTGTCGCACAACAGGCAAAATCCATAGCAGCAACCCGAGACTGGTCACCACTAAACGTATCACTTGTAAAACACCAAAATCAGGGACTAAATCCACTGCTTTTTGTACAGAAGTGGCAATTAGCGCAATTTCTCCGCTTTGCAGTAGTACCGACGCGATAGTCACAATATAAGCCACGATACTAATCGCCGCTAATTTACCACTATTAAACGGAAATTTAGCTACTCGTAATAGCAAAGTGCCTAAGATTGGTCCGACAACAAACAGGGTCATAAAGAAGCCGATAGTGGTATGTGGTGTGTTCCATGTTGGCACCGTGCTTATCATATAAACTCGTGTCATTGCCCAAACAAATAACAGCCCCATCAACATGGTGATGATTAACCACACTTTATCTAACCCTGTTGGCATCTTTTTCATTGCAGATAACAGCCACCATAAGCCGCCCAAAGCAAAGAAAATGAAGCCAAACAACACTTCGTTACTTAATGATGACGCAAACACACGGTTCATCGAGTTAAATGCACGCATCGGTGAGCCCATATGCATCATCGATGCCAAAAATCCTAAGCCCATCAATACCCATAACGCGAACATTGCGTTCACAATGCGCTGTTTTTGTGGCTTATCATCTGTCGATAACCAAGCAAGCCCTGTCACAATCACGCCACCTGCAATACTTTGGCCTAATACCGTAAATAAAATCAGCGGCCATTCGTGTAATCCATTGCCCATGTTATACCTCCCGAGGATTGGCTAAATGGCCTGTCGTATCATTGACAGGGCGACTATTGGCATTGGGTTTAATGACAATATTGGGCTTGGTATAGTGCGCTTCTGGTAGTGGCGCAATCTCTGCCAAATTGCCATGTTTCTCACGTAACTCATCAATAGGACCAAAGTCTAATGCACGCAGTGGACAAGACTCGGCACAAATCGGTTTTTTACCGACGGCAACACGTTCATAACAACCATCGCACTTGGTCATATGCCCTTTTTCGCTATCAAATTGCGGCGCACCGTATGGGCAGGCCATATGGCAATAGCGGCAACCAATACACACACTTTCATCCACAACGACAAAGCCATCTTCACGTTTGTGCATCGCGCCACTTGGGCACACTTTCACACAAGCAGGGTCTTCACAGTGGTTACATGAAATCGACAAATAATAACTAAATACGTTTTGATGCCACACACCGTTATCTTCTTGCCAATCTCCCCCCGCATATTCATAAATGCGCCTAAAATTCACCGCAGGAGATAAATTTTTGTAGTCCTTACACGCTAATTCACAAGTTTTACATCCCGTGCACCGTGCAGAATCAATATAAAAACCATATTGTGTTGTCATGATTTATCTCCCTATACCCTTACCACTTCAACCAAATTACTGTGTTGCGGATTACCTTTCGCTAACGGTGACGGGCGTTGAGTCGTCAGGACGTTTAGGCTACCACCATGGTCCACCTTGTTTTCATCAGGTGCGTACCAAGCCCCTTCCCCCATTGCAACAACCCCTGGGATAATGCGTGGAGTCACTTTGGCAGCGATCTGCACTTCCCCTCTATCGTTGTAAATACGCACTATGTCACCATCTTTAATATTGCGACGTTTTGCATCAATAGGGTTGATCCACATCTCTTGTAAACAAGCAGCCTTAAGCACATCAATGTTGCCGTAAGTGGAGTGAACGCGCGATTTATAGTGGAAGCCACTCAATTGCAGTGGATATTTTTCGGTGAGCTTATCATCATGGCTTTCAAAGCCTGGGGAATACATTGGGAGTGCTGATATCAAATCACCTTCCGCTAGCGTCCATGTTTTCGCGATATCCGCTAATTGTGATGAATAGATCTCAATCTTTCCTGACGGGGTATTTAATGGGTTCGCAATTGGGTCTTCGCGGAAAGCTTTGTGTGCCACGACATGCCCTTGTGGGTTCATTTTTTTGTAAATCCCTTGCTGCTGGAATGTCTCAAAATCAGGTAGCTCAGGTAACTTCTGTCGTGAAATTTCATACAAATGGCGTAGCCACTCTTCTTGGGTTCGCCCTTCGGTAAATTTCTCTTCAACCCCCATACGGCGTGCGATTTGTGTACACATTTCATACACCGTTTTGCTCTCAAAACGTGGTTCAATGGCTTGGCTAGCGAAAATCACATAGCCCATATTACTAGCGGCACCATCCAAGCAAAAATCCATCTGTTCAGACGCGGTACAATCTGGCAGGACTAAATCCGCATATTTCGCTGAAGCCGTCATATGGTTATCAATCACTACTATCATTTCGCATTTTTTATCATCCTGAAGAATGTCATGCGTTTTATTAATATCAGAGTGTTGATTGATTAAACTGTTGCTGGCGTAGTTCCAAATAAACTTAATCGGAACATCCAGTTTATCTTTACCTCTTACCCCATCATGAGTTGCAGTCATTTCAGGGCCGCGCTCTATCGCATCAGTCCATAAAAATACGGAAATACTTGCTTTGACTGGATTTTTTAATGTTGGCATCCGCTCAAATGGAATATCATAGTTCCCTTCACGAGCCCCCGTATTTCCCCCATTTATACCAACATTACCGGTTAAAATCGGTAACATCGCAATCGCACGTGCGGTTTGCTCGCCGTTCGAATGGCGTTGTGGCCCCCAACCTTGGCTAATATAAGCAGGTTTTGCGGAACCAATTTCACGTGCTAATTTGATGATTTTATCAGCAGGAATACCGGTGATTTGTGCAGCCCATTGTGGTGTTTTTTCTACACCGTCATCCCCTTGCCCTAAAATATATGCCTTGTAGTGGCTATTTTTCGGAGCATCTGCGGGTAGCGTTTTCTCATCATAACCCACGCAATATTGGTCTAAGAAGGGTTGATCAACCATATCTTCAGTGATCAATACATGGGCGATTCCTGCCACTAATGCAGCATCTGTTCCGGGGCGGATCGGGATCCACTCATCTTCTCGTCCAGCAGCAGTATCGGTATAACGCGGGTCGATCACTATCATTCTTGCATTAGAACGCTCACGCGCTTGCTCTAATTGATAAGTGATCCCACCACCGCTCATACGGGTTTCGGCAGGGTTGTTTCCGAACAGAACCACCAACTTGGAGTTTTCGATATCGGAAACGCTATTACCTGCCCCACTACCATAGGTATAAGGCATCGCACAGCTGATTTGTGCTGTACTATAGGTACCGTAATGGTTTAAATAGCCGCCCATGCAGTTCATCAAACGGGCGATAGGTGAATTCGCTGGCGGCCATGAACGTGCGACTGTGCCACCTAATGTGCCAGTTCCATAGTTCAAATACACCGCTTCATTGCCATAATCGGCAATAATCCGTTTTAGATTATCGCTGATTAAATCGTAGGCTTCATCCCAACTAATTTGTTTGAATTTACCTTCACCACGTGCCCCAACGCGCAACATCGGGTATTTCAAGCGGTCAGGGTTATAGACACGACGGCGCATTGAGCGCCCACGTAGACAGGCCTTAACTTGATGCTTATTTCCGTAAACATCATCGCCGGTGTTGTCGGTTTCGACATATTTTATTTCACCATCAACAATATGCATACGCAGTGGGCAGCGACTCCCACAGTTAACGGTACATGCGCTCCAAACTATTTTTTCTTCAGGTATGGCTGTTTTGGGTGTGATTTCACTGATATCAGCAACACTATTAAAAGGTAAACTTAGCGCTCCACTTGCAAGTGCGAGTCCCCCGACGGTACTGGTTTGCATTAGCTTCCTGCGGCTGATCTCCGATTGGAGTACTCCCTCAGATAATGCTTTACTCATATCTGCCTCACTTAACATTGCTTCAAAGTTTTAAAATGGCTTTTTTGAAATTTATTTTTATCTTTAATTTATTTATCGACTTCCAATTACCATTCTATAACCGAGGCACCGTGAGGTATTGTGCACGATCAATAATCCAATATAAATTGTGTGGTTTTAATGCGTTATATCGAGTCATTCAAGCCAAATTAAAATTAATATAATTATTTTTAATGTTTAATAATGAATTAAATTGAAATAAATATATTCCATTCTTCTTTAACTTGAGTTTACTGTTTTTCATTTATTTCCGAGTCTCAATTCATAAAAAAAACCCTTAAACGAAAATTGACTAAAACGTTTAAGGGGAAATATAAAATATGAATTATCGAGTGAATATTTGTTCTGCTAACAGCACTTAAAACGGGCAATTACGCCGTTAATCCACCATCTAAGACCAATGTTTGACCTGTTAGGTACTGGCTGCTATTGCCAATCAAAAATTCAACTAGCTCTGCCACTTCTTGGGGTTGCCCTAAGCGGCGTAACGGGATGTTTTGGCACATAGCTTTTAATTTAGCTTCAGGCATTGCACGGGTCATATCACTATCAATAAGCCCCGGAGCAATACAATTCACACGTAACCCAAAACGCCCGACTTCATGAGCCAATGAACGCGTCAACCCCATCATCGCTGATTTACTCGCCGCATAAGCTGTTTGGCCAATATTGCCTTTTAACCCAGTAATTGATGACATCAATACGATTGAGCCGCTCCCCGCCATCAACATTGCAGGTAATAATTTACGGTGCCAATTCATCACGGAAATGACGTTATTCTCTAGCACATCTCGCCAGATTTCAGCATCTTGATGAATATGTAAGGCATCCCTAGTGATACCCGCATTATGAATAATAGCCGTAGGAGCCCCAAATTGTTCCAATAACGAGCTAGAAAGCGCGTCAACTTGTGCTTCATTCTTACCATCACACGGGGATCCTTTCACCCATGTATCTAAATTGGGGTTTTCAAGATTCGCTTGTGTTTCATTAACGCCATCAACGCTACGCCCAGTAAAAACCACATTCCAGTGGCGTCGCAATTCACTAACTAGTGCGAGCCCAATTCCCCGGCTTCCTCCCGTCACGAGTATCCATTGATTATTTGCCATTTTAAGATTTCGACTCCTTATCAATATGTTCACACAGCGCTTTCACCGAAATTTCTGGATGTTCTAGGAAAAATTCCGCATCTAAAGCAACATTAAAGTCACGTTTAACAAGCACCATAAGTTCAACATAATCTAAGCTATCGAACTCTAACTGGACTAAAGTCATCTCCGCATTCAACTCTTCTGCTTCTAAATCTTTTGCATCACAGATCATGTCACTAATTTTGATATAAATTTCTTGATATTGGCTCATTTGTTTTATCCTTGCATTCTTATTGAGTTATTGAATTAACTTTCAATGTTATTGAATTATTTATTATTTTTTCTCTGTAGCGGGCGGCGATACTAATACTCACTAATCGACCACTCTCACTATCCGCGATCACTAAGGCCGGCAAAATACGTAGGTAAATAGGCTCAGGAGAGGTGATAGGAGCCCATTTCGTTAGAAGTTCACGGTCAAACACCACCTCTTGGTGGGTTTGTACGATAGGATAACGGCAAAAAATATCTTTCAATGTTGAGCCGACCGGCAACCATTGTGCAATCTCTTGTTGTTCAAATAACGAGCTATCATGAATTAAGTACCAGAACAAAACTGCGTCAATAAACTGCCATTCATACATTTCGTTGGAAAACTGAGAAAATATTGACTGCAATTTCACCATCTCTGCGGTCGAAATCATTATTTCATTCGCGATTTCATGTAATACCGGTGGAGGGGTGAGTGACAATTGGCAAGTTAAGCAGTTTTGTTGCTCATCAGAAGAGAGTAAAGCCACCGATCCCGCTTTATTTCGTGCAACTAATTGATAATCTTTATCGTTCCATAGCGGATTGCGTAACCGCACGACACATTTGATAAACTCAGAGTCGATAACCTCTTGTGAAGCCAATAATGGGTGATTTAATGACTCACTCGCGAATTGTTTCACATCGAGTAGTGCACGCATGCCATGCACACTCAGTTGATCTCCGCCCTTCGCTTTGACCCATTCAAGGTCGAAATGAATCGGGTTATCATCACCAGAAAATGATGCCCACTGTTTTGCATCCTCAAGGGTATAACGTAACGTTCTCATAACGCTTTCTCTAAAATCAGCGCCGCGTTTGCCCCACCGAAGCCAAAACTCAGGTTTAGTGCACGCTTAACTTCACCAATACGGTGTTCGTTAGGAATATAATCGAGGTCACATTGCGGGTCCGGGTGATGTAAGTTAGCGGTTGCGGGCATCACGCCATGCGCCATCGCTTGCAAGCAAATAATGGTTTCAAAGCTACCAGCAGCGGCGATTAAATGTCCGGTATAGGATTTCGTACTGGATATTGGGACTTGGTAAGCTGCCGCACCTAATGCCTTTTTCAATGATTCTGTTTCATTTAAGTCATTAAGAGCTGTTGAGGTCCCATGGGCATTGATATAATCGAGAGATTCAGGAGCGGCTCCCGCTTGTTGTAAAGCCATTTCAATAGTTTTCACCCGAGCAACACAATCTTCTGCTGGTGATGTAAAATCAAAAGCATCAGAAAAATTTGCATACCCCGTAATCTCGCCCAAAATTGTGGCCCCACGAGAAATAGCGCTCTCACGCTCTTCTAAACACAACACGGCCGCACCTTCAGAAAGGACAAAACCACTACGATCTGCGCTAAATGGGCAACTGGCACGAGTCGGGTCTTCCGCTTCACGTGTTAAAGCACCAAGAACATCGATATTCCATACAGCACAATCTGTCCGCAAGGACTCTCCTGCACCAGCGAGCATCATATCGGCTCGTCCATGACGAATCGCTTCAAAAGCATCACCAATCGCAATAGTGCCTGTCGCACAAGCCGCGATGGTCGTGTTTTGATATCCACGCAAGTTCCAAAACTGGCTGCAAGCCGCCGTTGTCACATTTGGCATTGCATAAAAACAGTTGAAAGGCGAGGTCATCCCTGTCGCTTCGAATTCACTGACCGACATATAACTTTCATCAAGCCCTGCCCATCCTGTTCCCATAATGACACCGCACATCAGTGGGTCATAAAAATCAGTTAATGGCGTGCCTGCGAAGGCCATATCCATGGCTTCTCGCGCTGCCCCCAAGGCTAAACGCGTATGGCGTGGTAAACGACGACGAATAGCCGCAGGAACCCCTTTTAAGCTGGGTTCATTATCAATAAGCCCTAAAAAATGGCTGTGGATATTTTGTGCAGTTTTATCAACGTAACGATAACCGAGCTTTTTATCCATAATCGCTTGCCAACATGCTGAAGCCGTATCCCCCAAAGGAGTGACAGCCCCATAACCTGTGACAACAACGCGCTTAAAGTGAGATTTTTGGTTCATAATGGGTTGTCCTCCTGTTGGGCGCTACCGCCACCTTGTGCTAACCAAAGCTGTAGCGTTGCATAAAGATAATCGTATTGATTTTGAGCTAATGAATTTTCAATAGTTAAAAGGTCATCTTGCGCATTAAGCAGTGTTTGATAATCCACGGCACCTGCTCGGTAACGGCTGCTGGTTAGCTTTAGCCGCTGCTGGCTAAGTGATAATGACTGTTGTAATTGCTGACGAATTTCATCCGCAGCAAAACGGGCTTCCATCGCATTATCGACTTCTGACAAGGCGGTATAAGCCGCACTACGAAATGCCACTGCAGCTTGTTGCACTTGTAAGTCGGATTGTTCAATGGTCAATTTCACCGTATTCCACTGAATAAATGGCAAAGAAATCGAACCCCCAACAACACGTGTCGGGTCACTAAACCATTGAGAAAACAGCTGGCTACCCGCATTAAGCGCACCTTGCAAAGACAGTGTCGGGTAGAAGTTCAATTTAGCAGCGTCAGAATCAGCAAGCGCGGAACGTAAACGTGACTCGGCAGCTTGAATATCCGGCCGCTGTGCTAATACGGCCAACGGTGTCGCGTTAAGAATTTCAATCCGTTGATTTCGATTAAGTGCGGTGAGCTCACGCACATGTTGCTCTGCAGGGCGGTTTAACAATAGCGCTAATGCATTACGGGAGCTGTCACGTTCTTTAATGAGCCGTCGTAATTCATTTTTTCGACTAATCACAGTTTGCTGTGATTGTAAGAAATCCAGCTGGCTAACTTTTCCTGCTAAATACCATGACTTAATTTGCTGCTGGCTTTTTTCTGCAATCTTTTGGCTCGCAATCAGGTTATCAATCTGTTGATTTAACAGTGCAATATTCCAATATAATTGTGCAGTCGTATTAATAACCACTAATGCTGTTGCATGGTAATCCTGTTCGGTTGCTATTGCTTCCCACTCATTCTTTTCACGAATACGTGCCAGTTTTCCCCATAAATCGATTTCATAATTTAAAGTTAGATTTGAGCTATAACTCTCTTGGGGGGAGGTTCCATGACGTATAGATTTTGTATTACTTGCTGAGCCCCCAAGGGAGAAATCTGGGGTTATATTGGTATTTGCTAGCCCAGCCGTACTTCGCGCCAGCTTTAATTTAATTGCCGCTGTGGCTAAATCATTATTATTTTCTAATACCTGATTGATCAGTTGGGATAACAGAGGATCTTTAAAGTTATCCCACCAATTTTCAGTTAGGTTCAATGCCTGAACTGATGTCATCACGTCATTTGCACCGGATTGGCGTATTTTATCATCCCACTGCTGTGGCAAAGTGAGCTCAGGGCGTTGGTATTCCGTACGCGTAAAACTGCCGCAACCATTTAGCAAAAATAAAGCAGAAATAATATAAAGTGATTTGATATTCATTCGCGTGCCAATGCCTCCGTTGGGTTGAGTTTGGCAGCCCGACGAGCAGGAAAATAACCAAAAACCAAACCAATTAGAGCGGAGAAACCGCACGCTAATAAAACGGGGAACAGGGTAAATACCATCGTAAATTCAGTGGTGAAATAAGAGAAAACCCACCCCGCTAACCATGCACCGACAATACCAATTAACCCGCCAAGCGAACAAATCATCACGGCTTCTATCAAAAATTGGTTCATAATATCTTGAGGACGCGCTCCGACGGAAAGGCGGATCCCGATTTCATGAGTTCGTTCCGTCACAGAAACCAACATGATATTCATCACCCCAACGCCCCCAACCAATAAGGAAATAGCGGCAATCGAAGTGATCAGTAATGACATTGAGTCGGATGTTTTTTGTAATGCATTTGCGAGCTGGTCATCCGACTCAATAAAAAAGTCCTTTTTACCATGTTCGCGTAATAACAAACGCTCAACCTGTAATTCAGCTTGTTGAGAAGTTAAGTTTTCAGGGAAGCGCAACGAAATAAATTCAATGGGTTTGTCCCCGACCACACGTTGCTGTAACGATGAGTAAGGCACCCACCCCATAACAAAGCCACTCGACATTTTGGGCCCCGGTTTACGGGCAATACCAATAATTCGCCATGGTGAATGACCAATCTGCACAATTTGCCCTAACGGCTCTTCTTCTGGCTGAAAAAGTACCTCTCGGCTTCCTTCATCCAACACAATAACGGGTTCGCTGTCTGCCATATCGAGCGTACTGAAGAAACTGCCATGTAAAAGCTGAAACCCTTGTGCCGCAAAATACTCTTCTGAAACGCCATTAAGCATGATGGAGTTATCCAAGCCTTTATTAACGACCATCGTCATGCTGCTCGCGACGGGGGAAACAGACTCAATCCATGGCAACTGCTTTAGACTTTTAACATCATTTAACGATAATGCACGCTCCATATCAGGCCGCTTAGCCCCCCACCCAGTACCAGGGCGAATTTCCAGAGTCGTGCTGCCAAGCTTCCCAATTTCATCCATGATGGAGCGTCTTGCCCCTTCCCCCACGGCCATTGATGACACCACAGAAGAAATACCGATGATAATTCCCAACATCGACAAAAATGCACGCATGCGATGACCGAGTAAGGCCCGCCATGCCATACGAATAGACTCAATAATATTGCGCCACACCGATGCACGGCCATTATCTTCAACAGAAGGAAGCTGGTTCCGTTGTTTTGTGTCTGTCTGAGCTTGGTTCTGCTTATCAGAAACAATTTTTCCATCACTAATTTCAATAATTCGCTGAGTTTGCTGAGCGATATTTTTATCGTGGGTCACAATCACAACAGTGTGACCATCGAGATGAAGTTGATGTAAAATATCCATCAATGCGTGGCCACTAGCGCTATCTAATGCCCCTGTAGGTTCATCCGCAAGAATGATTTGCGCACCATTAACCAAGGCGCGGCAGACACTGACACGCTGCTGTTGCCCACCAGATAATTGATAAGGTTTGTGATCCAAGCGCGTTTGTAACCCTAACTTTTCTGCTAATAAAGCAACTCGAGCGCTCCGCTCATCTTCTGGCATCGCCGTATATAAAGCTGGGATCGCAATATTTTCTTCTGCAGTCAGGTAAGGCATTAGGTGATAACGCTGAAAAATAAACCCAAGATATTGGCTACGTAATTCTGCCAACTGATCGCTATTCACCTCATGAACCGCAATCCCATTGATCAACACTTCTCCTTGAGAAGGCTTATCTAAACAACCAATGATGTTCATCAGAGTCGATTTACCTGAACCTGATGCGCCAATGATAGCGACCATTTCCCCTTGGTTAATTGATAGCGAAATATCATTCAAAACAGGAATAGTTTGCGTACCGGCTGAAAACTCACGGTAAACATGATGAAGTTCAATCAGAGGACGGGTAAAAGATACATTTCGTGTCGTCGCCATCATTAACTCGCCACATTATCTGATTGAATAACAACTTGTTCGCCCTCGCTAATGCCCTCAAGTACTTCGACGAAATGGCGATCATTAATCCCCACTTTGATGGTGCGAGTTTCCGGTTTTTCATTGTTGATCACAGTCACTTCATATTGGTTTGCACCTACAGCTCGCCCCAGAGCACTAACGGGGAGTCGTAAAGCATCTTTCGCTTGTGCAACACGAATAAATACTTGCGCTGTCATTGATGTCTTTAATGCACGATCGGCGTTATCAACCTCGAACGTTCCGTTGTAATAAATTGCACTGTTCTGTTGCCCACCAGAATTATTGTTATTTTCATCAAGCGCTTCAGGGGGAATGGGTTGAACATACCCCATCGTACTTTCGTAGTGCGTTTCAGGGTCCGCGATCACATAGAATGTGAGGGGTTGGCCTGGGTGGATTTTTTGAATATCTGCTTCCGAAATTCGTGTCTGAACCTGCATTTTATCTAGGTTCGCCAACACTAAAATGGTCGGTGCCGTCTGTGAAGAAACGATGGTTTGCCCTTCGTTCGCCACAATACCCAGTACTTCGCCACTAATCGGCGCGATGATTCGTGTAAAATTGAGGTTAGCTTGTGCAGTTTGTACATCCATTTCTGATTGTGTGATTAACGCCTCATTAACATTAACCTGCTGTAATTGCGCCTCATATTGTGCTTGCGCTTGTTCATATTCACTGCGAATACCAGAACCATCTCGCTGCATCACTACCTGACGCCGATAGGCTTTGATGTACTGTATTAAAGTTGCTTCCGCAGCCCGTTTTTGCGCCTGAGCACTGGATAACCGGGCGGTTGCATTTTTGAGCTCAGACTGCTGGATAGTTGGGTCGATTTCTGCTAATAACTCCCCTTTAACCACTTTGTCGCCTTGTTTTACATATAATTTTCTGATTTGCCCGTTAACCTGAGCACCTACATTAACTTGCATTGAGGGCTTTAATGTCCCCGTTACCATGACGACTTTTTCAATATCGCCACGTTCCACCGATAAAATTACGTTTTCATGCAATGCTGGGGCGGGTGATTGCCACACAAAACGGCCGATCACCACGACCAGCACAAGCAATGCCACTAACCCACCTAAAGTGCGTAATCGTTGGGTCGTTAAACCCAATTTTGGTGCTACATGGCGGGAGGTCATAAGGAAGTTCCTTCCATTGCCGCTAACAAAGAAGGTTCAGATTGAGGCGTGCCTGCTGTGACACAAGGGGCTTTATTGGTGCTGTTCTCAAGACTTAATTCCCCATCCACGATTCGGTAAAGTGCATCGAAATTAGCCGCTAACTCTTCACTATGAGTGACAACAATCAATGTTTTACCTGTTTTCTGGCAATGTGACTGAATGGTTGCCATGACTATTTTCGCCGTTTCTTCATCCAAATTGGCGGTGGGCTCATCCAATAACAAAATAGGGCGGGCACTGTACAACGAACGAGCCAATAACAAACGTTGACGTTGCCCAAGTGACAGCGCCGCATGGCTTTCTCTTATTAACGCATTAACCCCACCAGGTAATTGAGTAATCACTGCGCCGAGTGCCAATTTATCAAGCAGCACTTCGACTCTTTTTTTATCTTTTTCGCGGAAGTTAGGGTCAAATAGCGTAATGTTATCTAAGACGGTCGCATTAAATAAAATATCTTCTTGGCTTTGCAAGCAAACCAATTGCGTAAGCTGCTGCACACTGACGGCTTCACCATTGGATTCGCATACTCCTTGCTGTGGGCTGAATAAACCCGCAATGGTACGTAATAACGTGCTTTTTCCTGCCCCTGACTCCCCAACAATGGCAACCTGCGTGCCTGAAGGTAAGTCTAATGACACATTATTTAAAATCGGTTTTGCAGGGTCATAACTGAAATGGATCCCCTTGAAAGATAAGTGTGGTGCTTTTCCTTGTACTGAGGTTTGTTTTTCGTGGAATGGTGCGGTGTCCTGCTCGCTTTTCTTAGGGAATAAAGAATGGGCGCGTGTATCAATAATATGCAGTTGCGACTTATGTATAATCGCATAAAAAATACGCGTCACATAATTGGTAAAAATTTGACGCAAGAAACTATAAGCAAAGAAATCCCCCAACGAAATTAACTCATTGGCCACCATGGGTAAAACCACCAACATAAAAATGACCATCTCCAAACTACCAGTTAATTGATAGATGCCATCTTTAATTTGTTGATACACATTTCTGCGTTGTATACAGGTAAACAATTCACGACTTAGCCATGCAAATTGCGCCTTACGCTGATTTTCTATCCCTGCTGTTTTTATGGTCAGAATGCCTTGCAGCGTCTCCATAAAAAAGTCATTTAATTCTGCCGATTTTAGCTGTAACTGCTGGGTATACCACCGATCACGAATAATCGCCCATACGCTAATTAAGCCCATCACGGTAACACCCACAGCTGAAATAGCCGCTAATACGGGTGCAATCCAAAACATGGTACCTAATGCTATCGCACAAATAACCCAATCCGTTCGTAGCCCGTTATCCAGCTCAATTTTTTCGGTTAATGCCCCCTGCCAAGCGACAAAACGGCTAAAAACATCCCCGGGTGCGCGTTTTTCAAAAAATCGCAATGGATTACTCAATAAACGAGAGAAACCAACCCCACTTTTAATCAACACAAAGTGTTTTACGAATCTCTCACTCAGCATTCTCACACCAAGGGCTAATAGTGTTGCAACCACAAAGGCAACAATAAACCAGCCATAAGGGAAAATGGCATTTTTGGCGTCGGAAAAGGCTTGGTTGATTGCATTGCTCACCATGGCTGGCATTAAAAATAGCGTTAAAGAAACCAAAAAAGCGAATATCATCAACCAATAAACACCGCGAATCTCTGAGGTTTCTTTCAGGCTCATTGCATGAGGGGCTTTTTTCCCTGCCCCATCATTTTTGTCTTCCGGTGCTAATGATTCAATTTTTTCCAGCGCGGTATCCGGTTCTAAAATTAATGCATAACCGCTGATTTCCGCTTTTAATGCAGAGAAAGGTAGCCACTGCTGCCCAATTGCAGGGTTCATCACACACACGTTATTTCCCTTGCGATAAGCAAGCAGCACAAAATGGCTTGCTCCGTAATGTAAAATAGCGGGAAGTGGTAAACTATTGAGCTCTTGGTGCTCAAATAACACCGGTGTCGTCGCAATACCGTAATTGGCTAAAATGGACGAAAGGTCAATCAAAGAAGTTCCATGATCCGATGCTGGATAGACCTCTCGCAGAGTTTCAAGAGAAACGTTGAGACCTTGGGTTTGTGCTAACATCGCAATACATGCTAAGCCACATTCATTGGTTTCTTCTTGAGAAACAAAATTTGGAATAATATTTTTCATTATTATTTAATGGCTAATAAAATAAAGTGAATGGCTATGCCATAAAAGCCAATCATTGGGATAATGACGAACCGCATTTTCAATGATGGCTGGCATTTGAGTTGCAACATCTTTTGCTGCAACAGGCGGATAAACCTTGATTTGTAAACCATTTTGGTAGTACAGATGATAAAAAACTACCTGTGCCGAAATCGCACTGGACAAACGCACAACACCATTGTGTAGCTTTGCTGCACGGTTAAATAAGTGGCACGATAATTTGCTCGACGCCCCTTCCTCTGTTTGAACCGTGTAATCAGGGGTAATATCAGGGAAAACAATCATATTTTTTTGCCCTGCCGCCGTTTCTGTCATCGCAGTCATTAATTGGCTAGCTAATACTTTATTTCCCTGATGAATGGAACAATAAGATAAATTCACCTGGCCTAACTCACGTGCCGAAGCGTTATACTTTTGCTGCTCTGCGCTCGACGAAACCACCACCGTTGCATTCCCAGGAGTCACCCCCGCCCCAACCATGGTGGCTAAAACATCAGAAACCATATGCAACGGAGCAAGTACAACGGGTTTATTTTGTTGGTGTAAGGGCGCAACGACGCTATCAAGTTCAAGTGTACAAACTCGAACTTGCGCCATGATTTTTTGGTTTTGTCCCCATGTGGCTGCCTCTTCCAAAATGAAGCGTCGAACGGCTATCCAGCCCATATTAATATGCCCTTTCGTTTCCATTAAACTACGAAAGTTTTCCGTGGCGACTTTATTCCGATTACGATATTGACGACCTAATAAACCTACACGACATAATAAATTAGAAACAAATAATACCGATGTGATATAGCCTCGGCGCAATAACAACCGTAAAAAGGCAAGTCCACTATGATTGAGTTTTTGATATCCTTTTTTAAACGGCATCAAACAGTTTTTCGCTGTAAATACCGTCCAGACAATGAAAAACCGGATCACCGTAACTCCTTATTACTTTTATCTAATAACTCAAGCATATAGGCAGTAAAGTCTGCAAAATCACGGTCTTGGTAAACAACATAGCGTTTATTGATAATAAAGGCAGGTGTTCCAGTAATTTGATAAAATTTGCTAATTTCAAGCATATTTTTTAGACGTTCTTGAACGGCTTGGCTTTCACTGGTTTTTAGGTATTGGGTTGAATCAATATTATGCCGTTTTAACCATTGGTTTAAGACATCTTTATTAGCTAAATCAAGCTTATCGTTGATAACGGCAGTATAAAGATCCTGACGTAATTGAGATTCCCCCCCCATCTCTTCCAATGTCGCAAAAATAGGCGCATAGGCAGCCAGTCCCATATTATTATCCATGGCTAAATGAACGACTTTAAAGTTGACATTCTCAGGGAGTGTTTTTTCGAATTGGCTGACATTGTCATGATTTACTGCACAATAATGGCAACCATAAGAAAGGACTTCTATGATGCTATTATTTTCTTTTATTGGACTCAACAGAACTTGTTCACTATTAAATTCAATAAAAGAAGAGCCTTGTGCATCATCATTTGAGAAAGTATTAAAAACAAAAATATGATAGAACAAAACCGTCATGAGTGAAGAAGCAATAATAACAAATAGAGTATAAAGTGTGATAGTTATTGGTTTAAAACGAGTATTCATAACAGTTAATTCCATTCAGGTACGAAAAATACATGGGGATAACTCCCCATGTATCAATTAATAAAAATTAAATTTAATACTATGGAGCTGTTACATCACAGTTTGATGCACCAACAGCTTTCGCTTTGTATGTTTTGTTACCGTGCTTATCAGTACAAGTCGTTACTAATTGGCAAGATTTAACACCACCAACAGTGATGCTCTCGTAAGAATCAGTACAAACTTGTTTTGTTCCACCAACTACAGCAGCAGCTTCGATAGCATTTAACTTTTTCATGTTATTTCCTTTAATATAGATTTTAATTAATAAAACGCCCTATTTATTGATAATTAACACCAATAAATCCTTTAGATTTTTAATTAACACACGAATTACCACGTGAATAATTAAAAATTCAATCCTTCTAATTTCTCATTATTATCAAATAAAAAAATCGCTTTTCCTTTGACGCTTTTTGCTTTCTCTTTCTCACCTAATTCATTTAAAACAAGAATCCAAGAAAAATAAACATTAATATCTGGGCAAGAACGAGAATAGCTTTCTGCCCAAGACGAAAATAAATTCAAGTAATAGGGGTTCTGTGTCTCGTTATAGCGTAACAAATACCCCATATTGAGATCCAATTTATAACGATCATTGATTAAGTAATATTTCCACTCGCTATAATCGGGCTCATTCATAGAAAGAAGAAACTGTTGCCCTGTTTTTTCGATATACGTTAAATATTGCTGCGTTTGCAAAGTAAAATACAGCAACCCCATGGATAACAAACCACCTAACGCAATAATTGTTTTCGAACAATACCCTACAATTTTATTTAAATGATATTTTTTAGTTGGAATATCGGCACAACGTATTAGTAGTATCAATACCACCCCATGAGGTATTGATAGCCACAATGGAAACTCTGTCATCATATGAAAAACAATTGGTAACGCAATAACTAAAAAAACATAATTATTATTTTTATTTTTTAATGAAGAATAAAGTAGATACCCACTACCAATAATAACTAACAATATCGCAGCAATGCCAACTACCCCACCTTCAACCATCCAACGTAATATCTCATTATGTGGATGTGATATGACCCTTTCACTGGTTCCAAGTAACCCACCACCAAAGCGCTCTAAAAATACAGATTCAAAACTACCAACACCCGTACCAAATAAAATATTTTCACTAAATAAATATAAACTATGCTGCCATAACACCCATCTAATGTGCGATGTCTGTAATTTACTTTCAGAAAAGTCAGAAATATTAAAACCAATTTTTATTCCATAGCCAATAATAAGACCGATAACAATCGATATTAAAGAATAAAAAATATATTTACGATGATACTTTGCAAAAAAATAAAAAACAATAACAATTAATAATAAATTTAAATATCCAGTTAATGATTGAGACAATGGCAATACCACGCTCATTAAAACGAGACTCACAATAATAATGGCTGACGCATACCATGTGACAGTTCTCATTAAAATAAACATACCTATTGCACTGGCAATGCCAACACAAATAAAACTAGAAAGAACATTAACTTGTTGGAATACGCCATATGGCCTATCCCCTGATATCGGAAAAAAATTAAAAATTTGTGCTATTGAAAATAGGCTCTCAATAATAGCAGAAAATAATATACTGCAAACAATTATTTTCAATACAGTTTCTGAAATATTTATTTGCAGTAAAGCTTGATAAAAAAATAACGCGCCCAATAACCAATATGCTGTCAAGTATGCATTAAACTGGTAATCTTTAGGCGCAAAAAAACACAAACCTAATAATAAGACCAATCCAATCGTAATATAATTACTCGACTTAGAGTAATATAATCTTGAATTTTTAATTTGTGTAATACTAACCACTACAATAAAAAAAGCAATAAAAAAACCACTAATTATATTGAATGGTAATGACAAACCTGTTCCGCCCATATTCGGCAGATAAATATGCAATATAATGCCAAAAAATATAACGACAAAACTTAAAAGAACCCATGGATAACGTTCTTTTTTATTATCTTTAATTTTGATTGCAAACATCATGTTTTCATTCGTTATTGATAATTTAATGTATAGTACGCAGTACTATAAAAATTCCCATAGGTAATCGTTTGGTTAATTCTCGCTTCAGGCTCAGCCTCGACATAAGCCTTAAATTGAATTTCCGTATTATTTGTTGCCAGATTTTGTGCTAATGATGGCGTATTCAATTCTATGGGTGTTTCATTTAAGTTTAATAACCCAATACCGATTCCGCTAGCTTCACTTTGGTCACTAATCGCAAGATGGTCAGGAAGATTCTTATTTTCAATTCCATTAAAAGTCACTGTCACCGATTTAAATATGGTCGTATTACAATTCGTTAAATGGATTGAGAAAATTAAAGGTTTCGACTTACCTTCTTTATAAAGGTCTTTAACCGAAATTTGTTGAAAATCAACAGGGACCTTCTCACTTCCCGGCGCTATCTGACATGGCGTAGCAATAACCATGCCTCTGAATGAATAGCTTCCCATATTAGTTGGGATCACACTCGCACTCATCGGCCCCGAGACTAATAAATATAAGCCAATCGACAATAAATATTTTGTACGCTTTATCTGATTATTATTTCGCATGATCGGCCTCATTGGAATTCAGCAAGGATTGTCCCGGTACTTGTAAATTCACCTTCTTCCACACTACTACCAGGCGCAGCTATTGGCGCAGCCGTTAAGTTCCAGGTACCTTGGTTATTAATAAAGTCAGGCACTTGGTATGCTTGATTCGGTTTTACCAATGTACCCGCCACATTATCAGTCACCACAATGCCAAGATTTGTGCGTTTCACACCGTTTTTTAACGTACCGAAATAATCAGGGTTAAAATCCGCACTGCCTGACGCCCCCGGTAAGAGTGACAGCTTGATATTTAAATCACCTGTCGTAAAACTTCCACCGGTACATTTAACTGGGATCTTAAAGGGCTGAGCATAATTAATTCCATTTAACTGTTCACTCGTATTTGCTACATCAAGAAAATCAATATTAATTGGGTTACCTTCATTAATCGTACACTCATCAGCAACCGTGATGATCCCTGCTCCTAAAACAACCCGAGTTGAAGGGATTGGCGCATAAGCTGTACTGCCATTCGCTGGGCTGCCTTTTTTGGCAAAAACCTGTACCAGCTCAGCTTGGTTGATGGTAATGCCATTAATAATCGGTTTTTTCAGCCTAAACGTGATTGTCCCACTCGACCCTGTCCGTAGCTCGACGCCATAGTCACGGCTATTAACACTCGGTGGTGTACACTCTATTGGGTCAGATCCCCCATTCCACATATCCTTCACTGGGACAGTAACTTTCTGACCAACCCTTCCCCCTATTTGAATTTCAACTTTTACATCAAAATATTCATTAAGGTTCAGGTACCCTGGGTTTTGCATTGATGTAGGAATGGTTGACATTAAATCAAATGTCATTCCTGAATCAGGATCTGAATTTCCAGGACCTCCTGGCTTCATATAACTTTGGCAGTAAATATCGAAAAAAGGCCAGTTACCCACATCAAAATTGAATACTGTTTCAGCATCTTTCTCATTGACCAGTAGCTGATTATTCATTGTCGCTTCGAATGTGTAAGTCCCCCCATCAGGTATAGCGGAGCCGTGAGGAAAGCCTAAAGCAGATAACGGCATTAACCCTATTGTGAATAGACCGGCCACAATAGTCATATCTTTTAGTTTTTTGTTGTTGGATACAAACATGGTTATAAATACTCCAGTTTTAGCCTAACTAATCCGCTAAAAGTTCCCGCTGAAACAGACTGTGCTGTAGATTCCAATGAGGCATTAAGTGTAATGTTGTTATCACCAGGTTTGATCACCCATGAACTTGTTGGCTGATTGACCATTAAGTTTTGATGATCTTTACTGGAAATACGTAATCCTGCGCCTCGAACATCGCCTGTAACTCGCACAAGATCAGGGTTAAAAAAATCCGTATCTCCCGCAATACTCAATGAAACTGCGCTTTCTCCCGTCAAGTAATAACGCTGAGCATTTTGAGTTGCCTCTCCAGCAGCATTCACAAATGACTTGGATGCCCCGCGTTGGCAATCTTTGAGCCGAATATTAAATGCAACAGGAGTACTTCTATCGCCAATGCGGTGAAATTCTCTGGCATTGATGTCACCTAAATCGACATACTGCTCTTGTGTTTCTAATTCAAGAACACAAGGTGATGCATAAACGCTTCCTGTCAAATGCACAGTACTATGTACGTCTAGCAATGTTTGGCGAGACAGCTTTTCATCCGCAATTTCTGCAACTGCGGAGAAACTTCCTAATCCCAATAACACGATCCCTAAGCACCTAATGTTCATATCAATACTCCTAGCGAATCTGTTGCTCTGGTGGTAACGCTTTACACGTATTTCCGCTACAACTGTATTTAAGTTCTGGATGACCACCATAATCATTCACATACATCATGGTGAAACTCTCGCCTGAACTATTGACCTTAATATCGAGATGCGATTTAGGGGCAATCATCACCCCTGGGAAATCGGTTAGTTTTTTTCCACCTTCTGCCACTGGTTTATTATTAAGGCTAATAATGGTTACAAAATAAGGTGTTGGGTTTTCAGCACGCCAGTTATTTCCCTGTTTATAAAATATGACTTGGTCTTGCCAAACCGCACTTCTAGATTTAGGAATAATGGCTGTCGGCCGATAAAATAATTTAATACGCGATTGCATCGCTAACTGTAAAACATTCGGTTTATCGGGTTTTGGCGGAACTTCGCGCACATTTAAATAAAATAGACTTTCACGATCTTGAGGTAACTTATCTATCTCGGCTGTTTTTGAAACACGAGCAACCCCTTTTTGCCCCCCATTAATGCGCTGTAATGGTGGCAATACAACTAATGGCGATGTAATTTTTTTTCCATTGGCATCTTCAACCCATGACTGAGCAAGAAAAGGAATACTTGAGCTGGTGTTTGATAAATTAGCACTCGCAGAATTTTCATCGCCTGTAATAATCAGTCGCGTTCTATCCAGTGAAATACCTGCATATGATTGCCCTACGCCAACCATCATAACTAGCAAACCACCTACCCATTTATTTATACGAATCGCCATTTTCTCTACCTTATAGAATACTTTTTCAAACTGTCATTACATTATTGGCAAGGCAGCAAAACTGACATGCCCGAATTTATTTTTTCAGGCAGTTGAATTTTACATTGCGCTTTTCCACCCCAAGATACTGTTAACGTTTCTTTAGGATTTACTGCCATCAAGTACGCCAACCCATTTTCCATTAACATGGCAATGTTAATTCCATCCGCGTTTGTCACATCAGCACCAAACGGAGGTACCGTATCGTTATAACGAATGGTGGCAATGAGCTTTTCACCTTGTGCAACATCAAATCGCTGATAACCGATTGCCCCTTCTGTTAATGTCGAGGTTGCGATCGCCTTATTGGTATCAACGTTATTTTTTAACTTATCGACATCAATACGTGTGTCGAAGCTGTAATAGCTGACAATATCAGGCACAACAGAGATACCAGCCCAGTTAGTTCGCGTTTTTTCATGGTTAAACGGCACGCCACCAACACCGTTGGTATCGACCATAATTCTTGCTGTATCCGTTGTACCGGTGCTGTTATGCAATGCAGCACCATGCTTAGTAGCAGTGAAGCCACCGCGCAATGTCCCGTTGATCGATGCCGTTTGTCTTTCTTGATAGCTCACATTGGTATTAACTTCAGCAAGTTGCGTCCGTTTTTGATAATATCCATCAAACCGGACGCGATCATCGCTGCTTCGGCCGGCTCTAACTCGCCATAAATTATTCGTATCCCTGTTATCACTGTAAGACAGCATATGGCTGGTCTTACTACCACTATTTTGCAAGTCGTATCCAGCCCAACGGCTATCACCAACAGGCACTGAAATCGAAAGTGAAATGCTATCGTCACGTCGACCTCGATAGTCAGAACGGTAAGCCGCAATATTGGTTGAGACACCATTGATGCCCATTAGACGAAATGTTCGCCCCACGGATAAGCCATATCTATCTTGAGATGTTTGGTCCCAAAAGGTCTGATGGGTATAAGTTAAGAATACTGTCGTTCTCCAATCAGGATCATCCGCCCAAAAAGTTTTATTCCCTGTAACGGTATACATCTCTTTTTGACGGCCAATACCCAGATATTTGTTTTCACGCTCATCTAAATATTGCGACAGCGTTCTAAACTTATCCTGCGAGAAGCGGTAACCCGCAAAAGTAATCGTACTGTTAAGTTCATCAAATGACTTTGAATAACTCAGACGATAAGAAGAACCCGTTTGTGTGTTATCACCCGGCATTCGGCTAATGGATTGTGTGATATCTGCAGAAAGTGCACCAAATATAGATAAATCGCGCCCTAACCCAGCAGATATTGCAGTGTAATCCCTACCCGCAAAAAGTAGGCCGCCAATGAGTGACCAGTTATTGCTCAGCCCCCAAGAGAAATCTCCCGTGGCAAACATTGGCCCCTCAGGCTTGTGATTAAATCGAGATGGCTTACCGACCGAAGCGTTGTAACGCACATAACCCGGGCGAGTTAAATAAGGGATATTTGCCGTATCAACTTGAAAAGTCGATACCTCGCCGTCATCACCTTCAACTTTGACATCCAAGGTTCCACGGATTGAGCTTTGCAAATCTTGAATACTGAATGGCCCCGCAGGTACCGTCGTTTCATAAACGACACGCCCAGCTTGAGTCACAACAATTTTTGAATTGCTTTTCGCGATACCATTAATCTGTGGTGCATATCCTCGTAGATTCGGCGGTAACATACGTTCATCACTGGCAAGGTTAAAACCAGTGAAGCGAATCGTGTCAAAAACCTGAGAACTTAGATAAATTTCACCCAGTGTCAGCTTAGCCGCCATGTGGATCAGAGGACGATATGCATAAAACTGGTTCCAATCGAATTTTCTATCGCCACGCTCGTTATAATTAGCTTGATAATCAGCTCTAAAACGCCATGCCCCCAAGTTAAATCCCGTTTGGCCATATGCTGATAATGAGTGTTTATTTGTATGTGTCGTCAAAGAACGAGAAACTGACCCGGTCAGGTTATAATCAAATATAAGGCCTGAAACCCCAGAATCCCAACGCTCAGGCGGCACCCAACTAGGATCGGAATATTTCATCCATGCCTGTGGAATAGTGATATCCAGTTTGCCTTCATGATTATTAATTTTAACGCCTGAAATAGGTAAAATATTTGAACATTCAGGGGATATGGCTTGGATTTTTTTTAACGCATCTTCTTTGAGCGCTAACATTTCAATTTGCTTAGGGGTAAAACAAACTAATGATTTTTCACTATCGTGAGGATCGGTAATATAAGTGACCTTCTGCTGAGACAATGATTGTCCATTAATATAGAGATCTAATAAATATGTCCCAGGAAATACGAAATTATCTTTAGAGAATCGAGTTAAATCAATATTGTTACGGTCACCAACATCTAATACGTCAACATTAAACTCAACAAGATCATTTGCAGACATATTTGGTGAATAGCAAAGTACTGCAATATATATTGCAAATAGTTTTTTTATATTATTTATATTTCCATTTAAAATAATCATTTTAGTTACTCAGTATTCACTCATTAGGCTAGAGATTTAGCTCAATTCTCTTTTATATGTAATTATTATTAGCTTTAGAAATAATCCATTCTAAACCTTAGAACTCCAGCGAAATCACCTGCCTTAATATGCTTTTGATAAGCAACTAAAATTGCAGTAAAATCTAATCTATTGCGCCCTTCTAATAATGTGTAATCCGGCATTTTTCTATTAAGTTTAAGTATTTCGCCGTGAGAGTCTCTAAACTGAATTCCAAACCCCTCTGAATCGCCGCTTACTTGTAAAAGTTGATCATCATTAACAGATGTTCCCATCATGGTTATTTGCGCGCGTGATGCACTACCTTTATCATTAGAAGGCAACGTACATCCAACGAGCTTTATAGCAAAATTCTTACTCACCAGCATATTGACTTCAGGAGTGATCTCTCGGGCACTGATTTCACCAAAATTAACCCAAAGTTCTCGGCTTTCAGGATCAATCGTACATGAGGCTTCTATTAATTCACCTTGCATTACAATATCACCGGGGGTGTTATTGGCGGTCATTCCCCAACTTAATAGAGGCCATAGCAAACTAGAGCCTAGTGCTATTTTTGCAACCCGAATAGTCATGGATAATACCATTTAGTTATTGGTAGATTTTATTAATGCGGAGTATTTAACACTCCGCATCTTGGTATAAAATCAATTACAAATTATTGGTAATCAATTTTAAAATTGATGGTTGAATCAAAGCTACCTGGAGTTACTGCATTAGATGCATTATCAGATTTTAAATAAGCAACGAATGGAATTGCAGTTTTACCATCAGTTAAATTAACTGCTGTAGAAGCTTGTCCCCAAACAACATCTTTATTTCCATTGTCTCTTAAACCGATACCAGCACCACTTGCAGTACCTGAAGTGAACGCCGCTAATGTATTATCATTAGGGTTAATAGTTGATGGTGTATAAGTTACAGTTGCAGTTTGTGCAACGGTAGTATCACACCCTTGCAGAACGATATCTTTCTTGATATTACCTGCACGCTCACCATTTTTTAAATTAGAAACAGGGATCTGATAAAAGTTTACTTTTACAGGACTTGATTCTTCACTTAAACCACAAGCAGAATTCACTAATTCACCTGAAAATTCGATAGTACCGTTAGTAGGTGTACCAGTATAAGCAGCCATTGCTGCGAACGAAGCAAAGCCTGATGCAAATACAGCACCCATTACAAATTTATTCAATTTCATGATTATTTAATCCTGTATAATACTCGTATAATGTATGTTTCGCCAAATAGTTGTTAATAACAACTTTAGATAAAAATAATCATTATTTTTAATTAAATTAATGATTATTTTTAATAAAGTTATCATATATACAAGTTATATTTACTGATTACACTTTGTAAAATAGGTTAGATTTTTATTAACTGAATTAACGCCACATTTTTTTAGTGTCTTTATCTAAGATAGCAAAATAATTATTTTCATTTTTTATAATACATTGTAATCTTTCATTATCGTATCTATCTATTACATGATTAAAAAGGTCTCTCCATGACTTATTGAATATCAAAAGGATTGTGTCCATCATTTCAAATGTCAGTTTTGTTTTTCCCGTTTCATATCGAGATATCTGCTGTTGACTAATATTCAATCTTTTTGCCAACTCTTCCCCTGTTAAGTTTCGCTCTTTTCTAATTCCTCTCAGATACTGCCCTATTTCTTTATTTATCTCATTAGAAAAATAAGTCATTTAATTTAACCTTTATATTAAAAATTAATTATAGGCACCAATCTGAACCATAGATACCGTCCTAAAATTTTTGATTATTATATGTCTGATTATTTATTTTGTATAATCGATAGAGCAAATTGATTACTATTAAAAACATTTATCGCTCTATTAATATAGGAGAAATGTAACAAAAAAAAATCACACTTAAATTAATAATATAAATAACAGTATGTTATAGATTAAAAACCAAAGCTTACCACCCAAAAAATTACATTTTGATACACTTAAAAATATTAAAACATATTTTTTACTAATGAGATGTATTTTATGGTTAAATTTCAACCACGAAATACAACTTAAAAAAGTAGATTTACTCAGATTTTGTGTTTGTAAATTATATGAGATTTTTTTAAGATTTATCTTAACCTTGTTATTTACAAACACCAACAAATTAATTATAAATTACCGTAAAATTTATAATCGAAATTATATACCACAGAAATCATCACTAGCACCCAATAAATTCCAACACAGTCTAAAAATCAGGGGATTTATTACACTAATAATGAGTATTAAGAGATTATATTTCACACATGTAATTTTGTGCTTTGATAAAGTGAATGCCTAATACTGAGAAACTTCAGTACTGGCATTAGATAATATCAGGTAGGAATACAATTAAAGAACGTCAACCTTTATTAAGATTTTATTCGTTGTGTTTGCTGGCTCCGCATGCGATAAGCAAACGCACTTCCCACGATGGCTAAATAGATAAATGGTTCAGGCGTTAAGGTTTTTAATGACAAAGTATAGTGGCAAAGCGCCAATATGAGCGTAGGGTAAAGCAGCATATGAATTCTTTTCCACCATATGCCCAAATAAAGACGTATACGGTTGAATGAACTGACTGCCATCAACAATAAACACAACCAAGCTATCGCGCCAATCACTAAATAGAGCCGCGAAAAAATCTCTTCGAAAAATAGCACCAAATTATTTATGCCAATTTCCAGTAATAGATAACTACTTAAATGCAGCACAGCCCAGAAAAAACACCATAACCCCAGTAATTTTCGCGTCTGAAACAAGGCAGTAAATCGCAATAATTTCGCAACCAGTGGGATCAGTACAATAATAACAAGCAAACGTAAAGCAGCTATTCCTGTAAAATGTTGGATATCTTTGGCAGGGTCGGCTCCAAGCCGTTGGGTATCGACTAAAAAAATCAGCCATACCAAAGGGAGCAAAGCAATAAGATGAAAGCTCCCTTTGGTTAATCCAACAATGAACTTATTGTCTTGGGGCATCAATAATATCTCCGCAAATCCATTCCTTGATACAAACTTGCCACTTGTTCGCCATATCCATTAAACAACAATGTTGGCTGGCGGGTCACTTGGCCTAAGCCCCCAGCACCAATAAAACGTTCGGTGGCTTGTGACCAACGAGGATGGCTTACATCTGGATTCACATTGGCAAAAAAGCCATATTCGCTCGGCGCTGATAAGTTCCATGTCGTGTCAGGCATTTGCTCAGTAAGGCGAATTTTGACGATAGATTTAATCCCTTTAAAGCCATATTTCCATGGTACGACCAACCGGATCGGTGCTCCGTTTTGGTTGGGTAATGTTTTTCCATAAACGCCGGTCGCCAGCAAAGTCAGTGGATTCATAGCTTCGTCTAAGCGTAGCCCTTCAACATAGGGGTACGATAAACCACCACCAATATAACGACTTTTTTGTCCTGGCATTTGTTCTGGTGCGTAGCGTGTTTCAAAAGCCACATATTTAGCTTTGCTAGTGGGTTCGACTAGAGCCAATAATTTCGCTAAAGGAAAGCCAACCCATGGAATGACCATCGACCAAGCCTCAACACAGCGCATGCGATAGATGCGCTCCTCTAAGGGAAACTTAGTGTTTATGTCATCTAAATTAAGCGTCAGGGGACGATTCACTTCGCCATCTATTGTCACCGTCCACTCATCCGTGACTAAAGTATGGGCATTCTCGGCAGGATCGGATTTACCGAGCCCAAATTCATAAAAATTATTATAACCAATCACTTTATCTTCAGGGGTGAGGGTTAAAGATGGCTGAAACTCTTCAGGTTGAATAAATGTCAGAGGTTTTCTTGGCGTCATCGGAGGTGTTGGCGTATCGTCATCGAACCAAGAAAACAGCCCTGCATTAGCCGTCGTCGCAACGGTTAAACCTGCAGCTCCAATGCCTAAAGCCTTAAGTAGCTGACGGCGTTTCATAAAAAAGAGGGTTTCATCCGTGATTTGAGATGCGGGAATTTTAGGTAACTTTTTCATCATGCGCTCCATAGCAAAAAGGATATGAAATTAGTTATACCGAAAGTACGACAAAAGTGGCTGACAGTAAGATGACAAATTTGTCATCTTACTTAATTGTAGGAAATTTCAGGGTAATGGTACTGGTTCCTGCATGGTGTTCAAAACTCGCTGATCCGCCATGTAATCCGACTATCGCTTTCACAATCGCTAACCCGAGTCCTGTTCCCTCTGTCGTTCGAGCATTATCCCCGCGCCAAAAACGGGTGAAAATTTCATCACTATTTTGTAGAGGTTTACCTTGGTTAGTAATTTTAATTTCTCGCTGTTGCGGCAGCGCAATAATTTGGGTAACGACGCGAGTGCCTGAGTGAGAATATTTAATCGCGTTGGAAACAATATTCACTAAAACTCGGCTGAGTAATACTGGATCAGCATCCAGAGTCAGGTATGAGGGCTCACAATACAGCTCAATCTGTTTTTCTTCTGCATAGGCAGAAAAGAGTTCGTAAACATCGTTAACTAACGTATATAAAGAAAGTTTTTCTCGATTTAAGGTAATATTTTTATTTTCCGCACGGGCAATAAACAAAGTACTTTGGATCATTTGTGACAGTTTATCGAGCTCTTCAATATTACTGACTATCATCCCTTCATATTCGCTAACACTGCGCGAGCGCTGAAGTGTAATTTCATTTTGTACCCGAATCGCATTAATTGGGGTTCTCAACTCATGCGCCAAGTCATCAGCAAATTGAGTAAGTTTGACAAAATCATGCTTTAACCGCTGGCGCATCGTATTCATTGATTCGCCCAGCTCTTTTAGCTCTTGTGGTAGCTGATCAATATCGATTGGATCATTTAATGCATGAACGTCTGTTTTGACCGTTATCTGGCTCAATGCTTGAATGTCGGATAACCCTTTTTTCAACAGCCATAAGCTAAGTAGCCCCATCAGCAAAATTGAGAGGACAGAAATCACCACACTTTGGGTAAGATATTGAGCCAACACGCCACTACGGTCGACAGAAACTTTACCAAGCACCACATGGAGCGACCCTATTGGAGAATTCATCGAAAAATAGACCGCAGAAATAGGGATGCCTTGAGCAGTTTGCCAATGGTTAATGGCATTGATGTTTAGCTGCTCAAGATTGACTAACTGAAGAGGTTGGGAGCCCAATAACTCGCGATTGGTTGTGACCAATATTTGCCCTGCTGCATCAGAGATTTGGATCAAGTCTTGGCGCATATCCATCATGCTTTGGAAATACATGGGAAGTGTTTTGATATCAATGCCACCAGCGATGAGTTTGGCAAGCTGCTCCGCACGGTTAACCAGTAAATTATTATCTTGTTGAGATAGTTCATTTTTGAGTGAATGATACAAAATCCATGTCACCACTCCAGCATTAGTAACCATAAGAATGATAAACAGAGAAATAAGTTTGAATCGAAGTGATTTCTTTTTCATTCTATTGGCCTATTTAAACGGTATCCCATCCCTCGAATGGTTTCGATGAGTTTAACGTCAAATTCATCATCGATTTTTTTTCTCAATCGACGGATAGCCACATCAATAATATTCGTGTCACTTTCAAAATCGATGCCCCAAACTTCGCTAGCAATTAAGGTTCTAGGTAAAATTTCATCGCAATGTAGAACGAAAAACAGCAATAAGGAAAACTCTTGCCGAGTTAAGGTGATTTTCTTTCCAGCACGCTCAACATCGTGGCGAGTTAAGTCGATTTTTAAATCCGCAATAGTTATGGTGGTTGAGGCTGGCTGGTTAATTTTTAATTGGTTTTTAACCCTGGCTAATAATTCAGAAAACGAAAACGGCTTAACGAGATAGTCATTGGCACCAAGCTCTAAACCTTTAATTCTGTCATCAACGGCATCCCGCGCAGTGAGGCAAATCACCGGTATGTTTTTAGCTGTGCGTAAGATTTTTAAAATTTCCCAGCCATTCATACCAGGCAGCATGATATCGAGGATCACCAATTGATAACTGTTTTCTAAGGCAAAATAGAGACCATCGCGACCATCATTAGTCACATCAACGAGAAAACCCGCTTCTTCTAACCCATTTTTGACCCACACTTGGGTTTTTAGGTGATCTTCAATTAATAGTATTCTCATAGGAACCTAATAGTGACTTTATTTGACTTAACTCCATTTCATCTTAAAGAAATTTTCCCTTTAAAGAAACGGGTAGGAATTTAACCATAAAATACTCGGAGAAAGACAGCGGGAAAAAACAACATGGGGCCATTAAAAGCAACTCGTAGAATGGTGAGTGGGCCGGCACGAAAAATGGAAATTAGCTGCTTTCATCGACGAGTAAGTATTGTTTCGTAGGCAAATAATCCCTTTTCCCTCGCATTTATAACACAGAATAGAAATTGATTAACCAAATATAAAACTTTAGTTAATTAGTCTTCAATTACCGACTTGGCGGATAATAAATAATTTTTTATTTCACTCATAGAATAAAGGCATTATATTTATCTAAAAAAATTAATGTGTTAGGTCGATTAATTTAGATATGATTGACCTTTTTTGACTAAATAGGGAAACGTTCATGTCCACTCGTAAGTATTTAACTCAACAGGAAATATCTCGACTTTTAGCTGCTTGTCATTTGTCACGACATCCCGAACGTAATTCTTGCTTAATTTATATGTGCTTTATACATGGTCTAAGGGCAAGCGAAGCCCTATCGCTAAAATTATCTGATCTTAACTTAGAAAGTAATGAACTTTATGTACACCGTTTAAAGAATGGTTTTTCAGTTAATCACCCACTGATTGATGAAGAGATCCCACTCATTAAAGCTTGGCTAAAAATTAGAAATACATGGAAAGGGAAAGAAAGCCAGTGGTTATTCTTATCTGAAAGAGGGACTGCCATGACTCGCCAGCGCTTTTATCAACTTTTTTCACGACTTGGCGAGCTAGCTGAGCTGACCCTAGGTATTCATCCCCACATGTTACGACATGCATGTGGTTATGCATTAGCGGATAGAGGTGCCGATACGCGTTTAATTCAGGATTATTTGGGGCATACGAATATACAACATACCGTACGATACACAGCAAGTAACCCTGCAAGATTTCGGGGAGTGTGGTAAGAAAGGTGCTATATGGTGGGATAAAGGCGCTAAAAGAGTTGTCAAAATGCACCAAATTGACAAACGTAATGAATTAGGTGCATCTTAAGTTAAATGAAAATACACGTCAAATACGTAGCGTGTAAATAACGCTATGTATACATTACTAAAAATAAGTACATTCCATTATTAGAAGATCATTGAATTTATTAATTTTTTCACACATTCAAACTCTCCATGCCACTTCAAACTTACACATTGTAATATTCTGAAATGCTTTATTTGGAATAATTAACTAATAATTTTAAAAATAAAATACAAAATTAAAATTATTCATTCATTAATGAAATATTTAACTAACAATATACAACTATTGTCAATTTGGTGCATTTTGACAACAGTTAAATTAGTAAATCATTCAGTTTCGTGAGGAAGATTTTATGCAATCTAACTTATCTCCTAAAGAAATTGTCGGGGGTAATATATATAAAGCCCGCCGAGCAAAAGGATTAAGTGGCTCTGAGTTAGCTGATTTACTTTTATGCTCTCAGCAACATGTTTCACGTATTGAGCGCGGAGTTATTCGACTACACCTAGAGCAGATTAAGCAAATTGCGAACTCGCTTGATATTGATATTAATTGTTTATTAGATGGTGTTGGATTTCAAAATAACTCAGTAAATTATATCCATAATATGGAATGTTATTTTAAAGCTGAAGGATGGTTTTCTGGATCTAGTCAATTTATGAAATAGGTTTAACCTTATGTCAGAAAATATAATAAAACCAACATTTAATATTATTGTAGGAAAAAAAATAAAAAAACACAGAAAAGAAATGAAATTAACTGCTGAGGAACTAGGGAGATATATTGGCGTAAGCCAGCAGCAAATTTCCCGTTATGAATCAGGAGTTAACCATATTAACATTGATTTTTTATCTCAATTATCTGAGTTATTTAAAGTACCAATTCAAGTTTTTTTAATAGAAGACTAAATATATTTTTTAATTATTAACAATTCAATTTCATTTTTAGTATTTGATTTTTTAAATCAAATACTAGTGCTTTGCTTTTTTCCAGTTCATTGCAAATAGAGTGTCTGCAATGAGCAATGAAAACTGACACTCATTCTTTACTTAACAATAAACATAGGACTTTATATTCATGAAAATGAAATCTATTGCAATGGCAACTTTTATGGCTCTGGGATTAGCTTCTGCAGCAAACGCAGCAGATCAAGGCCACGGTAAAGTAACGTTCAAAGGCGCTATTATCGATGCTCCATGCTCAATCTCTCCTAGCTCAATCGACCAAACAGTTGAATTAGGTCAAATTTCTAACATGGCATTAGTTGATGGCGGTAAATCAACTCCACGTCCATTCGAAATCACTTTAGAGAACTGTGATATCACTAAACTGACTAAAGGTGTTCAATTAACCTTTAGTGGTGCTGCTGCATCTTTCGACAATACCAATAAAACACTGGGTATTGTTGGTACTGGCGCAGGCGCTGGTGTTCAGATCACTAATGGTAGCGGCAATGTGGTGACTTTAGGAACAGCAGCACCATTCCAACAAATTCAAAATGGTAACAACACACTGAATTTCGCTGCTTACTTAAAAGGTAATGGTGGCGATATCGACACTATCACTGCCGGTGACTTTAGCTCAGTAGCGGATTTCACTCTGTCTTACGAGTAATTCATCTTGAGCCAACAAATTAATTTGTTGGCTCATTCCGACTGAATTGGGTGTAAGAGAGGGAGCAATGAATAATTCGATAACCAGTGGAGTGTTTTCATTGATCTTAAGTATAGGCACGTTGACTGCGGTATCAACTGCATATGCTCAAGGCTCAGTGAGTATGAATGGAAGCATTATTGAAACAGCATGTGCAATTGATGTCGGCAGCCGTGATCAAACTATTGATATGGGAAGTATTGCGCTGACTCAAATTCGCCGTGATGGGCAAGGACCTGCTCGCCCTTTTGTTATCCGATTAGTGAATTGTGTTCTTGAACGCCAAAATCCTGACAAACCGAATTGGCAATACTTTCGCGTAACATTCGATGGCTCCCATGACAGGGGGTTATTTGGTGTGAACGGACAAGCTCAAGGTGTTGGATTACAAATTCAACGTGAGGGAGATGGTGAAATTGCCATACCTGGCCAAGGAATGTCAGTGAGCTCCCTAACAGCTGGAACAAAAGATCTCACCTATCGGCTACGGTTGGTGGCGAATAACCGCCCATTGGCATCAGGCCAATACTACAGTCAATTACGTTTCAAACTGGATTATGAATAGTCGGTTCCTCTTATAAATGAAACTCCCCTTTGTAGGATGAGCTTCGTGAGCGAAATGACATTACGGATAAAAGAACGCAAAAGAAGGTCGAGATGATGACCCTGAATTTCATTCACACGCCTGTGTTACAGATAACTCGGCCTTGCAGATTAGGGCTTTTAGTCGCGTTGGCTATTAGCTTTGGTGGTCACGCATCCGATATTAAATTTAATATGGATATGCTAGACGTCAATGATCGTAACAACATTGATCTAAGCCAATTTGCGCGTCCAGGCTATCTCATGCCTGGTGAATACAGTTTTACGGTTTTCTTAAACAAGCAAAGCATGCCGGAAGAAACTGTCTTTTACTATGCACCTGAAGGTGAGTCGAATGAAAGCCTCCCTTGCCTGAGCCCTGCTTTAGTTGAAAAATTCGGTATCAAACCTGAATTGATGTCGACGTTAAAGTGGTGGCACGAAGGACAATGTTTATCGCTTGAAAGTTTACCCGGAACTGAAGTTAAAGCCGACCTTGCAACTTCGGCTATGTATATTAGTTTGCCGCAAGCCTACCTCGAATATACCGCTGAGAATTGGGATCCTCCTGCACGCTGGGAAGAAGGATTACCCGGCGCATTGTTTGATTACAACTTAAATGCACAAGTGGGCCAACAAACCCGCTCAGGACAACAAACCAACTACAGTACCAGCGGTAATGGGGTTGCTGGCGTTAACTTGGGTGCTTGGCGTGTTCGTGCTGACTGGCAAATGCGTATTGATAAACAGCAAGGGCAAAGCACGACCACATCACTAGATTGGACTCGTTATTATGTCTACCGAGCAATCAAATCCTTAGGCGCAAAACTCACCTTAGGTGAAGATTATTTAACCTCTGATATTTTTGATAGTTTCAGATTTACAGGGCTTAGCCTGATTACCGATACCAATATGCTACCACCTAATCTACGTGGATACGCACCAGAAATTACTGGGGTAGCAAAAAGTAATGCAACCGTCATCGTGAGCCAACAAGGACGCATTATCTATCAAACTCAAGTCGCTGCGGGCCCATTCCGTATCCAAGACCTAAATGATGCATTAGCTGGGCAAATCGATGTTGAAGTTAAAGAACAAGACGGCTCAACACAGACTTTCACTGTAAATACTGCAAGTGTTCCATATTTAACACGCCCGGGGCAACTGCGTTACAAATTAGCCGCAGGGCGCCCAACAAATTGGCGCCATCATGTTAGTGGCGATACCTTTGCAAGTGGCGAATTCTCTTGGGGGGTTAACAACGGCTGGTCACTGTATGGTGGTGGAATTGGTGCAGAAAACTATGCATCCGCGGCTATAGGGATTGGTCGTGACTTAATGGTATTCGGCGCATTGTCATTCGATATTACTCATGCTCGGGCACATTTAACCAACTTAGGTGATATTGGCAATAAAACGTATCGCGGGAGCTCGTATCGTTTAAGTTACTCTAAACGTTTTGATACTTATAACAGCCAAGTGACATTTGCAGGATATCGATTCTCTGAGCAAGGTTTTATGAGTATGTCTGAGTATTTGGATGCGCAGGAAACAGGTGCACGCCAATACAACAGCAAAGAAATGTATACCATCTCTTATAACCAACAATTTTCAGAGTTAGGGCTAAGTGCATTCATCAATTATTACCATCAAACCTATTGGGATCAACCGGATAACGACCGCTATAGTATTTCGTTAGCTCGCTATTTTGATATTGGGAAATGGAAGAATCTTAGCCTCAACTTGACGGCATATCGAAATCGTTATCGTGAAAACAATGATGATGGCGTATACGCGTCACTCACAGTGCCTTGGGGTGAAAAAAGTTCCATTAGTTATAACAGTAGCTGGGATAAAAATGATAACTCACAGCGCGTGAGTTACTACAGCACCATCGATGAAAGAAATAACTATCAGTTAAGTACCGGATGGGCACGTTCAGGTGCACTTGTGAGCGGCTATTACACTCATCAGGGAGACTTAGCACAGCTCAACGCGAATGCAACTTACCAACAAGACCGTTATCGATCTGCGGGGTTCTCTTTACAAGGTGGTTTCACCGCAACGGAGAAAGGTGCCGTACTGCATCGTGGTAGCCAAATTGGTGGTACTCGCATATTTGTTGATACCGATGGAGTACCTAATATCCCATTACGTGGTTACGGCTCGATTGTGCGCACTAACCGCTTTGGACAAGCCGTTATTAGTGACGTGAATAGCTATTACCGTAACCAAATTAGCGTTGATTTGAATGCATTACCAGATGAAGCGCAAGTGTCTCAATCTATAAAACAAGGCACTTTAACGGAAGGGGCAATTGGCTACCGTCAATTTGATGTTGTCGCAGGAAACAGTGCGATGGCGTTGTTAAGGCTGTCGGACAATAGCACACCACCTTTCGGGGCAATTGTCTTAAACGGTCGTGGTCAGCAAGTCGGTATGGTGGGTGATGATGGAAATACCTATCTCACTGGTTTAAACGCAAAAGATATCTTGCAAGTTCGTTGGGATGACCAAGTGCAGTGTGAAATCACACTCCCTGATACCTTGCCAGAAGATGAATATTTACAGGCAAGCTGGTTATTACCGTGCCACAAACCGGGAGCAAAAGCCGCATCGCCAGCGACCATAAAGACACAATCAGCGAGTCGTGCATTAGAAGCAATGCCGAGAGCATCAGAACTCGTTGTGCCTGTTGTTGAAAGAACAGCGCCAAAGGAGTCAAGCCGCTGGTTACAAAAATAATAAAAATGAGTGGTACGCAAAGAGCGATGAGTGCTCCTTAACCATAGAAGATAACAATATGATGAATAACATGATGAAAAACAAATTGATGAACAAAAAAAATGCCCATAAAGCAGTATTCGCATTGGCTGGTGTTGTGTTGATTTCAACAACGCTATCTTCTGCTCAAGCGGCAGTTGCCTTAGACAGAACTCGAGCGATTATTACGGGAGACGAAAAATCGATCAGTTTAAACATCAGCAACGAAAACAAACAATTACCTTATCTCGCTCAAGGTTGGGTGGAAAATGAGAAAGGTGAAAAAATAAGCGACCCATTTACGGTATTGCCACCGGTACAGCGTGTTGAGCCGGGGGCAAAAAGCCAAATCAAAATCCAAGCTCTGCCAAGTGCCGCTTCTCTGCCGCAAGACAGAGAATCGGTGTATTACTTTAATTTGCGTGAGATTCCACCGAAAAGTGATAAACCCAATACGCTGCAACTGGCATTACAGACACGTATTAAATTGTTTTATCGACCAAAATCAATCATTCCAACACGTGAACAAATGGATAATCCATGGCAGGAAAAAGTGACTCTTACGCGTCAGGGTAACCAGTATACGATTAATAACCCAACTGCCTATTACGTTTCTTTTGTCGATGCTGTCCCCAACAAAAATGGGCAGACAGTCGCAGGGTTTGAGCCCGTAATGGTTGCACCCAAAAGCAGCAAAGCACTGAACGTCAGTGCAGACGCATTAGGTAATAAACCTGTGCTGACCTATATCAATGATTATGGTGGTCGCCCAACACTGTCGTTTACATGTCAGGGAAATAGCTGCCATGTGGTACCTGAAAAAAAATAGACTGATCTGAAATGCGCGATGAGATAGCAGGAGAATATCATGGCAAACACAAGCAGGATGCTCCGTTATGTGGGCTTAGGAAGTTTAGCGCTGAATTTATTCAGTAGCATGGCGATGGGAACAGCCCTAAATAAAGTTGATAGCTGGGATGTAGATGGTTCACATGGCACGCTATATGTCCATGGAGCTTTGACGGAAAGTGCTTGTCGTTTAGCAATGTCATCAGCATATCAAACTATTAATTTAGGTACTGTGGGTACAGGACAGCTTCAGCATGTTGGGCAAACTGGTAACCCTGTTGCGATTGAACTGCGTTTAGAAGATTGTCTAAGTGGTGAAAGTCGCAGCCGCACTGCACAGGGGAATCTTTTGTGGAGCCAACAAATGCCGTCAATGAAGATCCGCTTTTTGGCTCCTATAGATACCCAAGACCCGCGCTTGGCAGCTGTTATCGGTGTTCAGGGGATTGGCCTGCAATTAAGTAATGCAGCGCGTTCACCAATTAACTTAGGTGAGTACAGTACACCACAATTGGTTTCACCTGGGCAAAACCAATTAACTTACTATGTAACGCCAGTACGTACCTCTGCTCAACTAAATGCTGGAGCTTATCAGGCGTTAATTAGATTCCAGGTAAGTTATGAATAGGGGCATGGAGATGAGAGGAGCTTATTTTCTTACGATATGCTTTAAAGCGATTGTCCTAGTTGGGGTAATTCTCTTTGGTGCTCTGATTTCACTCAGCTTTTCTTACAAAGCTATCGCTGCGAATCTCAGCACTAATATCCAAATTCGTGTGACGGTATACGGTGAGCCGGAATGTACCCTTGGCGGTGCAACAACGACTTCTGTAGATTTTGGCGATATACATCAGGCAAAGATTGACGGTGCTTATGGGCGCTCACCTATCAATTACAACTTGATATGTAATGGCTTATATAAGAATACATTAAAGATGACGCTGAGATGGACTGATAGGCAAATTAATGGTGAGTCATCCGTGACGACCAATCTCCCGAATTTAGGTATTGCCATTTACCGTGATGGAACCCGACTCAGCAATGGCGCGACACTCAATTTTAATTATGGGAATTCGCCTGCTTTGTATGCCGTCCCCGTTAAACCTACAGGGGTAAACTTAACATCAGGTGGGGATTTTACGGGCAATCTCACGATGGTATTGGATTACCAATAGGATGATATCAATGAAATTATACCGTTATCTTCTCTCGGTCTGCATGATGCTTAGCCTGTTTAGCCAAAGCCAAGCATCAACACTTGGTATCCAGCTAAAAGGTCGATTATTGGTGACACCGCCCGAGTGTATTTTGAATAACAACCAACAAGAAACTATACATTTTGGCGATATATTGCTCCCACGTATTGATGGAGTTCAATACAAGCGTACTGTACCGATGAGACTCAGCTGCACAAATCTAGCGAAAAACGCTATAAAGCTCACGCTTGTCGGCGATGGAACATCATTTAATAGCAATGGCGCATTGAAAACGAGTAACCCAAAACTCGGTCTTTCCTTTTATGTGAACAATGCTAAGCAAGTTATTAACCAGCCTTTCAATGTGTTATATACAGCGCTGCCAACCTTAGAGGTTGCCCCAGTAAAAAACAGTAATGCCAATTTTACAAATACCGATGGCGGATTTTTTACAGCACTGGCAACACTGAAAATTGAGTATCAGTGAGAATGATTATGTGGAATAACAATCAAATTAAGCATTGGATGGCAGGATTTATAATGGTGATGTCCATATCTTCAGCGCAAGCAAATTGGGCATTTGATGGCACGTTAATTATTCCTCCTGTTTGCCAATTAAGCCATGACGACCCAATAAAAGTTTCATTCGGTAAAGTGGGTGTACGAAAAATCAACGGTACCGCCTTCAAGCAATCTATTCCTTTTCAATTAAATTGTGTTGGCGATATGACACAACCGTGGGATATCAGCTTGATATTCGGAGGAACACCTGCAGGAAGTGGATTTGATAATGCGACATTAAGAACAGTGACACCGTTGAATAATGGCAAATTAGGAATTCAAATTCAAAAAAATGGCCAACCTCAACCATTGAATGAAGCCTTTTTGATTAATGCGGCTTCATTACCATCCCTTTCAGCCGTTCCTGTCATGCGTTCAGGAAGCGAACTTGTAGGGGATAATTTTACTGCATCAGGCACGTTAACCATTATTTTTGAATAGGAGGCGGCAGTCATAACTATGAATATTAAACGTAATATGAGCTTTGCCTTTAGCTTATGGTTTTTGGGTGCCACTGCGGCTTTTTCTGCAAATGTGGAGTTTGATGGCACGCTAATTGAAGATGCTTGTGACGTTTATCCGGGCGACGAATCGATTGAATTAGATTTCGGTACGATAGTGGATAAATACCTGTATCTAAATACTCAAACAAATAGCCAACCTTTTACCATTCGCTTAATCAATTGCGATTTAGCATTAGGCCATGAAGTGAAAGTCACATTTATTGGCGCAGAAAGTTCAGCTTTACCTGGTTTATTGGCATTAGATGCAGGAAGCCAAGCAACTGGCGTGGCTGTTGGTATTGAAAGTATTTCCGGTGCGGCAATCAAAATTAATAGTGGCAGTTATACCCAAGGGTTATATACCGGAAATAATAATGACCTAAGATTTCAAGCGTATGTGAGAGCTGAGCCAGTTGCATTGCAAAATAAATCAATTGTGCTCGGTTCATGGGCTGCGAGTGCCACGTTCAAATTAGATTATGAGTAAATCATTATGTATGCGAAAAAAGCAAAAATATACGGAATGTTAAATACAAGCCGTTTGAGTATTTTATTATTAATCATCGCATTAGCGTCTCTATTTCCTTCTCGCCCAGCCAATGCGATTGCGTATGTAATGCCTGTGAGTATGACCTCTGGAGCCTGGCCTCGTGTTGAGATGGACATTCTTTCTTGGAGTGAAGCAAGTGGTGTCACTAACCCTTGTTATGGGTCAACAGAATGCTGGGTAGGCCCTGATGTTCTGTATGCATCTGGTGCGCCGTCGTTGAGTGGCTCTTGCTTAGATTATGGTAACTGCATTCGAATTAACCAGTATCGAACAGCGGAAGAAGTCGCAGCGGCTTTTCGTAGTGCAAAAGGAATTCCTTATCGTGCATCGTTTGTCATTGATAGCCCAAATGCAACTTGTATTGGGTTATTTTATGTCAACCATAAACCAACCCCGGGAGTTAGGAATGCAATCCAATGGCCAGGTAGCGTTTGTGGTAAAATTCCACCTACAAATCAAACATGTAGTATTTCTTTGCCTTCTTTTGTTAATCACGGGGCGCTCAGTAACACGAGTTTAAATGGTAAAACAAACTCAGTTTCTGGCAATATCACTTGTACACAGGCGACAAATATCAACTTATTTGCTCGCTCAACCACGGGTGAGCGTTATGTATATTTAAATTCGACTTCTAACTTTTATTCAAATCCATTAATTAATAATCAAAATGGCTGGAATGGCGCGAACATGAATATTTCTGGAAACAATGCGGCGAATTCATTTACATTCACTTCTGAATTGCATGCATCAGGAACGGTAACGCCTGGATATTACACAGGAAATGCAGTCGTCATTATTGCATTTAATTAGTTAATCAAAGCCTTCGAACCCAATTCACTAACTTGGTAGTTTAGCAGCGTATTTTTAAATAGAATACGCTGCTTTTATGAATATTAATAAGCTGTAACCTTTTCATTTCAATAACATTTCTAACCCGATAGAAAACTTGAAACCCACTAGCACCGCAAAGTAAATAACCAGTGCATTGCTGGTACTCGATGTGGCACTCTCACTTCACCAAAGGTATATCTGCAAGCTAAACTATTTGACAAATTTAGCGAAAAAACCAGCAACCACATGATATAATTTGAGTTTAGAATTAAAAGTCCTAACGATATAAACTCGCCTGAACCGGACGGTACCCCCTAATGTAATAAAAAGCCAATCATAGCTATGTATTACCGATTCAAATGTGACAATACATAGCTACCAATGCTAAATTATAAAAAGAACATGCAATCGAAAAATCTTATATTAAGTCAAATGTAAAAATTGAGTTTCTGCTGACACTCCGATTAGTTCAATACTCTGAATAGGGGTAAGTGTGTGAAATGCTCCTTTTTCATGATAAACTTATATTGAAAATATAAAGAGTTAGGTTGATTCAGACTTAGTATACAAATAAGCTCAATACTGGATTTTAGTCATGAAAGAAATCAAAAAAATGTCAGATAAAGACTTTGTTGATACACTAATACAAGAGTGGCTGGAAACCGTCCCTACATTAGACTTGAGTGGTTTGCCTATTATCGCCCGCATAGTACGCATGAGCCATTATATTTCTCAATTTATTGATGCCAATCTCGCTTGTTATAATCTAAATGTGGGTGAGTTTGAGGTACTAGCAGCACTTGCTAGGAATCCTGATCGTCAGCTTTCACCAAAAGAACTTCAAAAAAAAATCCTTATTTCCTCCGGTGGGTTATCTAACCGAATTAATCGATTAGAAGAAAAGAAATTTATTGTTAGAATTCCAGATCCTGCGGATAGACGTGGTGTGATTGTAAAAATAACACCAGAGGGACGAAAGCTAACCCTTGAAGCTGTGGAAACTCACGTCGCGATTGAAAAATCATTAGTTCAAGGATTAGATGACGAAAATAAAGATCAACTCGCAATGCTACTGAAAAAACTTATTCAATCACAAAAATCTGAGCTCAACGAAAAAAATGGGGCTTAATAAAAAACCCCAAAGTTGGAATAAACCTCAGGGTGCAGCTCACATTGAGCTGTCTTCATTTTGCCTTAATCACTTTAGTTAGGTTTTTTACTGACCCGTCCCTCAGACTTTAAAACTAACCATAACCCAGCCAAAATCAAACATAGCCCTACTATAGCAAACATATTAACATTTTCATGGGCAACAACGATCGCCAGGAAAAATGCCACAATTGGTTCAATTAAACCCAATGCCACTCCTGTTGGAGCACTAATATGTTTCAAAGCTTGAGTATATAAAAGATAAGCCACTCCAGTTGTTAATAATCCAAGATAAAATATGACTGCAATGCTCACCCAACTGACAGTTGGCGTTCCCGCTAGTATCCAAGCAATTGGAACCGCGATAAATATAGCAATACTGAATGTATGCTTAGTAATGGTTAATGGAGAATCAATGCTAACCAATTTCTTACTCATCAACGTATAAAGTGCATAGCAAAAGCCAGCACTTAAACAAATAAGTAAGCCCCCCGTATTGATTTGCCAACTGCTACTTTGAGAAAGAACCATCCATGTCCCTCCAGCCGTCGCACAAAAAGTTCCAAGCCACCAAAGTAAAGATGGGGATTTCTTGAGAAGAATCGCCTGCATTAAGCCAGCCCAAATAGGTGCGCTACCAATAGTTGTTGCTGTACCAATAGCAATCCCTGTCGCCTTTATACCTGCAAAAAACGTTAAGTTATATAACCCCATACAAATACCTGCGATAGTAATATATCGCCAATATCTCCTTGACCTATTCGAAGAATTTTCGCTTTGCTGTCGCTCATTTATTTTTAGTGATTGGCGGCTTGCACTACGATAAAAAAACAACAAATGGAAGAATAAACACGCAACAAGTAATCTAAATGCACCAATCCAGTAAGGTGCTGTTGCACCCTGTACAAAGCTTTGAGCCGTCCCCGCAGTACCCCATAAAAAAGCGGCACTTAGCGCTAGTGTGATACCCACTAAAGATACTTTTCTCATCGTCATTGAACTTTTACCACCATTTCAATAAAAATATATCTTCACACTAAGATACTTCATAAGAAGATACAAGTTGGATTAGATTCAAGGTGAAAGAAAAGTAATTGTTCATGATAAAAATCAATTATAGTAAGTTTTTTGATTGATATTAAAAAGCGAATTACTAATATTGATATATCTTCTTATGAAGATACTTCCAACAAAGAAATAATAATGAGAGGCAGCTATGACTGTTATATTTATCAGTGTAATAGTGTTGATACTGGCGGGTTATGCAATTGCGAAGAACTACGAAGCAAAGATTGTATTGTTCACTGCTGGTATTGCGCTGATGCTCAGCGCAGCAATGTTAGGGATGCCCATTTTAGATATAAAACAAAGTACAGGGAATATTTGGCTTGATCCACTAAAACAAATACAGCTAGGGTTTATAAAACAGTTTGGTGGCGCAGGGATCATAATCATGGTCCTATTTGGTTTTTCTTCTTATATGTCACGCATTGGTGCAAACGATGCAGCCGTTCATTTAGTCGCAAAACCTATTTCAAAAATTCGTTCTCCTTATATCCTAGTCCCAATCGTTTTTTGGTTAGGAAACTTACTATCATTAGTGATCCCCAGCGCAGCTTCATTAGCCGTTATTTTAATGGCGACCTTATATCCAATATTAAGAGCTGCCAAAATGTCATCAATGACAGCGGCAGGTATTATTGCAACTACGGCGACAATTATGCCAACACCACTAGGGGGTGATAATGTTGTTGCGGCTCGATTACTGGGTTTTGAACATGTTGTCGACTACGTCACGTTACACCATGCTGTTGTCTCACTTCCTGTTTTATTATTAATGGGATTTGCACACTATTTTTGGCAAAAGTATATGGATAAGCGCCAAGGTGCATCCGCATTTACTGAAGTTGATGAAAGTAAACTCGAAGGTAATAAAGAACTACCCCCTGCTTACTACGCCTTATTTCCGCTCGTTCCACTTATTCTAATTATCGTTTTAGGACTCTGTTTTCGAGAAATCAAAGTGGGGCTTGTTGAAATCACACTCTTCTCTTTTATTCTTGCATTTGCCACTGAACTTATCCGTAAAGGCAATCCAAAAGAACAAATGGTTCAAGCTGGGCTCTTTTTTAAAGGCATGGGTGAAGGCTTTTCTCAAGTTGTTGTTCTGATTGTTGCCGCAGGTACGCTTGTTGCTGGCCTTAATGCTATTGGCATCATCGATATGATTTCGGGCGTGGTCAAAAACGTGAATAATGCAGGCGTTGGATTAATGTTTATTTTCTCCGGCTTAACAGCATTAATCACCTTTATTAGCGGTAGTGGTAATGCGGTATTTTATTCTTTCATTGAATTAATTCCATCTATAGCGAATCAAGCCCATGTTGATCCAATTATGGTTGCTCTTCCAATGCAATTTACGTCTAACTTAGTTCGAGCAATCTCCCCAGTCTCAGCTGTCGTCATTATTGTCGCATCGGTTATCAAAGTGAGTCCTGTTGAAGTAGTGAAAAGAACCTCTGTACCTTTAGCGGTAGGCACGATAGCAACGTTAATTTATGCATATTTTCTGTATGCGTAGAATGGGTTATTAAAAGGAAAATAAAAATGACTACAATAGATAATGCCTCATTAGTTACGTGGCGACGTCAATTCCACCGTTACCCAGAAACGGGTTGGGGAGAGTTTTATACCACGGCGACCTTAATTAAAATACTTGAAGAAATGGGGCACCACGTATTAACAGGGGAGCAGATCATCAACCCTGATTTTATTCGTGGGCGCAATCCATCCATTGTTGAAAAAGCCAAGCACGCAGCCAAAGAACGTGGAGTCGATGATGCGCTACTCGAAAGGATCGGCGACTACACAGGATGTGCAGCAATCTTTGATACCGGACGACCGGGGCCCACTATCGCATTTCGTTTTGATATTGATTGTGTCAATGTACAAGAAACCGATACGGCAGAGCACATTCCAAATCAAGAAGGATTTAACTCTACTAATCAAGGCTATATGCATGCTTGTGGCCATGATGGGCACATGGCTATCGGCCTCGGTGTCGCAAAATGGTTGATGGAAAATAAAAATAGTTCACTAAAAGGTGTTATTAAACTCATTTTCCAGCCAGCTGAAGAAGGTGTACGCGGAGCAAAACCTATCGCCGAAAGTGGCATTCTAGATGATGTTGATTACTTTGCTTGCGGGCATCTTGGCTGTGATATCCCAAGTGGAGTGATTGTAGCCGCACCGGAACGTTACCTTTCGACATTAAAAATGGATCTACGTTTTAAAGGTAAAGCCGCGCACGCAGGTATGGAGCCACATGCCGGAAAAAATGCATTACTCGCCGCTTGTAACGCGACTATCCAGATTTTAAGCCTACCTACCCATGGTGAAGGAATGACCCGCGCTAATGTCGGGGTATTAAATGCAGGAGAAGGCCGTAATGTGATCCCTTCATACGCACAAATGCAAATTGAAGTACGTGGCGAAAATGAAAAAATTAACAATTACATGACCGAAGAAGCCTTAAGGCGTGCACGTGGTGTAGCACTCAGCTTTGATGTTGAACTCGAAACTGAGGTCATGGGGGAAGCCGTTGATTTCATTCCTGACGATGAAATGACTGACTATATCACCGAAGTAGCCCAAACTATTCCAGCCGTAAAAAAAGTACAGCGCACCATGAATTTTAATGGCAGTGATGATGCCACACTGTTGATTAAACGCGTACAAGCTCATGGCGGAAAGGCCGCTTATTTTGTGATTGGATCTGATATCAAAGCTGGCCACCATCAAGCCAAATTTGATATCGATGAAGAACAGCTATTCACTGGTTTTTCAATCTTTACAGGGTTACTACAACGTTTATCCGTATAAAAACAGCAAATCAATATAAGCCAATTATGAAACCTTATAGCTGATGATGTTATAAGGTTTTTTTAAGGAAATATGATGAAAAAGACATTATTAAATACACTACTTTCTAGCCTGATCTTATATACCTCTGTTTCACTCGCAGCTGATGCCATTAAACCCAACGTAACTATTTTAGCCACTGGGGGGACCATCGCAGGAAGCTCCAAATCCAACCTTGATACCACCGACTATAAAGCGGGCTCACTGGGTATTAATGTGTTAATCAATGCCGTGCCAGAAATCAACGATGTTGCTATCGTCAAAGGAGAACAGATTTCTAACACCATCAGCGGCAATATTAGCAGCGAGATCCTATTAAATCTCAGTAAACGTGTTAATCATTTACTGAATGAAGGAAAACAACAAGGCGTCGTTATCACCCATGGGACGGATACAATTGAAGAAACAGCGTTCTTCTTAGAGTTAACCACCCAAAATAAACAGCCTATCGTTATTGTCGGAGCCATGAGACCAGCAACCGCTATCAGTGCAGATGGCCCAATGAATCTGCTTGAAAGCGTCGTACTTGCTGCGGATAAGAAAGCTGAAAATCGCGGAGTCATGGTAGTTTTAAACGACCGCATTGGTTCTGCTTTTTATACCACCAAAGCAAACTCAACCACTCCTGATGCATTTAAATCTTATGAACCTGGCTATCTTGGAGTCTTTGTCAGTGGAAAACCCAAATTCTACTATACCCCTGCACAGCCTGTTGACCGTACTTTTTTCGATGTTAGTAAGGTAGATAAACTCCCTAATGTCGAAATTATTTATGCCTACCAAGACCAGACCCCAGCTATGCTTCATGCCGCTATCAATAACGGAGCCAAAGGGATTATTGTTGCGGGCAGTGGTAATGGAAATGTCTCAAGTAACATGGAGGAGGCAATTAAGCAGCTCAGTGACAAAGGTATTCCTGTTGTGATGGCAACCCGAACAGGCTCTGGCTATGTGAGTAGTAAATCATTTGCTATCGGGTCTGGCTTTTTAAACCCACAAAAGTCTCGCATTCTCTTACAACTCGCCCTTGCAACTGGTGCCAATCTTAAACAAATATCGAATTACTTTGATAGCCAACGTTAATTAAATATCTTCATTGTTAAAGGCGTCTAAAATATAGACGCCTTTTTAGCATTCATCATACTTATTTCTAGGATAATAAATAAATTATAAAAACAAGTTTAAATTTATTATATAGATAATCAATATTCAGATAGCGTTAGTGCCCCACTTAGTTAAATGGCTAATATTTGAATAATTAAAATTTGGCTTTATTTGATTACTATTTTTAAATATTGGCTTTCTTTGCTAGTAGATAATAAATAATTGCTGTAATCGGAAATGCAATAAAGAATGCAAAATTATAACCTATCATACCTGATACCAACCCAATCACTAGCGCAGTAATACCCGGTTTTCGCCAGTTAGGAATATCATCGCTGTACAGGTTTTCTAAATTAAGATGACATTTACGAATAAGGTAATAATGTACTAGCATAATCGCCAATATGGGAGCGAGTATTGCAGAGAAAATCATTTGCACATAATCAAGGTAGCTTAATAATAACCATGGCATCATTAAAATACTAATCAACCCAACTAGCCATGTCGCTTTTGCGAAAGTTAATTTAGGGAAGAAATTAAGCATAATTAATGTTGCGGGAAAAATATTCGCACAGGTATTGACGGTCCATTGTGCAAATACAATGATAATACAGCTAATAATTAATATGGTTGCGTTATCAGCAAAAGCAATTTGTAGCATCCCAATAGGGTTATCGCTTTTCGTCAGATAAGCACTAATCAACCCTGCAAGAGTGAGCAATAAGCCTGTACCAACAAACCCAAGCCCAAAACAAAAGATAGTGCGTTTATTACGAGCAAAGAAGCTACTTGATGCACTGTTTTCAGGTAATTTTAGCTTTCTGGTTAAGTCACTGCCATTTAGAGCTTCAGATAACCATCCTCCACTAAAGATAGCAATAACAGTAATAAAGCTGAACCCGGTTCCTTCTAATGGAGAAGCCGTCACAATATCGGGTAAAGAAATTTGGTGTTCTTGTAATAACCAAGCAACCAATGACACCAATCCGCATGCCAAAATGGGGACTGCCAATGTGCCAAACTTACTCATACTGTCTACGTTACGGCTTGCATTGAATAGCTGTAAGGATGCATAAGTGATGAATATCACCCAAAACATGGAAACCCCAGTGACAATTTCGATAATCGCATTAATCGCCTGCGTCCCTAAAAATAAAATCACACCGCACCATGTTAAACAGACGATGGCTCGACATATCGCACCAATTTTCGCCCCTTGTTTTCCTAAGCAGTCGCGAATAAAAATGGTGAAAGGAACACCGTAACGTGTACCGATATCACCAGTTAACGTAATTAACACGGTGACTAATAAAAAACCGAAAAAACAAGCAATTAACACTTCAATAGGGGAATATCCTCCTCTTAAAAGTACTTGAGCGGGGATCACCAACCCCACAACGTTGATCACCATCGATGAACAAAGCACCAGCAAGTCGCGCGTCTTTAACGTTCTGTCTTTTTCCTGTGTAGGTAGCAATTCCTGATTGGCTTTAGCAAGCAATTCCTGTGAAATATTTTGTCCATTATTCATGAGTCTAGCCTCATATTTATTGTCGTTTTAGTTTAATTTCAAAGTACGTTTAATAAATTTCCCTTGGCCTTTACTTCCCATAAAGGTGTTGTTATCCATAATGATTTCGCCACGTAAAAGGGTTGTTTTAACCTTTCCTTTCGCTTTATATCCTTCATGTAGGCTATAGCCAGCACCACTGTGTAAGTTATTGGCTGAAATAACCCATTCCTCATTCAGATCAAAAATGACAATGTCAGCATCAGCTCCAGGTAATAGCGTCCCTTTTTGTGGATAACATCCCATGGTTTTCGCAATGTTAGTGCTACATAGTGCAACCGCTTGGTTCATAGTGATTTTTCCGTTCTCTACACCTTCGGTTACCATCAAATTAAAACGGATTTCGAGGCCAGATAACCCATTCACCACCTTAGTAAAATCGGGGATAATTTTGCCATTGGCATCGCGCTGTAAAGCCTTTTCCTTTTCCTCACGAGTGAAAGTGCAATCATCGGAACCAATCAAGGTGATCGTACCGTTCTTAATGCCATCCCAAAGTTCATCCCGCTCTTTACGAGTGCGCAGTGGAGGCGAACAAATGGCCAGATGCCCATTTTCAATATCATCATAGAGTTCATCGAACAGCGTTAAATAGTGAGGGCCCGTTTCGATATACAGTTTTTGGCCTCGCTCTTGTGCTTGTTGTGCAATGTTTAGACAAGGACCATTTGTGGTATGAACAATCAGAAGAGGAACACCAACTGATTCAGCGAGTTTAGCCACGCGGCCAAAGGCTTCTGTTTCACAAATAACGGGCTTACTATTGGCAAAGTCACGCCAAGTTAGGGTGTTATTTTTGATGCACTCATCCACCGCGGTTTCTGCTATCGCATTACTTTCCGCATGGATCAATGGCATACAGTTATTTTCTTTTGCACGTTTAAAGACCTGCATCAGAGTCATATCATCTGCCATCACACCTTCTTTACGGTAAGTCATAAATAATTTAAATGTTGGGCACCCTTTTGCCGCAAGAAGTGGAATTTCATCTAATAACTGCTCGTTAGCTTCAACAAATTTGCCATGTACACTAAAATCAATCGCAGACTCAGTCATTTCCTCAATACGGTCATCTAGCGCCTGAAGAACACTTGAGCCTTTCCAAGTATTGGTAAAATCCATATAGGTTGTGACACCCGCAAATGCGGCGCAAATACTTTGCTGATAAAAGGTAAGTTGCGGGGAAATCCCTTGAAATGGAGCCTGTGTGTGCATATGCGCATCAATTAAACCGGGTAGAACTAATCGGCCTTGCGCATCAATTTCTTTTTGGCATTCAGCGGGCTCATCAGGGCCAAGTAAAGCAGCAATTTTGCCTTTTTTAATTGCCAAATCGGCGCGAACCGTACCCTCTTCAAGAACTAAATGCCCATTTCTAATAATTGTGTCAAACATAACTATCTCCAACGATTTTTATGTCACAACACAGCGAAAAAGAGACTGTGTTGCAGCTATTATTGATTGATCAACTCAGCGTTCCTTTCCGTAAAACTTGTCCACTGCAGGCATAACTTTCAATGTGATTAAACAGCGCAATTCGACCATTAACCATCACAAGCTCAATACCTTCAGGGTATTGATTTGGTTCAACAAAAGTACCTTTGTCTGTAATGGTATGTGGGTCTAACATTACGATATCGGCTTGGTAACCCTCTTTAAGTAATCCCCTATTGGTTAATCCCAAAACCTCTGCTGGTTTGCCGGTCATTTTGCGAATCGCTGCTTCCCAAGTTAAACAAGCTTCTTCGCGTACATACTTCCCAAGTACTCGAGGAAATGCTCCAAAAACACGGGGATGAGGCTTACCTGCCCCCATTAAGCCATCCGTACAAACATTCTGCTCTGGGCGGCACAAAAATTTAATCACATGCTCTTCTGTCCCATAAAAATCCACCATTCCAACAGCGTTATCTTCCTCATATAACAGGTCAAAAGTGGCGTTATAAGGGTCTTTACCACGTAACTCTCCAAGTTGAACTAAGTTTAAACCTACTGCATCTTGGTTTTTCTGTTGCTTCACACTGGTAATGAAGATTTGATCTAACCCAGCGAAATCAATGAAGTTATCCCACCCAGGGATCCCTTTTTCGATATCGTCAATCATACGTTGGCGTAATTCAGAAGATTTCAGGCGTTCGAGTAGCTTTTCCGTACCACCTGCATGCACCCACGGCGGTAAAATCACCCCTAACATGGTGCTACCAGCAACATAAGGATATTGGTCGAAAGAGATGCGTATTCCTTCTTGCTGTGCTTGTTCAAGCATCGATAGCATTTCATCGATCAGTGACCAGTTTTTCTTACCACAGACCTTCATATGAGAAATATGTAGCCAAACTCCGGATGCATGAGCAATATCAATAAGTTCTTGAGTCGACTGAATGATGTCATCCGCTTCACTGCGCTGATGAACCACAAAAATCCCATTATATTTGGCTGTCACTTTGCAAAGTTCGGTGATCTCAGCGGTATCGCCAAAAGCACAAGGCATATAGATAAGGCCTGTAGATAGCCCATAGGCCCCTGCTTGTAACTCTCGCTCAAGAATCTGGCACATTTTGGCGACATCTTCCTGCGTCGATGCCTTACCATCTAATCCCATGGCTTCCATACGGATATTACCGTGGGGAACAAGATAAGCGAGGTTCGTAGCGCTTCCTCGCGCCTCTAACATGTTGAGATATCCCGCTGTATTTTTGAAGTGCCAGTCAATCTCATCAGAGTCACCATCGAGGCCAGCAATATTTTTACGCCACGCGGAAATATATTGTTCAGGCAAAGGTGCCAATGCAACGCCGTCTTGCCCCAACAACTCAGTCGTGATCCCTTGGCGAATTTTTGCGGAAACTGCGGGGTTTAATAACACCGATAAATCAGAGTGAGTGTGCGTATCAATAAAACCGGGACAAATGATTTTACCGGTTGCATCAATAACCTGGTCCTGAGTGTTGGCGCTAATATCGCCGATTTGAATAATTTTACCTTCATTAACAAGTAAGTCGCTGTGATACTGACTTTCTCCTGTACCGTCAATGATGATGGCATTTTTAAATAGTGTTTTCATTGTTCTCTTCCTTTATCAATGCCTTAGTAGTCACTAAGGCATCAAAAGATAACTATTTGTTATTATTGTAAATACTAGAAATTATGCTGTAGTAGCCTTTGACTGAGCCTGTTAATTGTCCAATTTCGATATATTCATCAATGGTGTGAGCCAGATTTTCTCTGGAAGGCCCAAAGCCAATCGTAGGAATATTGGCTTCCCCCGCATAGTGGCTACCGTTGGTACAAAATGAATATTGGGTAATGGTTGGGTTAATACCGACTTTTTTGAGTCCCGATAAAACACACTGCACAAATTCATCCGATTCATCTAACACCCAACCGGGAAAGAAACGCTCTCCTTCAATGGTACTACCGGTATAGCAAGATTCCGTACCATAGGCATAAGACACCCGCGCTTTAAATTCGGGGTCCAACTGAATCATTTCTTCCAACACTTTTTGGATAGGTTCAATTACGCTATCTTTGCTTTCACCAACCAATAACCTACGGTCATAAGTCGCTCGGCAATATTCAGGGACAACCGATGCGCCGGGATATGGTGAAGATTTAATATCCGTTAATTCAAGGATCCCTAAACCAAGAACGGGGTGAACAGGCGGAGTTAATGTTCTAATTTTTTCAACCAATGCCGCCATTTTATAAACCGCGTTAATACCCGCTTGCGGGTTTGCGGAGTGGGCTGGCTTACCAAATGTTTCTACCACCACCTCTGCGCGACCACGTTGGCCAATTTTCAGGTTAAGCTCAGAAGCCTCGCCGATAACCACATAATCAGGATGATACTTTTCAGTGACTAGGCGTGCCGCTACACCTTCAAAACATTCCTCATGTACGATGCAGGAAACATAAATTTTCCCAGCAAACTCACGCAGATAGTCTTGGCCGAAAAAACCAATGGCTGAAATCATGGCAGCAACTGCACCTTTCATATCGGTCGTACCACGACCATAAATTTTGCCGTCATTAATTTCTCCGCCAAATGGGTCTTGCGTCCATTGGCTTTCATCGACTGGAACCGTATCGATGTGTCCATCAAAAACCAGCGTTTTTCCAGGGTATTTCCCTACAATTCCACCAATGATATTGCCGTATCTATCAACATGAATATCATCAAATTCATAATCTTCCATCATGGATTTAATAACACGGACAACATTGCCCTCTTCACCGGAGTAACTTTTTTCACGAACTAAAGCCTGACAATTCTTGATGACTTCGTTAAGACGATTTTCTGAAAACATATTTTTCACCCCGATTAAAATTGGCCAAAGCTTGGGAACTCACCATCCCAAACAATATCCCGATAACGTTGAATATCCGTGTCGCCCTCAGTACTGATAAGCAAAATGCGTGAATTTTCATTCAGTTCCAGCCTGTTGCGCACATCAGCATAATTTTGGGACTGCATTAAAATAGAAAGTAACCCTGTAGTGACAGCACCAGATTCACCCGAAACAATCGGAGGGTCAGTCGGTAATGGGTTACCTAATATCCGCATCCCTCGCGTTGCGACAAAGTCAGGGCAAGAAAAGAAAGCATCGGCGTAGTCTCGTAATAATTGCCAACCTGCAATATTGGCTTCACCACATGCCAGCCCAGCCATAACTGTTTGTAGATCGCCTCCAACAGAGATCGCTTCCTCATTTTCAGCAACCGCTGAACGGTAAAGGCAATCCGCAATTTGAGCTTCAGCAATAATCACTTTCGGTCTATCCTCTCCATAAAGTGCCGTTAACATCCCCTGCACCATGCCAGCAAATGAGCCAACACCAGCTTGAACAAAAACGTGTGTCGGTTTCACTTCATGTAACTGTGACAAAGCTTCAAACATTAACGTGCTGTAGCCTTGCATAATCCACTGTGGGATCTTTTCATAGCCAGCCCAAGCGGTATCTTGCACCACCACCCAGCCATATTTTCTTGCCATTTCGGCTGTCATACGTACCGCATCGTCATAATTCATATCTACAATTTCTGCGGTCGCACCTTCATTCAAGATGGCATCTAAGCGTTCATGGGAAGAACCTTTAGGCATATAAACTACTGATTTTTGTTTAAGTTGACGTGCCATCCACGCCACGCCTCGCCCATGATTACCATCCGTCGTGGTGGCAAAAGTAATGCCATTTAATTGTTCTCTAACCTCATTGCTGACCATAACGTTATAAGGAAGCTCAGAGATATCTCTCCCCAACTCTTCGGCGATATGGCAGGCCATTGCATAGGCGCCACCTAATGCCTTAAATGCCTTGAGGCCAAAGCGTTGAGACTCATCTTTTAAGTAAATCTGTCCGACATTTAATGACTTGGCGAGTGCAGGTAAATGATAGAGCGGTGTTGGTGCATACTCAGGAATTGAGCGGTGAAATTGCCACGCTTTATGTAATTCAGCTTGCGAAAAAGAGGCAAGGTTCGCCGTAGGTTTCTGCTTAAAACGGCTGTGATTAATGTAGTACTTTAATTGCTCCTGCATGGAAAACCTCATGAACTTATTATTAATAAACAAGACAATTAAGTCTTAATAAAAAATAGGTTTACAGCTTAGGTAGCAATACACATGCCAAGATCGGCATTTACGTATAATTATAATGAGAAAATAATGTAGCCAGTTGATATAAAACAAAATTTAAAATAAACCATATAGAATTGCTTTTACTAAATTCGATATCATTGATTTACCTCATTGATAAATTATCAAATATGATAAATAGTGTGATGGCGATATATAAATAATTTAATATATTGATTTATAAATAAAACTATAATTATCACCTCAATTAAATTTATTAATATTTATCAATTTTGATAACAAGGGAAAAAATGACATCCATTCTGAGTACTATCCAAAATGAAATTTGCCATTACGCAGAAGCTATTTCTGGCGTAACCGGAACAGATGTCGAAATTATTGATGAATATCTGATCCGTATTGCAGGAACGGGTTATTACAAACACATGCTTAATCAAAACGTTTCACGTAACGGCTATATTTATCGTCATGTTTTACGAGTACAAGAAACCGTATTAATTAAAGATCCTGGGGAAAATAACCTCTGCCATCTATGTGAAAATAGAGAAACCTGTACGGAAGAATTAGACCTTAACGCACCGATTTTTTTAAATGGTAAAGTCATTGGTGTCATTGGCATTATTTGCTCGACCAAACAACAGCGAGCCGTATTACTTCAGCAACTCAATAAATTCATCACATTCATCGAACAAATAGCCGAAATGATATCGAGTAAGGTATTTGAGTGTCTTGAACGCTTGAGAGCCCAAGAATCTTTACATGCATTTCGGCGATTAATTGATGCTATGGATAGAGGCGTAATAGCCATCGATAGCCAACAAAAAATTTGGCATACCAACCGCTCTGCATCCCGCTTTTTTAATAAAGATATTATAGGCCTATCACTGTCCTTTGAACTTACAGGGGATATTTTATATGGCGATGAAGAAGCATGGTTAGAATTAGAAGGCCAGCGCTATCATGTACTCTGCCGTAATGTTACTTTTACTTCACTGGAAAATGATACGTTAACCATGATCATTTTTCAGGACGCCCGTGATTATATTACTCATGTCAATCAATCATCCGTTGAAATCAGCGAAGCCCCTTCACAGTTAATCGGTAATTCATTGACTATGATGAACCTCAAACAAACCATCAAGAAGGTCGCTGTCAGTCATGCAAATGTACTGATCACGGGGGAAAGTGGCTCAGGAAAAGAGGTCGTCGCTTATGCTCTACATACACAAAGTGCTCGACATGCTCAGCCCTTTGTCACCATAAACTGTGCGGCAATACCAGAGCAACTCCTTGAAAGCGAGCTCTTTGGCTATATCAGAGGCGCATTCACCGGAGCAGATCCTAAAGGGCGTATAGGTAAGTTTGAATTAGCCCATGGAGGTAGCCTATTTCTCGATGAAATTGGTGATATGCCTTTGTTATTACAGGCTAAGCTACTGCGTGTTTTACAAGATAAAACCATCACCCGAGTTGGTTCAAATAACCAAATACCTACCGATGTCCGCATTATTGCAGCCACAAACAAAAATTTATTAGAGATGGTCGAACACAAAACGTTTCGAGAAGACCTATATTACCGATTAAATGTTGTGCCGATCCCTGTTCCTGCATTACGGGAGCATCGTGAGGATATTGCTGATTTAGCGAAATATTTTTCTGACCAATTTTCAATGCAATATGATAGAGAAAAGCAAAAGATCCCTGATACAGTAATGAATTATTTATATGGCTATCATTGGCCGGGTAACATACGTGAACTGCGTAATGTCATCGAGTATATTTATGTAATGCAAGGCGATCTGCCTGAAATGAACCATAGCCATTTACCTGAGTATATTACAGAAACAAATTCATCAACAGAATCAATACATTCCATTACAAAAACCGCTGCGCTGCCTGTACACCATTATGAGAAAGAAACCATACAACACGTACTTGAAAAAACGGGTTACTCCATGGGAGGAAAGAAAGAAGCGGCACAAATATTAGGTTTAAGTATTGCGACACTGTATCGCCGATTAAAAAAATACGATATTTCCAGCTGACCTTCATATCTAGGCACTAATATTTCTCTCAGTGCCTGACTTATCGTACTTATTACTAATAATCCAACCAACTGTTACTGCTATACAAATAGTCACAAAGCGAATGGTCATTTTGTGATGGCTATCTTACTTTTGTTTTTACGCCCTTCTCAAAATATCTCATCTTTTAATGGCAAGTAAGATAAATTAACACCTTATGATCGCCAATAAAAACCTCGCCAACGCGAGGTTTTTATCTCTTCAGAAGAACACAAAACGAATTATACATTTTTCCTTTCGATGGTTTCTTCCCCCCAATATAGCCTATCCGCGGTGGTCTTCGAGAAGGCCAGAGGTAAAACTTCATCAGAACCTTCTTCCCAAATTTGTTCCGCTAATACTTCATCATTATTCGCTAATTCAAAAATAGCTTGAGCAATTTCAATTGAGGTTTCTCTAACTTTAGCCCATTCGGCTATATGGTGAGGGTCTTTCATTATTCGCTCCTGATTAAATGGTTCTGGTAAAAACACTGAGAGATTTCAAGTCTGTGAATAAGATCACTACGACTTTAAATATATTGCCATTTTTCCTTTTTAGTGACGCTCCATTAAACGCGCTCACTATTCACTATCTCTAGTATATGACTATAAGTTAAGTAATAGAGATTAAAAAGTCATGAATATTCGCCATGTTGTTGCTATTGATTTAGGCGCATCTAGCGGTCGTGTCATGTTGGCTTGCTATGATGTGCATAATAAAAAATTATCATTAGATGAAATTCATCGTTTTACAAACCATTTGATCACTGAAGGTGATCATTGTTATTGGGATCTGGATGATCTTGAGACTCAAATACGGATTGGCTTACACCATGTAGAGCAATCTGGCATCCATATTGACAGCATTGGCATCGACACTTGGGGCGTTGATTATGTTCTACTTGACCGTGATGGTGCCACCGTCGGTCGCAATTTCTCTTACCGTGATAACCGCACCCAAGGTGTCATGGAGCAAGTCCAAACCGACCTTGGTGTTCAAAATATCTACCAAAAAACAGGGATCCAATTTCTCCCTTTCAATACCTTATATCAATTGAAGTCCTTGCAACAATCACACCCTCAATGGCTGGAACAAGCACACCATTTATTATTGATCCCTGATTATTTCGCATACCGTTTGACTGGGCAAATCAACCATGAATATACCAATATTTCCACCAGCCAAATGGTTAACCTGGAAACAAGTGATTGGGATGATGAGTTAGTCGAGTATCTACAAATACCACGCTGTTTATTAGGTGAAATCAAGCAACCAGGTAATATCATTGGCCACTGGCAAACGCCCAAAGGTAAAAAAATTCCGGTGATTGCCATAGCAAGCCATGATACGGCCAGCGCTGTCATTGCGGCGCCGATAACCGATAGCCATAGTGCCTATTTAAGCTCAGGAACTTGGTCATTAATGGGCCTCGAACGTACTACTCCTTGTACTTGTGAATACGCATTTGCTGCCAATATTACCAATGAAGGTGGAGTAAATGGCCACTACCGTGCCCTAAAGAATATTATGGGGTTATGGTTATTCCAACGCATTTGTCTTGAACATGACGTGCAAGATATTTGCAGCCTAATTGCGTCAGCAGAAGCTATCCCCGCCTTCACTTATCTTATTAACCCCAATGATAACCGCTTCTTAAACCCTGAGTCGATGAGCCAGGCCATTAAAGAGGCTTGTCAGGAAAACCAACAACCCGTCCCAAATACTATCGCTGAGCTAGCTCGCTGTGTTTTCGACAGCTTAGCACTGCTCTATCGTCAAGTGTTTCTTGAATTGCAGCAAATAAATCATGCCCCATTACAGCAGCTGCATATCGTCGGTGGTGGTAGCCAAAATGCCCTACTTAACCAACTCTGCGCCAACACTTGCGGAGTTCCTGTGAGCACAGGCCCGATTGAAGCGTCCACCTTAGGAAACATTGGGTATCAGTTGATTGCCCTAAACACCATTCCAGATGTACCAACCCTGCGCACCATTATTGCAGAAAATACCGAGCTTTGTTGGTTTCAACCTCAAAGCATCGCGCTGGATGAACCTTGGAAACGATTTAAAACCATTACGGCCTAACTCAGGTTATTAACCGTATATCGATAAGTTATAAGGAAAATTTCATGTCTAATTACAAAGAAAGTTATCTTATTGCCAAACAACGTTTTGCTGACCTTGGTATCGATACTGAACTGGCGATGCAAGCCATGGCTGACTTGCCTGTATCGATGCATTGCTGGCAGGGAGATGACGTAGCTGGCTTTGAAAAATCTGCAACCGCTTTAAGCGGTGGTATTCAAGCTACAGGTAATTACCCCGGCAAAGCGACCAATGCGATTGAATTACGCGCAGACATGGATAAAGCAATGAGCTTAATTCCTGGCCCTAAACGCGTTAACCTGCACGCTCTTTATCTCGAAGCTGATACCGCCGTCGAACGTAATGAAATTGAACCTCGCCATTTTGCCAATTGGGTTGATTGGGCGAAAAAAAACCATATCGCACTCGATTTTAACCCTTCTTATTTTTCCCATCCACTCAGTAGCGAAGCGACGCTAACTCACAGTAATAAGGAAATTAGAGACTATTGGATTGGTCATGGACAAGCTTGTCGCCGTATTTCTGCGTATTTTGGCGAGTCATTAAATAGTGCTTCCGTAATGAATATTTGGATCCCTGACGGCATGAAAGATCTCCCCGTCGACCGCTATGCGCCACGCCAACGCTTAGTCGAGTCATTGGATGAAATTATCAGTGAAAAAATTGATATTAAATATCATATCGATGCCGTCGAAAGTAAGTTATTCGGTATTGGTGCTGAATCTTACACCGCAGGCTCCAGTGAGTTTTATTTGGGCTATGCCATCACACGTAAAACCGCATTATGTTTAGATGCCGGCCACTTCCATCCAACCGAGGTTATTTCAGACAAAATTTCAGCCGTCATTCCTTATGTTGAACGCCTATTACTGCACGTCAGCCGTCCTGTGCGTTGGGACAGTGACCACGTCATTTTACTTGATGATGAAACTCAAGCGATTGCCAATGAAATCATTCGCCATAACTTAAAAAACCGTGTGCACATTGGTCTCGATTTCTTTGACGCATCGATTAACCGCATTGCTGCGTGGGTCATTGGGACTCGCAATATGAAAAAAGCGTTACTACGCGCCTTACTTGAACCAACCGCAAGACTGCGTCAACTCGAAGCAGAAGGGGACTTCACAGCTCGCCTCGCGCTATTGGAAGAACAAAAATGCCTGCCATGGCAAGCTGTTTGGGATGAATACTGCGAACGCAACAATGTTCCTGTAGGCGAAAAATGGTTAGATGAAGTTAAACAATACGAAAAATCAACATTATTAACACGTTAAGGTGAATTGTATGCAAGATATTCTGACATCTTGGTTTGTCCAAGGGATGATAAAAGCCACCAGCGATATGTGGCTCAAAGGCTGGGATGAACGTAATGGCGGTAATGTGAGCTTACGACTAACTGAAGACGATGTTGCTCCATTTAAACACACTTTTCACGCTGACCCGCGTTATATCGAAACAACTGAACCAGTTAAAGAGCTAGCAAACCAATATTTTATTGTCACAGGTTCTGGTAAATTTTTCCGTAATGTTGCCTTAGACCCTGCAGATAACTTGGGTCTAGTTCGTATCGATAATGAAGGTCAGGGTTACCATATTGTTTGGGGCTTTGTGAATGGTGCAATACCAACCTCGGAATTTGCTGCTCACTTTCAATCACATATCACACGTATGCAAGCCACTAATGGCGCTAACCGCGTCATCATGCACTGCCATGCAACCAATATCATTGCGCTAAGCTATGTTTTACCGCTCGATAGTGCATCCATCACGCGTCATTTATGGGAAATGAGTACCGAATGTTTGGTTGTTTTCCCTGATGGTATCGGTGTGCTGCCATGGATGGTGCCTGGCACAGATGGCATCGGCTTAGAAACAGCGGAACAAATGAAACAACATGGCTTAGTACTTTGGCCATTCCATGGAATTTTTGGTTCCGGCCCAACCTTAGATGACGCTTTTGGTTTAATTGATACCGCAGAAAAATCCGCTGAGATACTTGTCAAAGTTCTCTCGATGGGCGGTAAAAAACAAACTATTTCAACAGAGAATCTGATTGCGCTTGCCAAGCGATTTAATGTCACACCAATGTCTGATGCATTGAAATAAAGCCTGTTTCTCTGTGGATAGGCCTTCCCTTCCACAGAGAAATTAAAACGATAATAAACAGTGAGGAATAGTTCATGGGCAGTGGAATTTTACTCGGTATTTTTTGGCATTTTGTCGGCGCAGCTTCGGCGGCTTGCTTCTACGCACCATTAAAAAAAGTTAAAAACTGGTCATGGGAAACTATGTGGTCCATTGCCGGGATTTTTTCTTGGATTATTTTACCTTGGACCATCAGTTATATTTTACTTCCTGACTTTTGGGCCTACTACAGCTCTTTTAGTGCAAATATTCTGATCCCCGTTTTTTTATTTGGTGCTATGTGGGGGGTGGGTAATATTGGCTATGGTCTGACTATGCGCTATTTAGGTATGTCAATGGGCATCGGAATTGCCATTGGTATTACGCTCATTGTTGGTACCTTAATGACCCCAATTATTCAAGGCACATTTGGCGAATTGATTGCCTCTACGGGCGGAAAATTAACAATTCTTGGCGTCCTTGTGGCTGTTCTTGGGGTTGCCATCGTTTCCTATGCCGGGTTACTAAAAGAAAAAGCGACCGGAGTGCAAGCCGAAGAGTTCAACCTGAAAAAAGGCTTATTACTGGCAGTCATGTGCGGCATTTTCTCAGCCGGTATGTCATTCGCAATGAGTGCAGCCGTCCCTATGCACGAGGCGTCCGCTGCCCTTGGCGTTTCTTCTCTTTATGTGGCATTACCAAGTTACGTCATCATCATGGGTGGCGGTGCATTAATCAATTTAGGCTATTGTTTTATTAGACTTATTTATCGTAAAGATATCTCTTTCAAATCAGATATCTCTGTCCCCAAAGCCCTACTGGTCAGCAATATTTTATTTGCCATTTTGGGTGGCGCTATGTGGTACTTCCAATTTTTCTTCTACGCATGGGGACATGCAAATATCCCATCACAATACGGCTTTATGAGCTGGATGCTACATATGAGTTTCTATGTTCTGTGTGGCGGTATCGTGGGGTTAGCGCTAAAAGAATGGAAAGGCACCGGCAGAAAACCCGTTCGAATTTTATGTTTAGGCTGTTTAGTGATTATCTTAGCGGCAAATATTGTTGGCTTGGGAATGGCCGCCTAATGTAACCGTTTTTTATTTTAATTGATTGGGAGGTCAGCGATGACCCATAGAATGATACTTAATGAAACCTCATACTTTGGCGAAGGGGCAATTAACCACCTTGTCGAGGAAATTCAAAAACGCCAATTTAACAAAGCACTGATTGTCACGGATGCGGATCTGGTTAAATATAATGTAGTCAGTAAAGTCACCCAATTATTAGATGACGCTAAATTGGACTACGCCATTTATGATGGCGTTATTCCTAACCCAACCATTGATACCGTCCAACAAGGGCTAAAACACTTCAAACAATCTAATGCAGATTGTCTTATCGCTATCGGAGGAGGTTCTCCACAAGACACCGCTAAAGCGATTGGGATTATTATCAATAACCCACAATACGAAAATGTGGTGAGCTTAGAAGGTGTCGCTCCAACCCAAAACCCAGCAGTTCCTATTATCGCAATCCCAACTACCGCAGGAACTGCAGCTGAAGTCACGATTAACTATGTCATCACAGATAACAAGCTGTGCCGTAAATTTGTGTGCGTTGACCCCCATAGTATTCCGATTGTTGCCATTATTTATCCATCAATGATGGCATCCATGCCTGCAAGCTTAAAGGCTGCAACTGGCGTTGATGCTCTCACCCATGCTATTGAAGGCTATATCACGAAAGGGGCTTGGGCACTTACCGATGCTCTACACCTTAAATCCATTGAGTTGATCAGCAATTCGTTACGGCAATCCGTTAAGGGCGACCCGCAAGGTGTTGAAACGATGGCACTAGCACAATACATGGCAGGAATGGGCTTTTCTAACGTTGGCTTGGGGTTAGTTCATGGTATGGCTCATCCCCTTGGAGCGTTTTACAATACTCCACACGGTGTCGCTAACGCCATTTTATTACCTCATGTTATGTCGTATAACGCTGATTATACTGGGGAAAAATATCGAGATATCGCTCGTGCTATGGGTGTAAAAAATATCGATGCCTTTTCACTTCAAGAAGCCAGAAATACCGCCATTGCTGCTGTTTTTGCGCTAAACAAGGACGTTGGTATTCCTGAAAAACTGCGTGAGATCGGCATGAAACTGGAAGATATTCCATCCCTTGCTCAAGCCGCCTTTGATGATGTGTGTACTGGAGGTAATCCACGTGACACCACATTAGAAGACATCACTGAATTATATCAAGCGATTTATTAGAGGGTGATATCATGATAAAAAAAGCATTTGTGATGCAAATTGCTCCTGACGCCCACCAAGAATATCAGCGCCGACATGATGAAATTTGGCCTGAATTAGTGCTGACACTCAAAGAACATGGCGCACATCACTATTCTATTTTCTTAGATAACAAACGAAATTTATTATTCGGCTACGTGGAAATTGAATCACAGGAACGCTGGGATAGCGTTGCACAAACGGAAGTGTGCCAAAAATGGTGGAAATATATGTCGGATATTATGCCATCAAACCCTGACAATAGCCCAATCAGTGATGAGTTAAGGTCGGTATTTTATTTAGACTAATCTCCCCCTAGGCAGTGCTAGTCTATTGGCTAGCACTTACCTCAATTTATCTTTTTGTAAAAAACAACGGCGATATGCACTTGCTGTCATTTTCATTTTTTTATGGAAGACACTCGAAAAATAATTACTGTCTTCATAACCACATTGCCCAGCGACTTCACTAATCGACAACGAGGTACTACGCAATAATAACGCCGCTTGGCACAAACGTAATTGTTGCAGATATTCCATTACCGTCATTCCTGTTTTCGACTTAAATAAACGCTGCAATGAACGCGCAGACATCTGATGCTCCTGAGCAAATTTTTCTAATGAAAATGACGTATTGATACTTAAATTTAAACAATTTATTAGCTGATCCATTTGGTGTAATAAACTTATTGGAGCTTGATCTGGCTGATAACGTAAACGATAAATATAAATAGCTAACTGTAAAAATAGCCCTTCGCAAAGATGAATAGATGGAATATCCGGTTTTTGGCATTCTAATGCCATTTTCTCAATAATGGGCGTCAACGTTGATAAGCTGGAAGGCGGCAATTTCCAGTGCCTAGATGTTATCGGCTGATAACTTAATGGAACATACTTTTCAATAGATTTTTTAATGAAAAACTCATTAGGTTTATATAATACATTAACCAGTTTTAAGTTATTTACTGAGTGATAGCCATGACAATCTTCCGCATTAATATAAAACAGATCTCCACAAGTAATTGGATAATCAATACCATTCCAATGGTGTAAACCATTTCCTGAAAAAACAATCACAAACTCATTAAAATTATGGCTATGAACAATAAAATCTTCCTGAGAATCCCGCATTTCTATCGTCACGGTATTTTCAGGCCTAATAAAATAATCACTGCTGTTGATCGAAAGAATGCTTTGTATCATGATCACCTCAAAAAAGTGTAGGGATGATCATTACGATCTTTTTTAATTACTGCAATGACGCAGGTCACGGGGTGTGAAATTATACTCACTTTTAAAACACGTCGAAAAATATGCACTATCATTAAAGCCACTTTCCAATGCAATATCCGTAATGGTTTTATCTGAAAAACGAATTTGGTAATAAGCTTCTGATAGCCTCAACTTTATTAAGTAATTTTGTGGTGATATGCCTAAATTATTTTTCATATAACGATGAAAGGTCCGTAATGACACTGAAAATTGAGTGGTTAAATGCCCCCAATCGACATCTTCGGTAAAATTCATATTTAGCCAGCGTAACATCTGGATAATACGTTGTTCATTATTCCCTTCACCAATATGGTTATAACGGCCATCTTGTAAATTAACAATTAACTGCAAAAAAAGGCTTTCAGTATAAGCAAGATCAGAGCCATCGCTTTCGTTGAGTTTATCAATAATTTGTTGTGCTTTATTGTAATGCTCTTTATTTAAGAGCCAATGTGAAATGTTTTTTTCAGCATCTGTCGGAAAAAAATGACTGATATTATTTAAATAGGTAAAACTGGAGTCTGAGCGATAAAGTACATTGGTTAAATTTAGGTTGGAAACATTATCAAATAAGTGATAATCACAGGATTTTATATAGCACACCATCCCAGGACATAATGTATAAGGCCTCCCATTAAGTACATGTAGGCCAATACCCTGAGTTACCAAAAAGATCTCACTAAAATCATGTGTATGTTCAGGAAAAATAGGCTGAGGTACCCTTGGCTCAACTGTAATGTGCTGCTGCGGTGTGATAAAAAAATCTTCGCTATATAATTTCATGAAAGATCTCCTAATAAACACTTCTCGCCCGTAAAACTGACCATGGTTTATTTATCGTTCGTGGGATTATCGTAAATACCCTTATATCCCTATTCTATTGATCTCATCCAAAATCGCCTTGAAATTATGACCAAGTAATCACGCGTTATTGGCGATATTTTCAAGAGTTCACCAAGTAAATGTACAAAATGTGACCCTGGATACATAAAAGCCACTCTATCTAAGAACACCGTCTCTGTAGCACATAGCGTATAATAACGATCACACGTTGTTGTAAGCGAGCCACAACATAAAAGGGTACAGATTCTCTACGGCTTTAATTGAATCAAGAGATACCAATAACAGATACTTGATGTAGGATGAGTTGGATTGAAATGTATTAACGGAAAAGTAGAAGATTTCTTATAACATTGTGATTTAAAACATAAAAAAAGACGCCTTTAGTATCTCAAACTGCTGACCCTAAATAGTCATTAGGGAATTATTGAATACTACCCTAAATTAAATAATTCCATCAAAAACAACACAAAATGCCTGTGTAATTTTAAACCAGAAAAACCTCATTATCTCTCCGCCATTTTAGGCTAAGCCAATACCACCGCATAGAAGTGATATTGACTTAATACAAACCTGAAACTTACTAACGATAGCTAAATAAAACATTCACGGTATTACTGAATTGCCCTGATTTAATGGCTTCGGCATCTTTCTTGGATAATTCGACACTGTAAGGGAAGTAGCCAGGCTGCTGTTTACTGATACTCCCTTTATAATAATACTGATCAAATGCGACCTGCTGGTTATTGGTTCTGTCTGTAATTGCAGCTTGTAGGCCATTGTCAAAGACGATGTACTTTTTATTTACCACGCCGCTGTTGCTTTGGAATGCAACACTGACTTCTAATGCTGCTTCACACGTTGAATCGGGCACTAAATCTAATGAAAAGTTTTCTCTAACTATTTGACCATTTTCAAAATTCTCAGCAGTGAGTTCTTTAAAATCAACCACTTTATTGCTCATACGGACAATCGGTGTTGGGCAATAGTTCACCAGTTTTCCCACAATCTGGGCGCGGTATATATCGCCAAAATTTCGGCCTGTTCCATCAACATGATAGCCCACAGTAAATAAACCTGTATCAAACGATTTTAACGGCCCTACACCTCTTTTGAGCTCATAGATATATATGAAAGCAATATTATACTGACCTGGACTCCAATACCCCACTTCTATCCTAGGTGTGTTTGTAGCGGTAATTTCTACGGGTCTATTTGGGTCCGTATATTGATAGAGCCGAACACCGTTTGACAATAAATACGCTTTTGTTGTTGCTGGTGTTTGATTAACAAAATAAATCATTCTATCTTGTGTATTTCCACTAAAATTACATCTCCATGAAAAAAAACCTGTCGATGCCGTTCCTAGTAGCGTACCCGCAGGGACTGAACCAGGCGTCGTGTTCATATCTATATTTATCAGCGGTGAAGGGTTCCAGTTGTGTCCGCCGTTAGGGACACAATCCGCGCCTGCATAGACATCATGACCAAAGGCTAAAAGCATTATCCCTAATATACCTTGCCGTGCTTTTATTGATTGTTTTTTGTTATTTTTCATTTGTTTTTCGCCTGTGGCAATAATTGGCAAGGCTGTGCTGCGGCGCACTGGTATTTATTAAATTTCAGACCACCGAAGTCATCAATATAAGCGACTTCAAAACTGTTCCATGCCGGGTTTTTCAAGGTCACGGTCGAATCACTAAACGGGGCGACAAGCACTTCAGGGAAATCTTTATCTTTATTTTGATCAACATTGATATTGGTGATCACAATATTAAACGGGGTTGGATTCGACAACGTAATCTGTCCACCTTGTTTTGTGACTTTTAAATCACGCTGAAAATCTTTCTCGGCAGAGACTGTGTAGTCAATACCTTTTGGGCGATAAAACAGTTTTAAGCGTGATTGGATAGTAAACTGAACCGCATTCGCTTCTTTACCTTGCGGTGGAATACCTAATACATTGAAATACAACAGACTCTCCCTGTCCGTGGGTAAGGTATTTTGCCCATCCATATACGCAATTTTGATTTGTTTTTTCTGTTTAGGGCCAATTTTTTGTAAAAAAGGTAATGCCACTAGTGAGTTAGTCAGCTTTTCACCTTTTTGGTTTTCTATCCATGTCTGCGCTAAAAACGAAGAGGCGGTATCTTGGTTTTCAACAACGATACTGGTTCCGCCATCGGCTTCATTAAAAATAACACGGGTTCTATCTAACCCAAGAACGGCATACGCTTGGCTCATGACGCTTGAGAGTAAAACAACGGAAAGTACTTTTTTAAATAATGTCATTTTTTCACCCATTGAAATCACATTAGTGACGACAAGCAATTGAATCGCTACTTTTAGCCAGGAGACTGTCCGCTAAGAACGTACACGCTTGTGCATCTCCCCAGTTAACGCTAAGTTGGTCGCCCATGTTCAACCCGGTTAAGTAGACGATACCGGATTCAGCAATAATGCCTGAAACTTTACCCGTTACGTTATTTTTCACCACTGAGCCTAATGGTGGGTATTGACCATTAGCCAGCTTAATTCGTGTTATCAGTGACTTACCAATATCTGCATCCATTTTAGCATAACCGATTGCCCCATCAGTGAGTGTAGACGCTAAAACATTATCATCAATGTTTACCGTGTCTGGCAGGTTGTTCACATCCACCTTGTATTCCATATTATAGTAGGTCGGAACGTTACTGATGGTGGCTAACCCACGGCTATTCGTCGTCGCATGGCCATTTTCAATCATCACGCCTTGCGCATTTGGCACATCAACCACTAAGCGAGATTGGTCACGATAGGTTAAACGGTGCGCGGAAATACCGTGCTGTGTCGCGGTGACCGAGCCACTCATCGTCATACTTAGCGACGTCATGGAATCCGATAATGACCCCGTCACTTGGACTTGGCCGGCATCCGCACTGTGTGACACATAGGTGCTCACCATGCCTTCCGATAACCCATCTTGGGTCGATGCGGTTAAATTATAGTTCGTGTTGCTATCAACATGACGACTGTAATTCACGTTATTTGCATAGCGCTTGTTGCTGTCACTGTAAGAGGCGAAATACGATATTGATGCATTTTGGTTTTCAGTACTTAATGGTTTGCTGACGGATAAATAAACTTGGTTATCCGTTTTATTATTCGCCCCACGAACTTGGTTTAAAGACAGGGAGATATTCCCACCTTTCATGACGCCTTCATCGAAGAATTTATTGAGCCCCACACTGAAATAGTTATTTTGTTTACCATTCCAATAGGTTTTACGTGATGCGGTGATATTCGCACTCGCATTCATTCCACGTAATTGCTGAGCGTAAGACAATGAAAAAACATGTTTGTCTTTATTGGTATCGATATCTTGTCTGTCGACAAAGTTTTGCTCAACAAAATTGGATAAAGAGTTAAAGGTTCTGTCGGCAAAACGGTACCCGGTTAATGTCAACTGCCCATCAATACTCGGTAAATCTTTGGCATAGTTAATACGGTAGCTTTTGCCTTTCTCACGCCCCAATAAGGTGTCGGCGTAAGATTGGGTGATGTCCACCGAAAAAGCCCCTAAAAAGCCGATATTTTGGCCAATGCCGAGGTTAATGGCTTTATATTTATTCCCTGATGTCGCCACGATTCCGCCAAAAACAGAGGTATGGTTAAACACCCCAACAGAGCTTTCGACAGTCATAAAATTGTCGTTAGCATGGGTGCCATTTTTCGGGGATAGCTGACCTAAATTCAAGGTGTAGCGCGCTTGCCCCTTACGGGTTAAAAACGGAATATTGGTTGTCGTAAACTGAAATTTCGTTTCTTTACCGTTATCCTCTGCCACGGTCACATCAATGGTGCCCATGATGGATTGACTTAAGTCCTTAATCACAAAAGGGCCCGCCGGCACTTTCACTTGGCTGATGATACGGCCATTTTGTGATAAGGTGACCGTTGCGTTTGAGGCGGCAACCCCGGTAATTTGAGGGGCATACCCTCTGAGGTTCGGTGGCATCATGCTTTCATCGGTAAACATGCTCACGCCTTTGAAACGCACGCTATCAAACAAGTCTGATTTAATGAAAATTTCCCCGGCAAACAACTTCGCCGATAAGCTGGCAATGTCCCTAAAAGCGTAGACTTGGTCCCAATCTAAGTTGCGTTTCTTGCTACCCCGTCCATCTTCGCCCGCCAATTTATTCTCATATTGGTAATTTGCCCGTAAACGCCATTGCGCGAAGTTAGCGCCCACATTCCCGAAGGCATAGAGTTGGTTACGTGTTTCTTCGTTTTTACGGATTAAATGATTATCGCTAATCGTATAATCTAAAATTAACCCCGCAATCCCATAATCGCGCATTTCAGGGCTCACCCACGAAGAATAAGTCGATGCCATATATTTCTGAGGTATCGAAATACTCAGGACTTGTTCGCTATCATTAAAATCGATAGCCACATTTTTATCGAGAGAGAATAAATTAATACATGCGTTTTCTTGAGCAGAAAGTAATATTTCTTTCGCTTCTTCATTTAAGGGAAAACGTTTTATTAATTGTGCCGTAATACACGGCTCAATCGTTCCGTCATGATTAATAAACTTAATTTTTTCGCCGCGGATAATTTTTTTATCATTTAAAATAATATCCGATTCATATAAACCTTCACTTAAACTATTTTTTTCAAAATAGCTTAGGTCAATATTGTCGTCTGCAGACAAATTAAGGGCATTGATATTAAAAGTTTCTGCATTTGTATACCCACCACACATAATGAGTGAGATAATATAACCTATATTTTTTTTCTTAAAATACATGTTGGCACTCTTATGATAATCGATAGTGGGAATACAAAGCTTTACGCTAATTAGCGTAAAGCTTTTGCTTAGGCATGATGGCTATCTTATTCGTAGCTTAATACGTAGTTTGCGATAGAGTTGATGCTACCTGAAGTGGCGGCACCGGTTGCTTCTGCTTGAGCAGACAAAATGATTGTGGTGTCAGACGCTTTCAGTGTTTGCTCTAAAGTCTCACCGGGTTTAATCGTTTTACCTGTACTATCTAAGAATGAAACTGCAACGTTATTTGCGCTACCAGTGCTTGACCATAAAGATGCGTTTGTGGCATCAGGTTGGCCATTAAACGTAATTTTTACTTTAGAATAAGGAGTACCTGAAGCACTTGGGTCTAATTGGCAATCTTGTAATTTTAATTCAAATGAATTGAGTGGGCCTTTTTTACCAGCAGCATCTAAATTAACCGCGGCAATATTACCTAATTGAACTTCTTTATTCACATCAGTCGGTGCAATTGTACATGCACCGCTATTAATTGTGCCTTTAAACGTAATTTTACCAGAACCGGCATCCGCAGCCATTGCAGAAATAGAAGTTGTCGTTAACGCTAAGCATAATGCAATTAAAGTCTTATTCATGTTATCTACCTTATATTAAGTCATTTAATTAAAAATTTTTATCTGTTGTGAAGAACGAAACAAATAATATCCATAAAATGAGTAATCAGATATCGCTAAAGTATGTATTTCGCCGGTAGAATGTAACGAAATATATTAAATTAACGCATTGAAATTAAAAGAAAATAAAAAACGAAATATTTATTAACATTATCACTAGCACCGCGTTAAGGCGTTGAATGCAGATCTTTAAGCCAAAAAACAACCCACCATAAGCATTAAACGCCAACATAACCCATAAAAACAAATAAACGCATTACAAGAGTATTTAAGCAGTGAAATATATCTTAAATAATCAAAAACCGAGTTATTGAGATATTTATTTACATCCGTTTATGAGTTTGAAATGGCTTTATCGCGTTAGATTAATTCATTCGCATAAGAAATAAGTCTAATCATTTGTTTTTTAATGTTATTTTTTATGTGATTAAATGAAGGCGATATTCTGATGTTTTTCACTTATTTTTATCCGGTAAAGTAGATAAAACAAAATTCATTACAAAACAATTAGTTACAATCAAATGTCATTCTATCATTGAGGTAGCTTTTGATAAAAGGATGAATAATAGCCCGCCTATCAATAAAAAAATCCCTTAAACCGAAGAGTAACGAAAAGTTTAAGGGATAAATGCGCGAGTCTAATTAGAAGTATAAAAAGTAGAAAGTTACGACAAGGTTAACGATTGCGGCAACTGCCATTGGGATTGCCGTTCGTTTTACTATTTGGAACGGCGAAACCCCTGCAATTCCTGCAATTGCAACAATTGCTGCAGTGATAGGTGACACAGTACGCCCAAAGCTTGTCATAATTTGCATCGGTAAAATGAGTGTCACCACATCCACTTTAAGGAAAGCAGCAATTTTCGGTGTCAATGCAGCAAAAGAGAAGAATGCTGCATTCCCTGAGCCCATCAGGAAAGCCGCGAGTGCAAGGATGGCACTCATAACAATAATCATCGCACCAATACCAAAGCCGGCATCTTGAGCTGCGCTAATTAACGTATCCACCGCCCCACTTTTGAGTAATCCATTTGCGAAAAACTCCCCTGAAACAATCAAAGAAACGACTAAAACAAACTGTTTCCCCATTCCTTCAAAGAACAACATAAAGCTGTCCATGACGGCTTTCGCATCACGTAAACGGACGTATTCAAAAATCAGTGCAATGACGGTACTGATAATCATCGCGGTGGTAACTTCCAACTTAATATATGGGTGTAATAATGGGCTAAACCCGATAATTAGGATCAATGGAATAACTGGTAACAACGCATAAGACAATGGGACTTTATTACCGCCATCTTCTTTAATAGTATCAATTTTGCTCAAGTCAAAAACAAACCCTTCACGCTTATCCCACCAACGCTGAACAAAGAAATGGGTGATTGCCACTGCAATAATAATAGGGATAGTTACGGGTAATTGGTGTTGAACAAAGTAAACAGCGGGTTCAATATCCGCGGTTTTCGCTGCCATAATGACATTACCAGAACCGGGTCCATGGTCGATAAACTGGCAACAACCGATAACCGCTAAAGCAGAGAGTGGGCTGATTCCCGAACGAATTAATATAGGGTACATTGTCACCATTAATAACATCCCCAGCCCTGCATGGCTTGGAATGAAAATCACCAGAACTTGCGTCACTAGAAATGAAATCACTAATAGCAAATAAGGTGATTTAATGGTCTTTAGCGGCTTTTCAAAAATAGCAAATAATGCGCGACTAGCTCCCACATGCTCCATATAACGGGAGAATCCAGCAATCGCCATTAATGTTAACCCTAAGCCAGCTAATCGAGAGCTCATGATATCAGTAAAAATTTGGAAGATATCAAAGTACTTAAAATGCGTGGTTTTATTTTCTGGTAACAATGAATTAAGATCTAAAGATGCGGTTAGGAGCAACAAAAGTAAGCCCCCTAGCAACAAGACTGGCTGAGGTTTATAACCCCGAGCCAGCAGGTAAACAACCAGCGCTGTAACTAGCGCGGCAATGATTAAACCTGTCATAGAAGAATTCCCCAGTATTGGTGCAGCTTTATTGTTATTGATTTAATGTTGAAAATGCTTGTGTAATATCCGCTATCAAATCATCCACAGACTCCAAGCCAATATGTAAACGAACAAAAGGCCCATGACCTTCGCTCCAATCTGATGCTGTTCTTGCGCCGACTACGTTAGCGGGTAGTGCGAGGCTTTCGAACCCACCCCACGATGCGCCGATACCAAACAGGGCGAGAGCATCAATAAAGTTTTCTGTTTGCTTCGCGGTATATTGTTTTTTGAATTCAATGGTTAATAAGCCATTACTACCTTTGCAGTCACGCTTCCATAAATCATGGCGTGGATGAGATGGCAATTCAGGGAACCAGACTTTTTCCACTTCAGAACGCGTTTCCAGCCATTGCGAAATCGCTAGTGCAGCTTTGCCATGCGCAGCTAATCGCTGCCCTAAAGTACGCATCCCTCGTAAAACTAAGGCAGCATCATCGGGGCTACTGGCTTGACCTAAAGCTTCTGGCAAAGCGCCAATTTGTTTCCACGCTTTTTCTGTCGCAACCATAATTCCCATCATCACATCAGAGTGCCCACAAAGGTATTTTGTCGCTGCAATCACAGAGACATCTGCGCCTAATTCCAACGGGTTATATAGCCATGCTGAACCCCAAGTGTTGTCAACACCCACTGGGATATTTCTTTCATGTGCAATACGGCATATTTCGGGTAAATCCAACATTTCATAAAGTAATGAACCTGGGGATTCAACAAAAATAAGTTGTGTATTACTTTGAATTTTTTGCTCAAAATCTGAAGCATCTGTTTTAAAGAAGCTGTAGGCGATGTTATTTGGTTTTAAAAAAGCATCGGCTATTTTACGTACAGGTTCATAAACAGAATCTGCAAACAATACGTGCCCACCACTGTGTGCATAGCCCATAATAGTGACTGCAATCGCGGCTAGACCCGTAGGAAATAATTGCGCTCTATAGCCCCCTTCTAATTCAGTCACCAGGCTTTCGAGTGCAAATGCGGTTTCTGTACCTCGCGCACCGTAACTTAAAACACGTTCCGTTGCGCGGCGATCGCGAACATCACGCCAGCTTTTAATTGAATCAAAAACAATAGTACTCGCTCTCATTACTGGCGGATTAATTGGTCCTGATGTTGTAATAGGTTGTCGTCCACTATGTATTAATTTTGTATATTTATTTAATGTCATTGTTTATTTCTCCAAATATAGAAATAGATTCCCTAGTAATTAAAAGGAAGGTTATTTATTTTTAAAAGTTCGATTTCATATTATGTATATCAAATTACTTTCCTTTTAAAACATGACTTATTTAAAAAGATGATCTTCATCATATAAATGAGCATTAATTAAATTAATGAAAACTTAAGAGAAAATTAAGAATTAAAATCGATATGTAATAAACAATAAATTAAAATATAACAAATTGATTTAAATGGAAAAATAAATACATAAGAAAGTCTTTTATTAACATTAATCTTATTAAGGTGTTTATTTTTATTTTTTATTGCATAAATAAAGCAACTCTCTAACAAATAACCACCTTTTAATTTTCAATATTATTCTTATACAGGGGAATATTATGGGTACCAGTGTTTTTGATTCTGTATTATTAAAAAACTTATGGTCTACAGAAGAAATGCGCGCTATTTTTTCTGATAAGGTCAGAATGCAAAATTGGCTTGATTACGAAGCTGCATTAGCGATTGAACAAGCTGAATTAGGTTTAATTCCAAAGCAAGCCGCAGAGGTCATTGCTGATACGGCAAAACTTGAAAAGTTAGATATGGATTTCATCTTAGAGCAAGTGCGTTTAACTCGTCATCCACTTGTTCCAACCATTCGTGGTTTAGAGCATGCTTGCCCTGAACATTTTGGTGAATATGTCCATTTTGGGCCCACGACACAAGATGTTATGGACACAGGCTTAGTGCTTCAACTAAAAGAGGCTCATAACATTTTTTTACGTGATATCAAAATATTAGGGCGTTCTCTATTATCGTTAAGCGAAAAACATCGCAATACACCAATGCCTGGACGAACCTTAGCCTTACAAGCCCTACCGATTACTTTTGGCCACAAAACTGCTATTTGGTTAACGGAATTAGCACGCCATTATCAACGGTTAAAAGAAATCGAACCTCGCTTATTCGTTGGTAGCGTTGTTGGCGCTGTTGGAACTAAGGCCTCATTGAGCGACAAAGCAGATGAGCTTGAAGTTCGTGTATTAAATCGACTCGGTTTAGGCACCCCTGAGATTTCTTGGCAGCCGGCTCGTGACCGATTTAGTGAATATGGCATGCTGATTGGTTTAATTAGCGGCACGTTAGGAAAAATTGCCAATGAAATTTTATTATTAGCTCACAATGAAATTGATGAACTTTCAGAGCCTTTTAGTAAAGGTCAAGTTGGCTCCTCAACGATGCCACACAAGCGTAACCCTGCCATTGTCGAAAATGCGGCCTGTGTCAGTAATACATTGAAAGCTAACCTTTCTGTGCTTACCGACATGATGAAACACCAACACGAAAGAGATGGTGCGATTTGGAAGATGGAATGGAAAGTGATGCCAGAAATGTGCCTGATGCTTTCGGTGATCTTCGATAACATGAAAACTGTATTAGGGGGATTAAACGTACATACCGATAAGATGCGCCAAAATTTAGATATTTTAGGTGGATTTATGCTTGCTGAGCGCGTCATGTTTGCGTTGTCAGACAAAGCGGGTAAACAAACTGCCCATGAAATTGTTTATGAAGCTTCTATGTCTGGCCAAGAAGAAGGCATCACCTTTATTGAGGCCATTAACCGTGACACGCGCATTCGTGACCATATAACGCAAGAAGAACTTGATGCCCTATTAGACCCAACGACCTATGTAGGGAATGCACCTGAACAAGTCACTCGAGTAATAGAACAAACCAAAGCATCCGGTTGGCTTAATGACTAATGCATTTTAGCAAAGTTTAAATCTCTACTTTCTTAAAGCCAGTCAAGTGCTGGCTTTTTCATTCACCAGAGGTATCTATGACATTAAGCCAACAGCTAAGCCAATTTATCACATCCCTATCATTTTCTGATATTCCACCGCAAGTTATTGAACGCGCCAAATATCATTTACTCGATACATTAGGCGTTGCACTTGCCGGAAGCCTCCAACAAAGCGCAACACAATGCCGTAAGGGAGTCGCTTATTTACCTGATCATCAAGGAAAAATTCCAATTTGGGGAAGTAACCAAACCGTTTCAACTACCACCGCCGCTTTAGCAAATGGTATTTCTGCGCATGTATTAGATTTTGATGATACACACACCGACTCAATCACTCACGGTAGTGCCGTACTTACTCCTATAGCCTTTGCACTCGGTGAACATTTACAGGCGACAACAAAAGAGATCCTTACTGCATGGATTATTGGCTGGGAAGTCGCAGCCAGAGTGGGATTAGCAAGTCATAGTGGGTTTCACCTACGCGGCTTCCACTCTACAGCTATAGCGGGTATTTTTGGTGCGACGGCTTGTGCAGCTTCATTACTCAAATTAACTCGGGAACAAACAGTTAACGCTCTAGGCCTAACAGGAAGCCAAGCCAGTGGTGTTGCTGAATACCTAACCAATAGCTCGTCAGCAAAATGTTTTCATGCGGGCTGGGCTGCGCAATCAGGCATTATTGCAGCTTGTTTAGCTAAAGGCGGAATGACAGGGCCAGAAACTATTTTTGAAGGACGCTATAGTCTGTACCAAACACATGGTCTCCGTGAAAAGGCACATCCAGAGCAAGTCGCCCAAGACTTAGGTAATGTTTGGCAATTCATGAATGTTTCCATTAAGCCCTACCCTGTTTGCCATTTTGCTCATGCCACCGTCGATTGTGGGAGACGATTATTACAACGAGGAATAACCCTCGATCAAATTGCAAAAGTAGAATGCGTTGTCGATCCCGTTGCAGCGGCCTTAATTTGTGAGCCACCAGAACAAAAATGGGCACCTCAGAGTGCCTATGCAGCGAAATTTAGCCTCCCGTGGTTGTTTGCCGCTGGTTTTATCGAAGACAAATTAACATTAAGTTTGCTCTCTACCGAAAATTTACAGCGAGCAGATATCCAAAACCTCGCGAAAAAAGTCAGCTATCGTTATCCCACTGAAAATGAAATTCCTTTCCCAACCTATTTTCCCGGCCTAATTTTTGTCACATTAACCCATGGTGAGACAATAACGGAACGATTAGATATCCAATACGGTAACCCACAAAATCCAATGTCTTTGGAGGATATTGTGAGCAAATTCTATGACAATGCAGGGCTGGTAATGAAAAATGAACAAGCTGCGCAGCTTGCTAAAAGTGTATTATCTTTTGAAGCGAAAACTATATCGGCTATCACACAGCTATTGCGTGTTGGTCTTTAATAAGACCGACTAACGAATAGAAGCCCACACTGAATGGGCTTCTATTTTTCCTTCCTCTTATTATTCATTTAACTGAGCAATAATTTGCTGTAAATGAGCAATAGCAACATCATTGAGAGGTTCTTGTGGAAGGATCGGGTCACCAACATTAAACCCTTGAATGTTTAAAGATGCTTTAATACATGACGCTAATGCATATTGCGTAAAAGCTTCGTTGATTTGCCACATTTCTTTCTGTTTTGCTAACGCTGTATCCCAATCCCCTCTAGTGGCCAACTCATACAGTTCAACACACTGTTTTGGCAACACACAGGCAGGACCCGCCATCCAGCCTACACCACCTAATTTAATAACTAATAGAGGAATATGTGCTGAAGCACTAAAAATTTTAACCCGCTCACCGAAGGTGTTGAGCATCGTTAATAACCTTCCAGTATTACTCGATGCATCTTTAACATATTCGATATTAGGGATATAGCTTAATTCATTCAAAAGAGAAATAGACAGTACATCCCCCAGCAAACCAGGGTTGGTATAGACCGTCATGGATTTTTCAGGAAAAGACTCCGCTATTGTTTGGAAATAACCCAATTGGGCTTTATCACTCAGAGGGTACATTTTTTGCGATATCAGCACCATGCCATCCACACCTAAATTGGCATACTGTTCCGCTTGAAAACATGCATCTGACGTTGAGAAACTGGCAACCCCCGCTAATACAGGTACTCGCCCCGCAGCTTGATCAACTGTAATGCGAACCACCTCATTTCGTAATTCCTGTGACAAATATGCGTATTCACCAGTGCTCCCTAATGGGCTCAATCCGTGAACTCCGCTCGAAATGAGGTGCTCAATTAGGTGACGAAGAGATGATTCAAGAACAGTACCTTTAGTTTGATCGACTGGTGAAACAAGATAAGGAAAAATACCGTGAAAATGGGTCATAATTATTCCTAATTTTAGTTGTTATGGGAGATAACGGCTGTTTGTTCATTTTTTAATGAGTTAAAAAGAATTTGTGCGGCTTTGGTTGGGCTTTTTGAGTTGAGATACAGGTTATATCGAATTGCCGGAAGTACTGGTAGCCCTTCATCCTCACCGAGTATGCGCAAATCCTCCCCTGAAAGCTCAATTGAGCGAGCCATAATACCCAATCCCGCCCTAACCGCAGCGCGTGCTCCAGATAGTGTTGTCGCCATATAAGCAATGCGCCAAGGTATTTGCTGTTGTTCGAGGTGATTGATCATCATCTCGCGATAAGTACTCGGCTCATCTAACACAACTAATGGCAGCGGCTGCTCTAAGTTAAAACTAAAATGTTTCCCGCAATACCATAGTGAAGGGGAAACACGTAAGACAATTTTAGGGTAGCCAACATGCTCCTCGGTTGAGATCGCCAAATCGAGTTCATTATCCTCTAACATTGACATAAGAAATGGGCTGCGTTTGACAATAATATCCATGATTAAATTTGGATAAGCTCCTGAAAATCTGGCTAATAAATCAGGCAATATAGTATTCGCGGTGTCATCTGGCGAACCAATTTTTAATACTCCGTCAATTTCTTCATAAACTAGTGATAAACATGCCTCATCATTAAGACGTAAAATACGGCGGGCATAGCTCAATAGTTGTGTACCAGAGTCCGTCAATGCTTTATTTCTGCCCTGCCGGACAAATAACTCCTTGCCAATGAGTGACTCCAGCCGTTGCATTTGTTGACTCACCGCTGATTGCGTTCGGCAAACAGATTCTGCGGCGGCGGCAAAAGTTGCACCATCAACAACCGCAATAAAAGTGCGAAGTAAATCAAGCTCTAAATTAAAAATAGGACGTTTAGCAGCTGGCATTTTAGTTATCTCTTTTCTTAAGGTGTGTGGTGTCATCCAACAAAAGTGTTTAATTTACATACTAAGAAGAAAGCCTTAAATAATCTATGTTAGAGCTCAATAGTTTGGCTCTAAATTGTAGCGACTTAATAATAAATTTGACTACCTGAATATCCGCCATAATACGATTGATAAAGTAGCTACAGATGGAAAGACATAACAAATGGTTATTTATAGGCGATTCTCCTCAAAAGAGTTTGCCATCAGATAAACTTAGTCAGTAATTTCATTCGGTATCCCCAATTTCAAAAGTCACTGATTGATTTTGTGTGCAGTGTCGTGACTACTTCAAACTCAATCAAAAATGTTGCCCGAACTGTCGAAAGGGGATTTTGTGTATTGCTGCGAAGAATGTTACAGAGGAACATCGGCTTAAAATAGAAGACTAATTTGCATATAAACAATTTAAATATTAATGGATTTTAATAATTATAATGCTATTCATTTTATAACCTAACTCACTCCTATATTCTGTGTATAATTAAGCACTAATCCCAATTTCGTTGAGAGAGCTGCTATGGCTGGTGTGAATAAAACTCATCTGACTGAAACAGACATCATCACTAAATTTATCCTCCCTGCAATTAAAGATGCGGGTTGGAACTTGATGTCGCAGATCCGCCAAGAAGTCAAACTTCGCGATGGTAAAGTCGTTGTGCGTGGTAAGCTAGCAGCACGGTTGACAGTGAAATCAGCCGACATAGTGCTCTACCATAAGCCGGGGTTACCACTTGCAGTCATAGAAGCTAAAGCGAATAAGCACGAGATGGGAAAAGGGATGCAGCAAGGGCTAGATTACGCGCGCCTACTCGATGTCCCTTTTATTTTTGCTTCTAATGGTGATGGTTTTATCTTCCACGACAAAACAAATCCTGCGCAGCTTGAATCCGAAATTACACTCGACGATTTTCCAACACCTGAACAGCTTTGGACTAAATACTGTATTTGGAAAGGTTTTACCGCTGAACAATTGCCTGTCATCAGCCAAGACTATTACGATGACAGTAGCGGCAAATCCCCTCGTTATTATCAACTACAAGCCATTAATAAAACCGTAGAAGCCGTTTCTGCAGGACAAAAACGTGTATTACTTGTGATGGCGACGGGGACTGGCAAAACCTATACCGCATTTCAGATTATTTGGCGCTTATGGAAAGCTAAAAATAAAAAACGCATTCTGTTTCTTGCCGACCGCAATATCCTTGTCGACCAAACTAAAAATAACGACTTCCAACCCTTTGGTAGCGCAATGGCAAAGGTGACTGGTAGAACAATTGACCCAGCTTATGAAATTCAATTGGCACTCTACCAAGCAATTACAGGCCCAGAAGAACACCAAAAAGCCTTTAAGCAAGTTGCTCCCGATTTCTTTGATTTGATTGTTATCGACGAGTGCCACCGCGGTAGTGCATCGGAAAACAGCGCATGGCGAGAAATTCTTGAATACTTCAGCAGTGCGACCCAAATTGGCTTAACTGCAACACCAAAAGAAACCGATGACGTTTCCAGCACTGATTACTTTGGCGACCCCGTTTATACTTATTCACTTAAAGAAGGTATTGAAGACGGTTTCCTTGCACCATACAAAGTCGTTCGAGTCGATATCGATGTCGACTTACAAGGTTGGCGCCCCACTAAAGGCCAAGTTGATAAACAAGGCCAACTGATTGATGACCGAATTTATAACCAAAAAGACTTTGACCGCACTATGGTGATTGATGAGCGTACCCAATTGGTCGCACAAACCATCACTGACTACCTAAAACGCACTAATCCTATGGATAAAACCATCGTTTTTTGTAACGATGTTGACCACGCTGAACGTATGCGCCGTGCGTTGGTAAACCTAAACCCAGAACAAGTGCGAATAAATGAAAAATACGTGATGAAAATCACTGGCGATGACGACATCGGTAAGGCGCAACTCGATAATTTCATCAACCCGAAAAAGCCTTACCCAGTGATTGCAACCACCTCAGAACTGATGAGTACGGGTGTGGATGCGCAGACCTGCAAACTGGTCGTGCTAGATCAAAACATTCAATCCATGACCAAATTTAAGCAGATCATCGGGCGTGGAACACGTATTAACGAGAAGTTCGATAAACTCTGGTTCACCATTCTCGATTTCAAAAAAGCCACCGAATTGTTTGCAGACGAGCGCTTTGATGGCGTGCCTGAAAAAGTGATCCGCACAACACCTAAAGATATTTCCGATCCAGAGTCGGATTTCAATGATGTATTGGAAAGTGAAGTTCCAGAAAATGGAACGCTAGAATGCGATGCATTTACGGGTGCAGAAGAACCACCTGCTCACTATGGCGCCACATCAGAAAGTGCCAGCGGTGCTTTTGATGAAAATGACGAAAATAAAATCCGTAAATATCATGTCAACGGCGTCACCGTAAAGGTGCTAGCAAAACGCGTCCAATATTATGATGCCGATGGCAAATTAGTCACCGAATCCTTTCAGGACTACACCCGTAAAACGCTACTCAAAGATAAAGACTTTGCCTCTCTTGATAACTTCATTCGAAAATGGCACTCTGCCGAGCGCAAACAGGTTATCATTGATGAACTTCAGCAGCTTGGTGTGCTTTGGGAAGTGTTAGCAGAAGAAGTGGGTAAAGACCTTGACCCATTCGATCTCCTTTGCCATGTAGTTTATGGTCAACCGCCCCTGACGCGTAAAGAACGGGCTGACAACGTGCGTAAACGTAACTACTTCACCAAATATTCAGAACCTGCACAGCATGTACTCAATACCTTGCTGGATAAATACGCGGATGAAGGCGTGCAGGAAATCGAAGATATTCAGGTGCTAAAACTAAAACCGTTCGACAGCCTAGGCCGTCCGCTAGAAATCATCAAAAGTAGTTTTGGAAATAAACAAGCATACGAGCAAGCCGTCAATGAACTGGAAGACCAAATTTATCAGTTACCACCTCGCCAGGCCTAATAACCCATATTATTTTACCACCGTGAGTTATCAGCTCTCGGTGGCTTCATTTTTACCAATGGAATACAAACATGTCGATTAGCTCAGTCATTAAATCCTTACAAGACATCATGCGCAAAGATGCAGGTGTAGACGGTGATGCTCAACGCCTTGGGCAACTGTCTTGGCTATTATTTCTGAAAATATTTGATACTCAGGAAGAAGAGCTCGAACTCGAGCAAGACGACTACCAACTCCCTATTAACTCGCGTTACTTGTGGCGTACTTGGGCGGCAAACAGCGAGGGAATCACAGGGGATGAACTGCTCGAATTCGTTAATGACGATTTATTCCCTGCTTTAAAAAACCTGACCGCGCCTATCGATAAAAACCCACGGGGCTTTGTGGTGAAACAAGCGTTTAGCGATGCCTATAACTACATGAAAAATGGTACGCTCTTACGCCAAGTCATCAATAAGCTGAATGAAATCGACTTCAGCAACAGCACCGAACGCCACTTATTCGGTGATATCTATGAACAAATTCTACGCGACTTACAAAGCGCAGGTAACGCAGGTGAGTTCTATACTCCACGTGCGGTCACTCGCTTTATGGTCAACCGTATTGACCCGAGATTGGGTGAGTCGATTATGGACCCAGCGTGTGGTACTGGCGGCTTCCTTGCCTGTGCGTTCGACCATGTGAAAGAGCATTATGTTAAGACAACTGAAGATCATAAAACGCTACAACAGCAGATCTTTGGTGTTGAAAAAAAACAGCTCCCACATTTGCTGTGCACCACGAATATGCTACTGCATGGTATTGAAATTCCGGTACAAATTCGTCATGACAATACATTAAACAAGCCTCTATCCGCTTGGGATGAGCAATTCGACGTCATTATTACCAACCCGCCATTTGGCGGCACTGAAGAAGATGGGATCGAGAAAAACTTCCCAGCAGAAATGCAGACCCGCGAAACCGCTGACCTATTCCTGCAATTGATCATTGAAGTGCTGTCCGATAAAGGCCGTGCAGCCGTAGTTCTGCCGGATGGCACACTGTTTGGTGAAGGCGTCAAAACCAAAATCAAAAAACTGCTGACCGAAGAGTGCAACTTACACACCATTGTTCGTTTGCCAAATGGCGTATTTAACCCATATACCGGAATCAAAACCAATATTCTCTTCTTCACCAAAGGCCAGCCAACCAAAGAAATCTGGTTCTACGAACACCCCTACCCTGAGGGAGTTAAAAACTATAGCAAAACCAAACCGATGAAGTTTGAAGAATTCCAAACAGAAATCGACTGGTGGGGCAATGAAGCCGATGGCTTTGCAAGCCGTGAAGAAAACAATCAAGCGTGGAAAGTCAGCATTGATGAAATCATTGCCCGTAATTTTAACCTCGATATCAAAAACCCGTATCAAGGTGAAACGATCAGCCACGATCCCAACGAATTACTGGCGCAGTACCAAGCACAACAAGCTGAAATCAGTAAACTGCGTCATCAGTTACGCGATATCCTCGGTGCGGCATTGACTGGCAATAAGGAAACAAACTGATGACCGTTGAGAAACTGATTACCGACCATATCGATATTTGGTCTTCCGCGCTGCAAACTCGCTCCACCGCAGGACGTGGCAGTAGCGGTAAAATTGATCTTTATGGTATTAAGAAACTGCGTGAGCTGATCTTAGAACTCGCCGTGCGTGGCAAATTAGTACCGCAAGACCCAAATGATGAACCTGCTTCTGAGTTACTAAAACGTATTGAGAAAGAAAGAGAGGGATTAGTTAAGAGTCGGAAAATTAGGAAATCTAAAGTACTTGGGCCAGTTGATACCTCAGAATTACCATTTGAATTACCGCGTGGCTGGGAGTGGTGCTATTTAAATGATGTTGGAAATTGGGGGGCTGGAGCTACTCCAAATCGCTCTAATTCAAAATATTATGATGGAAATATTCCATGGTTTAAATCAGGTGAACTCTCCTCTGATTTTATTTCAGAGTCTGAGGAGAAAGTGACAGAACTGGCATTAAAAGAGTGTTCACTCAGAGATAATAAAGTGGGAGATGTTTTAATTGCAATGTATGGCGCAACAATTGGAAAAACATCGATATTAAATGTCCGCGGTACAACTAATCAAGCTGTATGTGCTTGCACTCCATATAGCGGAATCTCAAATGTTTATCTATTAACTTTATTAAAAGCATACAAACGAATATTTATAGGTATGGGAGCTGGTGGGGCTCAACCAAATATATCAAGGGAAAAACTTATTGCTACAGTGATTGCACTGCCACCTAACGCTGAACAGAATAGAATTGTCTATAAGGTTAACGAGCTCATGTCACTCTGTGATCAACTAGAGCAACAATCGCTAACCAGCCTTGATGCCCATCAACAGCTCGTTGAAACCCTGTTAGCGACGCTTACTGATAGCCAAAACGAAAAAGAACTCGCTGAAAACTGGTCACGAATCAATCAGCATTTCGACACGCTGTTTACCACCGAAGCGAGCATCGATGCACTAAAGCAAACCATTTTGCAATTAGCAGTGATGGGTAAACTGGTTCCACAAGATCCTAACGACGAACCAGCTTCTGAACTGCTTAAACGTATTGAACAAGAAAAAGCGCAGATGGTGAAAAACGGTAAAATTAAAAAACAAAAACCATTACCACCGATTAGTGATGAAGAAAAACCTTTTGAGTTACCGCAAGGGTGGGAATGGTGTCGCTTAGGAAATCTAGCCCATAATTCAGAAGCTGGCTGGAGCCCTCAATGCGAGGTTTCACCAAGAGTTGATGACAATTGGGGAGTGTTGAAAATTAGTTCCGTCACATGGAGTGAATTCAATCCTAATGAAAATAAAGCTCTTCCAAAACATTTAGAACCTAAAATAGAATATGAAGTCAAAGCAAGGGATTTTTTAATTTCAAGAGCAAATACTGCCGACCTTGTAGCTCGTTCTGTCGTAGTTCCTGACTCTCCACCGAACCATTTAATGCTTAGTGATAAAATCATTAGGTTTCAATTCTCTAAATTAGTCGATGCTAACTATATTAATTTAGTCAATAACTCTAAGTATTCTCGAACTTATTACTCTGAGGTTGCTGGTGGAACGAGCTCTTCTATGAAAAACGTATCAAGAATACAAGTTTCTTCCTTACTGGTTGCCTTACCTTCTTATAACGAACAATTAAATATAGTTGAGAAAGTGCGCAATTTGACATTGCTATGTGAACACCTCAAATCTAGACTGCAATCCGCCCAACAAACCCAGTTCCACCTAGCAGATGCGCTCACCGACGCAGCATTAAACTAAGGAACAGACGATGCCGATTAATCATGCTATCTGGCGTGTGGGTGATAATCCCCAACCGCTAACGACTAGCAAACTTGCCAGCGAACAACTACTGGAAAAATGATTTTAAACAACCCAGCCATTCTCTCTGACCAATGGATAATTGAGAACACGTCAAAATTAGAAGTTGCTTTAAGACAGCCTCTTGTAGAACTTTCTATTCAACTCAAACAAAGTGGCTTAATTACAAGAGGGTGAAGAAGAGTAAATCTTAGGTGATAAGGATTTAGACAATTTAGGTTTTGTTAGTTTATGGGGAAACTAGGGGAATTCACATTTCCCTAATATCGTCCCTGATTTGGCGATCAAATTAACTATCCCTCTGCAATAAGCCAATGAAAAATGAAGGCAACCTATTGAATATCATAGATTATAGCCCTATTACCTCAGTAGTGTAATCAGGGCTTTTCATGTGTCAGACTGGGTTATCTATTAGGATCCATAATCTCATTTATATTTTCATTGAATACTATCAACACTTCTCATAAACTTAACCTAAGCTAAATTTTAGAAAGGGAATTAACATGGCGTATAAATATGATCCCGTATCAAAAACACTCATTGATGCGGACGCGAAATTTAGCTTCGAAGAGGTACCTAACTATGATGAGCTTTATTATCAAGCTAATCTAATAAAGATTAAAGGTATTCTTAACAATGAAAAAGACGATGATAATGTTGCTGCAGTAGCTACAATTGAAGAAGCAGATTATATTTTAAAGAATATGTCCACCCCGACGCCTTTCAAAGACCCTAAAGAGGCTTTATTTGGTATTGGTGATTTTATTTCTAATTACTCATCAAATATCTATGAGGCTCATCGTGTTACTAGAATTATCAATGAATTTAGAAATATTAATATCCAAGCAACTGAATATGTTGGCCCAAACGGTAATGTTTATATTCGCCTATCTGGGCATGCTGGAGTTAGAGCTTACTTAAATGGGACTCGGTATTTAATCAACAATCCTCGCATTCTATACATGGGTGTAGGAACCCAAGGTATGAATAACATATCCGTTGGTGCAACTCGATTCGCAATCGTTTTTTCAGCAGCTTACAGAGTAGTAGAATTAATATTCAAAAGTGAATATTCACTAGTGGATTTTTTTGTGAACATCACCATGGATATGGCAAAATTAGCTATTAGCACACAGATAAGTACTGCCATTGTAGGAGGTTTAACAACCGCAGGATTAATTACAGGAGGAAGCGTTATTGTCATATCCGTGGGGATATTTTTACTAGGAGCAGCAATCGCTTATGCTCTGTATAAATTAGATGATGAATTCCAAATTAGTGAGAGTATTATTAAAGCCTTAAAAACTCACAGGCCAAGAAAACCTGAAACACCTTATCACCCAGACCAATTTTTCTCACAGTGGGGGAGGTTCAGTCGTGGTTAAAATAAACCCATTTAAATTGTATTTAATTGCAGCGTTTCTTTTATTTTTAGCTTTATTTTGTTTCTATAACTCTATCATTTATTATAAAAATTATTTCATGATGAAAGATAGAATTTTATTTTCATTTCAAACTGGTCTACTTTGTTTTGCAGCACCTTTTATTATTTATTTTTCATACCTATCTTTTACATGTGGATATACAAAAAAACCACAAAAAATGAATAATAAATTAGCCAGTTTGTTTGCCGGAATCGGGGTAGTGGGTATCATATTTAGCTTTTTCTTTTCCGCCTATGTCAGCATTGATTTAGCATCGAAAGGCTACTACACCTGCTACAAGCCATCTATTTTCGCGCCAAATGAATACGTTATATCAAAAGAGATGTGTAAGTAATATTCATCTCTTTTGATACTAAAAACTACTTAACCATCTCACTATTAATACTGTAGCTTGATGTGTTCGCCATTAAATGACTTCTTGATATAGATTCGTATTTCATTTGAACCCGTTGATATGGCATGGATTCATTATCTTTTATTGAATCAGGAAATATGTCGGAAATCTCAATCAAGGAAACACCAGTAAGTTTGATTTCATAATATCTTTCAAGTTGACCAGCTTGACTTGTTCGGTAAAACATAAATTTTGCTTCTAGCACTTCGTTACTATCCAAAGCCACCGAAAGTAAAGGAGATGATTTATCAATCGGCTTAGTAAATACGACGGGTTTATATGAAGCATTCTGCTCGCGAAAAGAACCGCTATTTAGGCCTATTACTTGAATTTCGTCTTCATGGCCTATCTGATAGCGATTACCGATTGAATCCTGAGATGAGCACCCTGCCGAAATCAAACCTTGGCTTTTACCTTTTAACACTAAATACGTCGGATATGCCATACTCTCTCCTGTAATCGTTGGCCTTTAACTATTCATTGTTCATATTACCTGAATTTAGGTTAAGTACACCAATTTAATTCACGTTTAAAGGCTGAATCAAGAATGGTAAGAGTGAAAACCTACAGCCCTTTGTAGGGCTTGGCATATGTCAGGCAGGGTTATCTAAGAGCAGAGACATTTTGTGGCTGTACGCGTTGCTGGAGGCAGGGAAAGCCATAAAATCTAGCTCTAAAGGCTCATCTACCGCGATTAAACAGCCTAAGATAAAGCTCTCCGCTATCGCCATGCGTTTGGGCTTTAAAACCTCTATTTGCTTAACGTTGAGTGGCATTGAGGGGGCACCTATAACAATCGAATTGAAGTGCCCCTTATTTGGCCCCTTTTGGGGATGGGCACAAGAGACGTTATAAGATGCCACTGGATAAAGTTGTCATTAATTTTTTTTAGATATTTTTTATTTTATGGATGATTTGAGACGTTAGCATACGTCAAGATAGTGCGAAGGCCGGACTCGAATTTAACACCCAATATACTAATATAAAAGTGGTTTATAATCATGAATAATTAGTTATACCCGCACATGTACCCTCAAGTTAAAATCCGTATAAAAAATAGACATCGCGAGTGGGTATATAGCCATACCAGTAGAACACTGGTATGGCTGTCGAAGCAAGACTCAGGCAGGCAGAAACGTTTTCTTCAGAGGCACCAAAAGTTTAGTCTCAATATCAACTTGTTCGTAGTTCTCAATAAGCGCACGGACGAGATCATCAAGTGTCCAGAGCGTCAGTGGTATTGTCGAACGGTCGGCTTCATATCGAGCATCTTTCGTAAAACCCCCTGTACTAACATAAAGCCCGCGATCGTCTTTATGGCGACCGCCGATAAAGCTGCGTATCTGTTGGCTTCCCATCTGTTCCCTACGGTGCTTTACTTCAACGATGATACGCGGATTTTCAAAACCGAACCCATCAGGTGAAGCAATGATGTCTTTACCCCGATCTGCTCCCGCAGGTGAGACCTGCGTTTTATAGCCCATACTGCGTAAAACTCCGGCAACAAGATTTTGCATCTCATCCCAGTCAAGAGAGTTGATACGATCTTTGATACCCTCAAACGCTAGCATTTCCATATCGCGAAGCGGATCAGAAACAACCTCATCTTCATCCATCGCAATTGGATTCTGAGTAATTACATCTGCAGTGGGTTTCTTATCCTGCAAAAGCTCTTCTAGTGCATATTCTGGAAGCTGGAAAACCGTCAGCGTAGAACCCAATGTGTTTTTGGTAGCAACAGACAGTCTATCGCGTTCGATTTCTTGAGTATTCCATTTAACCTGCCGAGCGATACCCATCCCCTCTTCCACCCATTCAGGATGATACTGGAAGTCTGAAGTAACTTTGCCTAGCAAATAAGTACGGTTGGCTGGCGAATAAGTAATAACCCAATCACCCTTTTGGATCTCATTCACAAAACGCCAGACCTGCGATGCACCAGAACGGGCTGTTCCCAGCTTTGTTAAGGGATCTGCCTCCTGGTATAAGGCGAGTAACTGGGCTCGGGACAGGCCGGGTTTGACTAATGGAGCCAGCTGAGACCAACCGATGCCTACAATTTGCTTATCGCGAAAATCGTCATAGAGCTTGCCGCCGTCACCGCGGATCATCCACATTCTATTGCCCATACCCGTCCCTTCATTAGGAAAAGAAATTAAGCTGGATCATAAGCTTGTTCGCCGTAGGTGTCAAAACTCTCCAAAACTACTTCGCTAACATTCCTGGGTAGTGTTTAGCGATAATATCATTCATCCTCTCGACCAAATCCAGGCGCTTGAAAGTCAAGTGCGCAGTGCCCTTCTGAAAGTAGCGAATACGGAAGAACTCATCTTCATAAACATCCTTATCCGGGTTATCTCGAATATGCTCCATCAACCGAGTAGTTATATCGCTACGGTTGTCAGGTATTGATTTACCACTCAGTAAAAACAGCATTCGCTCCAAGTCAGCCAACTGATCCCTCCGCCAACCCCAGTTCAGACTAAATCCCCAGCGATTGTGGCTCACCAGATTATTGATGATGATCTTCTTACCAAAGCTGCAGGGACTATTGGTTTTATAATCCCACGACAGGCCTTTGAAGATGTTAATGATCCCGCGCTCAAATACTTCCATTTTGTTCAGATGTAACTGTTCAAAAGTACTGAGAATATTCGCCTCACTGATAGCAGGAAGATCGCCCTCCTTCAAGTTCTTATGCCACTGGTCGCGAGCCTGCGCATCCATTAAGGCCATCATGCCGGACTTCAGCATCAGATCGCGCCAGATACTACTGTCGATATTGCGGGTGACGGCAGGCATCGCTTTATTTGCCTTCTCAGTCAGCCAACTATCGTAGCGGTGCCCTAGCTTCATCGCCCAGTCTTGCGCTGTACCACCGCCAATTTCTGAGGTTAACCGTGAAATGGCATCAAGCTGTTCAATGAGTTGTTCTATCTGTTTTAGTGCGGAATCGCGTCCAGTGACTACACGTTCGATACTAGTCGAAAGAATGAGCTCATTGTGTTCAGTCAACACGTCGGGTTCTGTTTGCATCGTTAATCGTCCATAAAAGCAAACACGCCTGCCGGGAGTGGCAGGCGCATTATGCAATGAATAAAAAAGTTGGGAAGTTCAAAGGTAAAAATCAGGAACGAAGCTCGAAGAATTCAAGTATTTATTAATCCGGTAGCTCGCCTGGCTCTAAGGATATCGGTGGAGGTCAGGAACGGCGCCTGCTCCAGCCAAGTGAATCCCTTATGGTCAGTACGCACCAGTTCATAACGTTCCACCAGGAAATTCACCGCATCAGCTAGATTTATTCCCGCCTCGATATGTTCTTCGATAGTCGCGTCGTCCTGGAATGGGGTGTCGTTAAGGGTCAGACCGTAATGATGCTCCAGCAGATACGTTAACAGTTGCTGCCACACCTGCACAGACGACAGACGTGACGAAACTGGCACCATGGCCGGTCCAGATGAAATGTGCATAATTTGGGTCCTGATAAAAGAAGAGAGAAGGCATTAATGGGCGGGGTAAACAGTGAGGTAAACGTAGCCGCAGCTACTAAGGGTATCAGCTATACAAGTTAAACCTGTAAGCTGAATGGTCATCTGATGTTGCTGCTGTGGATTTAACTCACCGGAACGCAACATATTTTCTAACTGATCTATAAACAGTGGGAAAGCATTTTCCAGGCTTTGTAGCTGCTCTGGGCTAAAGCTTCCCGTAAAACCAGCCCTGTCAGCCAGGTAATGCAGCCGGTTGCCTTCCTGGACTAATCTTGCGCCAAATCGTGGGGTGATATCGCTTTGTAGCCCCCATTCATGGGATAGTGTGAATGGCATGAAAACCTCCGTTTAAAGCAAACCCTGCTCAGCAAAAGAAACCACTTCATTCCCAACAACCAAATGATCCAACACTCGCACTTCTACCAGTGCTAACGCTTTCACTATCCGCTGAGTAATGTGTTTATCCTGCTGACTGATTTCTGTCGTACCTGACGGATGGTTATGAGCCAGAATGACTGCAGCAGCATTGTGCTTCAATGCCAATTTAACCACTTCGCGGGGATGAACTTCGGTTTGGCTGAGTGTGCCGGTAAACAGTGTTTCGCACCCCAGCAGGCAGTGCTGATTATCGAGATACAACACCATAAAAACTTCACGCTCCTGATGAGCCATCTGCAATTGCAGCCAGATTTTAGTGAAGCTGGTGGAAGTAAATGGCTCACTCGGTTGACGCTGATATTTCTCCACCAGTCGTAACGCCCGACGAATGATGCGTTGCTCTCGTGCAGGAAATACCGGGGATAAATTGAATACAGACATATTTGCTCCTTAAAACAAAAAGCCTCGCCGGTTTATTGGCAAGGCCTGAGGGAAGGGATAATAAAAAGGTTCATGAGGCAAGCTGCAGCATATTCTCAGCCATCACCCACAGAGCACGGTTAAGCTTCACATCACCGTCGATGCCTTTTACAGCACGAGTATGGGTACGTTTGCCTTTGGTGGTTCGTCCAGACAGGCCGCCTTTAATCAGGTTTTCCTGAATGCGCTGATAAGTGGTCCACAGGTCGTTACTTTCATCCTGCCAGCGGCGCGGGGATAGGATTTGCGATTCCGTCACCGGCTGATGCTCTTCACCAAAGCGATAGGTTAATGCCGCTTTCGCCATCGCCTGCTGTGCTGGCGGAGTTAACATTAGCGACTGCATAGCATAGCGTTTCTCTTCTACACGATCAAATATTCCCAGTACTTCATACGCTCCTTCAATCACTTTACCCACTACATCCCCTTTATGAGGGACTCGCACTTCACCTAACACATCACCGTACACCAAACCGTTGGAACACACGGCTCTAAAGAGCCCCGGCAACATTTGGTAGCTGCTTGAACCGTCATGGCTATTAAGCAGAATAATTTCAGGGACTTGTACGCCAGTGATTTGATCATGTCGCCGAAGTCGTAACATATGCTTAGTATGTTCTCGACGGCTGGCATCACGTACACGAGTTTGACAAGCAAAGAACGGATAAAAGCCTTCTTTTTGAAGGCTATCGAGTAAGGTAATGGTTGGAATATAAGTGTATCGCTCACTTCTGGACTTATGTTTTTCTTCAGAGAAAACACTCGGTACAGTACGAAATAATTCTTCGATGGTAAGTGGACGGTCACGACGGATACTATTAGCAGAACCAAAGCGCGAAGCTAATAAACTCATGATAGGCTCCTGATTAATCAATTAAGTGAAAAATGGCAGCGGATTCGGAATGTTGTGAAGCGTAGTCACGTAACTGATAAAAGCGGTCGCACATCACTTCGCTTTCTGTTTGGAATGACCAGATGCTGTACAGGATTAGACACACTGCAATGCCTGCCGCCTCTTGGCTCACGGTGGCTTCATTGCCATTATGCATGTTGAATAGGGTTAAGATGTCTGCGTTGATATCAGGGTAGATAAAGGCTCCCCCATTACTGAGCACGCCATACTCCCAGTAACCGCCATGATACTCATCACAGAATTGGCCCATCGTGGTGAAGATCACTACTTCAAAGGTGGTCCAGCCTTTCACACCACCAAAATGGTTGAGCCAAAAATCAAGGTGTTGTTCATCAGGGACTAATTCCATTGTGATAGCGGATTCGGTTGAATGATTCATAAGTTGAGACTCCATTAAAAAGAAATAAAAAAGCGCCAGTCCCGTTAAGGACTGGCGCTTGATGTCATCAATGCTTTGTTAATTTAAGAAGCTAAAAGAAAAAGCTCCACAGGGATTTAGCAATGGATACGATGCTATTTTTGACAGTACTGATCGTATGTTTTATCAGTGGGGGAAATGGAATGATATCGACTATGGTATTGATGATATCACTGATAAGTTGTTCAAAATCATTAAGTAAAAGGATTTCTACAGAGATGGTTCTATAAGTTGAGTGTAGTTGCCTAGCGATGCCACTACAGACTTCTGCGGGTAATATCTGTATGAGTTGGCCTGTGAATTCAGTAGGTTATAGTCTTCTATCGCAGACACGACTATCACAGGATGATGTAGCTTAAATGTGGTAATCACTGTTTGTATTTTTATATCAAGTTAGTAACTTGTTTAGGGATGGCTGGTGGTACTCCTTATCTCGGTCAAATATCTCGAGAACCACATCAGTGGCTTCAATGACTTTCAGGGGACAGGAGCAGTGATTCAGGTCGTCTGTTGTAAAAGCCTCAACGGCATCAGATACTGTCAAGGATCCGCAGAATACGAGTCATCAACGCCGTTATCAACTCGGTGAAAAACACCGTAACCGCTTCTCTGGCTATATTGATATAATCGTCATCATAGCCAGCTTGGCGAAAGTGAGTTTCAATAAACTGCTGTGCCTGACGGGCTCCGTACCCGTTAAGAACCTTGCCTAAAGCAGTGATAAGCATTTTCAAAAAGGACATAGTGAAACCTTAGAGCTACCAGTAGTAGCCTGCAATAAAAAACGTAGGGGGGATGTGAGCACATCCGTTTCAGACAAAACGGATGTTGTGAGGCGTTGATACTAATCCGCAGTGAGGGTTGTACAGACTGACATATCAGCGAGTACCTTATGAATATTGCTGGCGGAGGGGGTGAAACGGGCTACTTTTTTGTTGTTAATCCAGACTTCAAACGATGTTGCTTTTCTAACAGCATCAATGAATGATATCCATGCATTATCCCCATTACGCCAGCCTAAAGACGGGGGAACACCATACTGTTCATCGCCGGTAACCAGCGTGATCTGGGTATTTTCGTCATGTGAACTCAGTATTCTTCCATCCGGCAATGTGACCAGTACACTGTGTTGTAACACCTGAGTATCATCGGGATTACTGGTACAGCTAATGTTCAACTGAGTATCCTGTGAATCGGTGATGATATACTCAAACACACCCATGCCGTAGCCGGAACCCCAGATGTTGGGTACGGCATAAGCGGTGGGGACAGCACTCAGCAGCCCAGCTGTGAGTGCAAGAGATGATAATATTTTCATGGTCTCTCCTTAATTATTACCGATAATTTAAATAGTTAATGACCGTATTTATATTCAGAGCCTTACCCCTGATTTATCGTGTGCGAAACATAGACAGAATATCGATAGAATAAAAATTATTTAATGATAACTCTCCCCGCTGAGCTGCATACACTCTTGCTATAGGGCGTAATAATTTATCTCCAATATGATTAATTACCCGGCTCACCTCTGGCGTATTACTGACTTCAGTCACCACCTGTCCCTTTGACTGATAGAGAGTATATTCTACCGTACCCGTGACTTGCCTAGTGTTTGCCATATCAATAGCGGTTTTATTCACATTCGCGATAAAACTTTTATTATTCTTGTAGCTGGGTTCTTTCATCGCCCTTTGGTTAATATCATCAATCCGCTGTTTTAAATTGTTATTTTCATCATCGGATAGCATGGCTGTGAGATGCACTTTGCAAGTTAACGATTTAACATTCGGATTGCTATCAATAGCGATAGGGTTATCCCAAGTTATCTTCACCGCATGACTCGTTAAACCAGACTGACCGTATGGGTGGAATGTTCTGAAGTCGACTTTATTTAAAGAGTTACTGACAATAACCTCGTTAACTGATTTTAGTACCTCTTCGTTTTCACACGAAAAATTATCTCCACATCCCGTTAGGGTAGATACGACTAGAAGAAATATCGCTGATTTAAACATTTTCATTTAATAATCCTTGATCAGAATAAATTGATTTTTTGAGGAGCAGGGTGATCAGATATTTCATTTCTTCTTTTTAAAGAGACTTTGAATATACCTGCAGAGTGATAATGAATTTATTTATGAATAATCCCGCTGATGTAATCAAAATGAGGAAGAGCACGCATAAATCTCGGGTCCTGCAGGATACGATCAATATGCCTGTTCCGTGCAAAATTGCTGGTGGTCATCACCACATCGGTAATTGCAGAGAGGGTAAAAACTTGAATACGATCCTTTGATACCGCCGCCAGATACCACTCTCCGTCGTGGCAGATGAGTCTGTAAGGTGCGATTGATGACTGAAGATGTTTCCGATGCAGGAAACGTATAAGGCGGTTACGGATGATGGCCTGAACAATGACCTGAAAACCACCAAATAATTCAGGAGCCTGCCGTGGCGGATCATTCCAGATAATACAAGGTGAGCCCTGGCGGTTATCGAGTAGTACTGAAAGCAGTTTAGGATCCAGAACCGGAAAATAATGTGCCACGCTGGTTATCTGGGCAAAGCGCAGAATATCACTATTGGTTCGGAAAGGTCCTCGTGCATCACGGAGACTAACGTGACCGTCGATATATTCAGTGTCGAGATAACGTAGACGCTCACGCAGGTCGCGCTGCACCGTGCGGCCAGAAACGCCAAACTCTTGTGCCAGTTGACTAATATTGAGTGATTCCCCCATAAAGAGGCGGCTGACAAGTATAGCAAGACGTATGGCTAACCGGTCATAGCGGTGTTCCTGTTTAGGCATGATAAGTGCTCCCTGCAGAAAATAGCCGGACCAGCCAGCGGTCGGCAAAAAGTGGATTAACGGGAAATATGTCGCTGATAGAGTCAGGTCACGATAATGCAGACCAGTATGGTGATTCGGTACGCCGAGCCAGAAATGTTGAAAATCATTTATGCTGAAAAAAGAGGTTCGTAACTCTGCCTGTACTAACATGATGGTAAGTTGATGTGTTGGATTGGTCAGATCAAGTCGCATATTGCGGGAAAAGGTAGCCAGCTCTTCTTGGGTCATCTGGTCCAAGCTCTTCCCAAGTACTTTCAATAGCAGAGTGAGTTCAATGGCTTCGGTGGAATTTTTTACGTTGTAGTTCACCTCGAGCTTGTCGTATTCATCTTCAAGGATTTCCCTGTAAGCTACTCCTTGCCGCAGAAGGGCCAAACTCATCAAGGTATTCACGCCATAGCACTGAATCTCAGCAGCTATCTGTTGCCAATAACACCGATGTTCAGCTTTTAGTAAATGGTACTCAATGGTGCTGGTTAAGCTCTCAGCCCTAAGGGTATCACCGTCACGGGGGGCTGTGGTAAGAATGAAAGCCAGCGATTGTAGTTTTTCATTACTACATTGGCCCAGTAGATGTAAATCAGGAGCGTGGCGGTAAACAGCCATTGCTTGCCCTCAGTCAGTATGGTGGAAAGACCATACTGTAAGGGAGTGTGTTGCGCAGATATGTCTTATGAAATGGTGAATTTTTATGCGGATGGCGTTGAATGCGACACTGAGTGTCATAGTCCCGTGACAACTACGACTAAAACATACACATTGAGGTCGGGAAGTGCCGTCATCCATTATGATGATATATATCTGATTTTATAATGAATTACTGCATTTGTTCGAACAAAGACTGTATAGCCATATCCATCAGTTCTGAGTGGTCCATACTGTGTTTTTTTGATAATTCCTTAAGCATCCTGATGCTTTCTTTGCTCAAGCCGAGAAGTTCGGCAGTCTGTTTTTTATCCGTCTCTTTTCTTTTTTCACGTACCTTCTTTTGTGACCAAGCTTTAGTCAACGAGGTGACTAACTCTTTAAAATTATCTTCTCTTGTAAGCAGATAAAGCTGTGTGATTAATGCGTATTTATTATCACTCTCCGTGAGAGGTTCTAAATCAGCCAGGAACATATTCTTTTTCTTTAAGTAACAAATTGAAAAATAAACCGACTCTTTGCTTTTCATCAAAGAGGTGACATTGACCTCACGCCTGCATATCTCTTTACCTCTCTTGTAGTTACAGGATAAATGTGAAATCAGAAGATTTATTTCAGTATTTTTGAATGGCAACAAACTTAAGAAGGTCAAAATGGATTTATAGCGTTCTTTATGTCCGCCTACTACCCTGGGCAGACAAAATGCATCAGAAACGTATTGAGCTTGCGGATTATCCCCCACATCACTGTAGCGATGTATATTATCCGCTCTAAGTAGTTTAAACACATCTCTCCATCTGAGCTGCATCAGGTTCCACCAGAAATAGTGGCATGCCTCGATATCATTTTTAAGCCATACAATACAACTATCTGAGAAAGCGTCACTTTCTACATCTTTTACAAGTTTATTTATCTTATCAAAAGGAGATTTCATTTTATCAGAAGCAACACCAGAACAAATAAAACCTATTAATTCCGAGGCATTGTTGACTATCTGAGGGAAAATTGAGTTTGCTACTGTTATATTGAGCGAGATTAATATGCGCCCGAGCAGAGACAATGGAAAGGTTGAAAGATATTCCCTTATCAGCATTGGTTCATCTCCTGCCAATTCCTGCGCAACTTTGATTCTCATCCTTTTTATACGCTCATCACTCATGTTCATTTCCTTCTCTCAAGCCTCCTTTTAGGATAACTTAAACCAAGGTGTTAATGAAGATTTTTCATGTTAAAAATGATGGTTTATATAGGAAAAAATAAGGAAAAAACGTTCCGTTCATAGCGCATAATCCCTGTAAATACGGGGGGGAAATGGTACTTTAGTGACATAGTTAGCAATTCCCGCTTACAAAGGTAACTCCAGAGTGACTGAAGGACCAGCCAGTAGCACGTTGATGGTGCATGGCCCCCCGGATGCACACACGTTACATAGCATAAGCTGTCGGATTGGTAATATATATACCTGACACATCCTTTCTCTTTGTTACGCTTAAAGCTATGGGTTACCTTCCTAATCCTTCTGTAATCAGAAATGATTTAATCAAGATAGGTTGAAACATCAAATCTCAGTTTTAATTATCTGAAGCATTATTTTTAAGAGTATTTTTTTACAGCTCCAGTCATTGATGTGAAAAAAAACACTGGAGATTTCCATAATGAATTACATCTCTAATCCTTTCTGGCAACAACGTATTACCGACACCTTCCTGAACGCCATTAAGGCTTATCCGCGAGTATTAATGCTGAGGGTTGATCTACGACTACCCAATGCTCCAGCAGCTACAGATGCTGCTGTTATCTCCCGATTTATAGACTCCCTGAAAGTAAAGATTGCAGCGTATCTGCTTCGTAAACACCGCGAGGGCAACCGAAAACGCATGACCGACCTGCGTTATATCTGGGCAAGGGAATATGGAGAACGCAACGGTAAAAAGCATTACCACGTAGTGTTATTGCTTAATCGTGAAGTCTGGTGTTCCGCAGGTAACTATAACGATCCGTCTTCACTGGCAGGGTTAATCAAACAGGCGTGGTGTAGCGCCTTACGGGTGAGTAATTCGGAGTATGCAACGCTGGCACACTTTCCGGAAAGCCCGGTGTACTGGATTGACCGCGGGAATAATGAGCAACTACAGGAGGCATTAGTACGGGCTTCATATCTTGCAAAAGACTATACCAAAGTTACCGGTGATGGCGAACGTAATTTGGGATGCAGTCAACGCTGATTTTTCCGTCAAGATTCGCCCCAGCCTATCGGGGCCGATAAGGCTCTCAGGTATTTTTTTACTGGCAATCCCTATCCTCTGAAGGAGTACTGGCGTGCAATAGAACTCAACCACGCCGGACTCCTCCCATCATTAATTTTCAGAGGGAGATATTCCATGGCTACTATCAATAACCCCATTCTTAGTGCTGAAGACCCACTTATAGACATGACTTTTATCACTACATATACAGGCATGACCGACAAATGGTTTTATAAACTTATTCAGGACGGAGTTTTCCCAAAACCCATCAAGCTGGGACGTAGCTCACGTTGGTTTAAAAGCGAAGTGGAAACCTGGGTGCTACAGCGTGTTGCTGACTCGCGGCGGATAGAAAAATTATGAAACGTACTACGGTATGAAAACTGGGATTATTTACCACTTCCATACCGAGGATAAGCATAAGCGTCAATACAGGGCGTATTGACGCTTATGCAGAAGTTATATTTACTTTCCATGGAAGAAGAACGACGACAGCTGAAAGACTGCTTTGTGCTCATCCTGCACATGTACCTACAGCCGGGCTGTCCGGGTTTTGCCCCTGCCCAGCTCCTGCATAAGTAACTAGTACAGTGTTAGGTTTTGGAAACTGTATCCGCTTCATGCATCAACTTATCTACCAGTGGTTTAAAGAAGGACGGCAAGGGGAGTGGCTCACCTTCTTCATTCAAATTGTGACAGTCAAACCAGACACCGTTCTCATATGCGATAAAGAACGTTTCATCTTCGCTTACCGTAAGCTCGATACATGGCCATGCATCCCCATAGACTGAGTGATAGGTCACGGCAGTGAAAGGCACGTTTCCATCCTCTCTGCGAAGAAGGGCCAACAATTTTTTCGAAAGCACCCAGCTGTGCAGCTCCCGGAAATAGCCGCGAAGGTTTGTCTTACTTAGCAGATACACTTGGTTATCTAATTTGTCGATAATCCTTTCCGAACAGTAGCGAATGGTCTCAGGGTCTTTCACGACCAGTTCACGCCAGCCACCGGGGTTTGATTCCTGAATAATTTCTCGGAGCGTGTTTGACATATCTTCTTTTTTATTCAGCTTATCCAGCAGCTCAATAAACACGCTTTTCTCTGTTACCCTCAGCCAGTTCTCATTACGCTCACGCCAAGACTGATGTGAAGGCAGGCAAAAGGTGTATCGTTGCCCTTTCTGCCATATCAGATAGTCTCCCAATGACAGCAGCGCACGTTCAAGTAGGTGCTCGTAGTTATGCAGAACCTTTTCGTTAAGCACCCAATAGGTTTTCTCTGTCAGAGATATAAATCGGGTTAGATCGTAACCGCTATTATCAGCAGTTTTGGCCCCCTTGAGCAGCCCCCTTATGCGACCTTTAAGATGAGGATGAGATTCTGCCCGAATTAAGGCAGGCTCCCATGCACTATCCAGAATAATCAGCTTTGCTTTAAGAACTTCTTCATCCCACTGCTCGTTAAAACCCAGTCGAACTTCAACTGTACGCAGACAACTGTAAATGTCATCAGCATAGGGGGCCAATTCATTAAGTGAACGAATAATCCCCACTGCAACTTGATTACTATCAATACGCATGGTGTAAAGGAAGTTATCGGTAACACGGCTCCATTGAGCGTGCTGCTCAGCGAAGCGGGCATCGATGGACGATCTCTTGGCAGTAATAAATGCACAAAGTGCATAAAAACGGCATGCTCCGAGTAAGTCAGAGCCCGTCAGAAATTCCATCAGCAAGCTGCGATGTTCAAGGGTTGCGTGCGGAGAGCAAAGAAAATCCAGTATGGTTGAAAGGATCTGAATGTTCCCAGGGTTGAAGGTATCCCTTGCTTCGAATTCTGAGGAACTAAAACCTTCACGGGTGCTTCTCAGGGCGTTGAACCAGGCCGCATTTAGGTTTGCCAAAAGATATGCAGGTTCAGATGACTGACTGCATTCAAGAAGAAACGCCATCCGCTTAAAAAAGCGGAGAAAGAGGGTATCAAAGCTTTCGGTCCTTTCTTTGCTCAGGTTCCAGAACATATCAGTCCATGCCTGATCGATTTTTTCACCAAAGGTCACAGCACCGGGCTGCTGGCTCATTCTGCCTGAGAGCCAAGCTTTGAAATTTTCGAAATCGGTAAGTGATTTTCCCCGCGAATTCATTTTGATATAGAGATCGTCAGAAAGTCCAAATGAGGACAGGTTCAGATACTGGAATACCACTGGCTGGGAGTCAGAACTGCATAGTTTTGCATAAAGCTCACTCGGCACATTACCGAAGCATGATTGAATCGCATTAAGCATCGTCAGGCTGGCGGAGACCGTAGGGTCCTGAAGCCAAGAGTGATAAAACCAGCTGCTATCCGTTATCTGCTCCCGAAGAGTGGGGGCATTCTCCGCAAACTTTAGACCACTGTTGTCGGCTCGCACCAGTGCATGGAAAAACTCCGTTGCGGCGGTGCGAGTCTGATAGGTGAAACGGGATTTGCCCTGATAAGCGAATCGTTCACTAAAATCAGCATATTTCGACTCTTTGTTCGCTAGATACCAGTGCAATAGGAAGAGAGTCGTAAGGCGCTGCTGACCATCGAGGACCGAAAGAGTCGGACGCTCCTCAGTGCTGAGATTTCCATAAATAAAATCGAGATCGAGCGGCAGTGCGTCGACAGGAGCTGTTAGTGCTTGGCTGATCGAATGGAGAAACTGATTGCGAATTTCCCAAGCCTCCTCACGCCCTTGGGCATAATCACGCTGTATGATAGGGATCACAACGTTGCTGACTTCGCTGAATAAGCTGGCGAATGTGATGGTTTTACCTTGTTGCATACGTTGCTCCATCAAAAAATACAGTCAGCGCATCTGTAATTGCGCGTCGATAGCTATCCTGATCCTGAGTATTCCAGAAAGTCATGTCGTGGACGTTACTGCTGTAATATTTGAGAAATACATTTCGTGTACCGGGAGGAACAAATGTTGACGCCTTATCCGCTTCAATGATGCGATTACGCTTGACCGGAAAGATGGCATTTCGGTAGCTTCTGTTAGTTGACTGATCTAAAAGAGTAAGGTTCCCAATGCTGTCATCCCTATCCTGTTGCGACGTACGGCTGTACTCATTCAGAACATCGCTGAAATAGGTTTCAAATTTTTCACTGTCAAATGGCTCCTCCAGAAGCAACATCTCCGCGCGTTCAAAAAGTACATGCTGTGCCGACCCGGCCGGGTATAACCCTTCCTCTGTGATATTGTAAGGCCGGAAATGTTCTCGCATCACCTCCGTCCAAGCCTTCTGTCCACTGATATTTTCCGGCATTTGCGAGCTGACTGACGTAATGTGCTCTATGTCCCAAGCATCGAGTTTGTAATGCCGGAACGGGAAACGGGTAGAGGATGTTTTGTTCGTCAACAAAATGGCAATATTGAAAAGCAGAAGCACAGGACGCAGCGACCGCGCTGGATAGGTCAGCGCGGATAGCGCGGCGTCAATCTGAGTGCTGCAATCGGTTCGCTCCCTGCTCAACGAACCCACGAGTCCCGGCAGAGCAATGCGCAGAATCCTTTTCTTTAGTCCGGTAATGAATTCTGACTTTTTCTCGCAGCTTTCAGATTCGCTAATTAGCTGTGGAATGACGCTCTCACTATTATTGATAAGATAGCCGACAAGATGATAAGTCACGCGTCCACGGTACCATTCATCCAGCAACATAAAGCGCTGTTTAATAAGCCTCCACACTTTTTCTATGCGATCCTGGTCCTGATGCATTTCCTGTAGGTAATGGGCGAACGATAGGAAGATGTAGTGTGGATCCTGACGGGAAATACCTGACTTTAATGAATCTGCAACCAGGCCAAGTATAAACTCTATGCGGTTACTCTCACGGGTATGGTTACTGATGAAATACCAGAAGTCTTCCTGCTGAAGGCGGCGCTCCGTTTCATCCCACTCCTGCGCAATTCTGAGCTGATTAAAGCGAACGCTGAGTTCGGTCACCTGACTGAAATTTCCGGCATTGAGCAGCAGTGCTTTGACCAGCTCTGCGTTGGTTAGCGGGATTTTTCCACGATTAAGCCGGGAAAAGACCTCCGTCACATTTGCCTGATCGCTTAGCTGATACCAGATCACTTTTACATTTTTACCGGCCTCATCATCATTCAGCAGAGTCTGCAAAAAGCTGAACTTATAGACAGGCGGTCGTGAACTGAACCATGCGTCTATTGCTTCCCGAGCCTGATTCATATGATAAAAATCAATATTATCATCTGCGTGTTCGCTATTGATATTGCTAAGGAAACTTGCACTCTCAGGGCGGGTTTCGTAGCGCAGAGAGTACCCTGAATGTCCAAGCATAGCGGCAATGTCTTTCAGATAATGAAGGATAATACAAATAGTTGTCAGGCGCTGCTGACCATCAACCAATTCCCATTCTTCGCCACATTGCTTAATAACAACTGGCTGTAGGCAGTAGAAGGCTTTGCGGGAACTTGACTCGCTGTTTTTCTGAAATTCCGCGATGTCATCCAGCAGATCTGTTACCTGTCTTGGCGTCCAGCGATAGCCCCGCTGGTATGAAGGTATGAAAAAACGCTGTTTCATCAGGTCGCTAATTGGCCTAAGGAGAAGTTCATTGCTCGTGGTCATGTGCCTCCCTGCATGTCTGATTTTTCCGGCCGCATGTTAAGTAGTTTAAGTCAGTTATAACAGTAATAATTAACGTTAACAATCCGATATTCTAAACGCAGGGTCTTTGACCTGCTTCGCTTTTTGCAAATGGTGCGCAGCGGTACATTATCTTTTTCCCAGAGAAGGTAAACCGCCGGAGACAACAATCCTGCGTCCGCCAATGTATTGGTCCATAATGTCTCGTGACTTGGCACTTTTGTTTTTTTTACCCTTTGCCGTTACTTTCTTGTTTTTGCTAGATTTGCTTTTTACAGCAAGTCTTTTCTTGGCATGGGCAAGCAGAATGAGCCGCCCTGACATCAAACTCTGTCTGGAAGTATCCGCCGCATCATAGCCATTCACGATGGTCATTATTTCTTTTTCAATTTCAGATAACGTTTTTTCAGCAACGAATTTTTCTACTACAGCGGAGTATTTTTTATCGAGCAGTTGAGTTATCGCCCATTGATAGGAAACCGTCGTTACACTGTTTTTCTTTGAAGGATTACTACTGATGTAAGAAGAGCTTCGTCTTTCTGAATGGGCTTTATTTCGATGCTTTTCTAATCTTTTCGCGTCTTTCAGAGAAACATTACATACTGGACATTTGCAGGTTTGACGGGCAATAAGCGGTGCCTCAGCTACCGGCTTAGCACGATGAGGTGCCATCTTCCAGCCATGATTGGTTAGCAAATGACTGGACAGCACCGTCACCTCAACTGCAGTATTACACAGAGCACATATGATTTTTTCCATACTCTCCTCCCTCAAGCGATGGATGCTGCAGGACAGGAGCATTGTGCGCCATTATGTTTAGCTTGTCATTATCATCCCAGCCATCCCATCCAAACGCTTCTTGATCTTCTCCCAGTCAGGCATTACCTGCCCCATGAGTCGGTAGAAGCGTTCACTATGGTTATGCTCGGCCAGATGGCAGAGCTCATGCAGAATAACGTAATCAATGCACTCACGCGGGGCCTTTACCAGATTGGGATTCAGGGTCACCCTTCCATTGGGGGAACAACTTCCCCACTGAGTCTGCATAGTAAGAATGCGCAATGGCGGTGAGTCACTGACCCATAACGCTTGCTCCAGCATTGCACTCAACCGTCTGGCGAATACTTCCCGTGCACGGGCCTTATACCAGTCAGTCAGCAACTGTAGAACCTTTTCAGCGCTCTTATGGCGTAAGGTGACTTCCAGCTTGCCACGCAACATTTTTACGCCCTGAACCTCAGAGGGAGCCACTATCACCTTAAGCATGTACTGTTTTCCCAGGTAATAGTGACTCTCACCGCTGATATACTGTCGTGGAGTTATATATTCCAGCTGCTTACGGAAGTCCCGTAGCTGCTGATAGATCCAGCGCCCACGCTTTTCAACGGCATTCAAAACCTGTTGGTCATCGGTATCCTGCGGCGCGGATACTACAACCCGGCAGTCGGGGTGAACTTTTATCAGGATGCGTCCATTTACCAACAGTCGGGGTTTACACTCGAAGGTAATACGTTCATCACCGTAAATGAAGCTCATTGATCTTTCGCCCACAATTTAGACTCCGCTCAACCCTACGCGGGTAATCTGGACGATCATTTCCACAATCTTTTTCGCCTGATCCATTCCGCCATCTATTGCCTTACACTCTTTAAACATCATCGGTAGAAGCTTCTTGCGAATATCAGCCTCGATATTTTGCGGATTGATCGAGTTCTCAGCCACAGAGATATCAACAGCCTGGTCTACTTCAAAAGCAAGCTTCACCCACTTACCGATAACTTGAGAATCGGTAACGGCAAAAACCTCCGGCAGTACTTTTTTGTACACACCGAAGTAAGCCTGTGCATGGTGATTACCAGCAAATACGTCAGGTATTTCGTTCAGCCGCCGATCTTGTACTTGCTCCTCAAATTCACGAAATAGCATGTACTGCTTGAGAGGGTGATCAAACAGTTTTTCCGTCTCTTCAATAGCCAGGCGCAGTAACTTCGAGAAGGCTTCCTGGGCATAAGGATCATCACGTAAATCCTGCTCAATCATGCGGGTTACGCGGGTTTTGATAATATCCGTTTCGTTGCGAGTTTTATCCTCGCTCCACTCTTCGGGCCGCTGTCCCATTTTGCTGACTTCATACACTCCATCAGGCTCTCGGACTTCTACGCCAACAACGTGTTTATCCAGCAACTTTTTAACCTGTTCGGTGTACTGCTCATAATCTACCGTCTCACCGGCATCCTGCTTCACCAGCTGGCGCAAGCTGGTAAATTGCCTCAGCGTCTCTTTATAGTGCTGGCGATCCTCTTCGCTGAAACTCTTATCCTCAAAGAAGGTAGCCGACTGCAACGCCACTTTCAGGCAGCTGGCAAATTGCGTGAGTGCCTCATAAAAGTCTTCACGGACTTTAAGATGCACATCAACCATTTCTCCATGCTTTTCTTCAGTGCGCGGCACCAGTACCTGACGGAGTTGCTCAATATCGTTTTTGTTTTTTACACCTGCGAAAATCGCCCACAGATTTTTATACAGCTGGGGAAGACGCTTGTACTCCGTACTCATCTGGCCGTACAGCCCCACCAGATCGTCGATGTCAAACCCGCCCTGCGTGCGGGATGCCAGCTTCTGGTAATCCTCAATGGTGGTATCCAGCTCTTTGAGGATGCCCCGATAATCGATTAGCAGACCAAATTTTTTCTTAGGGTGGAGTCGGTTAACACGGGCTATTGCCTGAATAAGGTTATGCCCTTTAAGAGGCTTATCGATGTAAAGCACTGCATTTTTGGGTTCATCAAAGCCGGTAAGTAATTTATCGACCACAATAAGTAGCTTCAGCGAATCATCTTTATCAAAACGCTCAATGACATTGCGCGTGTAAATCTGCTCATCCTGAGAGCCGACATTATCTTGCCACCATTTGGTCACATCAGGGATGCCAGATTCATCCACCTCGGTATTCCCTTCACGCGTGTCAGGAGAACTAATGACTACTGCAGACTCAAACAGCCCGGCTTCATCAAGATACTTTTTGTATTTTATCGCTGCTGCTTTACTGTCACAGGCAAGTTGCCCTTTCAAACCATCATCGATGTTTTTGACAAAATGGTTGGCGATATCCAGTGCAATAAGGTGGATGCGGTCGTCGGCATTATAGACCTGCCCTTTATTAGCAAACTTACGCTTCAAGTCGGCTTTTTGTTTATCTGTTAACCCCTCAGTGATACGGTCAAACCAACTATCTATAGCTCGTTCGTTAACATTCAGCTCGGGCGGCCGCTCTTCGTAGAGAAGCGGAGTGACGGTTTTGTCCTCTACCGCACGCTGCATGGTGTAAGCATGAACGATGGGACCAAATTTATTAGTGGTTTTATCATCTTTCAGCAATGGCGTACCGGTGAAAGCAACAAAAGCCGCGTTGGGTAGAGCCAGCTTCATGCGTTGATGACTCTCACCGCCATGGCTACGGTGGCCTTCATCAATCAACACGATGATATCAGAGCTGGTATTCACGCACTCTGGCAGGCGGGTGGCCGTGTTAAATTTCTGAATCAACGAGAAGAGAATGCGCTCAGTCCCCTTACCTATCTGTTCGGCTAAACGTCTGCCAGAGGTGGCAATGGCATCGGCTTTATCCCTTTTACCTGCCAGTTCCCCGGTTGAGATAAAGGTGCGGCTGAGCTGGTTTTCCAAATCGATGCGATCGGTTACCACGATGATGCGGCACTGCTTGAGAGTTTCACTCAGAATCAGCGCCTTGCTGAGGAAAACCATCGTCAGCGACTTACCAGAACCCGTGGTATGCCAGATAACCCCACCGTTGCGGCTACCATCAGGATTCTTCGTTTCGATACGCTGTAGCAGTCGTTTGATACTGAATACCTGCTGATATCGGGCAATGACCTTACCGGCTCTCTTATCAAACAATGTGAAGAAGCGAGCCATATCCAGCATGCGCTCGGGTAACAGAAGGCTTATAAGCAACTGATCCTGACCCGTTAAAGCTAGCTCGCCCCCTGCGATCAGGTTCTGATACCATTCCAGGCATGCAACCGGGCGGTGACTGAAGATTGAATCCACCTGCTGCGCGTTAAGTTTGCGGTTTTTTATGGTAAGCATCTCCAGATCGGAGATATCTTCTTCCCGCCATGTAGCCCAAAACTTTGCTTGTGTTCCGCAAGTCCCGTAACGCCCATCATGACCGTTTATCGATAGTAAGACCTGGCTATAGGCAAACAGTCGCGGAATTTCATCATGACGCTGGTTTCGCAGGCTTTGTGAGATCCCCTCGTCAATAGTCGGTCCTTTTTTAGCATTGCCGTCCGGACGCTTAGCCTCAATAACTACCAATGGAATACCATTCACAAAGCAGACAATATCTGGTCTGCGCACCTCAATGCCGTTAGCGCGTGTCACGCTGAACTCTTCGGTGAAAACAAAGCTGTTGTTCTTCGGGTTGTTCCAATCGATCAACGAGATAGTTGGGTTCGCCCGTTTGCCATCGATAAACTCCGTTACTGAGATGCCGTACAAAAGGTGGTTGTACAAGTGCTCATTGGCAGTAATCAGACCCTGATTTAATGCGGGACTGTTAACTTCGGCAATTAGGCTATCAATCGCTTTGTCGGAAATGACATGCTCTTTACCGGCAAAGATAAACGTTCTCTTGGCTAACTGTTCACGCAAAATCTGGTTTAAGACCACCTGATCTGCCTTGCCTGCTCGCGCAGACATGGCTTGCTGAGGTGAAATATATGTCCAGCCTAAATTGCTCAAGAGAGCCAGTGCCGGGAGTTTGGCGCTGTACTCTTCCTGGAATTTTGGCGCGATCTGCATACTCATGATGTTCCCTTATCTTTATCGGCTTTCCAGTGCAGTAGTTCGGTAATATCCTTTTCACCCTCAGCCTCTTTTAACAAACGCCGCTGCTCTGCAAATCTTGCATATTCACCCTGAGCTTTTTCATCTGCCATTTTCTTACAGACAGTCCCAGCGCCCTGTAGCACATTGCGGTCGTTGAACTGCAGGAATTGATCCAGCTTCTCCTGCCAGTCCTGCAAAAAAACCTGCTGACGGCGCAGCGCCTGATCTTCGGCATAGTCCAGCCACATATTCACTACACGGTTCAGCTCACTGACCTCTTTTTGGATCAGGTAATTCTTAGCAACCGTGACATCGCCTTTTCGCACGTCATTGCCTTTATAGCCGGTGAGCCCCATATGAGGCCGGCTGGCATCTGCCCGCTGGTGGATCAGCTCAGCGGCTGTACGCCCAGTGCAGGCAAAGTGCAGTTTGTTCTGGATGGTTTGAAAGAGGAGGGTGGTCTCTTTCAGAGTCGGCTGATAATCAGCAGCCAGCGCGAAAATCTCCCGCACACGCAGATAGACGCGCCGCTCGCTGGCACGAATATCTCGGATACGTTCCAGCATCTCGTCAAAGTAGTCGGACACCACAGAAGAGCCAACGGGCGGACTCTTCAACCGCTCGTCATCCATCACAAACCCTTTAATCAGATATTCCTGTAGGGTTTGCGTGGCCCACTGACGGAACTGAGTCCCCCGAACTGAGCGAACACGATAGCCTACGGCCAATATGGCTTCGAGACTGTAGTGCTCTATCTCTCTGGAAACCTGACGCTTTCCTTCCTGGCGAACTATCCGGAATTTCCGGATAGTTGAATTTTGACCAAGTTCGCCTTCTGAAAAGATGTTGATCAGGTGCTCGTTGATGGTACGAACATCCTTATCATATAGCTCAGCCATGGATGCCTGAGTGAGCCAAAGCGTATCTGACTGAAAGCGACACTCAACGCGTGCGCGCCCATCTTCACTTAGGAACAGCAGGAATTCACCTGCTGGAGGTTGAGGTAAGTGTTTATCAGTCATGCGGCGTCCACCTTAACCCGGCGTTTGCCGGTAAGCAGTTGCTGCATCAGGGCTTTTTTTTCTTGTTTTAGGTGGTTGAGTTTTTGTTTTAGAGTTTCTATCTCACCATCCGCACAGGAAAGAGCAGAAGCGATCTTTCGTTGTTCAGCTATCTCAGGGATAGCTATAACTTGATTAGAAAATATAGATATCCAGTGACGTTGATGCCCCCCAATTTTGAAATCAAGCATCTGCATAGCTTCGAATACATACTTTATAGAAACACCATCTCTTGCAGTAAGGATTTTCATTGCGCTTGATTTAGCTTTAAAAGGAAAATCAACAAATTTACTATCTGTTGTGAAATCATCAAAGATTATCACGGGTAATTTCCCTCTATATATACCTTCTAATTCATTGGTATAGCCAAGAATAAATGTCTTTCCAGCCGTAAGAACTGGGATGTCATAATCATCATTATAATCTGTTGAATTTACCAAATAGGGGGTAGGTTGTTTATATTCAAGCAACTCCCCTAACTCTTTACGCTCCCATTTTCCGTTAAACTCAGGGAAGCGCTTCTTACCGGTTAACAATTGCTGCCTCAGTGCTTTTTTCTGCTGCTGGCTATTGGCAAGTAGCCGCTCAGTGGTGGCGATCGCCATATCCCAATTAGAAAAAATTTGAGCTATTTTTTTTTGCTCTAGTAAGGGCGGAAGAATAAATTTCAGTTTCTTTAAGTTTGTCCCTGAAAGATTTTTCTGCACACCACCAGAAGATAAATTATGTATATCTCGCTGAAGGTGTTCTGATTTCAGAAGTGAATGTATATACTTAGGATGAACATTGTCCTTTAAAATAAATCGAATCAAGAATGCCCCTGCAATTATGGGCTTATCTTGCTTTTCAAAAAGACAAGGAATACCGCAAGTACCAGATCTCGTTATAAGGAGATCATTACTCTTCAGGTAATGAGTCTCAAAAGAGTCAGGGAGGTTTGCATAAGGTATTGTTTTGTAATCAATATTACCTTCACTATCTAAATCAGTAGTGCGTATCGCTCCAACATTTCCATTATCACTATAAAGCTCAGCGGAAAATCTTGGTCCAAAGGCACTCTCATGGATAACTTCACCTAATGTAACTACCTTCCACCCTTCAGGCATCATAACCCAACTCCTCCAGATACTTCGCCATCTCCACTTCTAGCTCAGCCAATTGCGATTGCAGTTGTTCACGCTCGGCACGGATCTCTATTAGATTAATTTCTTTTTCTTCTTCAAAGGTATCAACATAGCGGGGGATATTAAGGTTGTAATCGTTGTCGCGGATCTCCTGCAGACTGGCAAGATAAGCATATTTTTCGACGTTATCGCCATTGCAGTAGGTTTTAACGATTTTGGTAATATTTTCCGGAGTTAGCTGATTTTGATTTTTGCCTAACTTAAAATCACGACTGGCGTCGATAAACAACACGTTATCGTCCACTTTACTCTTTTTAAAGATCAGGATTGCTGCAGGTATACCTGTACCGAAGAATAACTTTTCTGGCAAACCAATCACCGCATCAAGAAGATTTTCTTCAATCAACTTCTGACGGATTTTTCCTTCACTGGAACCACGGAACAACACTCCATGAGGAACCACCACACCCATACGTCCGGTTTTCGGCTTCATGGTCTCGATCATATGCAGGATAAAGGCAAAATCGCCCTTGGTTTTTGGCGGTAGTCCGCGCCGGAACCGGCTAAAATGATCGTCTTTTACATCATCGATCCCCCATTTCTCCAGTGAGAAAGGTGGATTCGCGGTTACCACATCAAATAGCATTAGGTTAGCATTTTTATCGAGTAGCTTGGGGTTACGGATCGTGTCACCCCACTCAATTTTATGGTTATCCTCGCCGTGCAGAAACATGTTCATTTTAGCCAGCGACCAGGTGGAACCAATTGCCTCCTGACCATAAAGCTCATAATTCTTGCTATGGTGCTGTTGAGCCACCCACTTGCCACATTTCATCAAAAGCGAAGCAGAGCCACAGGTTGGGTCACAGATCGATTCCCCTGGCTGTGGGTCAAGCAAAGCTGCGAGCAGATCTGACACTTCAGGTGGCGTATAGTACTCTCCGGCTTTCTGACCGCTGTTCGCAGCAAACTTGCCAATCAAATACTCATAAGCGTTACCAATTACATCTAATCCCCCCACCCGACTAGGCTTAAGATTCAGCTCTGGATGAGTAAAATCTTCGAGTAGCTGCTTTAAAATCAGATTCTTTTGTTTTTCATCACCAAGCTTATTGGTATTAAATGAAATTTCCTGGAACACGCTCTTGCTACCATCTTTCAGCTTGGTGCCGTTAGCTTCTTCAATTGCGTGTAGAGCTACATCGATACGTTCACCGTTACCCGCCTCACTTCGACGCTTATAGAGAGCATAAAAGCTAGCATCTTTCGGTAGAACAAAGCGTTCATTCTTCATCATCTCTTCAATCAGCTCTGGTTCATCGCCATACTGGGCTTTGTAGCCATCATAGTGATCCTGCCAAACATCCGAGATGTACTTCAGAAACAGCATAGTAAGAATAAAATCTTTGTAAGTATCAGGGCTGATGGTGCCACGGAAAGTGTCACATACGCCCCATAGCACGCGATTGATGCGGTCCTGATCGATCATATTGCTCATAACAAGTTAATCCTTAAGTAATTTTTGCAAAATACCAAGCTCAAGCTGATGGCGATTTTCCTGTAACCTATTGATAAGTTCATCTTCTTTCTGCCATATACGCTGGAGTTCGATAAGCTGTAATTGAGTTTCAGCAGGGGGAACCGGGATAGCTACATCCAGCAGCGCTGATTTCGTTATTAACTGAATGTTGGTGCCACTCCGATGAAACCACTGCTGAATCATCGGATGGTTTAAAAGCCAGCACACGTATTCAGGGGCAATCTCACTCTCTTTTCTTTTGAGACTAACAATCAGGAACTGGCTGGTAGCAACCACAGGAACCTGACCACGATATACAACTGCCAGATTACGATTCCCTCTGGCGGCAACAACAATCTCCCCCTGTTCAAGAAATGGGGGAGCGATGCGTTGTTCCCACACGACAGTAGGTAGTGCTTTGTCATTAAACTGCCAGTCCTGATCGAGATCTTTAATCTGTAACAGACGCACATCCCCTTCAGGGTCAGGCGTGATTGCTCCCCTTAGAGTGTGGCCTGAACGGATGCCTGCAATTTGGCCTAACTTTTTTAAAGCTGTTGGCATACGGACCCCTGATTCATTGCACCATCCCTGGCGCATCTATTCTTAAGCGTGGCGATTATAAGTTGTTTTTAAGCCATTGAGAGATTTTGTCAGAAAGCCCATACCACGCACCATCTCCCCGCAAACCAGTGACGAGTAGACCGTCATCGTTATCCATAACGGCTTTGAGATAATCGCGAACTTGAGTTGCCGTTTGCTCGGTGACAATAATCCAGGTTGATTCCAGAGGATGACACCAGGTCCCATAAGACTTGATGCGCTCAATAAGCGAGGAATAATCTTTCTGCTTTCGCAGATCGTAAGAAATTTGATAAGCTACCATAGATTTGATCTCCTAATTTAGACGTTTGGGTTTGAGTCAACGCGACAGATTGCAGTCTGTCGCACCTCCCACCTAATCTCTGTAGTTGCTGTACAGAGATAAAAGTGGTGTGGTAAGCCTATGATTGAGCAAAAAGATCAAAATGTAAACTACAAAATAATGCAGTAGCAGACCTACAGAAAGACATTACCGAAGTTTAGGTGTAAAAAAACCGCCCTCTCACGACTCAATCAATTGATTTTAAAAAAATAAAAAACAATCGAATAATAAGAAAACATGCGCAAATATTTTTATAACCCGCGCACTTTTATGCATTTTTGTTAAATAATCTAGGTGACATCATTCAACATTGACGCAAGATTATCCCATACACTTATACCATCTCCCGTCTTCCCTCCAGATAGGGCGCATATTTATACATGCCACAAATGACTTTCCGTTTGCTGGAGACCAAATCGTTCTCGTATGCTAAATTTACTCAGTCTTCAATTTAGCAAAGTCAAACGGACTAATTGATTTTTCTCGATTAATATCCAAATAATCCGCCCACCATTGCACCATCAGTCGCCTTTCCTCTATATGCTCTGCCTTATGAATATAAGCCGCACGTACTGAGTTACGTTCTTGGTGGCTCATTTGCCTTTCTACTGCATCCTTCGACCATAGCCCTGACTCAATCAACGAACTACACGCCATTGTTCTGAAACCATGCCCACACACTTCCACCTTAGTGTCATAGCCCATCACTCGTAATGCGTTGTTAACCGTGTTTTCACTCATTGGCTTTCTAGGATTGTGATCGCCGATAAATATCAATTCATGGTTACCGCTGAATTGATAGATCTGCTTTAAGATCTCAATAGCTTGTCGGCTTAAAGGAACTAAATGAGGTGTACGCATTTTTGATCCGCGATGTGAGTGTTTCACCCCTTCTATCGCTTCGCGTTCAGCAGGGATCGTCCACATGGCATTATCAAAATCGATTTCTTCCCAACGAGCGAAACGCAGTTCACTGGAACGAATAAAGACTAATAAGGTGAGTTTGACTGCAAGTTTAGTTAAAGGTCTTCCCTTATAATCATCGATGCGTCGTAAGAACTCGGGTAGACGTTTGAGTTCTAAAGCGGCTCTGTGGACTCGTTTACCTGTAGCCACAGCACCTGACATATCTTGCGCTGGGTTATAGTCGATTAATCCGCTTTGTACGGCATAACGCATTATCGCCGTCACACGTTGTTGTAAACGTGCCGCCACTTCAAGACGTCTAGACATCTCTACTGCTTTAATCGGTTCGAGTAGGTCACGAGTTTTCAGTTCGGTAATATTGCGTTTACCAATAGCAGCGAAGATATTGTCCTCAAGGCTTTTGAGGACTCGATGGCTATGCCCTTCTGACCACTTCTTATTCGTCGCGTGCCAATCACGAGCAACTTTTTCAAAGGTATTAAATTCTTTTTGTTGCTCTTCTTTCACTTCTTTGCGTTTTTCGCTGGGATCTATCCCGCTAGCGACAAGTTTTCTTGCTTCATCTCGTTTTTCGCGAGCATTCGCTAAGGAGACATCAGGGTACACGCCAAATGCTAACATCTTTTCTTTACCGCCAAAGCGATAACGGAAGCGCCAATATTTAGAGCCATTAGGATGAACCAGAAGAAATAGCCCGTTACCATCTGTTAGCTTATACGCTTTATCTTCAGATTTTGCAGAACGAACCTTAGTATCGGAAAGTGCCATTTTAACTATCCTCGCAGCCGAATTGCGGGTACAAAACTTTATCGAATCGGCATATACCCGCAAATGTACCCACATCATTAACTTGATGTCGGTTGAGTTGAGTATACGTTGGTAGAGTTAAAATGCGAGAGGAACCTTGAAAACACTGGGTTTCAGATACAAAAAAAGATGTCGGTTGACGTCTCTTGATGTTCTTATGGTGCCGAAGGCCGGACTCGAACCGGCACACCCGAAGGCGGTTGATTTTGAATCAACTGCGTCTACCAATTCCGCCACTCCGGCACGAAGTGATGTGTTTCTTGGAAAACGCTGTCATTATACTTGCCTTGTGTCTACTGGCAACACTTATTCGTGAAGTTACAGTTTGTTCGATTAAAAAAAAAGCATATTCCTTAGATCTGATTAAATCACTGGGAAAGCTTCTTTTGTTTATATATCTATTAATGAGTATGTTAACTTCTCCCAAATTATTTTTCTTATCGCAAGGCTCTGTGACTGGCGGCAGGTCATTATTTTTGTTAGTTTATCTGCAATCTAATGTCAATATTTAAGGTTTAATCATGGGTTTTGTTGGGTGGATAGCAACAGGTATCTTTATTGGCATCTTAATTGGTGTCGTAATGAAGATTTTCGCGAAGAAAAAATAATATTGGCTGAAAGGTCATTTGCAAACAATCATATCGGCTGGCTTCCAACATGAAGAAATCATTTCTAAAAATTCTGTCTGTATCTGCATTGTCTTTGGTGTTAATGGCGTGCTCAAGTAAGACAGAAAAAGCACCAAAGTTTCTGCAAAGTAATGATATTGAATCCTCAGATTGGCAGGTTTTTGAGGGAGATAGAAGGACTTACGAGCGCGTCGCTAAGATTGTCGATTTGTATGCTAACCGCATTTTTAATGAAAGCAATGCACGGGGCATGGCAATCATTGTTATCGATAATAATCAGGCGTTGTCACGCTATTATGGTGAAACCGCACCTGGCAATGGTAAAAAACCCGGTCCAAATTCATTAATTCGCATTGCATCAATTACCAAATTAATGACAAGCGAAATATTAATTAAGCTCGAACAGGATAAGAAGCTGTTAATTACTGATCCGTTACAGCAGTATGCCTACCACGGCGTTAATGTGCCTGATAATGCCAGCGGGCAGCCTATTCGCTTATATCATTTAGCGAGCCATACCAGTGGATTACCTCGAGAACAACCCGGCGGAAAATGGGGTCGCCCTGTTTTTATTTGGCCAACTCAAGATAACCGTTGGACATGGCTAAAAACAGGTAAGTTAGATGCGACACCAGGCACAGAAGCTTCTTATTCCAACTTAGCATATGACTTATTGGCTGATGCGATGGTTAAAGCTTCGAGAGTCTCTTATCCCCAATTATTTAACCACTATGTGACATCTCCCGCCAAAATGACGAATACCACTTATACCCCTAACAATGCGCAGTGCGCACTGTTAATGGAAGGAACAAAACCAAGCCCTTGCCATAACACACTCGCGGCAGCAGGAAGTGGTGGCGTGTATTCTACCCCTGCAGATATGCAAAAATGGATGCAGCAATTTTTATCGACAGACAGTAACTTAAGAAAAGTCACCGCAGCCCGTGAGCAAGGTATCTATTTTCCACGCGAAAAGCTTTTGGAAATTAAAGGGATGGATGTTGCAGGCCATGCTGATGGACTCGGCCTTGGGTGGGTGTATATGAAGCCTAAAAACGGCACTCCGGGAATTTATCAAAAAACCGGCGGTGGCGGTGGGTTTAATACTTATATGGCGATGATCCCACAGCAAAATATTGGGATATTTGTGGTAATGACCCGCAAAGATAACAGTAAATTCAGTAAATTAACAATTGGAGTTAACGAACTGCTCGCTTCACTGTCGGCTAACCATGCGTATGGGAAACATTGAAGGAGTACCGCCGAAGCGTTACAAGCAATGGCGAATTACACCCCAACCTTAAAACGTGGATTTACCCGCATTATTACATTAATTGCGACAACAGCCTGAGATATTCAGGCTGTTTTTGATAATTTTCTTAGCCTTTTTTATAATCAATTTTATTAGGTTCTCGATAATATTTTAGTAATGTCATTTACTTATAAGAGTCCATAATGAGAACCAAGAACTCCTCAACAATACTGAACTATCATTCCGAACCACAACGTAAAATTAGCCCAATCGAGTTTAATAACATTCTGAATGATATTAAAAACCACTGTATTAACAGCCCAAAAGAGTTAAAAGCAAGATCAATAACTATCTCAATCCCCAAAAGCTATTCTGATGATTTTGAAATGCTAGCGATTAAAGCCTATCGACAAGAAGAGCGGCGTATTTATCGAGAAGAATGTTCTGCTGCTTTCAAATTCAAAACACATAATGGGATGAAACGAGGCATTTTTTCTTTAGCTCAACAACTGGCTAATAAAAGCGGTGAAAATATTTTAGCGATGGATCCCCAGCCTCACGCAGCCCTCCCCAAAAGAAAATTATTTCGGCCACAACCGCCATTTATCGCCTTTATCAGCGCACTCGGTTATACACTTTTTAGCTAACAGTAAAAAACGCTGAGTTATAACCGCCAAAATAGTTAGCAAAACCATGTCGTTACCTGATAAATATAATAGCTTGGCCCTTCAAGCTATTATTTCACTCTCGATGTCGCTTTATACAATGTTTTTACCTGCCGAAAAGCTAGGATTATTTTCTCTCTCATTTTGTTAAAATAGGAAGTCAGATGAACATATCTTCACTTTTCTCACACCATATACTGCGCCCTTCCACGATTAAACAAGGTAGAGCATCTGAATTAGTTTTACAGCTCAGAAAAATCTATAATCACCACACAGCTTACCCCACTCCCCAGCAGCCTACTCAGATAGAAATCGATCTTAGCCAGCTTAATTATCTCAAACTGGGAAATAATCAAAAAGAGTTAGAAAAAACCGCTGAATATAAACAGTTAGTCGATAACACTCGCCAAAAAGCACAAAATGAATTTACCGAAAAAGTATGGAATCACGCCTACCCTCTTCGTCAGTCATATACCGCTAACGGTGGAATGTTTTCTTACGCCCAACAATTAGCTAACAAAAGCCGTTGCAATGTCATTGGTGTTAAAGGTGAATATGTCCCTGCATTAGAGGGAAACAAGCTGCAATATATTATGTTTCGCCCTCAAAACAAACTGTTAGGGATTATTAGTCACTTAGGTAATGTCCTGCTAAGTCAGCAATGCTAAAAAGAAAAGGGCTGTGAACCCCGAAGACTCACAGCCCTTTATTTGCCTATAAACGGTTATTTTCGTTTAACTAACAATGTGATACTTACTATCAGGAATAGGACGCTTGGCAATGCTGCTGCAATAATCGGTGGCACCGAATACACTAAGCTCCAATTACCGAACCCTTGGTTAAGTACGTAAAAGAGGAATCCCCCCACAATACCTGAAATAACACGAACGCCCATAGGAACGGTACGTAACGGCCCAAAAATAAATGAAACTGCCATTAGCATCATAACTGCCGCAGAAAGTGGTGCGAGGATTTTTTTCCACATGCTCAGCTCATAAACCGCAGCCACTTGGCCACTTTCTTTTAAATATGAGACATATTGATACAGGCCGCGGATTGATAGCGAATCAGCATTCAGTGAAACTATTCCTAGTTTTTCTGGGGTTAGGTTGGTCTTCCAATCCACCGTCAATCGCTGTGAACCTGTGATTTTTTTCTCGCTACTTAGAATTGACTCATCCACTTGAGATAACACCCAAAGCTGATTTGTCGAATCGTACTCACCATTCGCAGCAAACATCACCGACTTCAATTTACGTTGGTCATCAAAACGATAAATCGACACATCTTGAATCGATGTCGCATTATTAATCCGCTGAATATGAATAAAATCATTGGCATCTTTTGCCCACATACCTTCATCTGTCACAACTAATGAGTTACCCACGATTTTTTCTGCGCGATAATTTCTTGCCCACTGTTCTCCCGCAGGTGCGATCCACTCACCAATAAACATTGCGACAATGACCAATGGAACTGCTGTTTTCATCACCGATAATGCGATTTGTAAGCGGGTAAAACCGGAAGCTTGCATGACGACTAGCTCACTACGTGAAGCCAGTGCCCCTAACCCCATGAGTGCTCCCAACAAGGCTGCCATTGGAAAGAAGATATCAATATCTTTTGGGACAGTTAATAAAGTGAATACACCTGCGCTCAATGCCGTATAGTCGCCATCACCCACTTTGCGAAGCTGCTCGACAAATTTAATGATCCCTGCCAGTGAAACGAGCAGAAATAGCGTCACTAAAATCGAATTTAAAATGGTTCGACCGATATACCTATCTAAAACACCAAACATCAGGCAACCCCTTTACTCAATTTAAGACGCATACGTCTCATTGGGACGGTATTCCACGCATTTAGGACTATCGCTAATATTAAATACCCCACATTCACCGCCCACATAGTATACCTTGGGTCAAGGTCGCCTTTATCAGCACTATTACGCAATGTACTTTGTAATAAAAAGAAAATGAGGTATAGCAGCATCGCTGGAAGCATACTTAATACCCGTCCCTGACGTGGATTAACTTCGCTTAATGGCACGACCATCAAGGCCATGACGACAACGGAGAATACTATCGTTAAGCGCCAATGGAACTCCGCGTTCACTTCAGGAGTATTTTCAGACCACAGTTGTAGCATATTTTTTTGCTCGACTCGGTCACTACGCGTTTCTGCGGTTTGGTGGTCAACAATAGCTTGGTAATTAACAAAGTCAGTTATTCGAAAATCTCGCAATAACGCGGTTCCTTCATAGCGAGTACCTTCGTTTAAAACAACGACTTGTCGGCCATCGGGGTCTTCTTTCATATAACCGCTATCAGCCACTACAACTGAAGGCCGTTGTTCATTTGCAGCGCGTAGCTGTGCAAGAAATACGTTCTTGAAGTTGCTACCTTTTACATCACCAATGTACAGGACATAATTGCCATCTTTAGTGGTTTTAAATTGCCCTTCCACCATCGCAGCTAGCCCAGGGTTCGCTTTCGCATCAGCCAATACTTGTTCTTGATATTGCGATGACCATGGTAACATCCACGTGATATTAGCCACCGCAACCATTGCGGTAATGACCGCTAGGACTAACGCGGCTTTTACTAAAACACTTTTACCTAAACCGCAGGCATGCATTACCGTGATTTCACTTTCAGTGTAAAGTTTACTGTAGGTCATCAAAAGCCCAAGGAATAGGCTCAAAGGTAAGATAAGCTGCGCCATTTCAGGCACACCTAACCCCAGTAAAGGAAGTACTAAGTTTGAGGGAATGTTGCCCTGAACCGCAGCGCCAAGAATATCTATCGACTTCTGGCTAAAAAAGATTAGCATCAATACAAAAAGTATGGCTAACTGACTTTTCAGGGTTTCCCGTACCAAATATCTAATAATGATCACGCTTATTACGCCTGTGAAAACTTGTCTTTTGGGAAGAAAATGGCTAAGTTCGTTCGATGTCTGCCATTTACTAACATATACTCTAGTTTATTGTATGGCTACAATGATATAAAAGCATTCTCTATACTGGTTGAAATATCAGAACATGCTTAATATTCGAGAAACCAGATATACCCGCCATACTTCATGGTGTATCGCAATTAACAGCATACAACGTGAGCTATTTCGCGTATAGATGGTTAGTTTAACATAAAGAGTTCATTCTCTATGAGGTAGATCATGCGAAACGCTAATTTTAGCGGGAGCATCGGCCTTTGTCTTTAAGATTCAGGAGAACGCATGGAGTTTAGTGTAAAAAGTGGTAGCCCGGAAAAACAACGCAGCGCTTGTATTGTTGTCGGAGTCTTTGAACCACGCCGTCTGTCCCCAATTGCTGAACAGCTGGACAAAATCAGTGACGGATATATCAGCGCCCTGCTGCGCCGCGGCGAACTTGAGGGTAAAGTGGGGCAATCCCTGCTACTCCATCATGTGCCCAACGTTCTGTCTGAACGCATTCTACTTATCGGTTGTGGTAAAGAACGCGAATTAGATGAGCGCCAATTTAAACAAATTATTCAGAAAACAATCAGCACGTTGAATGAAACTGGCTCAATGGAAGCCGTCTGCTTCTTAACTGAATTACACGTTAAAGGCCGCAATAATTACTGGAAAGTGCGCCAAGCCGTCGAAACAGCCAAAGAATCACTGTATGTGTTTGATCAACTGAAAAGTAATAAAACAGAACATCGTCGTCCACTGCGTAAACTGGTTTTCAACGTGCCAACTCGCCGTGAATTGACCAGTGGTGAACGTGCTATTTCCCATGGTTTAGCGATTGCTTCAGGTGTTAAAGCGGCAAAAGATTTAAGTAATATGCCACCAAATATCTGTAATGCAGGTTATTTAGCGTCTCAAGCACGTCAATTAGCAGATATTTCAGACAGCAAACTCACCACTCGAGTCATTGGTGAAGAGCAAATGAAAGAGTTAGGAATGAACGCCTATCTCGCGGTGGGTCAAGGTTCACAAAATGAATCGCTGATGTCCATCATGGAATATAAAGGCAATCCAGATCCCGACTGCAAACCTATCGTACTCGTTGGCAAAGGGTTAACCTTTGATTCCGGCGGTATTTCAATTAAACCATCCGAAGGCATGGATGAAATGAAATACGATATGTGCGGTGCGGCTTCTGTTTACGGTGTAATGCGCTTTATCACTGAATTGCAGTTGCCAATTAATGTCATTGGGGTATTAGCAGGCTGTGAAAACATGCCTGGTGGGCGTGCTTATCGTCCGGGTGATATTCTTACTACCATGTCTGGGCAAACCGTTGAAGTCCTCAATACGGATGCCGAAGGCCGTTTAGTTCTGTGTGATGCACTCACCTATGTTGAGCGTTTTGAACCTGAGCTAGTTATTGATATCGCGACCTTAACAGGGGCTTGTGTCATTGCATTAGGCAGTCACTACACTGGGTTGATGTCAAACCACAACCCATTGGCTCATGAGTTATTAAACGCGTCAGAGCAAGCGGGTGACCGTGCATGGCGTCTACCACTGGCTGATGAGTATTTTGACCAAATCACGCCTAATTTTGCTGATTTAGCCAATACAGGTGGCCGTCCTGCTGGTGCTATCACCGCAGGTTGCTTCTTGTCTCGCTTTGCCACGAAATATAACTGGGCACACCTTGATATCGCAGGGACTGCTTGGCGTTCAGGTGCAGCAAAAGGCGCTACTGGTCGCCCTGTCTCCATGCTAGCGCAGTTCTTATTGAACCGTGCAGGCCTTAATGGTGATGAGTAATCTCATTTAACGCTTTAGCTGTACATCACTCGTAAAAATATCCCGATGAGCATTTATGCGACTCGGGATATTATTTTTGGTTTTTTGATACACCAAGAAAGCCATTTTGAGGCAGCTATAAAAAAGGTTATAATTCAACATAGACATAATTCTGCGCTTAGTTACCAAAAACGTGTAGCCAACCCCCCCTACAAATTGAAGGATGGCAATTTAAGCTATACCCTAAATAATTCAGTTTGTAGGTAGGCGGCAAGCAATTGAGACCTTAGGAGCATACAAAAGTATGTGACTAAGGCGAAAGTGCGTAGCCAACACCCCTACAAATTGAAGGATGGCAATTTACGCTATACCCTAAATAATTCAGTTTGTAGGTAGGCGGCAAGCAATTGAGACCTTAGGAGCATACAAAAGTATGTGACTAAGGCGAAAGTGCGCAGCCAACACCCCTACAAATTGAAGTATGACGGGTATATGAAAAAAGGTACATTTTACCAACTAAAACAGGCATCACCACATCCTGAACTTGAAGCCCATGAATGGCTAGCTTGTGAGCTTGCCGCACAAATGTGGCGCAGTGGAAAGCGTGTTTTAGTTGCTTGCGAAACACAGCAACAAGCTGAAAAGATTGATGAGGCCTTGTGGCAACGCGATCCACACCAGTTTGTCCCGCATAATTTGGCGGGTGAAGGGCCGCGTTATGGTGCACCGATTGAAATTTGTTGGCCTGCTAAACGGGGAAATACCCCACGCGATGTCCTGATTAATTTACAAAATCAGTTCGCAGATTTTGCCACGGCTTTCCATGAAGTGGTAGACTTCGTACCTATTGATGAAACTTTAAAACAGTTGGCGCGTGAGCGGTATAAAACTTACCGTAGCGTCGGCTTCAATTTGACTATGGCGGCGCCGCCAACTTACTGAATACAAAAAGATAATGGAAAAGAAACCAGATAGCCCAATGAATGAGCCTTCGCTCGATAAAACGTATAACCCCGCAGAAATTGAGCAATCTCTATATGCTCACTGGGAGAAAAGCGGTTATTTTAAACCTAATGGGGATACCACCCAAGACAGCTTCTGTGTTGTCATTCCACCACCGAATGTCACTGGTAGCCTGCACATGGGGCACGCCTTCCAACAAACCATCATGGATACGATGATCCGCTATCAACGTATGCAAGGTAAAAATACCTTATGGCAAACGGGAACTGACCATGCAGGTATCGCAACTCAGATGGTTGTTGAGCGTAAAATTGCAGCAGAAGAAGGTAAAAACCGTCACGACTACGGCCGCGATGCGTTCATTGACAAAATCTGGGAGTGGAAAGCTGAATCCGGCGGTACAATTTCACAGCAAATGCGCCGTTTAGGCGATTCTGTTGATTGGGATCGCGAGCGTTTTACTATGGATGAAGGCTTATCTAAAGCCGTTAAAGAAGCGTTCGTTCGCCTTTATAAAGAAAACTTGATTTATCGTGGTAAGCGCTTAGTTAACTGGGACCCAAAACTGCACACGGCAATTTCTGACTTAGAAGTTGAAAATCGTGAAATCAAAGGGTCTATGTGGCACCTGCGTTATCCATTGGCTGATGGCGCAAAAACGGCTGAAGGCAAAGACTATTTAGTGGTCGCAACTACCCGCCCTGAGACCATGCTAGGGGATACCGGTGTCGCCGTTAACCCTGAAGATCCACGTTATAAAGATTTAATTGGTAAAGAAATTATTTTGCCAATCGTTAACCGCCGTATTCCAATTGTTGGTGATGAACACGCTGACATGGAAAAAGGCACTGGCTGTGTGAAAATCACTCCAGCTCATGACTTTAATGACTATGAAGTCGGTAAACGCCATCAGTTAACAATGATTAACATGATGGACTTAGACGGCAACGTTCGTAACGAAGCGGAAATTTTCGATACCAACGGTAACCCATCTACCGCTTATAGCTGCGAAATCCCAGAAGCTTACCGTGGAATGGAACGTTTTGCAGCGCGTAAAGCTATCGTCGCAGAATTCGAACAACTTGGCCTGTTAGTTGAAGTGAAACCCCATGACCTGACGGTGCCTTACGGTGACCGTGGTGGTGTAGTTATTGAGCCTATGCTAACCGACCAATGGTACGTGCGTACTGAGCCTTTGGCTCGTGATGCCATTAAAGCCGTTGAAGATGGCCGTATTCAGTTCGTTCCTCGTCAGTACGAAAACATGTATTTCTCTTGGATGCGTGATATTCAAGACTGGTGTATTTCTCGCCAACTGTGGTGGGGCCACCGCATTCCTGCATGGTATGACGAAAAAGGCAATGTCTACGTGGGTCGCGATGAAGACGAAGTTCGTCGTGAAAACAACTTAGGTGCGGATATTGCTCTGCGCCAAGACGACGACGTACTGGATACGTGGTTCTCTTCCGGTCTGTGGACATTCTCTACTCTCGGCTGGCCTGAAAATACCGACGCACTGAAAACATTCCATCCAACAGATGTATTAGTCAGTGGCTTCGATATTATTTTCTTCTGGATTGCCCGTATGATCATGATGACCATGCATTTCATCAAAGATGAAAACGGCGAGCCACAAGTGCCATTCAAAACCGTTTATATGACAGGCCTGATCCGTGATGAAGAAGGCCAAAAAATGTCAAAATCCAAAGGGAACGTTATCGACCCATTAGATATGATTGACGGTATCTCTTTGGAAGATTTACTTGAAAAACGTACTGGCAACATGATGCAGCCACAATTGGCTGAAAAAATTGCTAAACGTACTCGTAAAGAGTATCCAGAAGGGATCGAAGCCCATGGTACTGATGCACTACGCTTCACTTTGGCGGCATTAGCGTCAACAGGCCGTGATATCAACTGGGATATGAAACGCCTGTCCGGCTATCGCAACTTCTGTAATAAATTATGGAATGCGAGCCGTTTCGTTCTGATGAATACTGAAGGCCAAGATTGTGGTCAAAACGGCGGCGAAATAAGCTTCTCACTGGCTGACCGCTGGATCATGGCGCAATTCAATCAAACAGTGAAAGCTTACCGTGAAGCGTTAGATACTCACCGTTACGATATCGCAGCGGGTATTTTGTATGATTTCACATGGAATGAATTCTGTGACTGGTACTTAGAGCTGTCTAAACCTGCTGTTCATAAAGGTAACGAAGCACAAGTACGTGCGGCTCGCTTCACCTTAATTGAGGTATTAGAAGGCTTACTGCGCCTTGCTCACCCAATCATTCCATTTATCACTGAAACCATCTGGCAGCGCGTCAAAGTGGTTAAAGGTATTGATGCCGATACCATTATGTTGCAAGCGTTCCCTGAGTTCGATGCGGCTAAAGTGGATGAGCTCGCGCTAAGTGACCTTGAGTGGATCAAAGAAGCCATTATTGCTGTACGTAATATTCGTGCAGAAATGAATATCTCTCCAGGTAAGCCACTGGATGTGATGCTGCGTGGTGCTTCTGCTGATGCAAAACGTCGCGTTGAAGAAAACCAAAGCTTTATCAAATCAATGGCACGTTTAGAAAGCATCCGCGTACTGGCTGATGGTGAAGAAGCACCGGTTTCTGTCACTAAACTCGTTGGCGGTGCAGAGCTGCTGATCCCAATGGCTGGCTTAGTCGATAAAGACGCAGAACTGGCTCGTTTAGATAAAGAGCTGGAAAAAGTGGTGAAAGAAATCGAAACCATTGAAAGCAAGTTAGCTAACGAAGGTTTTGTGAGCCGTGCGCCTGCTGCCGTTGTTGAAAAAGAACGTGAACGCTTAACTGCCAATATTGAAGCAAAAGCTAAAATTGAAGCGCAAAAAGTGACCATCGCCTCTTTGTAATTATTAATTAGCTAATCATTTTTAAGCCCTTATCGATTCGTTGATAAGGGCTTTTTATTCGAGTATCATCAAATGACTGCGTTCGCAGTTCTCAGATTGAAGTTCCCTTCTGGTTCTCTCTACACTGAGTTGTACACAATAATAATCAAGAGTTTCACATGACAACACAAAACTACAAAATTCGTCCTATCGAACAACAAGATAACGCAGGTATTGCCGCGGTAATCCGCGAAGTTTCTGCTGAGCATGGCTTAACCGCAGACAAAGGCTTTGCTGTTGCTGACCCTATTTTAGATACCTTATTTGAGGTTTATAGCAAACCGCGCAGTGCTTACTGGGTGGTGGAAATGGATGGCGAAATTGTTGGCGGTGGCGGTGTTTCACAAGTCGCGGGAGGCGATAACGATACGGCAGAATTACAGAAAATGTATTTATCTTCCGTGCTACGTGGCAAAGGCTTAGCAAAACAAATCGTACTGATGTCACTGGAATTTGCTAAAGCGCAAGGCTACACTCGTTGCTATTTAGAAACAACCAAAGAACTTCAAGCTGCTATTAAGTTATATGAAAAATTAGGGTTTGAATTTATTGATGAACCGTTAGGAAATACGGGTCATAGTGACTGTGAAATTCGTATGTTAAAGGCATTATAATTCTACGCTAAACGAAAAAGGATAGTTTTTAGCTATCCTTTTAAGTAATTATATGATGCGACTAATAATTAATGCACGCGATCTTCAGGGTCTATATCATCACCATCTTCGTCGTCATACTCTGCATCTGGGTCTTCAAAATACGTGCCCCAACCATCATAGTTGATGCCCATTTTTTCAGCCAACTTCATTAATTGCTCAACCTGTGCGTCAATCAGCTCTGCATTTAAAGCACTTTCACTGATTACATCGCAACACATCAGGGTTTCACCCGTTTCAATTTCGAGCTCTTCTGCATCCGTGACTTCATAGCCTAGTTTAAAAGCTTCAACGGCTGCTTTCTCTAACAGAGCAAAGTTGTCCGCAGAGAAGTGATGCTCAATCGCATACAATGCATCAGGATCGCTACCATCTTCCAGTAATTCCTCGATGATCAAGCGAGTTTCTTCATACTGCGCATCGAGTTCAGCTTTATCTACCATATCCACACCCCTTTTGTTTCTTTGTCGCTCATCTTTCTTTGCGCCATTCTCCCACACGGTTGACAGTGAAACCATATATTTAAAGATAATTTCTTTTACATTGGGGGTTGATTTTGAATTTTTATGAATATAAATTGAATATTAATTCAAATCAAAAAGGCTACCAATTATGAATCCCCTATATAATAAACCTTTTTTAAGGTTACTTGATTTTACTTCTAGCGAAATTCATTCACTTTTAAAACTCTCTTCTTGGTTAAAATCAGAAAAAAAAGCGGGCACAGAGCAGCCCCTCCTTTCAGGGAAAAACTTTGCCCTTATTTTTGAGAAAGACTCAACACGGACACGCTGTGCATTTGAAGTTGGAGCATTTGACCAAGGTGCTAGAGTCACTTATTTAGGGCCTTCTGGTAGCCAAATCGGCCATAAAGAAACCATGAAAGACACCGCTAGAGTGTTGGGTCGGATGTATGACGGTATCCAGTACCGTGGATTCGCCCAAAACACGGTAGAACTCTTAGCCGCGCATTCGGGAGTGCCTGTATGGAATGGATTAACTAACGAATTCCATCCCACACAGTTATTAGCCGATCTGCTGACCATTCAAGAGCACCGACCAAATACGCCATTCTCAGAAATTAAATTTGCCTATTTAGGCGATGCGCGTAACAACATGGGCAACTCGATGTTAGAAGCTGCTGCTCTCACAGGTTTAGATTTACGCCTTGTTGCGCCAAAAAGTTGCTGGCCGGAGGAAGACTTAGTGAACACTTGCCAAGCACTAGCTCAAAAAACGGGTGCGAAAATCACGCTCACGGAAGATGTCGCCGAAGGCGTTAAAGATGCTGATTTTATCTATACCGATGTGTGGGTATCGATGGGAGAAGCCAAAGAAGTATGGGCACAGCGCATTAATTTATTAAAACCATACCAAGTGAATATGAATGTGATTAAGCTCACCGGCAACACAAATGTGAAGTTCCTACATTGTTTGCCTGCCTTTCATAATGAAGACACCACATTGGGCGCGCAATTAGCTAAAGAATTCAATATGTTTGGTGGCTTAGAAGTCACGGAAGAAGTCTTTGAATCGCCTTATAGCATTGTCTTTGACCAAGCAGAAAACCGTTTACATACTATCAAAGCGGTGATGGTGGCGACATTAGCGCCAGAATTGCCTGCTAATATATTTTAATTATGCTGCTCTGTAGACATCAATTTAAGCAAAGGATGTCTACAGAAAAGTTTGACGAGTTAGAAGTGGCTATCAGGGATAGATCAGGTGCTACAACAAAATTACATTGTAAAATCTTTATTTTTGAAGTGTTGATATCACTTTCTTTTTTTGACCAGTAACTTCAGGGGCTGTTGTTCTAAACCGGTCAGACATTAATACTTTAGCATTCGCTAACATAATATCGCGCATTTCTTGAGGCGATAATCTTTCAACCTTATTATTCCCCATAAATCACCCCGTATCATTAATGTTCCCAAGCTGTATTGTATCAAATTCCACAATAATTTTACAGCATGGTGAAAAATAGACTATTTTAATAGCACTATTGATTCGACAGTAATTCCGTAAGTAACGATAGCTGAATTAATCGCAAAGCGTCACTGGTTGCAAACATAACATTTTCATCCCTTAATAATTTGAAACCAAACTTTTGATAATGTGAGATCAAACCTTCATCAGGTTCAATAATATAAACGGCTTTACTATCTGGATATTGAGTAAGGAAAAAAGTTACCGCAATAATAACTAAAGTAGTTAAACGCCCATTTAGAGCGTGCTCAGGGAGGTCTCGCACAAAAGACTCAATCAAAAAAATATGTAAGTCACCACGCTTAGTCGCGTAAACACCAAGTACTGCACCATCAATTTCAGAACCTTTCTCTAATCTGAACCCCATATGAAAGCTGTCTTCACTGAGAAAATGTCCAAATTTGCTAAGCCAATTTAACACAGACCGTTTATCTCTCACTAAGGACTCAAAGTCATCTTCTGATAGCGTACTTACTTGTAAATCTAAGAGAGCTTCATCAACAAACTCCTGTAAAAAATCGACTGTTTTATGTAGATTAGACTCCGAAGACACATGCGACTCCCTATATTGTTATCCGTTATACTCTGCTCCTCATACCTCACCTGCAAAAATATTTTGGCCTACTTTGCTGAAAATTTATATCAAATAAAAGTAGGCCATTCAGATAGAAAAAAGTGATTAATAAAGAAATAATATATACTGATTAGGATCTTTCACCATTAGCCAATCGGCTATTAATTATTTCAATAACTGATGGCAAATCAGCTAAAGTATCAATCACATAATGAGCGCCAGCAGCATATAGTTTCTCTGTGGCTTGTTGTTTCAACGCGTTAACTTCATCAATTGGCATCCCTTGATATTCTTCCCATGTTTTACCAAATTCATTACCCGAAACCGATAATCCAACGCTCCACATTCCCGCATTGCGCCCTTCTTCAATTCCGGGAACGGCATCATCCACTTTGATACAAGCGGATACAGAACCAACACCTAGCTCAATGACGTTCTGTAATGCCATCCAAGGTCCCGGACGCCCACCAGCAAGGAGGTCATCACTTGCTATCCAGTAGTCGGGTTGGTAGCCCAATGCCTTTGCAGCTGGAACTAACTTTTCCATCACGGCACGAGGGTAACCTGAACAAGAGCCAATTTTAATACTTTTGTTGCGTAATGTAGCGATTGTGTCGACAACTCCAGTGATTGGTGTTGCAAAGTCGATAACTTTCGCAATTTGCAATGGCATAAAGGCCGCGTAGATTTTATCGATATCCTCACTACTCATTGAGCGGCCAAACTTTGCGTTCCATAAAGCGTCTACTTCAGGCAATTTACCCAGTGCTTCAATATGTTGCCATTTTCCTAGTCCCATAGGAATGCGCGCTTGAGCCAATGTAATATTTATATCAAACACAGATTTAAATGCTTCGATGAAAATCTGAGTAGGAGCAAAAGAGCCAAAATCTACAGTGGTACCCGCCCAATCAAGGATAACGGCTTCAATACGGTTCATTTCTTTTCCTTATTTTTCCCAGTAAATGGCTTTTTTTATTGCTACCAACAATGCATCAATGTCTTTTTCATAAACTTCACCAATATTTCCAATACGGAAACAATCACTTTGCGAGACCTTGCCCGGATAAATGACAAAACCCTGAGATTTTAAACTCTGATAAAATTGCTTAAATTGGTAATCAGATGAATTTGGTGAGTAAAATGCGGTGATAATTGGCGAATGAAGGCTATCTTCTAACAACGTGGTAAAACCTAATTTACGCATACCGGACACCAACTTGTATTGATTCCCTTGATAACGTTGAAAGCGAGCGGCTACGCCACCTTCTTTAGCTAACTCCTTGAGTGCTTGGGCAAATGCTAATACAGTATGAGTTGGAGAAGTAAATCGCCATTTACCTTGGAAATCTTCCATACAGCGCCACTGTGCGTATAAATCTAGCGATAATGAACGAGAGCGCCCCTTACAACGTTCAAGCGCCTCGGTACGGGCGATAACAAAAGCAAACCCCGGAACCCCTTGAATACATTTATTCGCAGAACTAATTAAAAAATCAATGTTAAGCTCAGCAATATCCATGGGGACCCCACCAAAACTGCTCATTGCATCCACGATATAGCGTTTTTGATACTGCTTCGCTAATTTCGCGACTTTTTCTATCGGGTTTAAAATCCCTGTCGTAGTTTCACAGTGCACCATCGCAATATGAGTGATTTGGCTATCTTGTCGCAATAACTGTTCAATCTGTTGCACATCTGGCAACGACACTTCACCGCAATCATAAACACAATGAGCCACACCCAATCGCTGAGCCATTTCAGCCATTCGAGCACCGTAAGCGCCATTACTGATAATCAAAACTTTCTCTTTATCACCGATTGCACTACCTAAAACCGCTTCAACCGCATAGCTTCCACTTCCTTGAAGCAGAACCGAAGAATACCCTGCTTTGGCCGTTGCCAGTGCCACTAATTGTTGACGAATATTTTGTACAACGCCTAAATTATAATCATCATCCCATGTACAGCTATCAAACAGCATGGCTTCTTTCACCGTTTTAGACGTCGTAAGCGGCCCCGGTGTTAATAGCAAATAATTATTGTTTGTCATTCAATTTACCTATTGGTCTATACCAGATTTCCATTATAATGGTCGTAGGCTGCTCAAAAGGTCAAAGGAAAAGTGCTCGTGAAACAAAAAATTCATATAACTATGTATAATATGACTGAAACAATGACAGGAAATAACCATGAAATTATCAGCGGATGAAGCCCCGCAATATCTGCTTATCAAAGCCCAATTACAGGAAAAGATTCAAAATGGCTCGCTAAAATGTGGTGATAAACTCCCCTCGGAACGCGAACTTTGTGCCATTTTCAATACCACTCGTGTCACTATTCGCGAAAGTTTAGCGCAGCTAGAATCCAGTGGGGCCATTTACCGTTCTGAGCGTCGTGGTTGGTTTGTCACACCTGAGCGCCTTTGGTTAGATCCAACCCAAAATACTAATTTCCATAAACTTTGCCTCGAACAAGGTCGCCAACCGAAGACAGTTTTACTGGATGGAAAAGTTATTACCGTTCCTCTCGAAGCTATGGAGCCGTTAAAACTTCAATCATTTGAACAAATTTATTTACTCACCCGCCTACGTTTTGCTGATGACAGGCCCGTTTGTTACTGTGAGAACCATTGTTTACCAGCTCGCGTTCCTGAACTGCTACGCCACGACCTCAACGGCAGTTTAACGGAAGTGTACGAAGCTCATTTCAATTTAATCTATACCAGTATGCATTTGTCTTTCTACCCAACGGCAATGCCTGCCCAAGCGGCACAAGCACTGGGGGTTACGGTTGGCCGTCCAGCCTTATTGTTGCAACGCTTAAACTATGACCAACATGGGCGAATTTTAGATTATGATGTTGAATACTGGCGCCACGATAGCTTGCGCATCGAAGTCGATACTTTGTGATTATTTCTATTTATAGAAAATAATTTTATCTATTTAGCTGCATTTCATCTTTCTGTCATATAAACCCGTTAGCGTAAAAAACATCTGGTATATACCAGAATACATTTTACCTTAACAGGAGATAACCATGAAACGCACCTACTTAGCTGGTCTATTAATGGCAACCCTTTGCTCTACCTCTGTTTTTGCCGCTGATGTTGTGACTGTTTACTCCGCTGATGGCCTGCACGATGGCAACAACAGTTGGTATAAAAATCAGTTCGAGGCGTTTACCAAACAAACAGGCATTAAAGTACAATATGTCGAAAGTGGTTCAGGGGCGATAGTTGAAAGGCTCGCTAAAGAACGCACCAATCCACAAGCCGATGTGCTTATTACCGTTCCGCCTTTTATCCAACGTGCCGCAAAAAACCAGTTATTAGCTGAATTTATGCCAGAAAATGCAGCAAATATTCCTAATTCAAATCACTTTTACACGCCGTTGGTCAATAATTACCTGACCTTTATCTATAACGCTAAGCTGCTTAAGTCTCCTCCTGAAAATTGGGACTCCCTACTCGATTCTCGCTTTAAAAATAAACTTCAATATTCAACACCGGGACAAGCTGGGGATGGTACTGCAGTGATGTTACAAGTTTTCCACAGTTTTAATGGCAAAGACGCAGGGTTTGATTATCTCGGTAAGTTGCAGGCTAATAACGTTGGCCCATCCGCCTCGACAGGTAAGCTTACCGCCCTCGTGAATAAAGGGGAGCTCTATGTCGCTAATGGCGACTTACAAATGAATTTATCCCAAATGGTACGTAACCCTAATGTCCAAATTTTCTGGCCAAAAGATGCCAATGGGGAACGTAGTACACTGGTTTTACCTTATGTTGTCGGCTTAGTTAACAACGGCCCTGAAACCGAAAACGGTAAAAAACTCATTAATTTCCTGCTGGATAAACCATCACAAAGCCGTGTTAGTGAGCTTTCATGGGGTATGCCTGTTCGTTCAGATATCACACCATCTGATAAGCAATACCAGAGCGCTGTCCAAATGTTAGAAGGTGTGAAAACTTGGCAGCCTAATTGGGATGAAGTTGAAGTTTCCCTATCCGATGATATTTCCCGTTGGCAAAAAGTCACTGATGGTGAGTAACTTGTGATGTTGATGAAACGAAAAGCCACTACTGCAATGCAGCAAACCGAGCACTCTGGGATCACATTAGAGTCTTTACGTGTCTCATATCATAATAATGTCGTGCTAAAACCTTTAGATTTAACCATCGACTCTGGGGAAATATTGGTGTTGATTGGCCCGTCTGGTTCAGGAAAAACCACGGTATTGCGAGCCATTGCGGGGTTTGCTCAACCTGACAGCGGGCGCATCTTATTAGGTGATATGGATATCACCCACCTTCCCCCATACCAACGCGGACTCGGTATGGTTGTACAAAATTATGCGCTATTTCCCCATATGAAAGTGGAAGAGAATGTCGCATTTGGCTTACGAGCTCAGAAACAACCTAAAGCACTCATTAACGAGCGAGTCATTGAAGCCCTTAAAATCGTCGGAATGACGGATTACGCAACCCGCTACCCTCACCAACTTTCAGGGGGGCAGCAACAGCGAGTTGCGATTGCTAGAGCGATAGCCGTAAGGCCTCGTGTTCTGTTACTCGACGAACCGCTTTCCGCACTAGATGCGCAAATTCGTCATAATATGGTTGAAGAAATTGCCCGTTTACACCGCGAACTGCCCGATTTAACTATTCTTTATGTGACTCATGACCAAACTGAAGCTCTCGCACTTGGTGATAAAATTGGCATTATGAAAGATGGCTACTTAGTCGCACATGGTGAGAAAAATGCCTTATATCACCGCCCACCCAACCGTTTTGCTGCTGAGTTTTTAGGCCGAGCCAATATTCTAGCCGCTACTGCGCTTGGTTTTTCAACAAGCCCTGGAAAAGTGAATGTCAGTTGTGGTGGAACATTGTTGGAGGCTCATACATTAGGCATGCGAGCAGGCACTCACAAATGGGTGTGTATCCGCCCACAGCACATCACGCTAGTACCAAATTCCAATGCCACCAATCAATTACAGGCCACATTGACGTCTATTCGCTGGCAGGGGGATTTAACGCATTTAATTTGTGATGTTGCTGGTGAAACCGTGAGTGTTGCCATCACCCATTTGGCCTCACCGCCTAAAATAGGCGACAAACTCACTTTATGGTTTTCACCTGCGGATACCGTTTTAATTGAGGAATAACATGTCACATATTAGCGTGCCAAAAGGTTCATCAATAACGATAAAGCCCATTTATTGGATATTGCCGCCACTACTGGTGTTAGTTACGTTGTTTTTTTATCCCTTATTGTTGATAGCCCAACAAGCACTACAAAATGAGGCGGGTAGATGGGGGTTGGATGCATTTTGGCAACTTATTGAGTCAAAACGCTTTATTAATGGGTTATGGAATACACTCTACATTGCCATTTTGGCCACCTTAGGTTGCCTTGTGATAGGCAGTGTATTGTCACTGATCTTAGTGTTTATTCCTTTTCCGGGAAGCCGTTTTATCACGCAAGTGATTGATACTTTTATTGCTCTACCGACCTTTTTGATTACCCTAGCTTTTACCTTCATTTATGGTTCTGCAGGGCTACTCAATGGCACCTTGATGGCATTGTTTGATTTAGAATTCCCCCCCGTTGAGTTTCTTTATTCTATCCATGGGGTGATTTTGGCAGAAATTACCGTTTTTACCCCGTTAGTCATGCGTCCCCTTATGGCGGCACTGCGGCAAATCGACAAAAGCCAGTTAGAAGCGGCAAGTATTTTAGGCGCACACCCTGCACGGGTTATCGCGCAAGTTATTTTCCCTGCGGCGCTTCCCGCTTTATTAGCAGGGGGTAGCCTGTGCCTGCTGTTAACCACCAATGAATTTGGCATCGTACTGTTTATCGGGGCGAAAGGCGTCAATACCTTGCCGATGATGGTATACAGCAAGGCAATATTAGAGTCAGATTATACCGTGGCATGCATGATTGCCTTAATTAACATCTTGCTTTCACTCGGGTTATTTTTCCTATACAGAATGGCGACCACTCGCCTTGGGGTAAGGAATTAATTATGTTGATTTGGTCTAAAAAAGGACGAGCCACTGCCACTATCATTGCCATCAGCTTATTTGGTTTATTGTTTTTACTGCCTTTAGTAATGATTTTAATGTCGAGTTTCAGCCGCCAATGGAATGGCATTTTACCTTCAGGCTTTACTTTTGAACATTTTGTGAATGCGTTTAGTGGGCCAGCTTGGGATGCCATTTTATCCAGCCTAGTGGTTGGTTTTAGTGCCAGTCTATTTGCGCTGTTTTGTGGGCTTTGGGCTGCGTTAGCACTAAGAAGACACAGTGGGAAAATACAAAAGTGGCTGAGTATTGCATTTTATCTCCCCAGCGCTATTCCTTCTGTGTCTATTGGGCTTGGGATCCTTGTAGCATTCAGCCAAGGCTATTTACAGATGAACGGCACTTTTTGGATTGTATTTAGTGCTCATTTTGTGTTGATTTCTGCTTTTACGTTTAGCAATGTTTCCACTGGGTTAACCCGTATTTCTCCCGATATTGAAAATGTGGCTTTTAGCTTAGGCGCTTCTCCTTGGTATCGTTTATGCCATGTCACCCTACCACTATTGATGCCATGGATGATTTCAGCATTAGCATTAAGCCTATCACTGTCCTTAGGGGAACTTGGTGCCACAATGATGTTATATCCCCCCGGCTGGGCGACATTACCTGTTTCCATTTTCAGTTTAACCGATAGAGGCAATATTGCTGATGGTTCGGCACTAACGATTGTATTAGTTTCGATTACATTATTACTAATGATGAAATTAGAGAAAGTAGCAAAAAGGCTTGGGCAAAAATAAAAGTTATCACGCTAAATAGCCAAGTAACCTCTACCTACTGGGCTATTTAGCGGCCTGTATACTATTCCCACATATACTTATCTTTTTTTGTCCAGCCTTTGGATACCATACATTCCAAGTAATAATTATTACGGGTATCTTCATTGACATCAATCACATAGCTTTCCATAACTGGTGTTTGTTCTTTATAAGTTTTGTCTTTTCCACAATCATCATCTTTTTTGCATTTTTTTTCGACATAAGACATAACAGAGCGCTGCGCAACTTCATTTTTGATTGGGTACAAATGAAGGGCTTCGGGTTTACAAACTGCATTCGCCTCAGCTTGAGTGAATTTTGAGCCACCGGAAACAGGTACCCAAACAGATGAACAGCCAGAAAGAAGGAATGCCAATAGAATAAAAAGTCGTGATTTCATAATGATCATATTTAATTAAAAAGAAAAAATATCTTACTCGTACATAAAATGTGTGTAAATAAATGTACTGTATATTCAATCATGTGATTTAATTTTGGTTTAAAAAACACCAATGCTCAGCACATTCCCTATTGAGAGATACTATTTCTCCCATTTTTCAGTTAGTTCAAATATTCACCAAAACGCAAAAATAAAAAAAATGTATTTTTCTTTATGCAAACGCTTGCGTCATGGAATGAGATGCGTATAATGCGCCACAATTTGCCGGGAGAAACCATGAACGCTGCTGCTCTATTTTTTACAGAGAACACCTCCACTGCACTGCCTTCTGGCGGTCTGGACAGCCTGTTTTTCCCCTTCTTATTTACAGAAAAGCCCCTCAATTGAGGGGCTTTTTTTTGGCCTATAGACCTAACATGTCTTGCTGACACAGGAGAACAACAATGCCGAACCCTTTATACCACCGCGATATCATCTCGATTAATGATTTAGACCGTTCAGACCTTGAATTAGTGCTTAATGTTGCGGCTTCATTAAAAAAACAGCCGCAACCTGAGTTTCTAAAACATAAAGTCATCGCAAGTTGTTTCTTTGAGGCCTCTACACGCACACGCTTGTCATTTGAAACGGCTATCCATCGTTTAGGCGCTTCCGTTGTTGGTTTCTCTGATAGCACCAACACATCCCTCGGTAAAAAAGGGGAAACATTGGCCGATACCATTTCTGTCATCAGCCAATATGTCGATGCTATTGTCATGCGCCATCCGCAAGAAGGTGCCGCTCGCCTTGCAAGCCAGTTTGCAGGCCACATTCCTGTCATTAATGCAGGCGATGGTTCAAACCAACATCCCACACAAACATTACTCGACTTGTTTACTATCCAAGAGACCCAAGGCCGTTTAGAAAACCTACAAATTGCCATGGTCGGTGACCTAAAATATGGCAGAACCGTGCATTCCTTAACCCAAGCACTGTCTAAATTTGAAGGCAATCACTTCTACTTTATTGCCCCTGAAGCGCTTTCAATGCCAAACCATATTCTGCACATTTTAGAAGAAAAAGGCGCAACCTACAGCCTGCATAATAATATTGATGAAGTGATGCCAGAACTCGACATTCTGTATATGACCCGTGTACAAAAAGAGCGCCTCGACCCCTCTGAATACGCGAATGTGAAAGCACAATTTATTTTAAGTGCGGCTGACCTGCATTGTGCAAAACCGAATTTAAAAGTCTTACACCCACTACCACGGGTTGATGAAATCGCAGTTGATGTGGATAGCACACCTTATGCTTACTATTTCCAACAAGCAGGAAATGGGATTTATGCAAGGCAGGCATTGTTATCTCTAGTTTTAAATAAAGAATTAGCTATCTGAGGAGGACATACCATGACACAAGATCATAAATTACAAGTTGAAGCAATCAGCCACGGTACCGTTATTGACCACATTCCTGCTCAAATTGGTTTCAAATTACTAAAATTGTTTAAACTAACAAAAACAGATGAACGCATCACAATTGGTTTAAATTTGCCATCAAGCAATCTAGGTAAAAAAGACATTATCAAAATCGAAAATACCTTTTTAACCCCAGAGCAAGCTAACCAATTAGCCATGTATGCCCCTGAAGCCACCGTTAACCGTATTGAAGATTACCAAGTGGTAGAAAAGCTTGAACTCACGCTGCCTCACTATATCGACAATGTGTTAATTTGCCCAAACAGCAACTGCATTAGCCATAATGAGCCAGTATCGAGCAGTTTCCGCGTGAAAAAAATCGGCAAAGAAGTCGCACTGACGTGTAAATTCTGCGAAAAAGAGTTCGATAGAGACGCTGTGATCAATAACCAATAGGTTGTTTTTGCGTAGACTGCGGTGTTGTGTAGGTGCAATCCATGTTTATAATGGTGCCTAACACCCCATAAAGTTATACTCAAAGTCACACCAAGCCACAAACACCGCTGTGGCTTGCCATATGACGAGTATTTTCTCTTTACGTGATGAAACGGAGTAGTTATGTCATACGAAATCAATACAGAAAACGCACCAGCAGCGATCGGTCCTTACGTTCAAGGCGTAGATTTGGGTAGTATGGTTATCACATCAGGGCAAATCCCTGTTGACCCTAAAACGGGTGAAGTGCCTGAAGATATCGCAGCACAAACTCGCCAATCACTGGCTAACGTAAAAGCAATTTTAGAAAAAGCTGGCTTAAGTGCGGCTAATATCGTGAAAACAACGGTATTTGTAAAAGATTTAAATGACTTTGCGACAGTGAATGCAACCTACGAAGAATTTTTCAAACAACATAATGCACCATTCCCAGCTCGCTCTTGCGTTGAAGTTGCTCGCCTGCCAAAAGACGTGAAAATTGAAATCGAAGCAATCGCAGTACGTAAATAACGATTAATTCGAGCCAAACACCCCATGCTTTGGGTGGGGTGTCTTTCATTACCGTCTACCCCCGATACAGAATAAACTCCCCGCCACAATGGTCATTTTCATGGTTTACAAATAAAGAAAATCACATCTCTTTTTTTATTTAGCTCACTGAAATGAATACTGGCAACTGAAAAGATTTATTTCCTCTGCGCTTTTGATCTTCATACAAATTATTTTTTTCTTTGTTTTAAATCAAATGTTGGCGATCTAAATAAAAGCAAAATCCCACATATTGTGCTTTAATTACACCAACCAACACAACATATAGTATTTATTCACATTTTATCCACAGATTAGTCCCCGTAGTAAACATGGCGAATAGCTGAGGTCGTATTGTGGATAACTTAACAAGGAGAATGCCCGTGGTAACGGTTGTTATAAAAAGAGATGGTTGTCAGGTCGGTTTTGACCTTCCACGAATTCAGGAAGCCGTTAAACGTGCAGCGGCTGCTGTGAATGTTAAGGATGACGATTATTGTCTTCAGGTTGCTTCTGTTGTTACAGAGCAACTTTGCAGCCGTGACCGAGTGGATATCGCTGACATTCAAGATGCTGTCGAAAACCAATTGATGGCAGGGCCTTATAAAGACTTAGCCCGTGCTTATATTGAATATCGCCACGACAGAGACAGCGAACGTGAAAAACGCAGCCAATTGACACATGACATTCGTGGGCTAATCGAACAAAGTAATGTCTCTTTACTCAATGAAAATGCCAATAAAGACAGTAAAGTGATCCCGACACAACGCGATTTACTCGCTGGTATTGTCGCTAAACACTATGCAAAACAACATATTTTGCCGAGAGATGTCGTTATCGCACACGAACGTGGTGAAATTCACTATCATGATCTCGACTATGCGCCGTTCTTCCCGATGTTTAACTGTATGTTAATTGACCTTGAAGGCATGTTAACTAACGGGTTTAAAATGGGAAATGCAGAAATAGAGCCACCAAAGTCTATTTCAACCGCAACAGCTGTTACAGCACAAATTATTGCACAGGTTGCGAGCCATATTTATGGGGGCACAACCATTAACCGTATTGACGAAATTTTAGCGCCATATGTCGCTATCAGCTACGAAAAGCACCTAAAAGTCGCCAAAGAATGGGGAATAGCAGACGCAGAAGGTTATGCACACAGCCGCACCGATAAAGAGTGTTACGACGCCTTTCAATCCTTAGAGTATGAAGTCAATACGCTTCACACCGCAAATGGCCAAACCCCGTTTGTCACCTTTGGTTTTGGTCTCGGAACCTCTAAAGAAGCACGATTAATTCAACAGTCTATTCTGAAAAACCGCATTGCGGGACTTGGTAAAAACCGTAAAACGGCCGTTTTCCCTAAGCTCGTATTTGCAATTAAAGATGGCCTAAACCATAAACTGGGTGACCCTAATTACGACATCAAACAACTCGCTTTAGAGTGTGCCAGTAAGCGCATGTACCCCGATATTCTTAACTACGACCGTGTCGTTGATGTTACTGGGTCATTTAAAACGCCAATGGGCTGCCGCAGTTTCCTTGGCACCTATGAAGAAAATGGGCAACAAATTCATGATGGCCGCAACAATTTAGGCGTTATCAGCCTCAATTTGCCTCGTATTGCTATCGAAGCACAGGGCAGTGAAGATGCGTTTTGGGCATTACTGGATGAACGTTTAGCTATTGCCAAAAAAGCCTTAATGACTCGCATTGCCCGTTTAGAAACCGTAAAAGCACGTGTTGCGCCAATTTTATATATGGAAGGCGCTTGTGGAGTTCGCTTAAAAGCGGATGATAACGTCGCTGAGATATTCAAAAATGGTCGTGCATCTATTTCTTTAGGTTACATTGGGTTGCATGAAACCATCAATGCACTTTTTGGCACACAAACTCATGTCTATGATAATGAAAAATTGCGCGAAAAAGCTGTCGAGATTGTCAGCCACTTACGTCAAGCCACTGATGAGTGGAAAGCCCAAACAGGCTATGGTTTCAGTTTATACAGCACACCAAGTGAAAATTTGTGTGACCGTTTTTGCCGTCTCGATACCGCTGAATTTGGTGTGATACAAGGTGTTACCGACAAAGGCTACTACACAAACAGCTTCCACTTAGATGTTGAAAAACAAGTGAATCCTTACGATAAAATTGATTTTGAAGCGCCTTACCCTGCACTCGCGAATGGCGGTTTTATCTGTTATGGCGAATATCCAAACTTACAACATAATGTTAGAGCCTTAGAAGACGTGTGGGATTACAGCTATCAACATGTGCCTTATTATGGAACTAACACACCAATTGATGAGTGTTATGAATGCGGTTTTTCCGGTGAATTTTCCTGCACCAGCAAAGGTTTTACCTGCCCGGCTTGTGGTAATCATGATACTAACCGAGTTTCAGTTATCCGCCGTGTCTGTGGCTATTTAGGCAGCCCAGATGCAAGGCCATTTAATGCAGGAAAACAAGAGGAAGTCAAACGCCGTATTAAGCATTTAGGTAACGGCCAAATAGGTTAATGCCATGAATTATCACCAATATTATCCTGTTGACGTGGTCAATGGCCCCGGAACCCGCTGTACACTGTTTGTGGCAGGGTGTGTTCATCAATGCCGTGGTTGTTACAACCAAAGTACATGGCGAGTGGATTCAGGTGTGCCATTCACCCAAGAAATGGAAGACCAAATTATCCAAGACTTGCAAGATACTCGTATTCGTCGACAGGGATTATCCCTGTCGGGCGGAGACCCGCTACACCCAGCCAATTTGCCTGCAGTGCTCAAGTTGGTAAAACGCGTTAAAGCAGTTTGCCCAGATAAAGACATCTGGTTATGGACAGGATACACATTGGGTGATTTTACGCTTGAACAGCAAAAAGTGGTGAGTTTTGTCAATACCGTGATTGACGGTAAATTTGAGCAGGATTTACATGACCCGCGCTTAATTTGGCGCGGTAGCTCAAATCAGGTGATCCATAGGCTTCGTTAAATTTGGCATTCCCAATATAGCTTGGTGCCAAAACCTAATTTATTATCCACCATTTTGACATTCTGTAAGTGAAGCAGCCAAACTGGCAGTTTCGCTGCTATTGCCACAGGGAAACGACGGCAGTAGAAACTGCGAGCGAGCTGTGCTTCCTCACTTTCTAATATTTTAATTTCACCTGTAAATTGAATACCTTGTATTGCATTCACAGCTTTAGTTTGCGCCGATATTGTGCCAGCCACTTGCGGGTTAGCCACCATCAATTGCCCATGCTTGGAATTCGGGTCTGTCATTAAAATCAGACACATCGTTTTCGCATCAAATGCATAGTAACAACTGGCAGGCCAGATATCATTGTTGTGATGAGCAAAAAGGGAAAAAACGTGTTGGCGAGCAATATAGCGTTGGATGTGTTTTAAAGTTTGTTCAGGCGTCATAGCGGTTTCCATATAAACCCGTTCAGAACAAGCTTTCGGGTTACCCCTAAGCTTGCTTAAACTGTTCTGAACGTAGGCATAAAATTCGCTATTACTATAGCCTAACTAGCTGAAATATTAACCTAAATTTTTTTAGGCCTATACGCCAACTAAATTCGAGTATTTATTCTAAATAATTCGTGGTACAGCTAGGCGGCAAGTGAACGAGACGCTAGGAGCATACATAAGTATGTGACTAGTGCGAGTAAACGTAGCCAACAACGCTGTGACGTGAATTATGACGAATAAATTTATTTATAAATAGCCGCGGTACCACTCATGCTATTCTCACCGCCAGCAGAAATCACACGGAATGAAGTTGCGCCAGCTTCATCAGCTTTTTTGGCTAATTGTGCGGTCAGGTCATTTACACTCACAGCACCCGTTACTGAGACATAACCTGCTGCTGGCTGACTAGTATGTTGAACTTCTTCAGCCGCCATTGAACCAAATGAAACAGCACCTAAAGTTAAAGCAGCAGCGAATAATGTTGATTTTTTCATTGTATATACCTTCTTGTAAAATTGATTTTTAGTTGGGATTTTTACTGTCCCTCTGTGATATGGATCATATTATGCGCTTTATTTTGAAAAGAGAATTAGCTAATTTTGCTATAGTCATTCAAATATTTTGAATATTAACCTAGGTTGAGGTTACAAATTTGTGACAGTTTAATATCATTTTTTATTTAAATTTTAATATGTTATAAATATCTTACTTAACGAATATATTCGTTGTTAACCTAATATTTTCTTCTTATAAATCAGCACAGAATGATAAAAACAACCCTAGAAAAAAAACAATCAAAACAAAGTGATTGGTATCTTTACTTAGTAAGAGAGAAAAATAACGCCTTGTATTGTGGTATCACCACCGATGTACAACGTCGTTTTGAGCAACATAAGGCAGGAACAGGGGCAAAAGCATTGAAAGGAAAAATGCCACTAGAACTGGTATTTTCTTGTTTTATTGGTTCTCGCTCAGCCGCGTCAAAAATAGAATATCAAGTTAAGCAACTGAATAAAAAGATAAAAGAAAGGCTGGTCATTGACCAGCCTGATGATTTAACTGACTACTTAGCTAACTATAAATTATTGAAGTGTGAAGAGTAAGTCACCAAACCTTGGTGTTCCCCGATTTCGCCATTTTCTAAGCCACAAACCAAAAAATGAGCCTGTTGTTCAGGCCATTGGCAGCTTACGCCGTGGCTTGAAGCCGGTTCAAAACCAAAACGCGAATAGTAGCGTTCATCTCCCAGTACAACGACAGCACCATAACCAAACTCATTAAGGCTATCTAACCCTTCATAGACCAGTTTTTCTGCGATCCCTTGGCCTTGATGCGCTTTACTTACCGCTAATGGCGCAAGACCTACCCATTGTACGTCTTCGTCGTTAACATCAACGGGTGTGAAGCCAACATAGCCAATCACTTCACCATCATCATTTGTTGCCACAACCCCGAGAGTTAACAAACCATCCTCACGCAAATGTTGAACAAGGTTAGCTTCCGCTTCAGTTGGAAATGTTTCACGCAATAATTTATCAATACCCATTGCATCGACAGGGATTTCAACTCGAATTAGCATGAAGTTAACGCAGGCGATTTAGGCTCTGCGTCCTCAGCTTCATTCACGGTTTTAATCACATCGGCTAATTGTAATAGAGCAAAACGCAGCGGTGCTGGCATGTTTTCGAGTTCGAAAGCGTCCATTAAATTCTTCACATAAAGTCCGAGCTCAGTATCCCCTTCAATCACCAATCTACGTTGGAAAAAGAGCGTATCGGGGTCTTCTTTACGCGCGGCGATCAGTACCAGATCATTCGCATTACCACTCACACTAACATCAGCCTCTGCATGCTGTTTTACAGACAATTGACCATCTTGCAAACTGATAAACCAGACTAATGCTAAGTCACGAACTTCAACTTTTAGCCATTTGTCTTCGAGAAAATCAAGTTCCCCTTCTTTTACTGATTCGCGAAATTGCCAACTTAGCAACTGCTCGAGAACCTGACGCTGTAATGCGAATGGGGTCACTTTTAAAGGCAGTTTCAAAAATGAAGGGCCTTTTGTGATGAGTTGAGAACGAATTTTACCTAACACAGTACTGACTCCCGTAGTAATTGTCTGCCCGTTTTCGTGTAACTACTTAACCGCAGTAGCAGCTCGAATTATTTAGGGTAACATATTGCATATTTAGATGATTAAATTTTCAACGCTAATAACCCCACTTATTGAAGTCATTAACCTAACATTTGACTCACGATAAGTTATCTTGCCAAAAAATGACATTATTGGTTTGATCCTATATCAATTTTTGCCCATCCCGCCAATATTTATTTCTCACTTCCCATTGATAAAAAACTATCTCTAATTACCGATACTATCCAATTAACGTTCAAAATTTAGTCAAAAATGATTTATTTTCCCTATTTAATAAACTTATTCTCTACTATTTGATACAGTTTCTTTATTACCCACCAGTCCCCTTATTTCCCTAACAACCTTAATTAACGAATACTGATATCCATTAACAATTTCTCTGCTCTAAATCAAAATCTATAACAGTTCTGTTGACTAGAATGGCAGCTATTAAATTTTATACAGGGATAGGACAATGGAATTACTCTGCCCAGCAGGGAATTTGCCCGCGTTAAAAGCGGCTGTCGATAACGGTGCTGATGCCGTTTATATTGGATTAAAAAATGATACCAATGCGCGCCATTTCGCAGGACTCAATTTTACTGAAAAAAAACTGCACGAAGCTGAGCGCTATATTCATAACCGTAAACGAAAATTACATATTGCGATTAATACATTTGCGCACCCTAATGGTTACGAACGTTGGCAAAACTCCGTCGATCTTGCTGCAGATCTCGGTGCCGATGCCTTGATCTTAGCCGATATCGCAATGTTAGAGTACGCGGCAAATAAATACCCGCATATTGAAAGGCATGTTTCTGTTCAAGCCTCTGCGACCAATACTGAAGCCATACGCTTCTATGAACGTAATTTTCAAGTCCATCGTGTCGTCCTGCCGCGCGTGCTATCTATTCACCAAGTGAAACAATTAGCCAAAAATAGCCCTGTACCGCTTGAAGTGTTTGCTTTTGGTAGTTTATGCATCATGGCTGAAGGCCGCTGCTATCTGTCTTCTTATCTCACGGGTGAGTCGCCAAATACCGTAGGTGCATGCTCTCCAGCCCGTTTTGTTCGTTGGCAACAAACTGAGGAAGGAATGGAGTCACGCCTCAATAATGTGTTGATAGACCGTTACCAAAAAGATGAAAATGCAGGTTACCCAACACTATGTAAAGGACGTTATCTTGTCGATGAACAGAAATATCATGTCCTAGAAGAGCCCACCAGCCTCAATACTATTGAATTATTACCTGAACTGATGGCAGCGAATATTGCCTCTGTCAAAATTGAAGGCCGCCAGCGCAGCCCAGCTTATGTGACTGAAGTGACCCGTATTTGGCGCCAAGCCATCGACCGTTACAAATCCAACCCGAATAACTTTGTCACCGACCCTAAATGGCTAAAAGCATTAGGTGGGCTTTCTGAAGGAAGCCAAACTACATTGGGTGCCTATCATCGTAAATGGCAGTAATTTAAAAGGTAAATATCATGCAGTACTCGTTAGGATCTATTCTTTATTACTGGCCAAAGCAAACGCTGGAAGATTTTTATCAATACGCCATACAAAGTGACGCCGATATTATCTATCTCGGTGAGACAGTGTGCAGTAAACGTCGAGAAATGAAGCCCAATGATTGGATAGAACTCGCACAACAACTCACGAAAAGTGGTAAACAGATTGTGCTGAGCACCCTTGCTCTCCTTCAAGCACCTTCAGAACTTAAAGAGATCAGCAAATTAGTTGATAATGGCGAGTTTCTCGTTGAAGCCCATGATTTTGGTGTGGTCAACATGTTAGCCGAGAGAGGACTTCCTTTTGTCGCGGGCCACGGTTTGAATTGCTATAACGCACAAACCTTAAATATTCTCTTACGCCAAGGCATGGTGCGCTGGTGTATGCCTGTAGAGCTTTCTCGTGATTGGCTAGTCAATTTACTTCACCAATGTGATGATATCGGTATTCGTGGCAAATTTGATGTTGAAGTGATGAGCTACGGTCACTTACCACTTGCCTATTCCGCACGCTGTTTTACTGCTCGCTCTGAAAATAAGCAAAAAGACGAGTGTGAAACTTGTTGTATAAACTACCCACAAGGGCGCAAAGTACTTTCCCAAGAACACCAACAGGTGTTTACATTAAATGGCATTCAAACGCTCAGCGGCGCTTGCTATAACCTCGGTAATGACCTGCATTCAATGCATGACCTTGTAGATATTGTGCGCATTTCCCCTGAAAGTATAGAATCCCTTGAGATAATCAAACAGTTTAAAGCCAATGAAAATGGGGATATTCCGCTGAATATCGTAAACCAAAACTGTAATGGTTATTGGCGACAAATTGCAGGGTTGTTGCTAGTGCCTTGATATACAATAGGTAATGAGCTCGAACTATAGCTCATTACCTTAACCAAATAATTCACTGTGCGAACCAATATCAACGAAAGTGATTAAATTACTTTTATCTGACAAGCGATAAACCAGTAAGAAATCACCACCAATATGAAGCTCCCTAGCTCCTTGCCATTCATGACCTTCTAATTCATGGTCAAGATATTCTTTTGGTATTATTTTTTGAGAAAACAGTATTTCCATAACGAGAACAGCCGCATTCATATCCCTACGGCCCGCTCGGTTATATCGTTCCCATGACTTCTTAAACGTTGGTGTATAAGCAACCTGCCTTGGTTGCTTAGCTCGCTTATTACTTGGCTTCTGAGTCAACTTTGCTTAACTCCACCATCATTTCGTTAATTGAATCGTAGTGCTGCTCAATAGCTTTAGCTTCTTTCAACGCTAGTGTAGTTTTCAGCGAAGGTTGCTTACGTTTGATTTCAAAGGGAACTCTTTGCTCTTGAACTACTTGCTCTAAAAACAAACGAATAGCTGCGCTAATAGTCAAACCACAATCTTGTAATACACTCGTGGCTTCCGCTTTTAATTGTTCATCAATTCGACTACGAACATCTGTTGTTTTCAATAGTGTTGACATATCATCCCCCCACACATATCAAACGTAGCTACATTGTGACTACATTGTGGTTGAGTTTAGCATTTGTCGATTAATTAGTCATTATTTCTTTAGGCCGCCTTTTCTAATAGACCATAAACACGATTAAATATTAATGCCGATGCCTGCGCCAGCGGTTAAACATATGGCTAATATGACGCAGTTCGCCATCTCGGAGCATACCAATAAATACCCCAATGACCGTATAAATAACCCCTAAAATCAGCATCATCACGATATCCATCAGGACATCGCTAAACGGTAGTCCCATTTGGTTAAGACCTGCCATGGCGTTTGTGGCCCATGTTGATGGTAGTGCTGATGCAATCATACGAACCCAATCAGGCATCGCTTGCAGTGGCCAAATCGTACCTGACATATAAAACACAGGGGTCGTAATAAATGCCAAAGTTAAATAAATCATTTCGACACTGCGCAAACATTCCGTCACTAACTTGCCAAGCCCCAGAACAGCCAAGAGGAATGGGAACGTGAACATCCAAATCACATACAATGGCGCTTCTTGCCGGTAACCCAATACCCACGGCCAAAGGGCAAAAAATACGGTAGATAAAAATAACCAAATCGGAATTAAAGCAGATAGCGCCCCTAAATAAACGGCTAATGGCGGTTTTCCTTTCGGCGTAGAACGGACCGCGATACTGACTCGCACACAGGCAATCAATAGGGAGTGCTGTAATAACATCACCAATAGGCCAGGGAAAACGATCGCTGCGAAGCTGATCCCTGGGTTATACAATGGCTCAGTTTCACTGCGAATAGGGGTAATAATCACTTTAGCTTGCTCTTGGCTATAGCCTGCTTTAGTGAGTAACTGGGTGTTATAGGCATTGAGCAGTGTTTGGTAAGCTATTGATAACTCTTGCTGAATTTGCCCACTCGCTAGCCGGTTAGTGCCATCACCATACACTGGCACAGTGATATTTTTACCACTCAATAAGTGTTGTTGAAAATCTGTTGGAATGATAATTATCGCAAATAACTTTCTCGCAATCATATCCTGACGAGCTTGAGCAAGGTTATCATAACTCTGCAATTGCACCTTCGGCGTCGCATCAAGATCGCGGATTAACTCACGACTTGCTGTGCTGTGGTCCATATCAATCACTGCAACAGGTAAGTCCCAAAGAACAGGCTTGGCATAAACTAAGCTCATAACGCACAGAGAAACCAATAATAACAGCCACATCGGTTTTTCCAACATCCCCAGCAGCACTTTACGAAAGGTTGCAAAATAGATAGCCATTAGACAACCCCTCCTTGGTTTTCTAACCGTTTTACTAGTCGCTTACGGATTAAAAAGCCAATCACGAATGGGTAAATCAATAAAAATAGACACACTTGAACGATGCGAGTAAAAGAAATCTCCCGCAAGAAAATATCAAACATAGCATTCAATGTATGTGTAAGTGGTTCAATATTAGAAATAATCTGTGCAGGCAATATCATTGATAGCTCAGGCACAGCCATACCCGAAAAGGCTAAGGCGATACTCACCAGCATCCCTATCAAGCTATACGCCATGATGGCACTTGAGGTAAAACTAAACAGCAATAAACCGATACTTTGCGCTGCTATCACATAGAAAAACCCTAATACAATCATATATAACGGGTTCCCTACCACTTTAGCATCAAAAATAGTGACTAGCGCCGCAATCTCTACGGCGAGCAATATACTGAAAAATAAGGTGTAAGGAGCTAACTTCCCAAGTAACGCCATGACAAACGGTTTAACACTTTGTAAGGTAGAACCTCGTGACATGGTGTAGATTGTTGCGGTAACAACAAATAGCTGTAGCATATGAATAGTTGCAGCAAACTGTTGATAATAAATATAACTACCGCTCGGATTGAACAAACTGTCATAAGAAAGTGTGACTTGAGCTAATGGCGGCAATGCCTTTCCCATGGACTTAGCCATTTCTTGGCGATACTTCGCATTCAGCTCTGCCACTAGCCCACTAAAATCTTGAATCGCATAACTGCCTGATGCATAAAAGAGCGCATTATAATACATCCGCAGCTCTGGCTGACGCCCCCGTAAAACATCTTCTTCAAAGTTATGAGGAATATACAATAACGCGTAATCTTTTGAACTACCGAGTCTTTTTAATGACGTACTCAAATTATCATCAATCGTTTTTACATCAGCGTGCGGGCCTGCGTTAAGGTCACGAATAATTTGCCGAGACACGGGGCTATGGTTGTCATCCACCACAGAAACGGGTAAATCCATTAATGTCCCCTCTGAAAAGTTAGCGCTAACTAACGTAAACAGCATTAATGGAAACAGCCAACTTAACCAATGAAAAACAGGGCTACGAATAGCCATTTGGGTTTCACGGCTAAAGGCGTGCTCAAAACCGTGCCAAGCGAACTTAAATTTCATGGCAACACCTTTTACTTATCCCAGTGCCATAACACACTCATGCCAGGCCTTAACCCTTCGATCGGCTCTACAGGATATAAGCGAATTTCAAATGTTTTTAAATCGAAGTCACCCGTTGCACGTGTTGCTCGCTTAGTAGCATAGTCACCTTTTGGTGCAATATAACGAATTTCAGCTTCAACCACCTTATTACCCAACGCTGGGATATCCAGCTGTACTTTATCGCCTTTTTTCACATCAACTAAAATATCTTCACGCAAGTTATAGACAAAATAAGCTTGCGGCAGGCGTATTAATGAAACCAAAGGGCTTCCTGCATTAAATAATTCGCCAATTTCAGCGGGGATAGGTCCTACTTCCCCATCAACCGGGGCTTTAACTTGCAAATCATCCACCTGAACTTGCAATTCAGCCAATTTTTGTTCTGCTTGGTCAAGCGCCGCCTCATATTGCTGACGTAATTCAATACGGTCACCATGTAAGCCTTCTTCTAACCGTGCTTTTGCCCCCTGGACTTGCGAAAATGCCACTTCTTTGGCCTTACGTGCGTTATCTAACTCATTCGCTGAAACATACCCTTTGTTTTTTAAATTACTTAAACGGGCATATTCACGAGAGGCATTTTGATATTGAGAGTTGGCTTGTGCCAAGGTGGCTTTAAGATCACGAATAGTTTCTTCGCGAGTACCATTAATAGAGAGTTCTAGCTGCGCCTTTGCTTGGTCTCTTGCCGCTTTTGATGCTGCATACTGCGCCTGTAGCTCAGGGCTTTCTAATGTTAAGAGAAGTTGCCCTTGTTTTACATCATCACCACGCTCAATATGGCGCTCAATCACCCGCCCTTTTGCTTTCGAGGTTACGATAACTTCAGGTGCATCGACTTCCCCCTGTAACAATAAATATTGGTTATGGGAATGAAAAAGTGCCGCTGCTGCTATTAAGATAAGCATCAGCAAAATCAGTGCTATTGTTCTTTTTTTCATTATTTATGTGAACCTTAAATAATAACGGGGGAAACTACCATCCCTAGAGTATGACAAGAAAGTTAAATACAGCGTTAATAAATTCGTGCGCAAGATCACGAAAAGGTAGGTCATTGACTAATATTGAAGCGGTTTCAGCCTTATGTCAAATATTGATGAGTGTACTTTTCTCAAATGTCGATTACTTAACCAGTGACTTACGATATAATTTCAAGCCGAATAAAGACTAATAATAGATAGCAAGAATAAATAATTCCGCCACAAAATAAAAATCCCACAACGTATCATGCTCTAAATAGTTCACATTGTGGGTAGGCGACAAGAGAAGATAGCTTGGGGAGCATACACAAGTATGTGACCCAAGGAGCTGAACGTAGTCAACACCCCCAGAATGTGAAACATGACGAGCCATGCTCTAAATAGTTCGCATTATGGGTAGGCGACAAGAAAAGGTATCTTGGGGAGCATACACAAGTATGTGACCCAAGGAGCTGAACGTAGTCACCCCCCCAGAATATGAAACATGACGAGCCATACTCTAAATAGTTCACATTGTGGGTAGGCGACAAGAGAAGATAGCTTGGGGAGCATACACAAGTATGTGACCCAAGGAGCTGAACGTAGTCAACACCCCCAGAATGTGAAATATGACGAGCATGTACGAATTTGACTTAATATTACTCCTCCTCCAGCAAATGTGCGTCTACTTAGTGATCGCATGGGTCCTTAGTCGTACCCCGCTGGTTACCCCATTACTTAAAGTCACTATTCGCTTACCTCACAAGGTGATGTGCTACCTGATTTTCTCAGTATTTTGCATTATCGGTACTTATTTTGGTTTGCATATCAATGATTCTATTGCCAATACTCGCGCCATTGGTGCCGTGCTTGGGGGCCTATTAGGCGGTCCCGCTGTCGGCTTTGCCGTTGGTTTTACTGGTGGGTTGCATCGTTATTCATTGGGTGGTATGAGTGCATTTGCCTGTATGGTTTCAACGATTGTTGAAGGGTTGATTGGCGGGTTAGTTCATCGTTACTTTATGAAACGCGGCGAAATTAATAAAATTTTTAATCCTATGATTGCCAGCTGTGTCACTTTTATTGCTGAAATCATACAAATGCTAATTATTTTATTGTTGGCAAAACCTTTCGATGAAGCCCTCGAACTTGTTAAAAATATCGCTGCACCTATGGTCATCGCAAATACGATTGGCGCAGCTATGTTTATTCGTATTTTACTCGACCGCCGCGCTATTGTTGAAAAATACACAACTGCATTCTCTGCTCAGGCGCTAAAAATCGCCTTAACCACTGAAGGAATTCTGCGTAAAGGCTTTAATGCTGATAACAGTATGAAAGTTGCCAAGATTATTTATCAAGAACTAGAAATTGGCGCCGTCGCCATCACTGATCGTGAAAAAATACTCGCATTTATTGGTATTGGCGCTGATCACCATCGCCCGGGAACACCGATTTCGTCGAGTCAGTCAAGGCAAGCTATTGAGAATAATGAAGTTGTATATGCCGATGGCAATGAAACGCCTTACAAGTGTTCATTAAGCCCCACCTGTAAACTCGGTTCTGCATTAGTGATCCCATTACGCGGGGAAAACGAAAAAGTCATTGGTACAATTAAACTGTATGAAGCGAAAAATAGCCTATTTAGCTCCATAAATCGTACCCTTGGTGAAGGCATAGCCAGCTTATTTTCCGCGCAAATTCTCGCGGGCCAATATGAGCGCAATAAGCAATCACTGTTACAATCTGAAGTTAAACTACTTCATGCGCAAGTGAACCCCCACTTTTTGTTTAATGTACTCAATACGCTGCAAGCCGTGATCCGCAAAGATAGCCAGCAAGCAGGCCAGCTTGTGCAGTATATTTCGACATTTTTTCGCAATAATTTAAAACGGCCTGAACAAAATGCCACGCTTGGTGAAGAAATTGAACATATCAACGCCTATTTGCAGATAGAAAAAGCCCGCTTTCAAGAAAGCTTACAAATTCATATTGAGATCCCAGATGAAGTCAAACAGGTTGAACTTCCAGCATTTACCCTGCAGCCACTGGTTGAAAATGCAATTAAACACGGCACCTCACAGTTATTAGAAACAGGATATATTACAATACGTAGTTATATCGGCAGTGAACATGTCTACATCGAAATAGAAGATAACGCGGGGCTATACAAGCCCACTAAAAAGTCCGATGGCTTAGGAATGGGGCTAGTCGATAAACGCTTACGTTTAAAATATGGTGAACAATATGGTATCAGCGTAGAACATGAGCCAGAAAAATTCACTCGAATGAAAATTCGCCTGCCTTATTTGGCTACAACATAATAATGATTAAATTACCTCTATGAATGTATTGATTGTTGATGACGAACCTCTTGCACGGGAAAATGTGCGTTGCCTACTTGAAGAACACGATGATATTGAAATTATCGGTGAATGCGCCAATGCGATTGAAGCGATTGGGGTCATTCACAAAAAAAAGCCTGATGTGGTTTTTCTTGATATTCAAATGCCGCGCCTAACTGGCCTTGAAATGGTACGCATGTTAGATCCAGAAGACCGCCCCTATATCGTCTTTCTTACCGCTTTTAATGAATTTGCCATCCAAGCTTTTGAAGAGCATGCATTTGATTACTTGTTAAAGCCCCTTGAAACAGAGCGATTAAAAAAAACCTTAAACCGCCTACGTCAAGGTAAGCAAAAACAGAACCTTGAACTACTCAGCAACAATGAGCCGCTCAAATTTATCCCTTGTACTGGCCATAGCCGCATCTATTTGATGAAGCTTGATGAAGTGCTATACGCCACCTCACGTATGAGTGGCGTGTATGTGATGAGCACACAAGGGCAAGAAGGCTTTACTGAGCTCACATTACGCACATTAGAAACTCGTACACCTTTAGTGCGCTGCCATCGCCAATATTTGGTCAACATGACTCAGTTAAATGAAATTCTGTTTGGCGACGGTGGACAAGCCGAGTTGGTACTCAGCTCCGGTGAACATATACCTGTCAGCCGCCGTTATCTCAAGCCACTAAAAGAGGCATTGGGGTTAGTTTGAGTCGCGCTTCAACTTCCTACGCACAAACTTGGTGTATAAATTAATAATAAATTTGTACATCTAACTGATTTTTTCTATAATCAGAAATATAAGTTCAAAAAATACACAATACGTTATTCTGGGTTGTGTGTTCACTATTTATAGGAACAAAATATGTCTAATACAATGTCGCAAAAAGCAGCACGTGAAGGCCTTGGTAACCCTGAGCTCTTTAAGGGCGGCGTTTTTGTAACAAAAAATGGGCAATCTGAGCTGTTTATCCAAACAAGTGAAGAACGTGAAATAGAGCTAAAAGAAAGGGAAAGAGAGCGCCAAGCAAATGCACTGCTAAAATTGGTGATGGCAGCAAAAGATGATGTTAAAAATAAGAGAACCTTATCACCAGAAGAAGCGCTAGAAAAATTACGTGCAGCAAGAAAATAATGAAAGGAAATTGTGATGGAACAACCCTATACGGTCACCCTCGCAGAAACTGCATTATGGTCACTACAGGATGTAGAATCCTTTAAAATCAATTTTATGAGCAGTGTTCAAGCAGCCGCGTTTGTTGATGAGCTACTTTTATCATCCGTTAGAGCAATATCAGAAGATCCAAAGCGTTATCGCCCAAATCAAATGTTAGCCGATAATGGTCTACTAATTCGGGAGCGAATCGATATAACTAGCCAATATCGTTGTTTATATGAATTTGATATGCAAACAAATAACGTTGTTATCCTACTTTTTATCAGTACAGCACAAGATTTAGAAAAAACGCTTTATCGCTACTACATACTTAGGTAAAAATGGCTAGCAAAAAACCCGCATTTCCAAGAAGTGCGGGTTTTCATTTTATTAGGGAATAACTTCCCTAAAACCTAGCAATTACGCGTTATGGCTGCTGCTACGACGACGAGGTGCTGCATTAGTACCATCTTGACGTGGAGCAGAGTTACCACGGTCACGGTTACCACCGCCACGACGCTCACCACCGCTACGACGTTCGCCACCGCGCTCACCGCCACGGTCATTACGACGACCTGCACCAAAGCCACCTTCGCTGCCGCCATCACGACGACCACCACCACGACGCTCACCACCGCCGCGACGTTCGAACGGTTGTGCATCACCGATCAGCTGCATTTGAGTTGGTTTATTCAAAATGCGTGCGCGACTTAAATGAGTTAACACGTCAGTTGGCATGCCTTTTGGTAATTCAATTGTCGAGTGCGTTCCGTACAATTTGATATTACCGATATAACGGCTGCTGATATCCGCTTCGTTAGCAATCGCACCAACAATGTGACGAACTTCCACACCATCATCACGGCCAACTTCAATACGGTACATTTCCATATCACCGACATCACGACGCTCACGACGTCCGCCACGCTCACCACGTTCTGCACGGTCAAAACCATTGCCGTTGCTGTTGCGGCGATCACCACGGCGATCATCGCGATCATTAAATTCACGACGTGGACGACGTGGCGCATCTGGTGGCAGGATCAGAGCACGTTCACCTTGTGCCATTTTCAGTAATGCTGCGGCTAAAGTTTCCATATCTACATCTTCTGATGGAGACATTTTTGCTAACAGTGAACGATATTGGTCTAAATCGCTGCTTTCTAATTGCTGTTGAATTTTCTCAGCAAATTTCGCCTGACGACGTTGGCTCAGCAGATCTGCATCTGGTAATTCAACTTCAGGAATAGTCAGTTTCATCGTACGTTCAACGTTACGTAGCAGACGGCGTTCACGGTTCTCAACAAACAGTAACGCACGGCCCGCACGACCCGCACGGCCTGTACGGCCAATACGGTGAACGTAAGACTCGGCATCCATTGGGATGTCATAGTTAACAACTAAACTAATACGCTCAACGTCCAAACCACGCGCTGCAACGTCAGTTGCAATCAAGATATCTAAACGACCATCTTTTAAGCGCTCTAAAGTTTGCTCACGCAGTGCTTGGTTCATGTCACCATTTAGTGCAGCACTGTTGTAGCCATTGCGTTCTAACGCTTCAGCCACTTCTAATGTTGCATTTTTGGTACGCACGAAAATAATTGCTGCATCAAAGTCTTCTGCTTCTAAGAAACGCACTAACGCTTCATTTTTACGCATACCGTACACTGTCCAATAGCTCTGAGCAATGTCTGGACGGGTTGTAATGCTAGCCTGAATACGAATTTCTTTCGGGTCTTTCATAAAACGACGTGTAATACGACGAATTGGCTCAGGCATTGTTGCAGAGAACAGCGCAGTTTGGTGCTCAGCTGGAATTTGGCTCATGATGTTTTCAACATCTTCAATGAAGCCCATACGCAGCATTTCATCAGCTTCGTCTAAGACTAAGCCTTTTAATTTAGAAAGATCTAACGTGCCACGTTTTAAGTGATCAAGAAGGCGGCCTGGTGTACCCACAACAATTTGTGGTCCTTGGCGCAGTGCACGTAATTGTACGTCATAACGTTGACCACCATACAGGGCAACAACGTTAACGCGGTTCATATGTTTAGAGAAATCACTCATTGCTTCCGCTACCTGAACAGCCAACTCACGAGTTGGAGCAAGTACTAAAATTTGCGGAGCTTTTAAATCTGGGTCGATGTTATGCAGTAATGGCAAACTAAATGCAGCAGTTTTACCGCTACCTGTTTGTGCCATACCTAATACATCGTTGCCATCCATTAACAATGGAATACATTGCTGTTGGATTGGTGATGGTTTTTCATATCCCAGGTCATTTAGTGCTGTCAAAATAGATGCTGATAAACCTAACTCAGCAAAAGAAATATCGGTCTCAGTAGTCATGTAAAGGTGCCTCATACATAATGGCAGCCAGTTTACATAACCATGCGAAAATCATTTCGGTCATTTTCATTTAAAATGTGAACTGGCTCAAATTGTGTTTATTAAACGAACAAATAGGCCGTCACCCCGAGGGATGATGACTTAAAAATTTATCATGAAATGTTCGTCAGCTATTGCTGGCCCGATTCTAAAAGGTCGTCTTGTTCTTGGCCTAACAGCGCCAATTCCAACAATGCATAGCGGTGTTCAACAAAGCTGTGAGCGTTGTTAGCTACCGTCAGTTTGAATAACGCAACTGCGCTATCCTTATCCCCCAGACTTAGGTAATGCTTACCTAAATAGAAGTTAGTTTCACTGAGATGCTCAGCGAGCGAAGTGTTATCCGTAGATGTTTCTTTCAAACGCTCCATCAATGTATTTTCATTGATATTGCCAAGATAGAATTCTACGATATTCCAGCCCCATTGCCCTTTCTCCGCTTGGTTGTAGCGGGCAGCAAGATTATCTTGCGCCATACGCGGGTCTATGTCTTTCTCTACGAGGTAAAGCCACAGAGTACGAAAAGGATCATTTGGATCTATCTGATAATACGCCAGCAGATCATCCTGCGCTAGTTTGTACCGTTCACCGTAATATAATGCGATGCCACGATTCATTCGCGCGAAATTGTAAGTTGGATCAAGCTCTAAAACAGAATCAAACGCTTCATAGGCAGCATCATAATTGCCTGCCTGCGTAAAATATATCCCTAAAAAATTAAAAACTTCAGGAATATCAGGACGAATGGCTAACGCAGTTGAAAAATCATTACGTGCCAGCGCCCTTAAACCGAGACTATCATACAACACACCGCGCTCATATAAAAGCTGTGCGTATTCATCATCGGTTAAAGACCGACTCGCAAGGATTTGTTCCATACGAGCCAGTATCACTTCTTGTTGCAATGAAGGTTGAAGTGGAACGGCAAATACCTCGTTCTTTCGCCAATCTTTGCTACTACATCCAATAATAACAAAAAAGATAAGCGCCAAGAGCACACGCGGTAACGTGCGATAATCTCTCACCCGAAGACAGATACTGTTCAACATACTCCGCCCTTACATTACCACGCTTTACAAATGATGGTTTCAGCAAATTTAGGCTGATAGCGCCCTAACTTAATAGAGCGCTGTTAAGTCAGCTTACTCTGCTGAGTCCTGCGGTTGTGCACTTGCTTCTTCAGTTGCTACCGCTTCTTTCATGCTAAGACGGATACGGCCCTGACGGTCGATTTCCAATACCTTAACAGGAACTTCTTGACCCATTTGTAGGTAATCAGTCACTTTCTCAACACGTTTGTCCGCGATTTGAGAAATATGAACCAGACCTTCTTTACCGCCGCCAATCGCAACAAATGCACCAAAGTCGACAATACGGGTTACTTTACCTGGGTAAATGCGGCCAACTTCAACTTCTGCTGTGATATCTTCAATACGACGAATTGCTTCTTTCGCTTTAATACCATCAGTTGCTGCAATTTTCACAGTACCGTCATCTTCGATCTCGATAGTCGTGCCTGTTTCTTCCGTTAACGCACGGATCACAGAACCACCTTTACCGATGACATCTTTGATTTTGTCTGGATTGATGCGGATAGTGTAAATACGTGGAGCAAATTCAGAGATTTCTTCACGTGGACCATTGATTGCTTGTTCCATCGTACCAAGAATGTGCAAACGCGCACCTTTCGCTTGGTTTAAGGCAACTTGCATGATTTCACGCGTGATCCCTTCAATTTTGATGTCCATTTGCAGTGCACTGATACCTTCACGGCTACCAGCCACTTTAAAGTCCATATCACCTAAGTGGTCTTCGTCACCTAAGATATCAGACAGAACAACGAAATCTTCGCCTTCTTTTACCAGACCCATTGCAATACCTGCAACAGCGGCTTTAATTGGCACACCAGCATCCATCAGTGCTAATGACGCACCGCAAACTGATGCCATTGATGATGAACCATTGGATTCAGTGATTTCAGACACAACACGTACAGTGTATGGGAAATCTGCGTGGTCAGGCATCACAGCTAACACACCGCGTTTCGCTAAACGGCCGTGACCGATTTCACGACGTTTTGGTGAACCCACCATGCCAGTTTCACCGACAGAGTATGGAGGGAAGTTGTAATGGAATAAGAAACGGTCAGTATATTCGCCCATTAATTGGTCGATAACCTGTGCATCACGCTCTGTACCTAAAGTTGCAGTTACCAGTGCTTGAGTTTCACCACGAGTAAACAACGCAGAACCGTGAGTACGTGGCAGAACCCCCGTACGAACGTCCAGTGCACGAACCATATCTTTTTCGCGGCCATCGATACGTGGCTCACCACGGATAACACGGCTACGAACAACTTGTTTTTCTAAGCTTGCTAAAATATCTGCAACTTCAGAAACATCAACGTTTTCGTCTTCAGCAACTAATACTGCAGTGACTTCTTCTTTGATTAAGTCAACCTGCGCGTAGCGCTCTTGTTTCTCAGTGATGCGATAAGCATCGCCCATACGGCTTTCAGCTAATTGTGCAACACGGTCATGAAGAGCTTGGTTAACTGGCTCTGGCTGCCAATCCCATTTCTCTTTACCAGCTTCTTTCACTAATTCATTGATATTCTGAATAACAACTTGTTGTTGATCGTGGCCAAATACCACTGCACCTAACATTTGCTCTTCGCTTAACAAATCAGCTTCAGATTCAACCATTAATACCGCGTTATCAGTACCTGCAACCACTAAATCCAAACGGCTGTTTTTCAGTTCGTCTGCTGTAGGGTTCAGAACATATTGGTCATTGATAAAACCAACACGTGCAGCACCGATTGGGCCATTGAATGGAACCCCTGACAGCGCTAATACCGCTGATGCACCAATCATCGCAACGATATCTGGGTTAACTTGTGGGTTAACAGATACAACGGTCGCAATGATTTGAATTTCGTTATAAAAACCTTCTGGGAACAGAGGGCGTAGAGGACGGTCAATCAGACGTGCGATTAACGTTTCGCCTTCACCAGGACGACCTTCACGACGGAAGAAACTTCCAGGGATGCGGCCCGCTGCATATGTACGTTCTTGATAGTTAACAGTTAAAGGGAAGAAATCTTGACCTTCTTTCACTTTTTTCTGTGCAACTGCAGTCACGAATACTGCAGTGTCATCCATGTTAACCATAACAGCAGCAGATGCTTGGCGTGCGATCATACCGGTTTCAATCGAAACAGTATGTTGACCGTATTGGAATTTACGAACAATAGGATTTAACACTATTTTACCCTTTTTGTAAGGCTACCTGAGATTCTCAGGGAGCATTGGTTTACTCTTCCTACTACAGCCTCGCGACTAATGAGAATACTGATGTTCTAGTGATCAATTCTCTCATTAGCCGCGCGAATCGGATGTAGCGAAGAGGCATTAATAAAAACAACTCACTACGATTTATAGCTTAGCATTTAAGTTAAGTATAATTCGAGTATTACTTCAACTTTCAAAATAACTTTTAGAAGAAAAGGGGCCTCTGGCCCCTTTTCTCTGAAACTGACTCTACTCGTCATACTTCAAGTTGCAACGTTGTTGACTACATTCACTCGTACTAGCCACATACTCATGTATGTACCTAGTAACTCACTCATTTGTCGCCTAGCTGCAACTCAAATTATCTAGAGTAAGATTAGCGGCGCAGACCTAAACGCTCGATAAGAGCAGTGTAACGCGCGATATCTTTACCTTTCAAGTAAGCTTGTAAGCGACGACGCTGAGCAACCATACGCAGCAGACCACGACGGCTGTGGTGATCTTTTTTGTGCTCTGCAAAGTGACTTTGCAGGTGGTTGATTTGTGCTGTCAGCAGAGCGATTTGAACTTCGCTTGAACCAGTGTCATTTTCACCGCGGCCGAACTCAGCAACGATTTTAGCTTTCGCTTCATTACTTAGAGACATAATAAACTCCAAAATGATTAATGTAAGTGATGAGAGCCAATCTCTAATTTAGCATCTCAAGATTAAGCGCCGCTATTCTACGCTGCTTAAGGCAGCAAAGCAATAAGCGCCACTACACGGACTGTTCATTTTCTACAACCAAACGCTTCGGTGCTATACGGCCATCTTCACTCACCAGAGCAATACCGATAAACCGCTGCTCAGCGCCACAAGTGACTCGAACCATACAACCTTCTTCAAGGCCTTGGACTGCGGCTCTCACAGGTTGACCCTGCTTAAAATAAGCCGCTGTTTCCTCTGTAATATTTACAGCTGGAAAATGAACGACTGCGGTATCCATTGGCAACAATAGAGAGTCGAGCAATGACTCAAAAGAACCTTCACCCGCATCTACTTTTGCACGTAAAGCAGCTAATTGTTCTAATGTTACCATTCGCTCATAAGGGTAATTAGCCACTTGCACTCGACGCAGGTAAATCACATGCGCACCACAGCCTAACATCTCACCTAAATCATCGATAATTGTACGAATATAGGTTCCTTTAGAACAGTGTATCTCCAGTTCTAATTCATTATTTTCTAAACGAATAAACTGCAATTCATACACTGTAATTGGGCGAGCTTCACGCTCAACTGTAATCCCTTTACGCGCATATTCATACAACGGACGACCTTGGTGTTTCAACGCTGAATACATTGAAGGAACTTGTAATGTATCACCACGGAAAAATTCTAAAGCATCATCTAGTTGCTGCTGTGTAAACTCTACGTTACGCTCACTAATAATTTCGCCATGTGAATCTGACGTATCAGTGCGTTGCCCAAGACGTGCAATCACGCGATAACGTTTATCTGAATCGAGTAAAAACTGGGAAAATTTCGTCGCTTCGCCGAGACAAACAGGCAACATACCTGTTGCGAGAGGGTCAAGTGCCCCCGTGTGCCCAGCTTTATTGGCATTAAAAAAGCGCCGCACTTTTTGCAGCGCATCATTTGAAGAAATGTCCGTGGGTTTATCCAGCAGCACTACGCCGTCAATATTACGGCCGCTACGACGACGCCCCATTATTTTTCCTCTTTATCACTAACATCCGCACGACGTTTTTCATCATCGCGGATCACATTTGACACTAAATTAGACATCCGCATACCGTCAACAAGAGAGTTGTCATATTCAAATGTTAACTCAGGAATAATACGCAAACGCATTGCTTTTCCAATTAATGAACGTATAAAGCCTGATGCTTCATTTAATGCTTTAATGCCATCTGCAACCATTTCTTCTTCGCTTTTATCGTTAGCGATATTGAAGAAGGTCACAAAGACTTTACCGTATGCGAGATCGCGAGATAACTCGACACCTGAAACGGTAGCCATACCAATACGTGGGTCTTTGATCTCACGTTGTAAGATGATCGCAATTTCTTTTTGCATCTCTTGCGCAACGCGTTGTGCACGACTGAATTCTTTTGCCATCGTTATATCTCCTGACAATAAAGGGGGCAAGCGCCCCCTCATTCATACTGTTTTCTCACCACGACATTTCGTGGGTACTCACAAAATTAACCGTCAATAGAACGTTTAACTTCAATAATTTCGAAAACTTCAATCATATCGCCTACACGAACATCGTTGTAGTTCTTAACGCCGATACCACATTCCATACCGTTACGAACTTCATTGACGTCATCTTTAAAGCGACGTAGTGACTCTAGCTCACCTTCATAAATAACCACGTTATCACGTAATACGCGGATTGGGTTATTACGTTTGATAGTGCCTTCAGTGACCATACAACCAGCAACCGCGCCGAATTTCGGTGATTTAAATACATCACGAACTTCTGCAAGTCCAATAATTTGCTGTTTGTACTCAGGCGCTAACATACCGCTCATAGCTTGTTTGATTTCATCAATTAAGCTATAGATAACAGAGTAGTAGCGTAAGTCAACACTTTCACTTTCAATTACGCGACGAGCAGAAGCATCTGCACGTACGTTGAAGCCTAAGATGATAGCATTCGATGCCGCAGCTAATGTTGCGTCAGTTTCAGTGATACCACCTACACCAGAACCGATGATTTTAATTTTAACTTCATCAGTCGACAGCTTCATTAGAGAGTCGGTAATTGCTTCACAAGTACCTTGTACGTCGGTTTTCAGAACGATGTTCAGCTCAGACACTTTACCTTCTTCCATGTTAGCAAACATGTTTTCCAGTTTAGATTTCTGCTGGCGAGCTAATTTAACATCACGGAATTTACCTTGACGATACAAGGCAACTTCACGTGCTTTTTTCTCGTCACGTACAACGGTAGCTTCATCACCCGCTGAAGGTACGTTAGATAAGCCTAAGATCTCAACAGGCATTGAAGGGCCTGCAGACTGAACTTCTTTACCTAATTCGTTACGCATTGCACGAATACGGCCATATTCGAAACCACACAGGACGATATCGCCTTTGTTCAGTGTACCTTCTTGAACTAAGATTGTTGCAACTGGGCCACGACCTTTGTCTAAGTACGACTCAACAACGACACCACTTGCCATGCCTGCATATACCGCTTTCAGTTCTAAAACTTCAGCTTGCAGCAAGATAGCATCGAGCAACTCGTCAATACCGGTACCTTTCTTAGCAGAAACACTGATGAACTGAGTATCACCACCCCAGTCTTCAGAAATAACACCGTACTGAGACAGCTCATTTCTAACGCGGTCTGGGTCAGCTTCTGGTTTATCAATTTTGTTTACTGCAACAACAATTGGTACACCCGCTGCTTTCGCATGCTGAATAGCTTCAATTGTTTGTGGCATAACACCATCGTCTGCAGCAACAACCAGAACAACGATATCCGTTGCCTGAGCACCACGAGCACGCATTGAAGTAAACGCGGCGTGACCTGGGGTATCTAAGAAGGTAATCATACCCTTATCAGTTTGTACGTGGTAAGCACCAATGTGCTGAGTAATACCACCCGCTTCACCTGATGCCACTTTCGTTGAGCGAATGTAGTCAAGTAGAGAGGTTTTACCATGGTCAACGTGACCCATAATGGTCACAACTGGCGCACGTGGCTCTTGAAGTGCAGAACCTGTATCACGGTCATTCATTACCGCTTCTTCTAATTCGTTTTCACGACGCAGAATAACTTTGTGACCCATTTCTTCTGCAACTAACTGTGCAGTTTCTTGGTCAATCACTTGGTTGATAGTCGCCATTGCGCCCATCTTCATCATCGTTTTGATGACTTGAGAACCTTTTACTGCCATTTTATTAGCAAGTTCACCAACAGTGATTGTTTCACCAATCACAACATCACGGTTAACCGCAACTGCTGGTTTAGTAAAGCTTTGTTGTAAAGAACTACCTTTACGTTGCTTACCTTTGCTGCGACCCGAACGGCCTGCGGCACGTTCTTCTTCGCGATCTGCTTTTTCAGAAAGTTTATTACCTTTCTTCTGGCGAGGTGCTTTTGCAGTACGATTACGTGAACGACGGCCTTCTTCTTTCTCATCACTTTCATCTTCAGCTGCACGAGCGTGCGTTGAAGTTGTTGTGTGATAATCGCTGTCTTCTTCAGTTTTCGTTTCAGCAGTCCACTTTTCACCGTTTTCTTCTGCCATTTTGCGTGCTTCTTCAGCTACGCGACGTGCTTCTGCTTCAACTTTGCGCTGAGTTTCTTCTTCAGCTTTACGTTTTAGCTCCGCAGCTTCAGCTTCACGGCGTTGTTTGTCGGCATTACTTTCTACAGCTTTGCCTGGTTTTTGTTGATTTTCGCTTGGTTTCACTTTTTCTCTTTCCGCTGCTTCGCGCGTAGCTTTATCTGCTGCTTCACGTTTTGCTTTCTCTTCGGCTTCACGTTTTGCCTTTTCTTCCGCTTCACGTTTAGCTGTTTCTTCTGCTAATCGTTTTGCTTCTGCTTGACGTTGTGCCAGTTCTTCAGCTTCGCGCTGTGCCTGCTCTTCCGCTTCACGCTGCGCCTGCTCTTCCGCTTTTGCTTCTTCAGCATCACGGTTCACATAAGTGCGTTTTTTGCGGACTTCGACATTTACCGATTTGCTTTTGCCACCGGTGACGGGGACACTCAGCGTACTACGAGTTTTGCGCTGTAGTGTCAATTTGCTTGGCTGACCCGCTACCCCGCCTTGTTCACGGTTTAAATGGTTCAGTAAAGCTTCTTTTTCTGACTGGCTAACAGAGTCATTCTCACCTTTTTTGATCCCTGCTTCAGCAAATTGCTGTACCAGGCGATCAACTGTGGTTTGAATTTCCGTTGCCAATGTTTTTACAGTTTCTGTCATGCCGTTCCTTCCTGCTACAGTGTTTACGCATCGTTACCGAACCAGCAAATATTACGTGCGGCCATGATGAGCGTACCTGCTTTCTCATCATCCAGACCTTCAATATCAATCAGGTCGTCGATGCCCTGCTCAGCAAGATCTTCCAGTGTACAGATTCCACGAGTAGCCAAATTATAGGCAAGAGTACGATCCATACCTTCAAGATTCAATAAATCTTCTGCTGGCTGATTATCACCTAGGCTCTCTTTTTGAGCCAATTCTATTGTGGTGAGGGCCGCTTTCGCTCTTTCACGTAGAACTTCAACAGTCTCTTCGTCAAGACCATCAATTTCCAGAAGTTCATTAATAGGCACGTAAGCCAGTTCTTCTAACGTCGAGAAGCCTTCTTCAACAAGTGCAGTGGCAAACTCTTCATCAATATCAAGATGCTTGGTGAATGTATCAATAGAAGCATGTGCTTCTGCCTGATGTTTTGCATTAAGCTCTTCTGCGGTCATGACATTTAATTCCCATTTGTCATCACCACGGTGTTTTTTCAGTAACTGAGCTGCCAGACGAACGTTTTGACCGTTACGTCCAATGGCTTGTGCCAAATTACTACTTTCTACGGCAACATCCATCGTACATTTGTCTTCATCGACTACGATAGATGCAACATCAGCCGGAGCCATTGCATTAATAACGAATTGAGCTGGGTTATCATCCCATAACACAATATCAATTCTTTCGCCGCCTAATTCACTAGAAACGGCTTGAACACGTGCACCACGCATACCAACACAAGCACCAACTGGGTCGATACGCTTGTCATTAGTTTTAACTGCGATTTTTGCACGAGAGCCTGGGTCACGAGCAGCGGCTTTGATTTCAATAATTTCTTCGCCGATTTCTGGCACTTCAATGCGGAATAATTCAATCAGCATTTCAGGGCGAGAACGCGTAACAAAAAGTTGCGCGCCGCGTGCTTCAGGACGAACATCATACAGGACTCCGCGGATACGGTCACCTGGACGGAAGTTTTCACGTGGCAACATATCTTCACGCAGAATAACGGCTTCCGCGTTATTGCCTAAATCTAACGTGATATTTTCACGATTAACTTTTTTCACCTGAGCAGTGATAATTTCACCTTGTTGCTCACGGAATTGGTCAACAACCATCGCACGTTCTGCTTCGCGCACTTTCTGTACGATAACTTGTTTAGCTGTTTGGGTAGTAATACGGTCGAATACAACAGATTCAATTTGATCTTCGACGTACTCTCCAAGCTGGAGCGCTGGGTCTTCATACTGAGCCGCTTCCAACGTAATTTCACGCGTTGGCATTGTGACTTCTTCCACAATTAACCAACGACGGAACGTGTCGAAATCACCTGATTTACGGTCAATTTCCACACGAACATCAATTTCTTGCTCGTATTTCTTTTTAGTCGCCGTCGCTAATGCAGTTTCCAGAGCCTCGAAGATTTTTTCACGAGGGAGGGATTTTTCGTTAGAAACCGCTTCTACAACAGCCAGAATTTCTTTATTCATCCTAGTTGCCTCATTGAACTTTATTAAAAGTGGGGTACCAAGTTAGCTTTCTGGATGTTGCCGAGGGCGAACACCTCATCCTTACCATCTACAGTAACCGTAATCATTTCACCGTCTATGGCCTTAATAATTCCTTGCCACTTACGGCGGTTCTGCATTGCTATACGCAAAGTCAATGCCACCTCTTCCCCCATAAAACGCTCATAATGCGCAATGGTGAATAATGGACGTTCAAGCCCTGGTGACGATATTTCCAGGTTATAAATGACAGAGATTGGATCTTCAACGTCCAATACTGCACTGACCTGATGGCTGACATCAGCACAATCATCAACAGTGATGCCTTCTTCACTATCAATGAAGACACGCAGTGTTGATGTACGGCCACGGACAAACTCTAAGCCTACAAATTCAAAGCCTAGCGCCTCCACAGGTGCTGAGATCATCTCTGTTAATTTCTGTTCTAATGTGGACAAGCCCACCCCCAGACATAAAAAAAGGGCTATAAAAGCCCAGTTAATTCGATTGTCAAATAACAAAAAACCCCGAAATTCGGGGCTTTATGCAACTGGACCCTGTAGTGCACGGGTTCACCATATTCTTATTATACCTGTAAAATCTAGAGAAATCGATGAGAAATTTTGAGAGCTGTTAGATAACTGCACTTGATTACTACACCGGATAACTACTATAGACCACGATACTGACAAGGTATGTTGAATAAGAAATGGTTGCGGGAGCCGGATTTGAACCGACGACCTTCGGGTTATGAGCCCGACGAGCTACCAAGCTGCTCCATCCCGCGTTCGAAAGCGTGTCATATTCTACACAGATAACCTGTAAATCACAAGCATCTTAAATAATGGTGCCGAGGACGGGACTTGAACCCGTACGCCCGTTTTGTAGGCACTACCACCTCAAGGTAGCGTGTATACCAATTTCACCACCTCGGCACTGAGGCGAGGTTATCAATATTCAATCAATAACCTCAAATTTTAACTTCTTGCTCATCGCTGAGCTTACTACTTAATGATGGCATTAGTTGCCTTCATTCGGAATCTTTCACACTTAACGAGGGATATCGCTCGTTGGTGTAGCTGGTGCTGCCGGAACGTCTGTTGGTTGCTCGACTTTTGTAGGTTCACTAATGTTTTCCCACTTACTACCACTACCAGTTCCGTACTTGTTGGCGGTCATGTTGCCAAGTATTAAACTGATGATGAAAAACACAGCAGCCAAGATTCCAGTCATACGGGTCATGAAGTTACCTGAACCCGATGAACCAAACAGTGTTGCAGAAGCGCCCGCACCGAATGAAGCTCCCATGTCAGCACCTTTACCTTGCTGTAACATAATCAGACCAATAAGCCCGATAGCCGCTAGCAAGAAAATAATTAAAAGAGCTACATACATTTGAGTTACCTATTCAGTTGCGGTGCATAGCCTAATGCTATGACCTTTATCACTGCACACCTGCTCATTTCGGCCGTAAAGAAACACTCTTACGGGATTGAGCAGGTGCGAATACTAACCAAAGCTGAGCCGACAAGCAAGTCTATTTTAATTCCATTTGATTATTTGCAGAAAAAAACAACAAATCATCAAAATATCGCTCAGCTTCACCAATAACAACTTAGCCAGCTGCTTTTACTGCATCAGCAATATGGTTTGCCATTGCAGTCACATCAGCTTCGTTTTCACCTTCAACCATAACTCGGATTAATGGCTCTGTTCCTGATTTTCTCAGTAATACGCGGCCTTTTCCTGCCAATTGTTTTTCAACTTCTTCGTTCGCTGCAACAACTGCATCACTTTGTAATGGGTCGTGTTGGCCTTTGAAACGTACGTTAACTAGCACTTGTGGTAATAATTTCATACCACTGCATAAGTCATGTAGGCTCATATGGTTACGTACCATAGCGCTTAATACCTGCAAGCCTGCAACAATCCCATCACCAGTGGTCGTTTTATCTAATAAAATCACGTGGCCTGAGTTTTCAGCCCCCATGCGCCAACCTTTTTCCTGTAATTTTTCGAGAACATAGCGGTCGCCCACTTTTGCACGCTCAAAAGGAATTCCTAGCTGTTTTAGGGCGATTTCTAACCCCATATTACTCATTAATGTTCCCACTACCCCACCTTTTAACTGGCCTTGGCGTAGCGCTTCACGAGCAATAATGAAGAGAATTTGGTCACCATCGACTTTTTCACCGAGGTGATCGACCATAATAATGCGGTCACCATCACCATCAAATGCTAAACCGACATGCGCTTTTTCTTCCAAAACTTTTTGTTGTAACTGGCGAACGTCTGTAGCGCCACACTCTTCGTTGATGTTGATTCCGTTAGGATCGCAACCGATAGTGATGACTTCTGCCCCTAACTCACGGAACACATTTGGTGCGATGTGGTAAGTAGCCCCATTAGCACAATCAATGACAATTTTTAAACTTGCAAGGCTTTGTTCGTTCGGGAACGTACCTTTACAAAATTCAATATAACGGCCGGCAGCATCTACAATACGGTTTGCACGACCTAATTCAGCTGACTCAACGCAGGTGATCGGCTTTTCCATTTCAGCTTCAATGGCTTCTTCGACTTCATCAGGCAGCTTAGTCCCATCAATTGAGAAGAATTTAATCCCATTATCATAATATGGGTTATGAGACGCTGAAATAACAATTCCCGCTTCTGCGCGGAAAGTACGTGTTAAATAAGCAACCGCTGGCGTTGGCATTGGACCTGTGAAAGATGCGGATAAACCCGCTGCTGCTAAGCCCGCTTCTAATGAAGATTCCAACATATAGCCAGAAATACGCGTATCTTTACCAATAATAATTTTACGTGAACCATGACGAGCGAGGACTTTCCCTGCCGCCCAGCCTAATTTTAAAACAAAATCAGGGGTAATTGGGCTATCACCCACTTTGCCACGAATACCATCAGTACCAAAATATTTACGGTCGCTCATACGCTTATTTTTCCTTTTCTGACAGAGTCATCTGTACCACTTGCATCGCTTGCACGGTTTCTTTGACATCATGAACTCGAATGATGTGTGCCCCTTGCATCGCAGCAATCACTGCACAAGTTAGGCTGCCTGCGAGGCGTTCTTGTGGTGGAACATTCAATAATTGTCCAATCATAGATTTACGTGACATCCCTGCCAATAGCGGTAGTCCGAAATTATGAAATTGTTCTAAGTTTGCCAATAACTGGTAATTATGCGACAAGTTCTTACCAAAACCAAAGCCTGGATCAAGGATAATTTGTTGCCTCTCTATCCCTGCGCTCACACACCGGGTGATTTCAGCATCAAGATAGTCTTTTACCTCACGCACCACATTTTCATAATTTGGCGCTTCTTGCATCGTTCTTGGCTGGCCTTGCATATGCATAATACAAACGGGTAAACCTGTTTTCGCGGCGACGACTAATGCGTCTGGCTCATGTAGAGAACGAATATCATTGATGATATGCATACCTGCGTTTGCTGCTTCCGCCATGACTTGGGCTTTAGAGGTATCGACTGAAATCCATACATCAAAACGCTGGGCTATTGCTTCAACAACAGGAATAACCCTATCAAGTTCCTCATTCACAGAAACTTCGGCAGCCCCTGGACGGGTAGATTCACCACCAATATCAATGATAGTCGCACCGTGTTCCACCATTTTTGCCACATGTTCAAGCGCATCATGATAACGATTATGAGTGCCACCATCTGAAAAGGAATCAGGAGTGACATTCAAAATCCCCATCACCTTAGGTGTGGATAAGTCAAGGACACTGCCTCTCGCTTTGATTTGCATTGTTATTTTTCCTTAACGAAAAAAACCCCAGCGAACTGGGGTCTTAATATTTTATTTCACGACCGCTTATTGTGGTTTGCTGTCGTTATTATCTGATGGGTTTGATTCATCAGCATTATTACTATTATTTGTGTTATCTGGCTCTTCAGACTGTGGTTTTTCCGCTGTAGGTTCCGCTTTTGGCGCACCTGTACCGAACGAACCAGTGACATTACTCACTTTTTTGTCTTCATCCCAACCTGCTGGCTCACGCACTGGACGGCGGTTCATCAGGTCATCAATCTGTGGCATATCAATGGTTTCATATTTTAATAATGCATCTTTAGTCGCATGCAGAATATCAATATTGTCTTCCAATGTTTTGTATGCCAGTTGATAACAGTGGTCCAGAATTTTTTTAATTTCTTCATCGACAATACGTGCTGTCTCATCAGAAATTCCTGAACCATTACCTGAAGAGCGACCTAAGAACGCTGGGCCTTCTTCTTTCGAATACTGCATTGGGCCTAAGCGGTCAGAGAAGCCCCACTGAGTCACCATGTTACGCGCCGTATTCGTCGCAAACTGAATGTCGGAAGAAGCACCCGTTGTGACTTTATCGCGACCATAAATCAGTTCTTCTGCAATACGACCTGCATATGCCGTTGCAATCATACCTTCGAGCTTCAAGCGGCTACGACTGACTTCATCACCTTCTGGTAAGAAGAAAGCAACACCTAACGCTTGCCCACGCGGAACGATCGTGACTTTGTGAACAGGGTCATGTTCTGGCATTAAATGACCGATAATCATATGACCACCTTCATGGTAAGCCGTTGATTCTTTTTGCTCTTCGGTCATCATCAGAGAACGACGCTCTGCACCCATCCAAATCTTGTCACGCGCTTTTTCAAACTCAACCATAGAAACAACACGCTTATTCGCGCGAGCAGCAAACAATGCGGCTTCGTTCACTAAGTTTGCGAGTTCAGCACCTGAAAATCCAGGTGTTGCACGTGCAAGAATGAAAGTATCTACACTTGGGTCAATAGGAACACGACGCATATGTACTTTCAGAATTTGTTCACGGCCACGAACGTCTGGTAAGCCAACGACTACCTGACGGTCAAAACGACCTGGACGTAATAAAGCAGGGTCAAGTACGTCAGCACGGTTAGTTGCTGCGATAACAATGATCCCCTCATTACCTTCGAAACCGTCCATCTCAACTAGCATTTGGTTCAGTGTTTGTTCACGCTCATCGTGACCACCACCAAGACCTGCACCACGTTGACGACCTACAGCATCGATCTCATCGATAAAGATGATACAAGGCGCTGCTTTTTTCGCTTGTTCGAACATGTCACGAACACGAGAAGCACCCACCCCCACAAACATTTCCACAAAGTCAGAACCGGAAATGGTGAAGAATGGAACTTTTGCCTCACCAGCGATAGCTTTTGCCAGTAATGTTTTACCTGTTCCTGGAGGCCCTACCATCAGTACGCCTTTTGGAATTTTACCGCCAAGTTTTTGGAAACGAGCAGGTTCACGTAGAAACTCTACGATTTCGCCCACTTCTTCTTTGGCTTCATCACACCCAGCAACGTCTGCAAATGTTGTTTTGATCTGATCTTCTGTCAGCATGCGGGCTTTACTTTTGCCAAATGACATTGCCCCCTTGCCGCCACCGCCTTGCATCTGGCGCATGAAGAAAATCCAGACACCAATCAACAGAAGCATTGGGAACCAGGAAATAAAAATAGATGTCAGTAAGCTAGGTTCTTCTGGTGGTTCACCAACAACCGTCACATGCTTATTTAGCAAAGTGTCTAACAGCTTCTCATCCTGCATAGGAAGATAAGTTGTATAGCGGCTATTATCAGCCTTTCTGACGTTCAATTCACGACCTGTGATACGAACTTCACGTACCTGATCCTGGGCTAACTCATTGATAAACGTAGAATAATCAACTCTGCGACTATTCGAATCGCTTGGGCCAAAACTCTGGAACAAGGACATCAGAACAACTGCGATGACTAACCAGAGAATCAGGTTTTTCGCCATGTCACTCAAGGGATTAACCTCATATTACAACTGTGTTAACAAATAACGCTCAGGGTACTACAGTTTTAGCCCTGTCGCTACAATGTATACTTCACGTGACCGTGCGCGCGAAGATTCGGGTTTACGAACTTTTACTTTCGTAAACAGGGAGCGGATATCCCTAAGGTAATCGTCAAAGCCTTCTCCCTGAAACACTTTAACAATGAAACTCCCCCCAGGCGCCAATACAGCACGGCACATATCCAAAGCTAATTCAACTAGATACATAGAGCGAGGAATATCAACCGCTGGTGTCCCACTCATATTTGGAGCCATGTCAGACATGACCACCTGTACTTTTTTGTCGCCAACGCGTTCTAACAAAGCGGCGAGAACGGCTTCATCGCGAAAATCCCCTTGCAGGAAATCAACGCCAACGATTGGGTCCATCGGCAATAAGTCACAAGCAATAACCCGCCCATTATGACCTATTTGGCTAACAACGTATTGCGACCAACCACCAGGGGCTGCTCCTAAATCAACAACGGTCATACCTGGTTTAAAAATTTTATCACCTTGCTGGATTTCTTCCAGCTTAAACCATGCACGTGAGCGTAGCCCTTTTTTTTGTGCTTGCTGAACATATTTATCACTAAAATGCTCTTGCAACCAGCGACTTGAGCTTGCCGAACGTTTTTTATTGGCCATTGTGCTTTCCAACTATACTAAAAGAACTTCACCTAACTTGCTGCTTCTTTACCATCAAAAAGATATAATTGATGGTGATAGATATCAGATGGCGGTAGAATAAGCCATTTTCAATACTAACCAAGCAAAAAATCAATGAATCTTAATAAAAAACAAATTCAGCACCTAAAAAGTCTCGCTCACCATTTAAACCCTGTTGTTATGATCGGCAACAATGGTTTAACCGAAGGTGTTTTGGCTGAGATTGAACTCTCATTAGCACATCATGAGCTTATCAAAGTCAAGATCGCAGGCGAAGACCGTGATACTAAAAATTTGATCGCTGATGCGATTGTTCGCGAAACTGGTGCAGTAAATGTACAAATTATTGGTAAAATTCTTGTTATCTACCGTCCTTCGGCAGACCGCAAAATCATTTTACCTAAATAATCCCCCATCATTTATATAAAAATGCCATTGAAAGCATGTTTTATATGATGAAAAAGGCCGCCTGCGGCCTTTTTCTTTAAATCAGGGAAATAATATAACCAATTCAGGGAAATAGGAATCAGATATACTCAACTTTAAGAATTTCGAACTCGACATCACCACCTGGGGTTTTAATCGAGACCGCATCATCAACTTCTTTACCCACTAAACCGCGTGCTATCGGTGAGTTCACAGAAATCAGATTGATCTTAATATCTGCTTCATCATCACCAACAATACGATACGTTAGCTCTTCGTCAGTATCAACATTCAATACTGTCACAGTCGCGCCAAAGATAACACGACCGTTATTGACCATTTTAGTTACATCGATCACTTGAGCGTGAGAAAGTTTCCCTTCGATTTCTTGAATACGGCCCTCACAGAAACCTTGTTGCTCACGTGCTGCATGATATTCTGCATTTTCTTTTAAGTCACCGTGCTCACGCGCTTCTGCAATAGATGCAATAATTTCTGGGCGACGGACAGATTTAAGGAATTCTAGCTCTTCTCTTAGCTTATCCGCACCAAGTACCGTCATCGGGATCTGTTTCATTAATAAATACCTCGGTTCAATCCTATCTAAAAACAAGTATCTTCCTGATTTTGTAACAACAGTACACCGAACACCTGCGTAAAACCGGGGGTGTTCTAGTAAAAAAACGCAATCAGACTTATGTACTCATTTATCTTATCATAATGTACGCTATTTTAACTGAGACTTAATAACGGGTCACCGTTTACTTTCTTGGGCATTACACTTTAGTATGTATTATATGTCCACCCTAATGCGTGAAATATATGTCATTATTAACTTTAACCAGAAAATGGATAATCTCTTTAGGAATTACCTTAGCTAGTACGCAAGTTTTTGCGATTCCTATTGATGAATACAAACAATATTTACCTGATGGCACTAACCTTGCTCTGGTCGCGCAAAAAGTGGGAAGTAGCACCCCATTAATTGATTATAATGCACAGCAAATGGCATTACCTGCAAGTACACAAAAGGTTGTGACCGCTCTTGCTGCCCTATTGCAACTGGGGCCAGATTACCGTTTTGTCACCAATTTTGAAACTGATGCAAAACTTAGCAACAAAACGCTGACGGGTGATTTAGTGATCCGCTTCAGTGGTGACCCGACATTAACCCGCCAACAAATTCGCAATATGGCGAATGCATTAAAGCAGCTTGGGATCCATAAAGTTGACGGCGATCTCGTCGTTGATATTTCTGCTTTTACTAGCCATGACAAAGCACCGGGATGGGTTTGGAATGATATGACCCAATGCTTTAGTGCGCCACCCGCTGCGGCTATCATTGACCGTAACTGTTTTTCAGTTTCTCTTTACCCTGCTGAAAAAGCAGGAGATTTTGCATTCATTAAGGCGGCTAGTTTTTACCCTGTCAATATGTTCAGCGAAGTCAAAACATTACCTAAAGGTTCCCCTGAAGCGCGCTATTGCGAACTTGATGTCGTTCCTGGTGAACTGAACCGCTACACCCTAACAGGTTGTTTAACTCAACGCAGCGAGCCCTTGCCACTTGCCTTTGCGGTACAAAATGGAGCGAGTTACTCCGGAGCAATTGTTAAAAATGAGTTAACCACCGCGGGTATTGAGCTAACTGGCCATGTGAAAAAACGCACATTTCCTGCGGCTCAATCACAAGTATTAGTCAAAACCGAATCTAAGCCACTACATGACTTGTTGAAAGTGATGCTCAAAAAATCCGACAATATGATAGCGGATACCGTTTTTCGTACCATTGGGCGTGAATATTATGGTGTTCCGGGAACTTGGCGTTCAGGATCCGATGCGGTAAGACAAGTGCTGAAGCAAAAAGCGGGGATCGACCTTGGTAATACCGTGATGGTAGATGGATCGGGATTATCTCGCCATAATTTAATCACCCCAGCAACCATGATGGAGATCTTGCAGTTTATCGCTAAAAATGATCAACAACTCGATTTTATTTCTATGCTTCCACTTGCCGGCCATGATGGCACTTTACGTTACCGTGGTGGTTTTGATGAGGCGGGTGTGAATGGTAAAGTTTCCGCCAAAACGGGAGCATTACAAGGTGTTTATAATCTCGCTGGTTTTATCACAACCGCCAGTGGTCAACGTGTGGCTTTTGTGCAATTTATCTCTGCTTATGCGGTACCACAGAGCCAGCAACGTACACGTCGAGTACCATTAGTGCGATTTGAAAGCCGTTTGTATAAAGATCTGTATCAGAAAAACTGATCATACGCGATTTAGACAGTAAAAAGGCGCTTTCGCGCCTTTTTACATTTCTAAGATAAACTATTTTTGATAAATAATTTCGACACCTTCGTCGTCATCTTCATCCCAATCATCATCCCAGTCATCATCAAAATCTTCAGTACCAGAAAGTTGTTCTTTGTGATAATCATCCCACATGAATTCAACTTTTTCAGGTTGCTGTGTATCTTCAGTCGTTGCCATATCACGCGGTTGAGTATTCATAAATTCCATGATATCCCAACACAGTGCTTTCACACCTTCGTGGTTAACTGCTGAAATCATATAGAATTTATCTTCCCAGCCCATCGCTTTGGCAATTTCTGCTGCGCGCTGTGCTGATTCCTCTTCACCTAAGATATCAATCTTATTGAAGACTAACCAACGTGGTTTTGCTGCCAGCTTTTCACTGTATTTTTCTAACTCACTGATGATGATCTTCGCATTTTCGACAGGATCAGACTCATCAATAGGGCAAATATCAATCAGGTGAAGTAAGACACGACAACGTTCTAAGTGTTTCAGGAATTGGATCCCAAGGCCTGCACCTTCCGCTGCGCCTTCGATCAACCCTGGAATATCCGCAACCACAAAGCTTTGTTCGTTATCCATACGCACGACACCCAAGCTTGGGACTAAAGTGGTAAATGGATAATCAGCAACTTTTGGTTTTGCTGCTGACACTGAACGAATAAAGGTAGATTTACCTGCATTCGGCATACCAAGCATACCAACATCTGCTAACAGCATCAGTTCTAACAGTATTTCGCGAGTTTCCCCTTTTGTCCCCATGGTACGTTGACGTGGAGCACGATTCACTGAAGATTTAAAACGGGTATTTCCAAGCCCATGGAAACCGCCTTTAGCGACCATATGACGTTGATCATGACGAGTCATATCACAAAGTACTTCATTGGTCCCTAAATCGCGTACACGCGTTCCTACAGGCACTTTAACTGTGATATCTTGACCCCGTTTACCTGTACATTCACGGCTTTGGCCATTCTGGCCGCGCTCTGCACGAAAGGATTTTTCAAAACGATAGTCGATTAGCGTGTTGAGGTTTTCGTCTGCTTGTAAGTAAACGTCCCCACCATCGCCACCGTCACCACCGTCCGGTCCCCCTTTAGGGATGTATTTTTCACGGCGGAAGCTGACACAACCATTGCCACCATCTCCTGCCACGACCAATATTTTGGCTTCATCTACAAATTTCATAATTCTCTCTCCGCTTCTGAGCCGCATAACGCTGGATGGCTGTTCTACTCAGAGATGGTGCATCTTTAATACGTGTGTAGTTCATTAAAGATCAAATATCTGAATATAAAAAGCCCCGCAAAAGGTTTTTGCAGGGCTTTAATTCTGAATTAAAGGTCAGAAAACTTATTCAGCTTCGATGCTGATAAATTTACGATTGTTTGGACCTTTAACTTCAAATTTAACTTTACCGTCCGCTAATGCGAACAGAGTGTGGTCACGGCCACAACCTACGTTGTTACCTGCGTGGAACTTAGTACCACGTTGACGAACGATGATGCTACCTGCTAATACAGCTTCACCACCAAAACGTTTAACACCTAAACGTTTTGCTTCTGAGTCACGACCGTTACGAGTCGAACCACCAGCCTTTTTGTGTGCCATTAATCTGCTCTCCTAAATCTTAAGCGATGACAGTGATCTTAACATCAGTGAACCACTGACGATGACCCTGTTGTTTACGGCTATGTTTACGACGACGGAATTTGACGATTTTAACTTTTTCGCCACGACCGTGTGCAACCACTTCCGCTTTCACTTTAACGCCTTCAACGACAGGAGCGCCAATTTGGATCTCATCGCCATTAGCAACCATCAGAACTTGATCAAATTCAACAGTTTCACCTGTTGCGATGTCCAGCTTTTCTAGGCGGACAGTTTGACCTTCGCTAACTCGGTGTTGTTTACCACCACTTTGGAAAACCGCGTACATATTAACTCCGCTTTCCGCGTACCCGCTAAATATTTCAATTCCAGAGCACGCTATAAAATATTCACAATAGGGCGCGAATTCTACGCAAAAAAGCAGCAGAACACAAGCCAATAATGCGGTTAGATGACAAAAAATACGACTTTTTTCTCAATAACCGTTTTTGAACGTTGATTTTGTCCCTATTCACTCAATTGTTACTTATTTAAACATTTTTTGCATCACACCTGATAATCTTATAATTAATAATGTTATGCTAGAAAGATAACTGTTCTATCGGTCTCCCAACTTTTTATTTCGGGAATGAACCAAAAACTAATAATATGAATAAATTAAGATGAATTTAGAATCTATTATTGAACTGACAACTGAGGATATGTCAGCGGTAAACGAAGCCATCCTCAGTCAATTGAATTCAGATGTTGCGCTAATTAACCAGCTTGGTTATTACATCGTCAGTGGTGGCGGTAAAAGGATCCGGCCTATGATCGCAGTGCTTGCTGGTCGATCCTTAGGTTACTCGGGTCATAAACATACCCAAGTTGCTGCATTGATCGAGTTCATTCATACAGCAACTTTGCTGCATGATGACGTCGTTGATGAGTCCGATATGCGTCGCGGAAAGCAAACTGCAAATGCTGTTTTTGGTAATGCAGCGAGTGTCTTAGTTGGTGATTTTATTTACACTCGATCATTCCAGATGATGACGGATCTCGATTCAATGCGGGTGCTAAAACTGATGTCTGAAGCGACGAATGTGATCGCTGAAGGGGAGGTTTTGCAATTGATGAACTGCAACGATCCTAACATTACTGAAGAAAACTATATGCAAGTGATCTACAGTAAAACCGCACGTCTTTTTGAAGCAGCAGCCCATGCATCTGCGATTTTAGCCAATGCGACACCAGAGCAAGAAAAAGCACTACAAGATTATGGTCGTTATATTGGGACAGCTTTTCAGTTAATTGACGATCTACTCGATTATGATGCAGACAATGCTCAGCTGGGGAAAAATACGGGGGATGATTTAGATGAAGGTAAGCCTACACTTCCCCTACTTCACGCGATGCAAAATGGTAATGAAGAAGAGTCAGCATTGATCCGCCAAGCGATTGAACAAGGCAATGGGCGTCATCTGTTAGATACTGTTCTTGCAACTATGAAACGCTGTGGTTCCCTTGAATATACTTATGCAAGAGCCCAAGAAGAAGCACAAAAAGCGATTGATGCCTTAAATGTAATTGAAGATTCAATTTATAAAGATGCATTGATCGGCTTAGCTTATATCGCAATCCAACGCCATTCTTAGTCACTAGAAAAGGCAAAACAGGTCAAGAAAAGGGGAAACGCTATTTTTCCCCTTTGTCTTCTTCATCGATTTGCGCAAGCAGTGACGACAAACCATAACGCAGGATATATTTCACTATTTTATTGCGCTCAGACTCTGTCAATTGATAATACGCTTCTGACCAGATCTGTAATGCATCTGTTCTTTGACTTTGGTAAGTTACCGAAGGCTCATGCAGGCTAAGTTGCCCTTGGATTTCCCCCGGTAAGCTTTCATAATAATACTCAACAGCCTTACCTTGCACCCCTCTTTTACGGCGGTTTTTCCAGCCTTCTCGTCTTGCCATTAGGTTAATTCCCTGGGGTGATGTCGGGAGTCCTTCTAACCCAGCTAATTCTTTGGCAGTGAACCACAATTTTTTCATTTTTCACTTCACACTTATATTATGAAACCTGCTGTTGCAGCTTTACTAAAATGTCATCTGTTAAAAAATTTTTTAAATTCAATATAATATTATTTTTATATATTAATTATTTACACCTTAAGTAATTGTAAATTATTTATTATTAATTAAATCAATTAGTGCTAATGTGCCTTCACGCATAATAAATGTCAGGATAGTGTCTCGTTCATCATTAGAAAGCTGGTTATAAGCTTCCTGCCAAATAAAGGCATTATCATTTCGTTTTACTTGATAAGGAGATGAAGTTTCGTTAGCAAACTGCCCCTCAAAAATATCGATAGGTAAAGAACTAATATGGTACTCCAACGCTTTGCCTTGAATACCTCGCCTTTTACGGCTTACCCAGTTTTCACGCCTTGCCATTGCATTAATACCTTGAGTTGTCATGGGAAGCCCTTGTAACCCAAGCAGCTCTTTTGCCGTTAGCCATTCCTTGTACATGCTGACCCTCCTAGTCATGATGACAATTTAATTCTCAGTTGTTGAAAACTATCTATATTTTCTCAAAATCTCATTAACTCATTCGTTTTATTTATGCCTATAAATAATAATATACAAATTATATTTGTTATTAGCATTCTAATTTCTTTTAATAACAGACAATTAAATAATTTACTCACTAATAATTTAACTAATTTTATTAACTAATCTAGATATATTACGAGTACGAGTAAAAAGTAGCATTAAATATGCCATTTCTATCCCTAACTAGAAAGAGTTAGTTTTAACATCAAAGTTTTATCCTAATTCACAGTTATTCATTCTGACTTTCTATTTAATTTCATAAAAACCACGATAGTTTCATAAAATGAATTTTTAAGAAAAAATCAGAAATTATTTTAGGAAATTTCTGTTATTTTATTTCCAATAACTAAACGGATGTACTGAATGTATCATAATTTTCGGTTACTCGTACCACTAACTCTACATGATTCTAAGTGAAAAAAGGACTAAAAAATGATTTTACGGAAGTCGGACTGGCACCCTGCAGATATCATTGCAGCTTTACGTAAGCGTGGGACAACTCTTGCCGCAATTTCGCGCGAGGCAGGACTAAGCTCTTCAACGTTAGCAAATGCACTATCACGCCCTTGGCCTAAAGGGGAATGGATTATTGCCAATTTCTTAGCGATCCACCCCGCTGAAATTTGGCCAAGTCGTTATTATGACCCAATTACAGGGGATTTATTAGAAAGAAAAGTCAGAGTAAAAACACCAGCAGAAGATTAAAAATTGAATTGATATAATTATAACGCCGTGAATAATAAATCAATTTATTCACGGCATTATCCTTAGATGGCTCTCCAATAAAGAACGGTCTTGTTTATTTCATCCGAGAAAAACCGTCAGCGAGATCTTGTTTTAAGTCATCTAAATTTTCTAAGCCAATCTGCAGTCGTAATGTCGGTCCACCAGGGTTCCAATTAGTCACAGTTCGATATTCAGCACAATTAAATGGAATAATTAAGCTTTCAAAACCGCCCCATGAATACCCCATACCAAAAATTGATAAACCATCCAGCATTTTTGCAATATCTGTTTGGGTATATTTAGGGTCAAGTACAATGGAAAACAGCCCCGATGAACCAGTAAAATCCCGCTTCCAAATTTCATGGCCTGGGCAATCAGCAAATGCAGGATGTAAAATACGAATCACTTCGGTTCGTTCTTGCAGCCAATGTGCAATATTTAAAGCTCTTTCTTGAGCTTCTTTTAAGCGAATAGGTAAGGTTCGCAAACCCCGCAATGCAAGAAAACAGTCCTCTGCTCCCGGCAACATGGCCATGTAATCATAAGTTTCACGTAGTTTCGGCCACCACGCTTGATTCGCCGAGACAATTCCCATTAGCAAATCAGAATGGCCGCCTAAATATTTGGTGCCTGCTTCCAGCGAGATATCACAACCCAGTTCATGAGCTTTAAAAAATAAAGGTGTCGCCCATGTATTATCAATAATCGTCGCAATGTCATGGCGTTTTGCAACCTCAACAATTGCAGGCACATCTTGAATTTCAAAACTTTGAGAACCTGGAGATTCTAAAAAAATTGTGCTGGTATTTGGCGTTACCAGTTTTTCAATGTCAGCACCAATCATCGGGTCATAATAGGTTGTGATGATCCCCATTTTATCCAACAGACCATGACAAAACTTACGTGTTGGCCGATAAACACTATCAGGCATTAATAAATGATCACCTGTTTTCAATGTTGTCAGCAATGCCAACACAATCGCGCCTAAACCAGATGGTGAAAGCACCGTCCCTTCGGCTCCAGCAAGAGCGGACCAAGCTTGCTCCAATTGCTTAATTGTTGGCGTGCCCGCTGTACCATAATTAAATTCCGCCCTATCATTGATTAAGGCATCAACAGTTGGAAATACGACCGTCGAACCGCGATAAACGGGAGCATTTACAAAACCAGCTTGCTTAGCAGGGTCTCTCCCTAGCTGGGTGACTTGTGTATCAACATGAAATTCAGATACCGCTTTTTTCTTCATGAGATCCTCTCAACAACATCATTATTTATTCGAAAAATTTAAAGAATGGAGATAGGCATAACAGCACACCAAAGAAAATGATGAACCACACTGTTGGGCCTTTAAATTTGTGTAATGCCGGAACTTTGTAAACCAGATAGCAAGGAATTAAGCAAGAAACGATACCAAATAATGGACCGCCAAGTTGCATGAAAAACAGAATAGAAAACCGTGTTGAAACCCAAAACCACAGTGCAATGATAACGCCTAAGCATACCCCATAATGTAGCACAGTTTGGTTAATGCGTTCTTCAGGAATAAATCGACTCAATAGATTGACAACAATGCCTTTTATTGCTTCTTGGAAGCCTAAATAAATTCCTAAGAATGCCGTCAAGATTGCAAAAATATTGAGTAATGCGGTCATCACTTTCACTATTGCCCCAGGTATCACTTGAGCAGCAATCGCTAATGCTGAAATATTTTGTTCAAAGGCCGATACGGCTTGCTCATGGCTAATTGAGAAAGTAAAAGAAAAAGCAAAAAACAAGACTGCAACGGCGAGAATAATATACGCAACACGGTTAGCGCGTATTGCTCGGTATGTCGCGATACGCTTATTACTTTCTATTTTACGATACGCAATGTTCATGGGGCTCAATATTTGCACAAACAATATAGAAAATAAGGTAAATGGTAGTGTTAAAAAAACATCTCTCATAAATGGGAGAAAATCAGGAAATGCTGTGATATTGGCAAAATTCCAATATGGAACCATCACTATACCAAGCAGTACGATAATACCGAATTTTACAATAACCATTGGACCAGAGACTTTAAACAGTAACCGCTCCCCTTGTGCAGCAATTGCGACTAATACTGAAATAATAATCAACCCATACCAAACAGAATCAGATAATAGCCCTTCCGTTAATCCAAACGTTTTAATGTAAGAAGCACTATCGAAGGTGACCGCCAGCGAGTAAGAGAACATTCCATGCAATAACATCAAAAAATAGGCAATCCCTAATGCTATCCCCCAGTTTTTACCTAAATATTGTGTAATAACACTGGCGTAGTCATTACATTCTTCAGATTCAGATAATGTTCTGAGATATAAATTTTGTAGCCAATAAATTGCTGGATAAGAAAGTATTGTTGCAGCAATAAAGACCCAAATACCTTTGATACCAATTTGCACAGGCATAAAAACAATCCCTGAACCAATTGCCATACCAATGCATAAAATAACCCAACCAACATCATATTTTGTAAAGGGGATCTTTTTTGTATTAATCGGATTATCTGCACTTGCCTGAATACTATTAGACATAGTCTATTCCTCAACGTTATAGATTTAATTATTAAAAAAGTTAGGAACAACAATATTGTGTAGAAGCTACATTTTTTTTTAAAACTGGTGTGGCATGAGTAAACTGCGATAAATTCACAATTATAGTATGCTGGAATAAACGGGTTTAATAGGGCATGACAATGCTAATAAATAAAAACACTTTTGCGTTTAAAGCAAAAATTGACAGCTACGCGATTTTTCGGCATTTAGAGTTATTCATCAAAATCGTCGAGTGTAATAGCTTCAGCCTGGCTGCAAAGAAGCTGAATGTAACGCCATCATCAGTTAGTCGAGGCCTTCAACAACTCGAAGATCAATTGGGGGTTGTACTCCTAAAGCGCACAACGCGAAATTTTATTTTAACAGACGCAGGGCGCTATTTATTGCAACGATCGCAAAACTTATTGGCCGATCTCGATGACTCACTGGTCAATACCGCCAGCTTCTATCAACATGCTCAAGGGCAATTAAAAATTACCTGTTCTATTGCATTTGGAGTTTGTCATTTAATGCAAATATACAGTGAATACCGAGAAACCAATCCTAAAGTGAGTTTGTCTGTTGACCTTAATGACGAACTTATTAATTTAAATGAAGTTGATTTCGATATTGCATTACGAATTACCAGCCACCCACCTGAAAACTTTGCATTACGGAAAATTTGTAATATTAATTGGGTATACTGTGGAAGCCGTACTTATTTCGAACGATATGGTATTCCTCAATCCCCTGCCGATATTGCATCACACAATTGTTTAATTAATCCAAATATTCCTGACACCTGGCGCATGACGGATAAAGACGGTAGCGCATATCCTCTAGAAATTAATAATATGATTGAGGTAAATAGTAGTTTAGGGTTATTAGAGGCAGCACGCTGCCATCAAGGTATCGTTTGTTTACCTACTTATATGCTAGGCAATTATATTGAAAACGGAGAGTTGCTCCCTGTCTTATTGGATTATGACCCTAAATCCACCCCATTTGCCCTATATGCTTTATACCACCCAGCCCATACACACTCACCTAAAATCAGGACATTTATTGATTTTTTAGTAGAGAAAATACCATCAGATCCGCATTGGGACCATTGGATGCGACAGCATGCTTCATGATGACTTACCCAATAAAAAAGGTTGAGTTCTAAACGAAACTCAACCCTTCACATTCACTATTAGGAAAAATTAATTGGCATTAGCCATTAATGAATTTTTCACCTAATTCGATATCTGCTTTTAATACATCTAGCATGTCTTTCAGCGCTTTCTCTTCAAATGCGCTTAATTTACCGATTGGTAAATGCTTTTCGATACCGTTTTTACCTAAAACAACTGGTTGTGCGAAGAAGCGAGCGTGTTCACCATCACCTTCAGTGTAAACACATTCAACTACATTGCTTTCGCCTTGGAGACCACGAATTAAAGATAAACCTAAACGTGCGGCTGCTTGGCCCATAGATAAAGTTGCAGACCCGCCACCCGCTTTCGCTTCAACGACTTCTGTACCTGCGTTTTGAATACGTTTGGTTAACGCGGCAACTTCCTCATCAGTGAAGCTAACACCTTCAATTTGAGATAACAATGGCAGAATAGTCACACCTGAGTGGCCGCCAATAACAGGCACTTCAAGGTCATTAACATTTTTGCCTTTCAGCTCAGCAACAAACGTATTAGAACGAATGATATCTAACGTCGTCACACCGAATAAACGGTTTTTATCGTATACTCCTGCTTTTTTCAGGACTTCCGCAGCGATAGCAACGGTGGTATTCACTGGGTTAGTGATAATACCAATCAATGCCTTAGGGCAGGTTTCAGCAATTTGTTGGATCAGATTACGGACAATACCCGCATTGATGTTAAATAAGTCAGAACGATCCATACCTGGTTTACGTGCAACACCCGCAGAAATAAGAACAATGTCAGCACCTTTCAATGCAGGTTTTGCATCTTCGCCGGCAAAGCCTGTCACTTTAACATCAGTTGGGATATGGCTTAGGTCAGCAGCAACACCTGGAGTAACTGGTGCGATGTCGTAGAGGGAGAGTTCTGAACCTGCTGGGAGCTGGTTTTTGAGAAGAAGGGCGAGAGCCTGACCGATACCACCTGCTGCACCTAGGACTGCAACTTTCATTCTGAAACTCCTTAATTTGTACTTTAAAAAGATATCACTTTATTTGTTATACACTTAACACATTACGTATAAAAAACAATTTGTTAACAGATAGAGAGAGAGTTTAACGCAAGAGAACTTGTTTATTAATTGCCAGTATTCTAAACAAATTCCTTATCTGTTAATGAGATAACGGGCACTTTTTTAACAAATAGTTTTTCAGGGTATTGCATTTCGCACAATAAGTTGTTTTTAGTGTATATTATTCAATCAAAAATATTTTTATTAACAATAAATTTACAGCAGACATCTGAAAAATTCATTGTTCTATTATGCTAATTTTTCATTCCCACAATTTACGATAAATAAATACTTCTGACTATCAGCTCGAAACAAGCTTATCTAACTTTAAGTTATTCACTGGTTATAAAATCATCATAACGCAATTTTGTTGCATAAAAATGCACTTTTACGGATAATACAACTTGGTTCAATGCAAAAGAATGGGTTAATTATGCGCACTCCGTCTAAACAAGAAGACTTGGTTAAGGCTTTTAAAGCCCTACTTAAAGAAGAAAAATTTAGCTCGCAAGCTGAGATCGTCACAGCTTTGCAAGAAGAAGGCTTCGAAAATATTAACCAATCAAAGATTTCCAGAATGCTTACCAAATTTGGTGCAGTTCGCACCCGTAATGCAAAAATGGAAATGGTATATTGCCTGCCTACAGAGCCTGGTGTCCCTACCGCTACCAGTCCACTCAAAAACTTGGTTTTGGATATAGACTATAACCCTTCTGTTGTCGTGATCAGAACTAGCCCTGGTGCTGCACAGCTTATTGCACGTTTGTTAGATTCATTAGGCAAAGCTGAAGGGATTTTAGGTAGTATTGCTGGTGATGATACTATCTTCTCAACACCAGCAAATAATTTCACCACAAAAGAACTGTATGAAGCGATTCTAGCGTTATTTGAACAAGAGCTTTAATCTATTGATATACATTAGCTTAAGAGGGAAATTGATTTCCCTCTTAAGTTGTTGACAAAGCGGGATAAAAGCGTGGTTTTTCCCACTTTGTGTTATCAGCCGAAAATCAATAAATTGATTTTCCTAGTTTATTTTCAAAACCTATTCGACTTGCTGCCAAACATAATATGTTTGTCAGCAGTCTGAGAGGGAAATTGATTTCCCTCTTATTGTTTTTGTCTGTTTCTATTCTATTTTGAGACATCATTTTGCTATTTGATATTTTCCGTAACTTCATACACTACGGCTTTCACTTCCTAATGCCAATTGCCTTTGGTTACCTATTTTGGCGAAAAAATTGGAAACTAGCGGCCCTGATTATGATTGCCACGATGGCTATCGACTTAGATCATCTGCTAGCTGATCCGATTTTCGACCCAGAGCGCTGTGGCATTGGTTTCCACCCACTCCATTCCTTTTGGGCTGCGGTTGTCTATGTCGTATTATTATTCATGCCATCATGGAAACTTAAAGCCATTGCTGTTGGTTGTTTATTCCACCTTTTTACTGATTCAGTAGATTGTTATATGGGAAGTTTAAAAAAAGAAATGAATAGTCCAATAACATTAAGTCTCGTCACAGAACAGTGCCCATTGGGTATGCCAAACATAAAAAAACCCCAGTAATCATAAGAATCACTGGGGTTATCAAATAGCTAGCTAAGAGAATTTAATCATCTCGCTCTGTTTCTGCTTTCGCTTTCAAACCTGCGAGCAATTTGCCATGAATGCCACTAAAGCCACCGTTGCTCATCACCAAAATATGATCGCCCGGTTGTGCGGTTTCAATAATCATATTGGTAAATGCCTCAATATCTGCACTCCAACGCGCGGGTTGGACGCATTTTTCAGCGATGTCTGTCACCATCCAAGGGATATTGGCGGGTTGGAAAAGAAACACTTCATCTGCACGGCCAAGCGCAGGCGCAATATCATTTTTATTGATACCCATTTTCATCGTATTCGAGCGAGGTTCGAGCACCGCAAGAATACGTGAAGTTCCCCCAACTTTGCTGCGAAGTGCTTCTAACGTCGCCAAAATAGCAGTTGGATGATGTGCGAAGTCATCGTAAACACTGACACCATTTTCAACGCCTCGTAGCTCAAGACGACGACGTGCATTGATAAAACTATCTAAGGCGAGACAAGCTTCTTTTACTGGAACGCCCACATGGTGAGCCGCTGCAATCGCCATCAATGCATTTTGGATATTGTGGTTACCCACTTGTGACCAAGTGACTTCTCCAACTTTTTCTTGTTGGTAATACACCGCAAAATGGCTGCCATCGTGGCTGAGCTTCTCAGCTTGCCATCCGCCATGCTCCCCGCCCACCAGCTCTTGTTCACTCCAGCAGCCCATTCCAATCACTTGTTTTAAATGATTGTCGTTGTCCGGTGTGAAAATTTTGCCACTGGCGGGCACAATACGTACAAGATGATGGAACTGTTTTTGAATCGCTTCGAGGTTTTCAAAGATATCCGCATGGTCGAATTCAAGGTTGTTCAATACCAAGGTTTTCGGGCTGTAATGAACAAATTTAGAACGTTTATCGAAGAATGCACAGTCATATTCATCAGCTTCGATGACAAAAAACGGGCTTTCACCAATCTTAGCGGAGACATCAAAGTTACCTGGGACACCGCCGATTAGAAAACCTGGCTTGTAACCGCAGTCTTCTAAGATCCACGCAAGCATCCCCGCGGTGGTCGTTTTTCCATGGGTCCCCGCCACAGCCAGTACCCAACGTTCCGGTAACACATAGTCATGGAGCCACTGTGGGCCAGAAGTATACGGCAAACCTCTTTCTAATACGGCTTCAACACAAGGGTTTCCACGCGTCATTGCATTACCAATCACCACCATATCCGGTATTGGGTCAAGCTGAGCCGGATCATACCCCTGAATAAGCTCAATCCCTTGATTTTCAAGCAATGTGCTCATCGGTGGATACACATTGGCATCCGAACCCGTCACTTTATGTCCTAAAGAACGAGCCAATATTGCTAAGCTTCCCATAAAGGTACCGCATATACCTAAAATATGTATGTGCATTCTTTTTCATCCAATTAGCATGAGGTTGGTCACTATTCTACCCATCAAAAACAGGTTTATAAATGCATTAACCTATTAATCTTTTTTTTATTTAGTTAAACTCTTCCCGCGCGAGGGTAAATGCCCCGCAAAACCTCTGTCAATTTTATTCAGGACCTTCGTCATGAAAACATTAGGCGAATTCATCGTCGAAAAGCAACAAGATTTTCCTCATGCAACAGGTGAGCTGACTTCTTTATTATCAGCTATCAAACTGGGCGCTAAAATTATCCATCGTGATATTAATAAAGCTGGACTTGTCGATATTCTTGGCACTAACGGTGTTTCGAATATTCAAGGTGAAGTTCAGATGAAGCTTGACCTGTATGCAAACGAAAAACTGAAAGCGGCTTTAAAAGCACGCGGAGAAGTCGCCGGTATCGCCTCTGAAGAAGAAGATGAAATTGTCATTTTCGAAGGAGACCGCGCAGAAAACGCAAAATATGTTGTTTTAATGGACCCACTTGATGGTTCTTCAAACATCGATGTAAACGTTTCCGTTGGAACAATTTTCTCAATCTACCATCGTATCACGCCAATTGGCCAACCGGTTACAGAAGCGGATTTCCTGCAACCTGGTAACCGCCAAGTGGCTGCGGGCTACGTGGTTTACGGTTCATCAACGATGTTGGTTTACACCACTGGTGTTGGTGTACATGCGTTTACTTACGACCCATCATTGGGCGTGTTCTGCTTGTCTCATGAAAAAGTGATGTTCCCATCAGAAGGAAAAATGTACTCCATCAATGAAGGTAACTATATTAAGTTCCCGATGGGTGTTAAAAAGTACATTAAATATTGCCAAGAAGAAGATAAAGCAACAAATCGTCCGTATACCACGCGTTATATCGGTTCTTTGGTTGCAGACTTCCATCGTAACTTGCTCAAAGGGGGAATTTATATTTACCCAAGTACGGCAAGCCATCCAAATGGGAAACTGCGCCTTCTGTACGAATGTAACCCAATTGCATTTTTAGCAGAACAAGCCGGTGGTAAAGCCAGTGACGGAGCAAACCGCATTTTAGATATCATACCTAGCGAATTACACCAACGTGCGCCGTTCTTTGTCGGAACTGAGTCGATGGTAGAAAAAGCAGAATCATTTATGCGTGAATTCCCTGACACGGAATAATCTAATTCATTAATTATAAGGCGGGGCTTCCCGCCTTTTTTGTCCCTTTTTTTCACCAACTAGTGAGTTTTGTCCCCTTTTACGGCTATAATGTCCCTCACGCTATCTACTCTATTATTTAATTTGCCTAAAGGCGGCAATAAATGCGATGCCAGCGACAAATTAAAATGAGTAAATTCATTATTCACACAAAGGATACATTTAAATGGGCCTGAACAATGTACCGGCAGGTAAAGATCTGCCAGAAGATATCTATGTTATCATCGAAATCCCTGCGAACGCAGATCCTATCAAATATGAAGTTGATAAAGAGTCTGGTGCGCTGTTTGTAGACCGTTTCATGTCAACAGCGATGTTCTATCCATGCAACTATGGTTACATCAACAACACCCTGTCTTTAGATGGTGACCCAGTTGATGTATTAGTTCCAACTCCATACCCATTGCAACCAGGCTCAGTCATCCGTTGCCGTCCTGTTGGCGTACTGAAAATGACTGACGAGTCTGGTGAAGATGCAAAATTAGTGGCTGTTCCGCACACTAAATTAAGCAAAGAATACGATCACATTAAAGATGTGAACGACCTGCCAGAATTACTGCGTGCTCAAATTACTCACTTCTTTGAACATTACAAAGATTTAGAAAAAGGTAAGTGGGTTAAAGTTGATGGTTGGGAAGACGCGGCATCTGCAAAAGCAGAGATCATCGAATCTTTCGAACGCGCTGCAAAAAAATAATCCCCCTATAGGGAGATTATGAAAGCTCTGGTTAATACCAGGGCTTTTTTTATGGGTTATAATCAGTTAATTAATCTATAAAAAACGCCAGCTATCATAGCTGGCGTCCTGTATAACTATAGCATTCAATATAATATTGGATAGCTACTTTTCTTCATCACGTTTCAACCAGTCGCCACTTTTTATTTGGCGTAGACCATCAACGGAATGTTTATATAGATAAATCCAAGCGTTACCATACGGCGTTGGGATGAGCTCCCTCACATAGTCTTGAGAATTTTTCTTTAGCTCATCTAACTCTGTCAAAATGGACGGGTTGATTCGATAAACTTCGCACTCTATCGCCCCATCCCCTTTGACAACCGCTGGATAATATCCAAGATCATACAGTTCATAGCCTTCTAGCTTATGCTCACCAAGTAGCTGAGCATAAGTCATCCAGTGATGATTTCCTTGCTTTTGTCTTAAGCTGCCATAAACAATTACACGCATAATCTAAAACTCAAATTGGTAAAGGAGATCCAATGCCTGATTAACACCAGACACAGCTTCTAAATACAGTTTTGGCATCAATCGATAACGTAAAGTTAACGTCGCCAATGAGTCAAAGATACCAACTCCATACTTCACTTGTAAATCATTAGTGATCTTACCACTTACAACGACTTGAGAACCATCCCCCACACCTTGGGTATCGACGGCTAAATCAGAGACCCCAAATGTCTCACCAATTTTGCCCACGAGTTGCCCACTTTGTGCTACACCTAAGCCTATTAACATAGATGTCATTTGTGAACCATTTGCGTCCCCACTGTCTAAGCCCTCTCCTCTTAATAAGTAAGACAGCGCTTCTTGTTGTGTTTTCGCCGGTTCAGAGAATATTTCTACTTTCGGTTTATCTGCAAGCCCAGTGACCTTCACCCCTGCAATCACGCCATCTGCCGTGTTGTCTGGGTTACGTATAGCTTCTAAGTTTAAGAATGGTTGGTCCGCAGGGCCTGAGAACTGAATTTGCCCCTTACGTACAATCAAATCTTGCCCATAAGCACGGAAACGACCAGCTGGAATATCCACCTGACCATTGATGTGCAAGCCATGGATATTTTGAACCACTTTCAATAAACCCGTCAGGCGCGCTTTTAAGCCAAACGCATCCAATCGAACATCGTTACCAATTTTAATATCCAAATTGGTCTGAATAGGAATGGATGGCGCTTTTTGTTCAATTGGCTGTAAGTTGCTATCTAACATCACCACATCTGAAGATGCGCTTACCGCCGACTCAGGGAGCTCTTGAACAGTAATTCGAGCCCATGGAATATTGACCGTACCATTTAACGTGAGTACCGAAGGTGATGCATCAAATACAATATCCGGTTGAACATCAATTTGGATCATCGGCGGTAAAGAAACACGGAGGTTATTACCTCGCGCCATGATTTTTGCACGCCATGCATCAATATTGCGCCAATCTGCGTCACCATCAATGTTCAGATAGCCCTCTGGCGTGTTTATCTGACCATTCATGACTGAGCTCGTGCCGTTGAAATTAACACCTAAATGACCACTTTTGATATCAAACGGGATCATTGCAGATCTCACTTCTAAACTCGAAAGCGCTAAATTACCATTTAATAACGGGTTATTCGCTGACCCGCCTAAGCGTAGATTTCCACTTAAACGGCCATTCGCCACTTCCTTCTGGCCCAGTAACGGCTTGATTAAATCTAATGTCACCGAATTAATTTCAACATTACCCGACAACAAGCGACGTTTCTCAATATCAGACACTTGGATGTTACCGCGCATCTGTCCGTTATTAGCCAACCCAAATAACCAACTAAGGTCAGCCTTACCATTTTTCAACCCAGCACTTAACGTTAAGGTATCAAAAGCAATAGGCAAACGGGTTCCATCCACGAACTGAACCGCTTTGACATCATTTCCTCGCAAGTCCAGCTTCACTTGTGGCATGCTGCCATCCGCTTTCCAAATGGCATTGGCTTTACCCGTAAATACGCCACTGACTCGAGTATCTTGTGGCATAAATGGTTTAAGCATTGCGAGATCAAAACGTTCTAGCACGATATCCGCGCTACCACTTTTACCCGCTTTAATCGGTTTTGGTACACACAAACGGGCATTCGGGTTAACCCAACAATGTCTGCCAATGGTCACTTCTTGTGTTTGGTTGGCATAATCGAGTGACATTGCTTGGTTTAAGCGCCATTCACCCACCACCGTATCAAATAAGGTATTGGTTAAATTCCCTTTCCACACTTCAGTCTGCCGGTCAAAACTCCCCGCTAATGCTAATTGCCCAGAAACCGGCTCACCCTTCATATTTAATTTTAAAGTGTGCTGTTTTTCACTGCCTTTCGCATCTAAAGTCAGGTTATTGACGACAAGATCGCCTTGTTTTAGCTGACGCAGAACAACGGATAAATCCCCTTTAATTTGTTCGCCTGTTGCCACATTTCCTTTGATAACAACATTTTCGATAGCAAGGTCATCCTGCCACTTCACACCGCGTGCCGTAAGGTCAACAAGGGCTTCTGGTGTTTGTAAATTACCACGTAATTTCACATCACCCGCAATCACACCACCTAAGCCCGGTAGCAAACCATTGAGTGCAGGGGCATTAATTTTGGCATCAAGATTCCATTTATCGGCAAGAGAACCTTTTACATCAACATTGTTTTTACCTAATGCCAAATTAAAGTTCGGAATATCCCATTGGCCTGCTGCGTTACCTTTGGCTTTACCCCGTGCTTTTAAAAGATTATTTTTAACATTACCGTCTAAAATAATTTCAGGAATATCCAACTGCCAGCTGCCACCGTATAAACTTCCGCGAGTGGCAATTTTGCCATCCACTTTAGCAGGCCATTCAGGGTACTGTTTTGCCGTATTAATACCCGAAAGAGTCAATACTGCATTCCAACTAATCGCCTTGCTCCAGTCCGCAACGCCAGTAATATCCGCATTACCTTGCAAAGCGGCTAAACGTAAGCGAGTTAAATTAATTTGCTCTTCATTACCTTTCGCATCTAATAACAAGGTAGAAGGAGGGAGATCCTGCCCAGTGATCGCTGAGCGTACAGACATATCATAAGCCGATGGCCGGCCATTTAGGCGCAGACGTGTCCCATCGAGTTGATATTGCGCATCCCCCACTAACGGCCACGTTAACTTATCACTTTCTAATGTAAGCAAAATAGGCAGGTCTGCTTGTGACAAATCCGTTTCTGCATCTAGTTTTGCATTAATTGGCCCATGTAAATTCAATGCCAATTTTAGCTCATCAATCAAACCGCCTTTTAAGGAGAGATCTACCTTTTGCCCATCTAAATCGTCTAAACGGCTTTCCCCCACGACTGACAATGAGACTGGCCATTTATCTTGCAAGGTCGCCGTGCCAGATAACGCAATATTCCCCTGCGGTGCATCGACTTTTAACTGTTTAACGAGAACTTGTTGCCCTTCATTTGAAAGACTCAGGTGCAATTGGTTAATTTTGAGATCAGTCGCACCCGTTAATTGAAAATTCGAAGCATTAATACCGTCGACATTCAAATCAACAGGTAAAATAACTTCGGGTAATTCAGCAAGTAACGGTTTAGAAAATAGCGCTTTTAATTCATCTGCTAATGATTTTTGTTCATTAATCGGCGTTGGCTCTGGCTGTTTTTCTTCAGCGACGACATCTGATTTGGTTTCAGGTAAATTAATCGCCAAATCAATGATATCAGTTGGAATAATAGTGATCGCTTTCCCTTCCCACGTGACCCCTGTGGTAAATTTAGCTAAATCAATATCCATACCATCCACATTGACGTGCGTTGAAACCAAAGCCAATTGATTCAAACGAATAGTCAAAGGCGCCTTGAGTTCAGTCAAAGGTTCAGATGGTGGCGTTTCTTCAGCAGGGGGAAATTGGGTGGTATCGACAGTAACAGTAACATTTTCCGTGCCTAAGTTGTCGACACATAGCTCACGGCTTGTTAAACAACCTAGACGTACCGCTAAATTTAATTTCCCCGCATTAACATCAACTCCCGGCATTTGATATTTAACGCCACTTAGCGTTAAGTTACTAATATCACCGTCAATTTTATCAATGGTTAATTCAGGAACAAAACGTGTCGCTGTATTTAATGCAAAGTGAAGACCTGATTGCGTTCCAATCACCCAACTGAGTGCGGCAACAACCAGAACGAGAATTAATAAAATGGAAAGACTGGTCCATTTTAGCCACTTCAACCACCTCATAACTCAGTCCCCAAGCCGATATAAAACTGTATTTTGTTGTTATCTGGATCACCGATAGGTTTTGCTAAGTCTAATTTTATTGGACCAACCGGTGAGACCCAGCGGATACCGACTCCCGCACCCGTTTTAAAATCATTATCTTTAAAGTTATCAACGGCTTCACCACTATCAATAAAGGTCGCTCCCCACCAATTTCCTGTAAAGTTATATTGGTATTCCACAGAGCCTACCGCCAATTTTGATGCCCCTGTCAGCTTACCTTTACTATCTTCTGGCGAGATCTTTTGATAACCATATCCACGCACGCTACCATCACCACCCGCAAAGAAACGCAAGTCCGGTGGAACTTTGTCGAAGTCATTGGTTTCAATCCAACCGATATTTCCACGAACGACAAAGCGATGCCCCTCCCATGGCGTTCTGATCCATACATTTTTGGCTTGTAGTACAGCGAAGTCGATATCTGAACCCCAAATTTTATTCGAATAATCAATAGAATAACGTTGGCTATCTCCCCATGTTGGCATCACACCGCCGCGTTGGCGAATGCGGCTTACATAGGCCCCGGGATATAGCAACATCGTCGTATTCGTCACATTAGCTTGGGTAAAGTTACTCAGCATCCAACGCATGTTTACGCCATATTGCCAACCGGATGAATAATCCCAGTTACGAGACACATTCAAGGTCGTTGTATTCGCTTGTGTATCATTCAAATCTGTCCGTTTAAAGCCCCCTTGAACCGCATAATATTGCTCAAGCGGGTTCGCTTTTAATGGAATTTTATAACTCGCATCAATTAATTGTTCTGGTTGGGATAAACTAATATTTGACGTTAAACTCTGCCCACGAGAGTTAATCCAAGGCTTATTCCATGTGGCTTTAACGCGAGGGCCGACATCGGTGGCATAGCCTCCCCCAAGCTCAATAAAGTTTTTCGCTCTAGGGGTCATTACCGCTTCCATCGGTAACTCATAAGAATTTGCTTTGCGCGCACTCACAATACGCGGTGTCACAATTGCAGAAGAGAACCAACCTGTTTCAGCTAACCGACGGTTAAACTCAGCAAGTTGCTCTGATGTGTAGTATTCCCCTTTTTTAAAAGGGGCTAGGTTATTCAGGTAATCTTCTCGGATTTGTGAACCTGAATAAGAAATTGCACCAAACCGATAACGTTCACCACTGTTAAAATCAAAATCCCAATAAGCCGCATGGTGATCAAGAGAAATACCCAGTTGGCTTTTCTCCATCATCGCATCAAAATAACCTTTGCGAACAGCTAAACTACTAAAGCGTCCTTTAAATTCTTCGTATTCGCCATCATTTTGAACTGTATCAAGCTTTGGCGTATATTGTTTGAGCATCTTTTCATAGTCGGGATCCGTTTTTGCTCCACCTTGCAATTCAACAGTCACTCCCTTCAATAAAATAGGTTCTCCAGGAGTGACCTTGGCGGTTAAAACGGAACGAGCAGGCGGGGTTTTTTCTTCATAGCTAAATTCAACCGTGGGTTGGTAGTAACCTAAAGGCTTTAAACCTTCTTTAATTGCTTTCTCAACACGGGCTCGAAAACGACCATTTGGCACAACTTCATCTTGCGATATATTAGACAGTTGTACTCGAACGTTTTGATTAAGTTGTCCTTCAAGGCCTTCAATATTAAGACGAAGATTAGCTGCGTGTACCACTGGCACTGCCGCAGTTAGGCAGAGAAAACAAATTAGAGGGTATTTCGACACGCCTACTCCTAAGGTGATTGTTCGATTGACTAAATACTTCATATCAATTTATTTTGAGTAAAATTCGCCATATACACAAGTTTTTATCCCTATTTTTAGATTATTTGTGTGGTCAATACATATAGGAATCATTATGCCTTTTAATAAATTTCACTCTGCAAGTATTGCACAACCTCTGCCCGGCAGAGCAACTGCTATGACTTACTCACCATATCATGCGCTTAACCATCATTCGATTGAGATTATTCCTAAGAATATGGAAATTGCTTATTTTGCCATGGGCTGTTTTTGGGGAGTTGAACGATTATTTTGGCAGCAAGCTGGGGTTTATTCAACTTCTGCTGGGTATTGTGGTGGAGTGACCCCTAACCCGACCTACGAGGAAGTTTGCTCTGGACGAACTGGCCACGCAGAAGCGGTTCGTGTCGTTTTTGATCCGCAAGTTATCAGTTACTCTCAACTATTGACATTATTTTGGGAAAACCATGACCCTGCACAAGGCATGCGCCAAGGAAATGACATGGGAAGCCAATATCGTTCCGCAATTTATACTGTGTCAGATGAGCAAGACCAGCAAGCGATGGAAACACTGCAAGCTTACCAAAATGCAATGATAGCGCAGCATGACTCTCGTGCAATCACGACCGAAATAGCGCCCTTAGACACTTTCTATTTTGCCGAAGATTACCACCAGCAGTACTTATACAAAAACCCGAATGGATATTGCGGATTAGGAGGGATTGGTATCTGTTTACCACCTTCGTTAAACAAATAAATCAATAACTTAATACAGTGAGTTCATCTTCCCAACCATTCAAGTTGCTTTTCAATATGACTTAAAGCAGCTTGAATGATGATGAATATCTAGGCAGATAAATCACCTCAGTGCTATACTAATGCAACATATCAACAATTTGCGCATATTGCGCAACATATATTTGCATACTCAATATATTTAAATACACGAGACTATGCCTTCAGAGATTTTTGAATTTTATGGATTCTTCCTTTGATTGGCTGGATAACTTATGCTCAACAGTTTATTAATTGTTCTATTATTATGTGCAATTAGCGCATTCTTTTCTTTGTCAGAAATTTCTCTGGCAGCTTCCCGCCGCATTAAACTTAAACTTATGGCCGACGAAGGCAACATTAATGCGGCTCGCGTGCTTAAATTACAAGAAATGCCGGGAATGTTTTTTACCGTCGTTCAAATTGGTTTAAATGCCGTTGCTATCCTTGCCGGTATTGTGGGGGAATCTGCTTTTTCTCCAGCTTTGTACGATATCTTTATTCAATTTTTATCCCCAAGCTGGGCTCAACAAGTTTCATCAATCCTGTCATTCACCATTGTGACAAGCTTGTTTATTTTAGTGGCTGATTTAACGCCTAAGCGCATTGGTATGGTAAAACCTGAAGCCATTGCAATTCGTATTGTGAATCCGATGCGCTTCTGTTTAGTGGTACTGAGCCCATTCGTCTGGTTTTTTAATGGCCTTGCGAACCTGTTTTTTAAATTATTCAAATTACCTACATCACGCAATGAAGATATCACTTCTGATGATATTTTTGCGGTCGTTGAAGCAGGTGCTGTAGCGGGTGTGTTACGTAAACAAGAACACGAATTAATTGAGAACGTGTTTGAGCTGGAATCACGTACTGTACCATCAGCGATGACTCCGCGTGAAAGTATCATTTATTTTGACAAAGACGAGTCAGAAGAAAGCATCAAACATAAAATTTCAACCCAGCCACATTCTAAGTTTCTAGTATGTGCAGGGGGTATTGACCATGTTATTGGTTATGTTGATTCGAAAGAATTACTTAACCGTGTACTCAATGGGCAGAGCTTAAGTTTAAAAGATGGTGTTCACATTAGAAATACGCTCATGATCCCTGACACCCTCTCATTATCAGATACCTTAGAAGCATTTAAAACAAACGCCGTCGATTTTGCTGTGATTCTCAACGAATATGCATTAGTCATGGGTATCATTACCATCAATGATGTAATGATCACTCTAATGGGGGACTTAATTGGTCCAGGGCAAGAAGAGCAAATCGTAGTACGTGATGAGAATTCTTGGTTAGTTGAAGGCGGAACGCCAATTGAAGATGTGATGCGCATTTTAGATATTGATGATTTCCCTGACTTTAGCAACTATGAAACCATCGCAGGGTTTATGATGTACCGGTTAAGAAGAATGCCGAAACGGACAGATTATGTGAAATATGCGGGCTATAAATTTGAAGTCGTCGATATTGATAATTACAAAATTGACCAATTACTCGTAACTCGCCTGACTACAGCGCCATCACCTGTCGTTGTACAACCCGGAAAAAATACTATTGAAACGGCTGGCGCAAGACAACAAACAAAAGATACAGGACATTAATGCTTGATAGCGAAGCCGTTTCTTTCAATGCGCCACCTATGTGGCGCGTTGTTAACCAAAAACTGCTGATTAACCTACCCCAGTTCTGCCTGCAATAATGAAACCTGTTTATTGACCTCACTCATCACATTGTAATGGCGCTTATCACTGATTTTAGGTGGTAGAATTTTCCCATAGTTAAACTCAAATGCCCCAAAATCCTTAATATAGAGCCTGCCACGGAATAGCGTTTTGACGTAAAGAGCAATCTTAGATGGGTTATAACGGTTAAAAATTTTCATTAGAACTTTGCCTCCCCTTTGTTCTTACGATATTCAATAACTCATACCGTACAATAATCATAGACAAGAAATTTTTATTTTGGTTCTAAAATTGCAGTTTTATTCAATTTACTGACATAACATGACACTGTAAATTAACTGTTAAAACCCCATAAACTTTGCTTTTATTCTAAATTTTAAAAAAATGTTAAATTACCTCTTGTAACTCATCCGATGAGCTATGCTATAAATAGTAGTCATCAGACAAACCACTAGGCTCACATGGCAAAATAATCAATCAAGGGGCTTTTATGATAAAAAATTATTTACTTTTAATATGCTTGCTTGGGGTATCTGCAGTAGCTTCTGCAGCAAATATTCAATTAAACCAATCTGTTCCTGCTGTTTCTGTCACTGACAAGGGTGAGCTTGTCATGAATAATGACGGGAAATTGGATTATCAACCGTGGAAAAGCCAACAGCTCGTTGGAAAGGTGCGTACTATCCAACACATTGCTGGCCGTTCTTCAGCAAAAGAACTCAATGCCCCCTTAGTTGAGGCTATCAAGCAAGCCAAGTTCCCTCATGATAGCTATCAAACAACAACAATCATTAATACCGATGATGCAATTTTCGGTACGGGTGTATTTGTGAAAAACAGCGTTGAAGATAGCAAAAAAGAGTTTCCATATTCACAATTTATTGTTGATAGCGAAGGTACGGTGAAGAACGCATGGGGCTTGAAACCAGAAAGTTCAGCAATTATCGTATTAGATAATCAAGGGAAAGTGTTGTTTTTCAAAGATGGTGAATTAAATACCCAAGAAATTCAAAAAGTCATTAGTTTGTTAGTCTCATCACTAAACCAATAACGTCTACCTTTTGCAGTTACTAAGTTAGTATGTAGTGTGCGCAATTCGCACACTACAATTTCTCACACGCGACAGGTAGTTAGCCCTATCTCACTTGAGTTAAAAATAGTGAGTTATGCTAAAATGCCCTTACATTAAATATGCATAATTATGATTATTATTTTAATAAACAATCATAATTAATGCGCTTATTATCACGTTTTAGTTTCATTCCAATACACTTTGGCACAAAAGCCCCCATTAACGCCATGAGTAAAAATAACTTGTAAATGATGCAATTGCGCAATCCGTTTAACAATAGAGAGCCCTAAGCCACTCCCAGTTTTTTCTTGTCCCGGCGGACGATAGAAGCGCTCACCTAACCGCCGTAAAACTTCAGGTGTCACGCCATTACCATCATCTTGAATTTCAAGGTGATCAGCATACAAAATAATCTCCACTCGCCCCTCTATTTTTCCATAACGGATTGCATTATTGAGCAAATTTCTCAGCAACGCATTGAGTAGTAATGGCTGACCTTGAAAATCAGGGGGGCTAGCAACTAAAGTATTTATTATCGTTGTTTGCTGCTCTTTAGCTTCCGGCTCTACATCTTTTATCGCCGCTTCAATTAACTCAGGCCAAGATACAACTGTAATATCATCAAGTTGCGTGGATGACTCTAACCGAGACAACATCAGTAGTTGGTCAACAAGCCTTGTCGCCCTATCAATACCTTCCGATAAATTAGCCACTGCATGGTTACGGATATCTGCATCATTCCCTGCAATTTGCACCACTTCTGCCTGCACCCTTAATGCTGCAAGTGGGCTACGTAGTTCATGAGCCGCATCCGAGGTAAATTGTCGTTCACGAGCAAACATTTCATTAATACGGCCAAACAGTACATTCATAGAGTCAATAATAGGTCTTACTTCACTGGGAATTCGCGTCACTTGTACTGGGGTTAGTTCATCAGGTTTTCGGTGATATAACTGGTTTGCTACGTCCTTCAATGGGCGTAAAGCTCGTGTCAACAGCCATAAAAATAGTAATAACATGATTGGCAAAGCAATCAACCAAGGCATAAATTGTGCAACCATAATATCGGTTGCCATTTCTTGTCGGTATTCCCACTCTTGCCCTACTGCAATGATATATCGACCATCTTGAGATTTTAGCCACACAAAACGCCAAGGGTCGTCACTTCCTTGGATCATCCCATCGCTAAACCCTTCTCGCTTAAATTGATAGACGATGTCTCTACCGTTATCACCGTCGTTTAATACCATTTCGCCGCCTGGTGTAAAAATAGCAAATGCCAGTGCATCGTCATCTTGATGGCCACGGTTCTTTCGCAATAGTTTTTTGGTTTTAGTCAGTGAAGGCTGGCTCAATTCAAAGCCTGATGGTAAAACAGATAACCGTTTAGCAAACGCCATTTGCTGGGTATCAAACAGCTCATTAATCGTTTTATAGCTTTGGTACCACGCTAACGAACTGGCGATCCCCCATGTCAGTAAAGCTAACAAGAGCAGCATTAAAGTGAGTTTCAGCCTAAGACTAAATGTCTTCATCATTTATCATCACCTAATCGATAACCAACACCATGAATGGTTCGAATAAACTTATTGCCTAATTTACGCCTTAAATGATGGATATGTACCTCAACCGAGTTACTAGAGACCTCTTCATCCCAGTTATATAATTTTTCTTCAATTAAAGGGCGAGAAAAAACTTTATTTGGGTTATGCATAAATAAAGAAAGTAAAGCAAACTCTTTCCCTTTTAGTTGTACAGGTTCACCTTGCTGTGTCACCGTCATTGCAACTGGATCCATTTCGACATCACCATGCGTAAGTTTAGAAGATAATTGCCCACTTCGGCGGCGGATCAACGCTTGCAAACGCGCCATGACTTCCATTAAAGCGAATGGTTTACAAAGATAATCATCAGCCCCTTGTTGAAGTCCTTGAACACGCTGATCCAAAGCATCCCGTGCCGTCAAAATCAAGACTGGCTCATCACGCCCCTCCTTACGCCAATGCTTCAAAATATCCATTCCATCAATATTTGGTAACGAAAGATCGAGTACAACAGCGTCATAAGGTGCATCAAATAAAGCGAGTTGCCCCTGTTTACCATCCATAAACCAATCAATGGTAAATCCTAATTGGGTTAAGCCCACTTTTAAGCCATCACCAATTAACCGGTCATCTTCAATTAGTAGAATTCGCATAATCTACCCCCATATTAGAATATTATTATATTTATCCTATCAGCTATAATATGACTAGCTATTATTGGCAAAATTAAAAATATAATTCGTTAGTTAAGTTTCTTAAGATCCTGTTAAGATTTACTTGGTTTAATACCCTCCATACAAACAAGTTTACATCCAATTTGGAGATACCGATGATGAAAAAATTACCTGTAATTGCTTTAGTTGCTGCACTCGCGAGTGCACCTGTTTTCGCTGCAAATGGCGGGTTTGACGGCCCTGGCGCTGCCACAAATACAACAGCCCAAACCTCTCCAACCGGTGGTTTCATCGGCCCAAATAGTGGGGAAATGACTGTCGCAAAAGCACTTGATATGTCAGATGACAGCTGGGTTATTTTACGTGGGAATATCGTCAAACAACTTGACCATAAACATTATGAATTCACCGATGGTACTGGCACTATTAATTTAGAAATCAGCGAAAAGCGTTGGAATGGCATAAATGTAACGCCAAAAGATAAAGTTGAAATTCGCGGTAAAATTGATAAAGACTGGAATTCAAGAGAAGTCGAAGTTAAACAAATCCAAATAATTAAATAACCCGCAAGTTTACAATGGGATCTGCTCTAAAGCAGGTCCCATCTAAATCCTATTTCATACAGAAATTAACAGTGCTAAATTAACAAAATTATTTTTGCTTACTAAGGCTGCTTAATGACTGTAAAACTCCCTAACATACGGAATATTCGTGAGAAACTGCTTTCAGATAATTGGTATATTTTAAAAAAATATACTTATGAGTTACAACGTCGAGATGGTAGTTGGCAACAACAAGAGCGCGAAGTCTATGATAGAGGCAATGGTGCCGTTATTTTGTTATATAACAAAATAAAAAATAGCATTATTTTAATTCGTCAATTTCGTATGCCTGTTTATGTTAATGGCTATTCTGATTTTCTGATCGAAGCCGCCGCTGGTTTACTAGAAAATGTCTCACCAGAAGCTCGTATTATTGCTGAAGCAGAAGAAGAAACGGGTTTTAAAGTCGATAAAATTCAAAAAGTTTTTGAAGCCTTTATGAGCCCTGGTTCAGTCACCGAAAAACTCCACTTTTACATTGCTGAATATAGCGATAATAATCGTCGTAACGCAGGTGGTGGGCTTGAAGAAGAAGGGGAAGATATTGAAGTTTTAGAGTGGCCCTTCCCTAAAGCCGTTGATGCGATAAGAACGGGAGAAATAGTTGATGGTAAAACCATTATGCTAATCCAATATCTCGCCCTAAACTCTATTCTAAAAAGCTGATCCTATACTTATAGCTCATAATGATAAAATAAGTCATCGTGAGCTCTCCTATTTTTTATCAGTCATTAAACGAACGATAAAAATAAAACAAATCATAAAAAGACAATCAACTTTTATTATTTTGTTGTTTAATTAAAAAATAAAATCATAAAGCCAAGATAAAACATATTTAGCTTTGACCTACTCGCTAAAAAACTTTAAATTCAAATAATATTAATTTTATATATCATCATTTTAAGAGTCTTATTTTTGCATCTAATGAATATCAAATAATTGTTATACATTACAGTCGGTGATTAAGGAGCTAAATAAAATGATACGCTGCGTTCGTATGTGGACAGGAGAAGATGGAAATTCTCTATTTGAAGAGGGCACTCTTGAGCTCAATAATATAGCAGGAGGCGATAACCAAACCCCTACCATTGCAGTCAACGAGCTTACCTTTCGTGAAACAGTTTCTGGCGGCTCTTTTGATTGGCATCAAGACCCAGTTCCTCGCTATGTCATTACACTTTCAGGCACTTTAGAATTCGAAACCAAAGATGGTTCTAAATTTATCATCAACCCAGGTGATATTTTACTTGCGCAAGATAATACAGGAACAGGCCATAAATGGCGGCTTATTGGTGATGAGCCTTGGCGTCGTGCTTATGTTGTCTATCAAGAAGGCACCGATCTTTGCTTCACTCCAACAAAAAAATAGGGGGCATCATGAGCAAACCCATTGCTGAGAATGTCGATATTGCTCTCATAGGTGCAGGGATCATGAGTGCAACGCTTGGTACATTTCTCAAAGAACTTGAACCTTCACTGACGATCGCCGTTTTTGAAAGGCTAAACGACTGTGCCCAAGAAAGTTCCCACCCGTGGAACAATGCGGGAACAGGGCATGCCGCTAACTGTGAGATGAACTATACACCACCAAATCCAGATGGTACGGTGGACATCAGTAAAGCCCTTGAAGTCAATACTGAATTCGATCTCTCTCGTCAGCTTTGGTCTTATCTGGTCACCAAAGGCAAAATTAAAGACCCACGTGACTTTATTCACCCATGCCCACACATGAGCTTTGTTTGGGGTGAAGACAATGTAAAATTCTTGAAACAACGCTACCAACAGATGTCTGCTCACCACTGTTACCACAACATGGAATACAGTGATGATCCAAAGCAGATCAACGAGTGGGCACCTCTGATCATGGAAGGCCGAGACCCTAAAGAAGCGATTGCGGTTACCCGTGTTAATACCGGTGCTGATGTCGATTACGGTGCGCTAACGCATTTATTAATCGCACAATTAAGCGAACAGCCCGGTTTTTCAATTCACTATAAACATGAAGTCATCGATGTTAAAAAAACCGCCGATGGCAGATGGAATATTGAAGTTAAAAACCTACTCACGCACGAGAAAACAATGACTTCCGCGAAGTTTGTGTTTGTTGGTGCAGGCGGTAGAGCAATCGAATTACTACAGAAATCAGGGATCCCTGAAGGAAAAGGGTATGGTGGATTCCCCGTCAGTGGTATCTGGCTGCGTTGTGATAACGAAGAAATTGCCTCTCGCCACCATGCAAAAGTCTATGGTAAAGCAGACAAAGGCTCACCACCAATGTCTGTTCCACACTTGGACACTCGTATTATTGGTGGTAAACGTTCTCTATTATTCGGGCCTTATGCCGGTTTTTCGAGTAAATTCCTTAAGCACGGCTCTTATTTAGACCTGTTTGAATCGGTTAAATTGAATAACATTGAACCAATGCTTGCGGTTGCGAAAGATAACTGGTCACTCGCAGAATACTTAGTGGGCCAAGTCCTGCAAACTTCTGCTCACCAATTTGCTATGCTGCAACAATTCTACCCAGAAGCACAGCATGAGGATTGGAAAGAGGTGGTTGCAGGGCAACGAGTACAAATTATTAAACCTGACCATGATAAAAAAGGGGTTTTAGAGTTTGGTACAGAACTGATTACTAGTGCGGATAAATCATTTACTGTATTGATGGGAGCATCTCCGGGGGCCTCCACAGCGGCATTTATTGCGCTAAACGTATTAAAAACGTGTTTTGATGAGCAACTCAAAGGCGATGGATGGGAAACACGTTTAAAAGACATCATTCCAACCTATGGGATTGACTTAAAAACGGATGCAAAAGCCTGTTTAGATATTCGTACAGCCACTGCCAAAGTGCTGCAACTAGATAATTAGTTATTAATTAGGTTGGGAAATCACTTCCCAACCTTTATTGATGTTTAGAATAAAATCACCCGAAAACCTGGATTTAAGAAAGACTCTCGAGGTGTATAATCGAGCGTTTTTCCATGCCAATCAACGACTTTTGCCCCTGCACCAATGGCAACCGCATGTCCAGCTGCAGTGTCCCAAATATTTGTAGGCCCAAAACGTGGGTAAAGCTGTGCTTTTCCTTCCGCAACCAAACAAAATTTGAGTGAAGAACCAATTTCTACTGTCGTGTGTTCACCCATTTGTTTTAAATAATCCATTAATTCATTGTCTTGATGGGAACGGCTGATAACAATGACTGGTGGCTTGGCATCATTCACATGAATAAGTTGCTTATGGCCACCCTCCTCCTTCCATGCCTGATTACCTTCAGCGTAGTACAGCAGCCCTTTCGCTGGGGCATATACTACCCCCATCGTTGGTACACCGTTCTCGATAAGGGCAATGTTAACCGTAAAATCCCCATTACGATTAATAAATTCTTTCGTTCCATCCAATGGGTCAATCAACCAATAGCGTTGCCAATTCTGCCTGACTGGCCATTCAGGAGGATCTTCTTCAGACAGTTGGGGGATATCAGGAGCAATACGAGCAAGGCCCGCGGTAATCACATTGTGGGCGGCAATATCAGCCTCTGTAACAGGCGAATTATCACTTTTGTGTTCAACCTGTAAAGGTTCTTGCGCATTATAAGTTTCCATAATCGCATAACCCGCTTCTTGAGCTAATTCGCAAATTTGCTGTAGCATATTATTCACCTCTCTGATGACCCTTTACTGCAAGAGTAGCAATTGTGTGAAATTAACGCCATAAAAAAAGCCCCAAAGTCCAAAGACAATGAAGCTTTTTAACTGTGAACTGAACTAACAGAAATTATAAAATTTCAAGTAATTCAACTTCAAATACTAATGTACTGAATGGCGGGATTGATGCACCTGCACCACGCTCACCATAAGCTAATTGGTGAGGGATATATAATTCCCATTTAGAGCCGACTGGCATCAAGGTCAATGCTTCAATCCAACCTGGAATAACGCCGCTTACAGGAAACTCTGCTGGCTGCCCACGCTGTACTGAGCTATCAAACACAGAGCCATCAATTAAACGCCCTGTATAGTGAACACGTACGCGGTCTGAGCGAGATGGGATAGCACCATCACCTTGGTTAATCACTGAAAATTGTAAGCCAGACTCAGTCGTTGAAACACCATCACGTTTTTGGTTTTCATCTAGGAATTTTTGGCCTTCTTCCGCTAATGCTGCCTGGCGGGATACACGAACAGCGTCGGCACGCTCATGCACTTCACGCAATGCTTTGTGCAGAGTTTCAACAGGTACCGATGGCATATTGCCTTCTAAAGCGTCAACGAGGCCTGCTAAAATTGCATTTGGCACTAAACCTTCTAGCCCTGACTCTAATAATTGCTGCCCAACTTGTAGACCTATGCCATAACTCGCTTGAGCTTCTACCGAATCGAAATTTTGGTTTGCCATGAAAATACCCATATGATTTTGAGAAAATCCAAGAATAGCAGCCCCATCCTTATGGGTAAACCCAAACAATGAATCTAAAGAATAAAACTGATTGATTCCCGACAAATTTATTCAGTGTTCTCTGAAAAATTCAGCCCAACGCTAAAAAAGCCTAAAAAGGGTGCTAGTATGCGTATTAATACGGTCTAATTTACTCATTGCCTCATCAAGGAGGAGTGATGTTTAAACTTTCAAAATTTCATCGCTATGGTATTGCACTGCTTGCCTTAATTGTCGTGGTCGCTTTTTTTTGGCCTGCAAGCGAAAAATCCCCCAGCGATATTGTTCAAAACCAGCCTATTGTTATCCCACCACCTACTACCCCTGAGGTTGTGCCTGAACCGACTATTACACCGCCGATACCAGAGCCCGTGCCGGCACCTGAAGATAATTCACCTCTTTTACCTACTGAGCCCGAAATTATCCCAGAACCTAATGAGCCTGAACCTAATGAGCCTACGACGGTAACATCACCAGAAAAAACGCCTGAGCCCAAAACAACTCGCCCTTCTGCTAATGAATGGCAAAACTACCGAGTACAAAAAGGGAAGACGCTCGCACAACTCTTTCGCGATAATAACTTACAAGCCAATGACGCTTTTATTATGGCACGCGTTGAAGGGGCGGAGAAACCACTGAGTAATTTACGCCAAGGGCAAAAAATTCGTCTGAAAGCGAATACAAAAGGTGAAGTTCAATTATTAGAAACTACCGGCTCTGATGGGAAAACTTATAGTTTCGCGCGGTTAAGTGACGGAAGCTATTACCGTACACCTTAGTTTAAACACCGACTTTAGGGTAGCATCCCGCTACCCTAATACTTAGTCTGAATTTGCACTATTTACCCCACCTTGGCTTAACAATATATAAATTTAGCGATATATAATAAATAGTCTCTCTCACTAACATGTTAAGCAATAAAAACTATCATGCTAAAGCGCAAATGGATTAACATATTTTTAGGTGTGGCTCTTTTATTACTTATCGTGATTGTTAGCTCTATTTCATGGTTCAAGATCAATTCAAATGCGCTGTGGAACATCGTTAATACTCAATGTATTCCATTACTTCCAACAACGCTGCCCTGCTTGAAAGTGGAACAGGAAAAATACTATGTATTATTCAAAGATAAAAAAGGGCCTTTACACAACTTAATTATCCCGACTGAAAAGATCACAGGGATAGAATCTAGCCAATTATTGGAACAAAACTCACCCGACTATTTTGCTATCGCTTGGCAAGAAAGGGGCAGTTTGTCACAACAAACAACCCACCCAATTCCTGAACATTTATTGGCCATTGCGGTAAACTCCCAATATGGCCGCTCCCAAGACCAACTCCATATTCATATTGCCTGCTTAAAACCTGAGATAAATAAAACGCTTAATCAACTTTCATCAACAATAACAACACATTGGGCTTCTTTATCTTCTGAACTAGCGAGTCATCATTACTTAGCCAAAAAATTTCCGGAAGGCTCACCCCATGTAGAAAATTCGTTTCATCAACTAAACGAATATGTCATCAAGCATCACGATAAAATGGGTAATTTTGGCCTAGCAATGGTACAGCTTAAAGATGGTTCTAAGGTATTACTTGCCAACCGATTGAATTTTTGGGATTTGAACTTAGGTTCTGCGGGTGAATTACTCGACTACCAATGCTTAGCTAATCAATAAATACAAAAATATTGTCTAGAAAATAAAAAACACCGGACTTAGCCGGTGTTTTTATTCGCATCATGGATAACCCAGTGATGCATATCATCATTATTGATTACTCAGCAACGATGATAACGTTCAGCTCTGCGAAAACATCGCTGTGTAACTGGAAGTGAACTTCGTGGTCACCAGTAGTACGCAGAACGCCGTTTGGCAGGCGAACTTCGCTTTTCGCGATTTGAACGCCAGCCGCAGTAATTGCGTCAGCGATATCACGAGTACCGATTGAACCGAACAGTTTACCTTCGTCACCAGCTTTAGAAGCTAAAGTTACAGAACCCAGAGCAGTAACAGCTGCTGCACGAGCCTGTGCTGCTGCCAGAACGTCAGCTAATTTAGCTTCCAGTTCAGCGCGGCGAGCTTCGAAGAATTCGATGTTTTTCTTAGTCGCAGGAACAGCTTTGCCCTGTGGAACTAAGAAGTTACGAGCATAGCCCGATTTAACGTTAACCTGATCACCCAGGCTACCTAGGTTAGCTACTTTATCAAGCAGAATAACTTGCATTACCTTATCCTCTATTAGTCGTTAATGGACTGTACCAATTACTGATGACGATCAGTGTATGGTAACAGAGACAGGTAGCGAGCGCGCTTGATAGCACGAGCGAGCTGGCGTTGATATTTTGCACGAGTACCGGTGATACGGCTTGGTACAATTTTACCACTTTCAGTGATATAGTTTTTCAGCGTTGCGATATCTTTATAGTCGATCTCTTGAACGCCTTCCGCTGTGAAACGGCAGAACTTGCGACGACGGAAATAACGTGCCATATGGCTAGTCTCCAGAATCTATCAAATCAATCTGCTCGGCATGGAGGACAATCTTGCTGATCCCATTGCGCCCTTGATGGGTACTAATGAAACCGCTTACTGTAATCCAACTGCCGACCGTTATACTGTGAGTATGGGCTTGTAAGGTTTGTCCGCTGGCGATAATGGGCATTCTGCACCATGCTTGCCTTAACAGTCCTGCTTCCAGCTGCTGTGAACGATGTTCTAAAACAAACTGGCAGTGAGGAATGCCTGACGGACTCACTTTTCGAATCAATGCTTTACAGACTATGCCTGTTAACACCAAACGATTAGTGGTCACCTGCGCAATTACTCTTCAGAATCCCCAGTTTCTTCTACTTCTTCATCCTGATATTCATCAGACATGTCACGGCCACGACGTTCGTCTTTAGCTTTGACCATTGGAGAAGCTTCTGTTACTGCGTGTTTTAAGCGCATAACCATGCTGCGGATAACGGCATCGTTGAAGCGGAAGTTAGTTTCCAGCTCATCAATCGCTTCCTGCGGCGCTTCTACGTTCAGAAGAACATAGTGTGCTTTGTGCAGTTTATTGATTGGGTAAGCCAGTTGACGGCGGCCCCAGTCTTCCAGACGGTGAATCTGACCTTGTGCGTTAGTGATAACAGCACTGTAACGCTCGATCATGCCCGGAACCTGTTCGCTTTGGTCAGGATGGACCATAAAAACGATTTCGTAATGACGCATTAGTAGTTGCTCCTTACGGATTATTAGCCTCCTGTCTGGGTTAACCGCGGCCCGCGGAGGCAAGGAACTTATTGAGTGCGGCTAAAAAATTGACGCGTAACTATACCCATCCCTGAGATAAAACTCAAGAGATGGATACCGTTTTACATTAAATATTATTTTTCTACAGAAACAGGTAAGCGCTGACGCACCGCTTCAAATAAACAAACCCCTGTCGCCACTGACACATTTAATGATGACACAGAGCCCGCCATTGGAATACTAATTAACTCATCACAGTGCTCACGAGTTAAACGGCGCATGCCTTCGCCTTCAGCTCCCATAACTAAGGCTATCGAGCCAGTTAATTTGCTTTGGTATAAATTATGGTCAGCTTCACCCGCCGTTCCCACAATCCATACATTGTATTCTTGTAGCAAACGCAATGTCCTTGCCAGATTCGTCACACGAATAAGTGGAACATTTTCTGCCGCGCCACAGGCCACTTTTTTCGCGGTTGCATTAAGCTGAGCAGATTTATCTTTAGGAACAATCACAGCATGAACGCCAGCGGCATCAGCGCTACGTAAACACGCGCCTAAGTTATGAGGGTCTGTCACGCCATCCAATACCAATAAAAATGGCGATGGTGTGCTCTCCAATAAATCAGGCAGGTCACCTTCTTGATACTGTTTACCCGGTAATACTTTCGCAATGATACCTTGGTGAACGGCGCCTTCGGTTTGGCTATCCATCCATTGACGGTTCGCTACTTGAACAACAACACCTAATGCTTCGATTTCATGCACCAGCGGCATTAATCGGCGGTCTTCACGACCTTTCAAAATATAGACTTCTTTAATGCGTTGCGGTGAACGCTCAAGTAAGGCTTTCACTGCGTGAATGCCATAAATCATTTCGCTCATAAATTTCTTATTTATATTAATAAATAGTAAAGTGGCGTGTTAGCGCCACTTTGGTTAATAACGATGGTTAATAACTACAGCAATACCATTATCCCTCTTGTTTTTGGGATTTTTTTGCAACGCGTTTAGCTTTTAATTTTGCTGTAATTTTTCTGGTTTTATCGGAAGGCTTTTTGCCTTTTCCTTTCCCTTTCGCCTCTGGCTTAGCCTCAGCTTTTTTTCCTTTTTTATCGGAACGACGAAATGCAGAATCAGGCTCGAAGTTTTTATCTTTACTCGCATCCGCTTTTCGACGAGCTGGGCGTGTAGCATTTTTAACTTCTTGCTTCATTTTGTCCCGCGCCGTTTTGCCCGGGTTTTTCGCTTTCCGAGTGGTTGAAATTAATGCGAAATCGATGGTGCGTTCATCCATATGCACCGCTTCAACACGAATTTCCACTTCATCGCCAAGACGGTAAGTGGTACCTGATGATTCACCAATTAAACGCTGACCGACCGCATCATAACGATAGTAGTCATTATCCAACGTTGAAATATGCACTAAACCATCAATAAATAAATCATTAAGGCGAACAAAGAAGCCAAAACCGGTCACACTGGTAATTAAACCTGTAAAGGTTTGGCCTACTTGGTCCTGCATGAAATCACATTTCAGCCAGTCAGCCACATCACGTGTTGCTTCATCAGCACGGCGCTCAGTCATTGAGCAGTGCTCGCCAAGCTGTAACATGCTATCCATGTCTGAATGCCAGCCACCCGTTTCCGTCCAGCGTTTATCTGAATGACCATGTTCTTTAGCCAGCAGATATTTTATCCCGCGGTGTAACGTCAGGTCTGGGTAACGACGAATTGGTGATGTAAAGTGAGCATACGATTTCAAACCTAGACCAAAGTGACCACGATTTTCAGGATCATAAATCGCTTGTTTCATTGATCGTAAAATCATGGTTTGTAGTAATTCATGATCAGGGCGTTCAGCCACTTCATTCATTACCTGCGCATAATCTTTCGGCTCCGGCTTCATTCCGCCCGGCAGAGTCAACCCTAATTCACTAAAAACAGAGCGTAAATTCATCACGCTTTCTTCTTTAGGGCGGTCATGCACACGGTACAATGCAGGCTCTTCATTTTTCTCAACGAACCGAGCCGCCGCAATGTTAGCCAAAATCATGCACTCTTCAATCAATTTATGTGCATCATTGCGCTCTACTGGCTCAATACTTTCAATACGTCGCTCCGCATTAAAAATAAATTTCGCTTCTTCAGATTCAAAAGAAATCGCACCACGCTCAATACGTGCAGCATCAAGTGCTTTATATAATTGATGCAAATGCTCAATATGTGGCACTAGCGCTTTATAGTGCTCGCGCAGTTCTTCGTCTCCTTCCAAGATTTTCCATACTTTTGTATAAGTTAACCTTGCATGAGAACTCATAACCGCTTCATAGAACTTGTATGAAGAAAGCTTACCAGATGCCGACACCGTCATTTCACACACCATACACAGGCGGTCAACACCAGGGTTAAGTGAGCACAGACCGTTCGATAAGACTTCCGGTAGCATAGGAACGACTTGAGATGGGAAATATACCGAATTACCGCGGCTACGCGCTTCTGTATCCAGAGCCGTTTGTGGGCGGACATAATAGCTTACATCCGCAATCGCCACCCATAAGCGCCAGCCACCGCCTTTCTTCGGTGCACAGTACACTGCATCATCAAAGTCACGAGCATCTTCACCATCAATCGTGACTAACGGTAAGTCGCGTAAATCCACGCGCCCTTTTTTCGCAGACTCAGGGACATGTTCACTTAGGTCAGCGACTTGTTTTTCAACTTGTGGTGGCCATGAATGTGGGATTTCATGAGTACGTAAAGCGATTTCCACCGCCATACCTGTGCCCATTGTTTCGCCTAATACTTCAATGATATTCCCCACCGCTTGCGAGCGACGTTGTGGACGAGTGACTAATTCAACCACCACCACATTACCCATTCGAGCGCCAAGAACACGATCTTTCGGTATCAAAATATCAAAGCTTAAACGGCTATCATCCGGTACGACAAACCCCATCCCCGATTCGATAAAATAGCGACCAACAATTTGGTTATTACGCGGCTCTAACACACGAACAACCCGAACTTCTGTACGCCCTTTACGATCTTGCCCATAAGGTTGCGCCAAGATAACGTCCCCATGCATGGCGCGTTTCATTTCATCTTGAGATAAATAGTAATCTTCTTTTTTACCATCAACACGTAGGAAGCCGTAACCATCACGGTGACCAATGACTTTCCCTTTTAATAAGTCTAAACGCTCCGGTAAGGCATAACACTGACGGCGAGTGAAGACCAGTTGACCATCACGTTCCATGGCTCTTAACCGACGACGTAATGCCTCTAATTCATCTTCTGTCGATAAATTCAATAATTGTGCGATTTCTTCGCGGTTAGCTGGTGCAGTACGCTTCGAGATAAGGTCAAGAATATATTCTCGACTTGGAATTGGGGACTCGTATTTTTCTGCTTCTCTTTCCTGAAAAGGATCTTGTGACATCGTTACCTCCGTTGTCATCAGAATTCATAACTACCGCAAATGCTAATCAAGCAGTAGTTGATAGAGCGGGCTGTTATCTTTCACCATGTCCGCCAGCGTGTATTGATCAAGTTCTTGTAAAAACTGCTGTATTGCTTGGTGTAGCACACCTTTTAAACGACACGCAGGTGTAATGTGGCAAAACTCACCACTACAATTAACAAGAGTCAGGGGTTCTAATGCTCTAACAACGTCCCCTATACGAATTGATTCTGCTGGTTGTCCTAGTGTAATCCCGCCATTTTTGCCACGAGTGGCTTTAATATAACCTAAGTGACTGAGCTGATTAATAATTTTTACCATATGGTTACGAGATACACCGTAGACCTCGGTGACCTCAGTAATACTGGTCATTTTCCCTTCACCCAGAGAAGCCAGATAAATAAGAGCTCGTAACCCATAATCTGTAAAACTAGTCAGTTGCACAATCACCTCAAAATTTTAGCTATAACGCTGTTGGCCGCAAATCAGTGGCCTAAAAACATGTGACTTCTTTTAAAATTCACATTTACTATTTCTAACCCAACACATTCAGTTTTCTGAATAAAATATAGCATGCTAATAAATTATATGTTGCTAAATACAGTTTAACGTATAACACAGGTCAAATATGCATTTAATTGCACAGAATTTGCACACAAAAGTGACTTAATTCAATCATTATGGGGAATTTTGACTGTTTTATCAAAGAAGCGACATATTGGAAGGAGGTAAAGCAGTAAAAAAACTGCGCCCGTTTAAGGCGCAGTCAGTGTTATTACTCAACATCAAATGGATCACGCAGGATCATGGTCTCTGAACGATCTGGGCCCGTTGAAATAATATCAACTGGAATACCCGTTAGTTCTTCAACACGTTCGATGTAATTCAGAGCTGCTTGTGGCAGTAATTCTCTTTGTTTCACACCAAAAGTTGTTTCTTTCCAACCTGGCATTGATTCATAAACTGGCTCTAAACCATCCCACTCATCAGCAGCTAAAGGTGTTGTTTCTAACACTTTACCATCTGGACGGCGGTAGCCTACACAAATTTTGACTTCTTCTAAACCGTCTAAAACATCCAGTTTAGTCATACAGAAGCCTGACAGTGAGTTGATTTGTACCGCACGATTAATCGCAACGATATCTAACCAACCAGTACGGCGTTTACGGCCTGTAGTTGCACCAAATTCTTGGCCTTTTTCACGCAGGAACTCACCCACTTCGTCAAACAGCTCAGTAGGGAATGGGCCCGCACCAACACGTGTTGAGTAAGCTTTGATGATACCTAATACGTAGTTTACATAGCGAGGACCTAAACCAGAACCCGTCGCCACACCACCAGCTGTCGTATTTGAAGAGGTTACATAAGGATACGTACCGTGGTCGATATCTAATAATGTCCCTTGTGCGCCTTCAAACATCACTAATTCATTCTTCTGATTTGCTTTATAGAGCAGATCAGAAACATCAATTACCATGCCAGTTAAGATATCAGCCACAGCCATAATATCATCTAACGTTTTTTGGTAATCGACAGCAGGTTCTTTATAGTAATGAACAAGTTGGAAGTTGTGGTATTCAACGATTTCTTTTAATTTTTCTGCAAACGTTGCTTTATCGAATAAATCACCAACGCGCAAACCACGACGTGCAACTTTATCTTCATAAGCAGGACCAATACCACGACCTGTTGTCCCAATCGCTTTGGAACCACGAGCTTTTTCACGCGCATTATCTAATGCGATATGATAAGGCAGGATCAGTGGGCATGCTTCAGAAAGACGTAAACGTTCCCGAACAGGAACACCGCGGTCTTCCAATTCTTTCATCTCTTTCATTAATGCGTCTGGCGCTAAAACAACACCATTAGCAATAATGCTGATGACATTTTCACGAAGAATACCGGATGGAATTAAGTGGAGAACGGTTTTTTCACCGTTTACAACAAGAGTATGGCCAGCATTATGGCCGCCCTGATAGCGAACTACATATTTAGCACGCTCTGTCAGCAAGTCAACGATCTTGCCCTTCCCTTCGTCACCCCATTGGGTGCCCAGTACGACAACGTTCTTACCCATTTTGAAATACACTCGGTTGCTTAAAAATGAATTCTACCATCAAAAATGAACTGTTCCAGTGATATTTTGGCAATACAAAAATTTTTTTCTGGAAAGCAAGTAAAATGGTATTTTTTATTTCTGCCGTAAACTCAAAATGAATGCCATCAGTTGAGCAGCTCAAATTTTCCCTGAAAAATCCTATACTTAAAACGACAGGCGAAAAAAAGCCCACCGAAGCGGGCTTTTCTTTAATAGATTAACAGTTATTTTGCTAGGTTGCACGCAACTTAGCTTGTTATTAATCTGTCGCGCGAAGCTTAGTTGGCGCCTTCATAAAGCGGAAGAAGTCAGTGTCTGGGCTTAATACCATCACGTCTTCACCACTCTTGAAGCTTTGCTCATAGGCACGCAAGCTACGAATAAACGCATAGAACTCTGGATCTTGGTTGAATGCATCAGCAAACAGTTTCGTTGCCATCGCATCACCCTCACCTCGGTAAGTTAGAGCGGTACGTTCTGCTTCAGCCAACGTTTCTGTTACTGTTTTATCTGCAACAGCGCGGATCTTAGTCGCTTCTTCTTGACCTTGTGAACGATGTTGACGTGCAACTGCTTCACGTTCTGCACGCATACGCGCATAGATAGCTTCAGAAACTTCGTTTGGCAGCTCAATACGTTTAATACGTACATCGACAACCTCGATACCTAACGCCGCCATACTGTTTGCATTCACAACCAGTGGCTTCAGGTTCGTTTCCTCTTCAACACGTTTTGCTGCATCCGCAATCGCTGCATCCGCTTCTTTTGTTGAGTCGTCAATTGCAGTACCTTTGTTCAAAGCATCACGCACATCAACAGTTAAACGACCACGTGAATCAGTGATAATGTCTTTAACGCTTAAACGACCAAACTCAGAACGTAAACGGTCACTAAATTTACGTTTTAACAGTGTTTCCGCTTGGAATGGATTACCACCGCCAGTCGCTACATAATAACGACTGAAATCAGTAACACGCCATTTCAGGTAGGAGTCCACCATTAAGTCTTTGTTTTCACTTGTCAGATAGCGGTCAGCTTGAATTTCAAGAGTCTGAATACGTGCATCCAACATTTTCACAGTTTCAATAAATGGAACTTTGAAATGCAGACCCGGCTCATAAATGATCGGTTTGTTTTCAGAGTCACGTAGAACTTTACCAAAACGCAATACGATACCGCGGTCAGTTTGAGGAACAATAAAGATAGATGCGTATGCAACTGCCAAGATGGCAATAACGATAACAATTAGCGATTTACGCATGATTATTGTCTCCCTACTCTAACAGCATCACCACGAACAGCGTTATTTGGCTGTGCTGGTGTTGCAGCAGATGATGACGAACTATTGCTTGGCGTCGCCATTCTTGCTGACGGATTAGCTTTTGACGTTGAAGCCGCATCTGAATTTGTACCGCGCATGATTTGATCCAGCGGCAACACTAACATGCTGTTGCTCTTATCATTCGCAATCACTTTACGTGTATTACTTAACACACGCTCCATTGTGTCGATATACAAACGCTCACGGGTGATTTCTGGCGCAGCACGATATTCAGGTAACATTTTCGCAAAACTTGCCACCTCACCCTCTGCTTTGAAGACCACACTCGCTTTATACGCTTCGGCTTCTTCAATTAGGCGTTGTGCGTTACCTTTTGCCAGAGGAAGAACTTCATTTCGATAAGCGTGCGCTTCACGAATGGTTTTTTGTTCTTCTTCCCTTGCTGAGATTACGTCATCAAATGCCGCTTTAACATCTTCAGGTGGACGCGCTGCTTGGAAGTTAACGTCAAGCAGTGTGATACCCATCTTGTATGGTGCAATTGTTGCTTCGAGCTCTTTTTGTGTAACATCACGGATAAAAGCACGATTCGTAGTCAGTACTTGCTCCATCGCAGACTGACCGATTACACCACGCACAGCACTATCTAGCGCCTGACGCAGACTATTGTCTGGGTTTGTGACACTAAATAAATATTGCGCAGGGTCGGTAACACGATATTGAACGTTCATTTCAACGCGGATCACGTTTTCATCTGACGTTAACATCATGCCATTTGTCGCTTGTTCACGCACGGTTTCTACGTTGACAGGAATGACCCTATCAATGAAGGTTGGTTTCCAGTTCAAACCAGGCCCAACAATACCACTATATTCACCAAAACGTAATACTACGCCACGGTCACTTTCTTTGATGGTGTAGAAGCCTGAACCTGCCCATACAACAACGATAGCAGCAAGAGCTAACATACCTAAACGGCCACTGATTTGTGATGGTTGTTTATTATCACCATCACCACCGCCGCCTTTATTTCCACCAAGCTTGCTGCCTAGTTTACGAAAGAGATCGTCGAGATCATAAGCCCCACGTTTTCGACCACCTTTGTTCCCGCCAGAGTTGCCGCCTTTATTGCCGCTTCCCCACGGATCGCGGTCTTGTCCGTCATTACCGGGCTGATTCCACGCCATGTTTTAGCTCCATTCTTTATGATTGATTTTCAGGGCTAAGAGCGATAGGGCTCTTAATATCAATTCCATTGCCTAACTATATTATTAACGGCCAAATTATTAACGGCCAAAGCATTATTAATAACCAAAGCGATTAAATAACATAGTCAGGTAATTGCTGCTCTTGTTTGCACAGACGCCGCCAATCCACCATTGGCATACGCACCTCAAGGCCAATTGAGCCGTCTTCTTCCTGCCATTCACGTTCGATTGACTGAAGTTGATAGAAACGGCTACGTAAACGGCCTTCATTCGGTGGTAAACGCAATTCAACATGTGCGATTTCACCTGAAAGACGTTCCGTCAATGCCTGTAGCAACAATGGGATACCATCGCCCGTTTGCGCTGAAACCCAGACACGAACCGGCTTGTTATCCTCATCTCTGTCAATACGCGGGACAAAATCCTCCAGCATATCAACTTTGTTCATCACTAAAAGTGTTGGTATTTCATCCGCTTCGATTTCTTCTAACACACTTTCAACTGCATGAATATTTTCATCCAAGCGATTGTCAGCTGCATCGATAACGTGCAGCAATAACGTTGCTTCACGTGTTTCTTGCAGGGTTGCTTTAAAAGCTGCAACCAAATCATGGGGTAAATGGCGGATAAAACCCACAGTATCTGCAAGAACGACAACACCAACATCTTCTACATCAATACGACGAAGTGTTGGGTCAAGTGTTGCAAATAACTGGTCAGCAGCATAAACATCAGCGGCCGTCATGCGGTTAAACAAGCTAGACTTACCAGCATTGGTATAACCGACAAGCGAAATAGTCGGGATATCTGCCTTACTTCTCGCTTGACGCCCTTGTTCACGCTGTTTTTCCACCCGACTAAGACGAGATAAGATTTGTTTAATTTTATCTCTTAATAGCCGGCGGTCAGTTTCAAGTTGAGTTTCACCGGGGCCTCGTAAACCAATCCCGCCTTTTTGTCGCTCTAAGTGCGTCCATCCCCTCACTAAGCGAGTCGATAAATGCCTTAATTGAGCCAATTCAACTTGAAGCTTACCTTCGTGTGTACGTGCGCGTTGAGCAAAAATATCTAAAATTACCCCTGTACGGTCAACCACCTTACATTGGCAAATCCTTTCGAGATTACGTTCTTGAGCAGGGCTTAGAGTATGATTAAACAACACCACATCTGCACCACTTTCCTCAACAGCTTGGGCAATTTCTTCTGCTTTACCTTCCCCAACAAAAAACTTTGGATGAGGAGCTTTACGACTGCCCGTGACTATTTGTACTGGTTTTACCCCAGCAGATGTCACAAGTGACTCAAATTCTGCCAGATTATCAACGTCTTTCTCTTGAGAAAAAAAGACATGGACTAATACAGCTAGTTCACCGCCTTCATACCTATCAAACAAGGTGTAACCTCTTAGGCTAAACAATAATTGCAAAGGAAAAACACAGGTACAGTCTCCCTACCCATGCTTTCCTTGTCTTTTAGCGTACAAACTTACTCAGTTACTTCGCCATCTTGCGCTGCAGGGTTACCTGAATGGTAATTACCATTACCAGTGCTACCCGCAGTACCGCTATGATGAGAAACAGGGCGAGCAGGGACAACAGTCGAGATAGCGTGTTTATAAACCATCTGGCTAACTGTGTTTTTTAATAAAATGACAAATTGGTCAAAAGACTCAATTTGCCCCTGCAATTTGATGCCATTAACGAGATAAATAGAGACCGGAACCCTTTCACGACGTAATGCGTTCAGGAACGGATCTTGCAAAGATTGCCCCTTAGCCATTCTATGTTTTCCTTATTTTGTTGTTTTTAAAAGAGAATCTTTTAGATTCCAAAAAGTAACTACTCAAAAATTGCGCTTAACGTTCTAATTGTACACAAACATCAGTCCTATGCACGCATAACCTGCATAACGGTGCTAAGCGCTTGCTGAGGTTGTTCACTATCTAGCCAATGAACATTCTCCCAGCTTCTTAACCAGGTAATTTGACGTTTTGCCAATTGGCGAGTTGCACAAATCCCCCGATAAATCATTTCATCATGGCCAATTTCACCATCTAAATATGACCACATTTGCCGATACCCCACACAACGAATTGAAGGGAGGTCAACATGTAAATCATTTCGTTGATGTAACTTGCGAACTTCTTCTTCAAAACCCGCATCTATCATCAGATGAAAACGTTGTTCTATGCGCTCATGTAAAATTTTACGATCTTGTGGCGCAATAGCAAACTGAAACACATTATAAGGCAATTCTTCCCCTGCTGTTTGTATCATTTCAGTCAAAGTTTGTCCCGAAATGAGATATACCTCTAAAGCACGGGATAATCTTTGTGGGTCGTTAGGGTGAATCCTTGCCGCGGCAACTGGGTCAACCTCAGTAAGACGACGGTGAATCTCCCCCCACCCTTGTTCTTTCGCAATGTGTTCAATTTCAGTACGAACTGCTTGGTCAGCTGAAGGAAGAGGTGAAAGCCCTTCTAATAAGGCTTTAAAATACAACATTGTGCCGCCAACTAATAATGGAATTTTACCTTGTGAGGTAATTTCAGCCATGGCATTTAATGCGTCACGGCGAAAATCGGCAGCACTGTATGGTAGAGACGGATCGAGGATATCAATCAGACGATGGGGAGCTTGGCTGAGTTCTTCTGTTGTTGGTTTTGCTGTGCCAATATCCATCCCTCGGTAAATTAATGCCGAATCGACACTAATAATTTCCACAGGCAAATGCTTGCGAAGTTCTATCGCCAAAGCGGTTTTACCTGAGGCCGTCGGACCCATTAGGAATATTGCGTCAGGTTTTTTCTGAGTTGCTAAATCACTCATTTGTTAGTGTAGCTACCACGGATTGTAAATTAATTAATTGTAATAATGTTGGTGGAGGGTTTTTCACCCACTGCGGACATACCCGCTCAACATCAGCCAGCAACTGAACAGCCTGTGCTAAACTCCAACTTTCTTCTGTTTTAACCTGTGAAACTGCTTTAGCGAGCCATTGTGCTATCTCTTCGTCAGTGACACTTTCTTTTCTCGATAAAAAATCGAGTAGCTCAGAAAAAAGCTGTGATAAATTTTGTGTTCTTAATGGTAACGATACCGTATGAATTGTTACTTTTCCATGTAATATCGTGGCTTCGATACCAAATATTGTCAATTGTTCCTTGTACCGCTGTAAAACCTCTATTTCATCATTTTTAAGTGACAATTTTAGAGGTATTAACAATGGTTGGGGCTTTAAGGCTCCACCACTCGGTGACAATTGTGACAACTTCAATAAATAATTAGCTTCCGTTAAGGATAACAGGATTAGCCCCAACGAAGACTCAATTAATGCAAAGTTTTTTGCGTAAATTGTCAATACTTTGCCAAAAAGGTAGTTATCCGCATTTTTTGCTACAGGTTGTGAGGATATTTGCGGTGAACTGATTGGGTTACGTTCAGGAAAAAGCGGCTTTTTATCTTCAGGAGCAACCGGAATGGACATTAAGCTCTGATACAGTTCGCCTGCTTTTTTGTCATAAGTTGAGCCAAACGTTTTTGCTGGTACATTTTCTGAAAAACCTGACGTTGATTTCGGCGAAGAAAAAGCGTGATTTTTAGCATTATCCTTTAAGTGGCTAGCCTGCTTATAAGGTGTTTTAGGCTCTAGAAGGGTATTCTCGACTATCGTCTTGTTTTCTGCCTTATGTTGCTTAGGAGCCACACTAGGAGAAGAAAAATAATTTCCCCCCGCAGAAGGCCGATTTTCCAGTTCTGTATTTACAGGTTCGATACCCGGAAGCTCATCAATAGATGCGGCTTCTAATAATACTGTTCGTACCGCTTGATAAATAAAATCATGTACCAGACGAGCTTGGTGAAAACGAACCTCATGTTTTGCTGGGTGTACGTTAACATCAACTTGTTTTGGGTCAATGGTCAAATACAGGACATAAGCTGGCTGCTGGTTTTCGTCTAAATGCCCTTCATAAGCTTGACGAATAGCATGATTAATCAGGCGATCACGCATCATACGGCCATTGACATAGCAATATTGTGTTTCACTACCCGACGTCATTGATGGAGAAACGACCCACCCTTTGATAGCAAGATCGCTATGTTCCCAAGACAACGCCAAAGCGCCTTGCATAAAGCCCGTTCCACAAATCGTCCCAAGACGCCTCTCTTGCTGTGCCTCATCATGAGCCGCTCGGTATTGCTTTACTAATTTCCCATTGTGAGTCAGGTTGATAGCCACATCAGGGCGAGAAAGCGCAATTCGGCGAACAATTTCATCGATATGACCGAATTCAGTTTTTTCTGTGCGCATAAATTTACGACGAGCTGGCGTATTATAGAATAAATCTAATACTTCAACCGTTGTGCCATTGGGATGCGCTGCGGGTTTAACTATTACCTCCATATCCCGACCTTCTGCATAGGATTGCCATGCTTCTGTCTGGTCTGCAGGCTTTGATGTCAACGTTAAACGTGAAACAGAACTGATACTCGCTAGTGCCTCACCGCGAAACCCCATACTCATAATGGCTTCAAGATCATCTAATGTGGCAATTTTACTGGTCGCATGGCGAGCTAAAGCCAAAATCAGTTCATCTTTACTGATACCACAACCATTATCACGAATACGGATCAGTTTTTCTCCACCGCGCTCAATGTCGATATCAATACGCGTTGCCCCTGCATCAAGACTATTCTCAACGAGCTCTTTAACCACTGACGCAGGCCTTTCAACCACCTCACCTGCTGCGATTTGGTTGGCAAGTTGTGGGGATAGAATATGTATAGCCATGCCTCCCCCTTATTGTGGCGCTGCTTGTATTGGATTCGCCAAGAAATATTGACGTAACCCTAAATGGATAGCTTCTGCAACTTTGTCTTGGAATTCATTCGATTTTAGCAACTGCTCTTCCGCTGCATTACTAATAAACCCAGTTTCGACTAAAATCGATGGGATATCAGGAGAACGCAATACACCTAAGCTTGCATGTTCAGGGGTTCTTTTGTGAATATTACCTACTTTTCGCAGCTGTTCGATCACTTTAACTGCAACATCGTACCCCACACGCTGAGAATGACCGAATTGTAAATCTAAAACGGCTTGGCTTAAGTAAGGGTCCGCGCCACTCAGTGCATCACCCGCCCCACCTAATAATTCCGATTGTTTTTCACGTTGTTCCAGCCAACTACCCAGTTCACTGTTTGCACGCCGATTAGACAATACCCATACTGATGCGCCCCGTGCACTGCTATTCGGAGCCGAGTCCGCGTGAATTGACACCAACATATTAGCCCCTTTCTTACGTGCCACATCAGAACGACCACTAACAGAAATAAAATAGTCACCGTCACGTGTCATCGCGGGCTTAAACATTGGGTCGGCTTCAAGGCGTTGGTATAATTTACGTGCGACGCTGAGAGTCACATCTTTTTCTTTATAACCATTCTTGCCTATCGCACCAGGGTCTTTTCCACCGTGTCCTGCATCAATAGCAATGACGACCTGCTTGCTACCCTTTGGCATATTTTTATATTTGGTTGGTGTTGGTGTAGCCACAGGTGCAGGGTTACTCATCTTCAATGGTTTATCTTGAGTATTATTTGCCGCTGGTTTAACTGTATTATTGGTTTGATTAAAAGAGGTAGAACCGGATGCATTTCCAGTCGATATCGTTAACACCAACTGATATTTACCTGAAACCTGTTTAAGTGTCGCTTTTGTTTTCGCTGCGCGAGATAGCTCTAAAACTAAGCGTTTGTGTTGGTTATCAGAAGGTTGGCTCGCCCGTACCAGTTTTACAAGGTCTCCTGCGGGAACTTTAAGTGGTAAACCAATAATCTCACCTCGTTGTTTGATATCAACAACAAGGCGCTCAGGTGAATGCAATGGGAAATAGGAGTAGTCGGGCTTACCATCAATAAAACTTAGCACCACTTCTGCTTGTGATGGGCTGTTATTAACTTGAATATTTGATAATGTTGCCGCTTGTGCTTTTGCTCCAAACAGCCACATAGCTGATGCCATAAACAAGACGAAAACAGTAAAAAAACCCTTTTTTGTTATTCTGTGGATTGATGCATTCAACATGAGCAATAGCTTCCTTAGAGTAGGGGTAATGCTTCTAACAACGACTCCCCATTGGCAGAAAAAGCAACAAAGTGAGCCTGACGCCCTTCGCCTTGATAGGTCAGATGGAGCTCAAGATCCGCTTCAGGTAAAAAACCTTTACCTTGTTGCGGCCATTCGACCAAACAGATCGAATTTCCAGAAAAATAGTCACGAATCCCCATAAATTCAAGTTCTTCAGGGTCTGCTAACCGATAGAGATCAAAGTGAAAAACTTGACGATCTGCTAATTCATAAGGTTCAACCAAAGTGTAGGTTGGGCTTTTTACGTGACCTTGATGGCCCAGCGCTTGTAAGAAACCTCGGCTAAAGGTGGTTTTCCCTGCTCCGAGATCACCATATAAGTGAATAATTGTGCCTTGATGGCAAGCCTTAGCGATAGCATTACCTAAAGCGACAGTTTGCGCTTCATTGGCAAGTTGTATTGTACGTTCTTTCATATTGTTCTTTTATTATGTCATTAATAGGCGGTGTCGCCTGTTTATCCTTTAAATGCATAGTTTATCTTGCTGATCAAAATGCATAAAGAGATATCAACAAACATCAATATTACTGCTTATCTTAACCTAAGATGGGGCTTTTTTCTTAATTAACATTGCTTGAATGATGAGTTCAGAAATATCCTATAATTGTTCTCAATATTGAAGGCATTTTTTCATGCGTTTTGATGAATAACGCAGGTCATGTTAGAGTGCCAGCCGTTTTAATCTTTCTCAATATAGGATCTGATGCCAAGATACCTCGATCTCGATCTTCTCGCTCAGAATATTAAACAATGGGGTGTTGAAGCAGGTTTCCAACAAGTCGGGATCTGCGATACTGACCTTTCAGCGGAAGAGCCCAAATTACAAGCATGGCTAGATAAACAATTTCATGGTGAGATGGAATGGATGAATCGCCATGGGATGATGCGAGCCAGACCACACGAACTGCACCCTGGCACGTTACGTGTCATTAGCGTGCGTATGAATTACTTGCCTGCCAAAGCCGCATTTGCTAGTACATTAAATAACCCTGAATTAGGTTATATCAGCCGTTATGCCCTAGGGCGAGACTACCACAAATTATTAAAAAAACGTCTAAAACAACTTTCAGATCGTATTTTAGACTATTGTCGTGAATTTAACGGAGTGATACTGGCCGATGGCACCACCATTGACGATCTTAATTTTCGACCTTTTGTCGACTCTGCGCCAATCTTAGAGCGCCCTCTCGCCGTCAAAGCGGGTTTAGGATGGACAGGAAAACATTCATTAGTCTTAAATCGTGAAGCAGGATCTTGGTTTTTTCTCGGTGAATTATTGATTAATTTACCCGTTTCTGTTGATAAACCTGTCGAAGAAGATTGCGGCCGCTGTGTTGCTTGTATGACAACTTGCCCAACAGGTGCAATTGTCGAACCTTACACCGTAGATGCTAGGCGCTGTATTTCTTATCTTACCATTGAGCTAGATAGTGCTATCCCTGAAGAATTTCGCCCTCTAATGGGAAATCGGATCTACGGTTGTGATGACTGCCAGCTTATTTGCCCGTGGAACCGTTTTTCCCAGCTAACTGATGAAGATGATTTCAGTCCAAGAAAGGACTTACATACACCAAAGTTGCTCGACTTGTTCTCATGGGATGAAAAAACCTTTTTAAAGGTGACCGAAGGCTCTGCAATCCGCCGCATTGGTTATATTAAGTGGTTGCGAAATATCAGTGTGGCGCTAGGTAACGCACCTTATCAAGACAGTATTGTACTGGCTTTACAAAATAGGTTGGGAATTAACGAAATGCTAGATGAGCACTTCCAATGGTCTATACAACAACAGCTTAATCGACGTAATGCAAACCAAGTCACAATTCAAACTTCACAGCAAAAACGCCTTGTACGTGCTATTAACAAAGGTTTACCGAGAGATGCATAGAAAAAAGTCAGCTATATACCTGAAATGAAGAATTGTCAAATTGATGTGAATAAAGTAAAAAGTGCTTAGCAGACAATAGGTAAAGAATTTGCAAGATGTGCTAGCCGCATTTTGACAAAATAAATCACTTAACAAATAAATCAATAAGTTACAACAATGCTATTTAAATACTAGAATTAAATAGCACAACAGAAATTTGTTAATTAGCCTGTGGATAACTCTGTGTAATAAGTTATTTCAAATCGCGATAAAAACCCAGATTGATTGAGCGGGCTGTGGATAACTTTCTAATGGCACATTGAAAAGAAAAATACTGATTTTACGTTTACTAGCAATACAAAAGTTACCAAAAAACAAGACTAAAATGAAAAGTGACTCGAAGTAAATAAAAAAGCATATTTTTGTTTATTATTTAAACTTCTAATCATCATCTTAGAGATGGAAGCAAAACACCCTATTGCTAAGGGGTGGCTATTCTATGGCGACCTGAAAACGAATGCAAGAGGAAATCTGGATCTGATCCAAAAAAGATCGCAAAACCCATGTAGATCCTAGTGTTCAAGATATAAAAGGATAAAAACAGTGAACAAGCGCAATTCATATGCACACTAGGTGATTCTACTTAAGTTAAATAGGTATTGTGTAAGAATTAATTAAGAAGAAAAGTTAAGAGACTAAGAAAATATTGGAGCGGGAAACGAGACTCGAACTCGCGACCCCGACCTTGGCAAGGTCGTGCTCTACCAACTGAGCTATTCCCGCATTTGGTGGGTACTACTTTGACTAAAACACTAAGAAAGTTTGGAGCGGGAAACGAGACTCGAACTCGCGACCCCGACCTTGGCAAGGTCGTGCTCTACCAACTGAGCTATTCCCGCATCACGAAAATAGTGCTTTAGCTAAAACATCAAAAAATTTGGAGCGGGAAACGAGACTCGAACTCGCGACCCCGACCTTGGCAAGGTCGTGCTCTACCAACTGAGCTATTCCCGCATCACATTTTTGGATGTTTCACGTGCCGACTTAATAACAAAAACTTCATCGGTACGGGGAGCGCATTATACGAAAAATTCAGATACTAGCAAGCCCTTACACTCAAAATTTTTATTTTTTTATTCGTTTGCTGACAATTCAATCACAATGGTGATTTTATCAACACCCGTTGTAATAAATTGATTTCAATAAGTTAACATTGTTAACTTATTGGGAGAGAACAGCTTATGAAAGCCGCTCAAGTGAAGTGAACCCACAAAGTTGGACACTTTTAGTTAAGCGGCTTATTCGTTAATTTAATATTTATTCTTTAATAAATGTTTCTCGATAATAAGCCAGCTCAGCAACTGATTCACGAATATCATCAAGGGCCTGATGAGTATTTTTCTTAGTAAAACCCGCTAGAATTTCAGGTTTCCATCGGCTAGCAAGCTCTTTTAATGTACTGACATCAAGATAGCGATAATGAAAATAGCTTTCTAATTCAGGCATGTAGTTGAACAAAAAACGTCTATCTTGCCCAACACTATTACCACAGATTGGGGATGCCCCTTGAGGAACCCATTTTTCTAAAAACGCAATCGTGGCTAACTCAGCTTCACGCTCACTCACGGTACTTTTGCGTACACGTTCAACTAAGCCGCTATTAGTGTGGGTGTTTACATTCCACTCATCCATCAAAGCGAGTTGTTCATCCGTTTGATGTACTGCAATTACAGGGCCTTCTGCTAAAATATTAAGATGACTATCTGTTACAATGGTCGCTATTTCAATAATACGATCACGAACAGGATCGAGCCCCGTCATTTCTAAATCGATCCAAATTAAATTATTCTCATTCTTTTGCATGATATACCCTAACTGCATTCTATGAAGTTAAGGTATGATAGCACTCTTCATGCCATCAGTGACAGGCGTGAGTAACCCCCTAAAATACAGCCCATAGTAAAGAGAGGACAGGTGGCTAAACAGAAACTTTCGAAAGGCCAACAGCGCCGAGTTCAAGAAAATCATCAAAAAAGACTTAAAAAGCAAAAAACAGTTGAAATTGATGATAGCCAATTAGGTGAAGCACAAGAAGGCTTAGTCATTAGCCGTTTTGGGCAGCATGCTGATATTCAAGCAAGTGACGGGACTATCCAACGCTGTAACTTGCGCAGAACGATTTCGTCCCTCGTTACAGGGGATAATGTGGTGTGGCGACCAGCCTTGAACACACAAAGTGATATCAAAGTAAATGGCATCGTCGAAGCGGTTCACGAGCGCCGTTCTGTTCTAACTCGTCCCGATTATTATGATGGCTTAAAACCGATTGCCGCTAACATTGACCAAATTGTTGTGGTTTCAGCTATTTTACCTGAGCTTTCGCTGAATATTATTGACCGCTATTTAGTTGCCTGCGAAACCACCGGGATTAAGCCTGTTATCGTTCTCAATAAAGTCGACCTACTCGACGACGAAAACCGTGAGTGGGTAAGCGATTTAATGACAATTTATCGTGATATTGGCTATCAAGTTCTCGAAGTTTCAAGCCATACCAATGAAGGCATGGAAGCGCTTACTAACGCGCTAGCAGGTAAAGTATCTGTATTTGTTGGTCAGTCTGGTGTGGGCAAATCCAGTTTATTAAATGCATTACTCCCACATAACGAAGAAGCGATTTTAGTTAATGAGGTTTCAGACAACTCAGGGCTAGGACAACATACAACAACAACAGCTCGTTTATATCACTTCCCATTGGGCGGCGATGTGATTGACTCCCCTGGTGTCCGTGAGTTTGGTTTATGGCATCTAACAACGGAACAAGTGACCAAAGGATTTGTCGAATTTAAAGATTACCTTGGCGGCTGTAAATTCCGTGACTGTAAACATTTAGATGACCCTGGTTGCCTGTTACGTGAAGCCGTAGAAGCAAATAAAATTGCTGAATCACGCTTTGAAAACTACCATCGCATTTTAGAAAGCATGGAACAAATCAAACCTCGTGGTAATTTTACGGCGAAAGATAAATAATGTTAGTGAGTGCTTACAAATAACTCACTAACGCTAAACCCGCTCTAAATAATTTAATGATGGTTAGCCAATGATGCGGCCGTTTGAAATATGACGAGTAAACTGTGTACAATAGCCGCCCTTTTGCTAACATACCTTTAAAAATCAGAGGTTAACGTGCTAGATAAAATTAAAATTCGCTTGCAATATATGCTTCCAAAACAATGTCTTACTGAATTTGCAGGCTGGTTCGCAAGTCGCAATGCGGGTTTCATGACGCAATGGGCAATTAAACTGTTCGCAAAAGTCTATAAAGTGAACATGAATGAAGCGCAAAAAAGTGAGCTTACTGCTTATGCCACTTTTAATGATTTCTTTATCCGTCAGCTAAAAGAAGGCGCTCGCCCAATTGTGGAGAAAGAACACCAACTTGCTCAACCTGCTGACGGTACAGTTAGTCAATTAGGCCCAATAAATGATGACCTTATCTTCCAAGCTAAAGGCCATAATTACACAGTTGAAGCGTTACTTGCTGGCCAATACCAATTAGCAGAGCATTTTCGTGGTGGTGACTTTATTACCACTTACCTCTCCCCAAGTGACTATCACCGTGTACACATGCCATGTGATGGTTTACTCAAAGAGATGATTTATGTGCCAGGCGATTTATTCTCTGTAAATCCATTAACGGCACAAAATGTTCCCAACCTGTTTGCACGAAATGAACGCTTGATTTGTGTTTTTGACACCCCTGTTGGCTTAATGGTACAAATCCTTGTAGGTGCAACCATCGTTGGTAGTATTGAGACGGTTTGGAGCGGTTGCGTCAATTCCAGTCGTGAAGGCGTCATTAAGCGCTGGGTTTACCCTGAGTTGGACTCTGAAGGTGCCGTTTTCTTGAAAAAAGGTGAGGAAATGGGGCTGTTTAAACTGGGCTCAACGGTGATTAATTTATTTGAACCTAACAAAGTGATATTTAATTCATCACTGATCCCCGGTTATGCAACTCGTATGGGCGAATTACTCGCTGAAACTGTTGCAAATACAGTAACAGAAGAACCTGCTGACGCTTAATTAAATTATTATCCCTTGAAGGAGCTCCTCACTGTGCGTGTGATTATCAGTTTTTTTCTTAGCCTGTTAATCGTTTTTTCTTCCGTTGCAGCACCGACTGCAGCGCAGGATGAAGCACAGATTAAGCAGGAGCTCAAACAACTTGAGTCAAGTACCAACCCCAAAGATGCAGAGATAGCACAAGCATTACAGGGTGCTTTGAATTGGATGAGTGAAACACGTGATTCCGATGCAAAGGCCAAGTCTTATCAAGAAGCCATTGATAACTTTCCTAGAATTATCAAAGAAATAAGACAAAAAATCCTCAATGAAAGTGATGAACCAGCACCTATACCTGTGGGTATCAGCTTAGGTGAACTTGAACAACGTATTATTCAGCTTAGCAGCCAATTACTCGATCAAAGCCGCTTAACTCAGCAAGAGCAAGATAAAGGCCGCGAAATCAGTGAATCACTAAGTATTCTGCCACAACAACTTTCTGAAGCTAGACGCTTACTCACTGAAGCCTCTTCGCGCTTTCAGTCTCTGAGTACACCCTCAACGCCATTAGCCGATGCCCAGTACACGTTAGCTCAAGCCGAAGTAAGTGCTCGCAAATCAACAGTTAATGAACTGGAAATGGCGCAGCTTTCTGCCAATAACCGCCAAGAAATCTCACGCCTTACGTTGGAGTTATACAAAAAACGCTATCAACGTATGGAACTTGAGTTACAAAACCTGCGTGATTTCCAAAATACCCAACGCCAACAAAAAGCAATTTTAGCGTTAGAACATACCGAGATGTTGGCTGCGCAAGGTGAACTGACCCCATTTTTAACTGAGCAGCTTGATATTAACCGTAAAATGTCTCAGGAATTAACCGCTCAGGCACAGCGCATGAGCGCAATCACCAATAGCCAAGCTGAAATTTCAACGAGTATCCGCGATGCTCGACAAGCGCTCACAACTATTCGCGAGCAAGCTCAGTGGATCAGCAGCTCAAGTACATTAGGGGAAGCGCTCAGAACACAACTCTCCCGTTTGCCTGATATTCCAAAGAGCCAACAGCTTGATCGGGAAATGGCTGATTTACGCGTTCAACGCTTAAATTATGAAGATAGCCTCGATAGGCTAAGTAAAATAGATACAACCGAGCAAGAAAGCGAGCATGAGCTCAATACAGCTCAAGTACAAGTTTATCAGTCATTGATTAAAACCCGCCGTGAGCTACTAACCTCTTTAATTTCAGGTCTCGATGCTGAAATGTTAGAGCTAACAAAGCTCAATGTCGCCACTGGGCAATTGACCGATGCATTAAAAGAAGTCAAAGATGCTTCAAACCGTTATCTTTTCTGGGTCGCAGATGTTCCGCCAATAAGCATCAGCTATCCTGTCATGTTAGTAACGGATATTACTCAATTACTTTCTCTGGATACCTTGTCCCAACTGGCTGGTGCTCTACGTGTTATGCTGACAACACAAGATACATTTTTGTATCTTTTAGGTTCGATAGCATTAGTCATTTTCAGTATTAGCACTCGCAAGCACTACCAAGCATTTCTTGACCGCTCCAGTTTACGGATTGGTAAGGTGACACAAGACCGGTTTTACTTAACCATTCGAACTATTTTTTGGTCAATAATTGTTGCTCTTCCTCTCCCTATGATGTGGTCAGCCATCGGTTATGGCTTACAAAGTGCATGGCAATATCCCATGGCCGCGGCGATAGGTTATGGTGTCAGTGCGACGACACCTTTACTATGGCTGTTTATGATCAGCGAAACCTTTTCTCGCCCTACTGGGTTATTTATTTCTCACTTCGGTTGGGACAAAGATTCTGTTAAACGTGCGATGCGTTATTACCGAATGGCGATTTTTGTCATCGTTCCACTCGTGATGGCAATTATTACCTTTGAACATTATAGCGATAGGGAATTTGCAGCTAGTATTGGCCGCTTATGCTTTATCTTTTTATGTGTCGCACTTAGCTTAATTACCAACAACTTACGCCGCTCACAAATCCCTCTCTACTTAGATAGACATGGCTCCGGTGAGAATATTGTTAATAAAGCATTGTGGTGGATGATATTACTCGCACCTATCGTTGCTGGGTTCTTCTCCATTTTAGGTTATTTTTCAACTTCACAGGCCTTGCTTGCTCGTTTAGAAACCTCTGTCGCCATTTGGTTTGTTATCCTTATCGTTTATCATACGATCCGTCGTTGGATGTCAATGCAGCGCCGTAAATTAGCCTTCGAGCGTGCGAAACAACGCCGTGCTGAGATATTAGCTCAACGTGCTAAAGGTGAAGATGATAGCCAGCAAGCAAACGCCAGTAGCGAAGGAAATATTGATATCGAAGAACAGGTTATCGACTTAGATACCATCAGTACCCAATCCGTTGGGTTAGTTCGTTCGATTTTAACCATGATTGCCTTGGTCTCATTGATTTGGCTGTGGTCCGAGCTACATACCGCATTCTCTTTTCTTGAAAATATTCGCTTATGGGATGTGACATCAACGGTTAATGGCGTTGATACCGTACAACCTATCACCATGGGGTCTATTTTCATTGCCATTTTGACTATTATCGTTACCGCACAATTGGTTCGTAACTTACCGGCTTTGCTTGAGCTGGCCGTACTCCAACATTTGGATTTAACACCAGGTACTGGTTACGCCATTAGCACATTAACAAAGTATACGATAACTATTATAGGGACCATTGTTGGCTTCTCTATGTTAGGAATTGAGTGGTCAAAACTGCAATGGCTTGTTGCGGCAATGGGGGTCGGGCTTGGTTTTGGTTTACAAGAAATTTTCGCCAATATTATCTCAGGGTTAATGATCTTATTTGAGAAACCGATCCGGATTGGAGACACAGTAACTATCCGTAACTTGACGGGGAGTATTACCAAGATCAACACCCGTGCTACTACGCTGACAGACTGGGATAGAAAAGAAATTATTGTGCCAAATAAGGCATTTATTACTGAACAATTTATTAACTGGTCACTGTCTGACACGATCACACGTATTGTCATGACTATTCCTGCACCTTCTGATGCCAATAGTGAATTAGTAACAGATACCATTTTACGTGCAGCCAAACGCTCTACGATGATTTTAGATAACCCAGCACCTGAAGTATATCTTGTTGATTTACAACAAGGTATTCAGATTTTTGAATTACGTGTCTATGCCGCTGAAATGGGCCATCGGTTACCTGCGCGTCATGAAATTCACCAAAACATCTTAGTTTCCTTTGCTGAACAAGGAATTACCTTGCCATTCCCACCATTCCAAGCAAGGGTGGATGTCCGTGATAATTCTCTGCAAAGTGCGACAAACAATCTTTCAGGGCGTAATCCTAGTCGTAAGTCAGGGGAATTGTAAGCCGTATTATGCCATTACAATTAAATGAAAAAGACGAATTAGTGATGTTGAGGATCGCCCAACTTGAACGTGTTGGGTCGATTTTATTCTTTTTAATTCCATTAATTATCTTATTAATTGTTGGGAAAGCTTTTGCATTTAATACACTGTACCTTTGGCAAGTGTATTGTGCGGTTTATATCGTTGGGTTTCGTGTACTTTGTAGCAAGCTATCATCACAACAGCAACAGCTAGCTATTCGTCGAGGCTGGGGAAACAATCGTTTTTATCGGCTTTCTTGGTGCTATCTTGTATTATCTGTTGTCATACTGGTGGGATACAAAATCGTATCCCACACATCTGCTTAATCATTAGCTGGCTTTAAAACCATACGATTTAATATAACCTTCCGCTAATTTTTGTGCTTGCTGTAATTCTTCAGGGCTTAACTGAGCCGCAATCTTATTTTGTAGACGATGACTTTCTGCGTTGCCGCTGTACACCGCAGTTGCAAGCCATGCGTAGGCTTGCTGCAAGTTTTTCTTCACACCACGTCCTTCAGAATACATGACACCTAAGCGGTCTTGAGACTTGGCATCTTTTTGTTTCGCGGCTTTTCTAAACCAAAACACTGCTTTCTCGTCATCTAAATCAACGCCACTCCCAATCGAGTACATTTGGCCTATTTGGAATTGAGCAAGTATATTTCCGCCTTGCGCTGCTTTTCTAAACCAAAATGCCGCTTTTTCTAGGTTTTGACTGACACCTAAGCCTTGTGCATACATCATAGCCATGTTGGTTTCAGCTCGGGTATCACCTTGAGCCGCTGCTTGTTCATACCATAGCATCGCTTTGTCATAATCACGACGCACACCAAAACCATTTACAAACATCGTACCTAAGCGAAACTGTGCATCTGAATTCCCTTGGTTCCCCGCCTTAATAAACCACTCAGCCGCTGCTTTAGAATCTTGAGAAACACCTAACCCTTTAAAATAACGCTCTCCTAGCTGAAATTGAGCTTTAGGGTCACCTTTTTGTGCTAACTGCGTAATTTGTTCAATCGAGGGTTCTTGTGCTGCTGTCGCCGGTGCCGGCGCAGTGGTAGGTTTAGCGGTTAAAACAGAACTATAACAAATCGAGCCTAACAACAGTGCTAACGCAATTTTTTTCATCCTAAGGAACCCTCAACAGTGCAATATGCAACCTGTGAAAACAGTGCTATCCATTAATATCGACCGAAACACTCATCCCCCTAGTTTAAATTTACTTTTTGTCAGAAAAAATAGGAAAAGTGGCCTAAATTTCACAAAAAGCACGTTTCGCTGTATTTTCGCTATGGGAACTTACGTTTTTCATCTAATTGAGATAATAAAAAACCAGATAAACATATTGCCTATCTGGTTCCTCTATTTCAAATAACAAAATACATTATGCGTTATTAAGGTATTTATTTCTCAGATAACGAGCAACAGCATCATCACTATTCGAACCAATGACTTCCATGTGTGGTAACGCATCTTTTAGCAATTGATGAGCATTTTGCATGATGCAGCCTTTTCCAGCCATAGTCAGCATTTCTTTGTCATTCATGCCATCGCCAAAAGCAATACTATCACTCGGTGTATAGCCATGTAGTGCCGCAACTTGCTTCAGAGCCTCACCTTTAGAAACATCACCAGCCATAACTTCTAAACAGCTACGCAATGAAAACGTTACATTCACTTTATCTTGCCAGCGTGCTTGAATGCGCTGCTGTAAATCCACCAGCAGGTCATGATCTTCACTGGTGTAGTAAACTTTACAGACTTCAGAAGTGACAAAATTATGGCGGTCAAACAGCTGGTAGTTAAATACCGATTCTTTAAAAAATTCTTTTTGTTCAGGGCTTTCCCTGTTGATAAACCAATCATCACCATGGTAGTAATTAGTGATAAGTTCAGGGTTATCAAATTCCATCAAACACAGTTCATGAGCTATTTGAGGGTCAACATTGTGCTCAAAAATTAAGTCACCGCGGGTATTATGGATCCGTGCACCGTTAGATGTGATCATATACGCGTCGATGCCTAAACCATCACGGATTTGAGCAACATCCACATGGTGACGGCCTGTTGCAAACACAAAATGCACATCTTGGGAAGTCACTAGCTGTTTCAAGGTGTCTTTTGTATAAGACGTTAAATCATGATTGGGAGATAACAGTGTCCCATCCAAATCGGAAGCAACTACAGGATATTTCATATTCAAACCCTAACTAATACTGATCAAAAAAATCACAGATAGCATTAAGCGCCATCGCTCTTAATGCATCCACTTCAAATAGGATTTCATGGTGTGCCCCTTCAATGATGAGAGGTAATTTTTCTTCTCGTCCTATTTGCGCTTTTTGTCGGCTTTGACAAAAAGCTTGTAGCTCTTTATTGCTGACCACTTTTTCTTCGCTGGCTTCCAACACCATCAGTGGTACATCAATTTCTCCCGCTTTCGCAATTAGCTCATCGCCAATCACAAAACTTTCACGTAACCAATGGTAAGTCGGCCCACCTAAGCGCAATTCAGGATAATCGGCATAATAACGTAAGTAGCGCCGATAACGCTCTGGGCTGTGTGTTAATACATTGATTAAATAAGGTAATGGCTGCCATTTCCCAGTAGAAGCCGCATAATCATTGCGGACACTTTCGCGAGATTCGGCTCTATCAACAATAAAGCTCGCCATCCAACGAGGCATTGGTAAATTAATACCAATCATCGGCGCACATAAGGTTGCAGCATCAAAAGTGACGTTATCTCGCAACAAATACCCGGCTAAGATAGCACTCCCCATTGAGTGAGCTAATGCATAACATTTTGGATAATGCCGATATTTAACCTCAAGCTCAATGAACTTTTCAAAATCGTCAATGTAATCAGTGAATTTTTCAACATGGCCTTTTTGAGGATCGGCTAACATGCGCCCTGATCGCCCTTGCCCACGGTGATCAATAATAAACACATCATAGCCTAAATGATAAAAATCATAAGCCACTTCAGGGTACTTCACATAACTTTCACTGCGCCCCGGTGAAATGACAATCGCTTTATGATGCTTTGGATGAATAAAACGGACATAGTGAATGGGGATATCATCAACCCCCACGAATTGAGATTCTTCACGGTGTTGCCAGAAATCTAAAAGCGGGCCATTTGTAAAAGCAGAAAATTGAGTTTCTCGATTCAGCCAACTCTCTTTTAGGTTTTCAGGCGTCATCCTGCAGTTTCCTTATCTATTCATTCATAACCTTCAAGATGGTCTTGGATAAGCGCCATAAATGCTACTCCAAAACGTTCGAGCTTGCGTTCGCCAACACCATTGATTAACAGTAATTCGGCAGGTGAAGTCGGGGTGTGCTCAGCCATTTCTATTAATGTTGCATCATTAAACACCACAAATGGCGGAATATTTTCTTCATCTGCAATGGATTTACGCAATTTACGCAGTTTAGCAAAGAGCTTTTTATCATAATTGCCATGATAAATTTTGTTTTGTTGATTACGGCTTTTTACCACTAAAACACGAGGAACTGCGAGTTTTAGTACAGCTTCACCACGTAATACTGGCCGTGCTGCCTCCGTTAATTGAAGCGCTGAAAAATGCGTAATATTCTGTGTGATCATACCTAAATGGATCAGTTGGCGAATCACACTGACCCAATGTTCATTACTTTGTTCTTTACCAATGCCATAGACGGGCAGTTTATCATGGCCTAAGTCACGAATACGCTGATTATTAGCGCCACGCAGAACCTCAACAATATAGCCGATACCAAAGCGCTGACCAACACGATAAATACAGGACAGCGCTTTTTGCGCATCCACTAACCCATCGTACTGTTTTGGTGGGTCTAAGCAAATATCACAATTGCCACAAGGCTGCTGGCGATTTTCACCAAAATAATTGAGTAGCACCAAACGGCGGCAAGTTTGTGCTTCAGCAAAAGCCGCGATGGCATTCAGCTTATGCCGTTCTATATCTTGCTGCATACCCGCAGGCTTTTCTTCAAGACAGCGACGTAACCATGCCATATCTGCAGGGTCATAAAATAAAATGGCTTCGGCTTCAACACCGTCACGACCTGCCCGCCCTGTTTCTTGATAATATGCTTCGATATTACGCGGAATATCAAAATGAGCGACAAACCGAACGTTTGATTTGTTAATTCCCATCCCAAAAGCCACTGTCGCCACGACAACTTGTAGGTTATCTTTTAGAAATGCATCTTGTACCCACTCCCGTTGGGCAGCGTCTAACCCTGCATGGTATGCCGCAACACTTAAGCCTCGCTTTTGCAAGCGCTCTGTCGTTTCTTCAACCTTACTGCGACTATTACAATAAACAATACCCGCTTTTCCTTTTTGCCCTTTAATAAAAAACCAAAGTTGATCTAAAGGCTTATATTTTTCGACTAAGGTATAACGAATATTTGGCCTATCAAAGCTACTCACATGGACTAATGGCTCATGTAGCTCTAATAAACGAATAATGTCTGCACGTGTGGTTTCATCCGCAGTTGCGGTTAACGCCATCACGGGTACATTAGGTAATGATTGCCGTAATTGGCCTAGTGCGCGGTATTCAGGGCGAAAATCATGTCCCCATTGGGAAATACAGTGGGCTTCATCCACTGCTAGCAAGGTGATGTTCCATCCTGCTAATTGGCTTAAGAAATAATCAGTTAACAACCGTTCAGGAGCAACATACAGTAATTTTATTTCCCCCTGACTGCACAATTCCATGATTTGACGTTGTTCTTGTGACGTTTGTGATGAATTTAAACACGCAGCATTAACCCCATGTAACCTTAATTGGTCAACTTGGTCTTTCATTAATGATATTAATGGCGAAACGACCAGTGTGACACCTTCTTTAACTAAAGCAGGAACTTGGTAGCAAAGGGATTTACCACCCCCTGTTGGCATTAACACTAAGCAATCACGGTTATCCAAAATAGCCCCAATGACAGCATCTTGCCCAGGGCGAAATGACTGATAGCCGAATGTACTATTGAGCACATGTTCAGCCAATGAAAGTTGGTTAATGACGCAAGCAGTGGACACAAACTTCCTCAATCGATAAAACAAGCCGTTGCCCAATTGAGCAGCGAAGTTGTTGATTCATGACTTGGTATTCAACTCAGAACAAAATAGAGAGCTGAGTTTTTCTTCCATTACAGCATATCGTTTAGCATAACACCGATACCAAAACGTGTTTGTCGATAATTGTAGTCTATCATCGACTCACCATATCCGCTAAACAACTGGGTATAAAAACGCACATGTTTACTAATTGGATAGCTCCACCCCAATTCTGCACCACCATACCCTGTATTCCAGTTATAGCGCCCAGTCGTAGTAAACACGCTGTCTCCCAACGCATACCCTACTTTTAAGCGATAGTAACCCATATATTTGGTAATATCAGAATTATCATCACGCCCTTCACTTTCATGAATCCGGTACCAAGGTTTGAGATCAACTTGCCAGTTACCATTTTGCGCCATTGCCCTTGCATATACTCGGTTCCAGCTGCGAGACGTAGGCTCTGAACGACCATTTGACTCGTGGTTAAAACCTGTTTCAATCTCACGCAACGTCCAACCCGCAAATTGGTAGTCGGTTAACCAGCCAACAAACACTTGAGGCTCATAGTTAGTTTCTCTAAATGGTGAAGACTCTTTTTTATTACTTAGTTGCCACCAAGAACGCTGAGTATAAGAAACAGCTAAAATTGAGTCATCACCCGCAATACCCGCCCATAATGGAAACGCTAAACTTAATTGAAATTTAACTTCGTCCTTTAACGCATCATCACCCCAATTGTAGCTAGAAATGGCTTCTTTATTCATCGAGGATGTATAGGTATAAAGGATGTAATTCGATTCATACGGATACAGCACAAATGGGTTATCATGGTGTTGCAGTAATCCTGAAATGATGCTTCCACGTATTGGCAAGGTATTTTTGACATCTTCTACAGGCTGAACACCTGTATTTTCAGTCGCAAACAATGAAGCAGACCAAAAGCAGAGCACTGCACTTAACAAAATCGGTAAAGCGCGCATTAGTCATTCCTATTTTCAACATCGTCCAAAAAAAGTTTGTCCTATTTTACACACAAAACTGAATAACTGTTGAAAGATTATTCATTCGTTTGTTAGAGACATAATTTACACATAATGTTAACTTATCATTCACATATTTTTAAAGGATGAAAACGATGAATGACCGTACTTATACTTTAGAAGAAGCCAGTGACTTAATGAGCCATGCATTTATTTATAAAATGCCATTTAACCAGCTACTTGGTATTAAATTAATGAGTTTAAATGATGATTTTGTTCAGCTTACTGTTGAAAATCGTCAACAATTAATTGGTAATTTTACTCAGAACATTTTACATGGCGGTGTGATCGCTTCGGTTTTAGATGTTGCAGGGGGGATGGTATGCATCAATCGTATTTTGCAGCGTATTAATCCATTAACCCACACCGAGATTGTCGATAAAATGTCCCGAATGGGGACAATCGACTTACGAGTTGATTATTTACGCCCCGGTCGAGGGCAAATTTTTACTGCTAGTGCTAGCTTATTAAGAGACGGCAATAAAATAGCCGTGACCCGCTGCGAGCTTCATAATGAAAACAACCAGCATATTGCAACAGCAACGGCAACTTATCTGGTTGGATAGAAATAAAATATAAATAATTAGTCACCTACTAAACTAATAACTTGTAAAAAAACCTGAGCAATGTCACATTAGTGGTATCAAAAATCGAGCCGCTTAAATCGGCTCGGTCTCTCTGTATAAGTATCTTTTTAGTCTTTAATTCAATTTCAGAGCCAACAATGAGCCAGCAAAATACTACCAAAGGCGTGTTATGTGCCTTAGGCGCCTATTTTATTTGGGGTGTCGCACCTATTTATTTTAAAAGCATCCAAGAAGTGCCCGCAGAAGAAATCCTGACTCATCGTATTATTTGGTCATTTTTCTTTATGATTTTATTATTAACAGTTTCACGGCATTGGAGTTATGTTCGCCAAGTACTAAAGCAACCAAAGAAAATATTAGTTCTTGGTGTAACGGCAACGACAATTGCTTGTAACTGGTTAATTTATATTTGGGCAGTTAATAATGGTTATATGCTACAAGCTAGCTTAGGTTACTTTATTAACCCACTAGTTAACGTACTGTTTGGAATGCTATTCTTACAAGAACGTTTTCGCCGCATGCAGTGGATTGCTGTTGGTCTTGCACTAACGGGTGTATTGATCCAGCTTTGGCAATTTGGCTCAGTGCCTGTGATTGGGCTAAGTTTAGCTGTTACATTTGCCACCTATGGATTATTACGTAAAAAATTAGGGGTCGACGCACAAACAGGAATGACATTCGAAACACTTTGGCTGCTTCCTGTCGGGATTATCTTCTTATTATTTTTTGCAGATAGTCCAACGAGTGATATGGCAATGAATGATTGGCATTTGAATGCACTTCTGATTGCTGCCGGGGTAATTACTACAGTGCCACTGTTACTATTTACAGAAGCAGCTAACCATTTAAGGCTTTCAACGCTAGGCTTTTTCCAATATATGGGGCCAAGTATTATGTTCTTACTCGCCGTCTTTGTGTACGGTGAAGTTATGACACCTGAATTGTTAGTCACTTTTGGGTTTATCTGGGTTGCATTAATTTTATTTACATTAGATGCATTATATACCCAGCAGAAACTGAGAAAAAAATAATGGGTAACTGTTTACAGAAAGTCAGATAGCCGGTAAATAGCGTTAATATTAAATACCGACTCTCGTTTTATATTCCAAACGAAGTCGGTGTTTCATTATATGGAACTCAAATAGTTAATTTAATTAATGCAAATAGGCTATTTAATTAAGTAGTAAATTCTTTATCTACCACATGATAAATCAAAATTAATTTAAATCTTTTTGTTCTTATCTATATATACGCAATTGTAACAAAATAAATTTAACCACATAAAATCAATAAGTTAAACACAAAAAATTCATCTTGATTTTCTATACATAATAGCTATCATTTAACTTATCTTAAATCCACTTCAATTAATAAACACATCCATCAAACAACTCTTTGAAATAAAAGTAGTTGTTTATTTTTTTCAATTAATGATTGCTTAATAGGAACTTGGTAATTATATTGTACGCCGCTTGTATTCACCCCAGCGGATGGTGATGGTCCGATTCATCACTGACGTTTCATTAAAGTGCGCACGATGACATTTCATTTTAAAAATGTCCTGGTGCGAGGTTTTCTGAAATTGAATGCAGACGGTTCTAAGATTTAATTTAATACAACCATGTAGCGTTAAGACTCTAAATAATTCGAAAACATAACTAGGCGGCGAGCGAAGCCAACAACGTTGTGATTCGAAGTATGACGAGTACGGCTGCATTTTAGGTTCACTCGGCCTGTGCATTCAGACAGAGTTAACGTTGTTAAGGGCTTTTGGGAAGGGCTTAAAAATGCAACAGAATACCGTTCAAATGAAACGCGTACTGACCACTCCTGCGTTAGTTTTTTTCGGGCTGGCTTATATGGTGCCACTCGGAATTTTCACCACCTATGGACAAGTAACTGTATTGAGTGAGGGCCATCTGCCTATCGCTTATTTAATTACATTAGCTGCCGTCTTTTTTACCGCCATGAGCTATTGCCGCATGACAAGCGCACTTCCTCTTTCAGGATCTGCTTATTCATACGTGCAAAAAACCTTTGGCGGCACACTCGGGTTTTTAGTGGGTTGGGCACAATTGCTCGACTATCTCTTTCTGCCAATTATTAACTACATTGCAATTGGGATCTTTGTTCATGAAGCGTTCCCCGATATCCCAATGTATGTGATTATTTGCAGTACCATCACAATTGTTAGCATTATGAATATTTTGGGAATTAAATTAGTTTCCTCAATGAATATGCTAATCATTTTAATGCAATTTGTATTTATCGCAGTGTTCCTATACTTGAGTTTTAAAACTTCATTTGTATTGGATACTGATGCTTTATTGGCACCTATTACGGTAATGTCAGAACAAGTATCAGGATTATTTGCTGGTGCAGCGGTACTCTGCTTAGCCTTCCTTGGCTTTGATGCGATCTCCACCATGGCAGAAGAAACCAAAGATGCACGTAGTGCGTTACCAAAAGCGATTCTATACACCGTGTTTATCGCAGGTACGCTATTTGTCATCATTTCCTATGGTGCGCACTTGGTTTACCCGATGTGGCAAGATTTCATTCCTAACACAGATATTGCTAGCCTTGCGGTAATGAAACAAGTTGGTGGTGCGATGATGGCTTCTAGCTTTATCACCGCTTATGTTATCGGTGTATTTGCCTCAGCAATGACCTCACAAGCCAGTATTGTACGTATTTTCTATGCGATGGGCCGTGAAGGCGTGTTACCACGTTCGCTGTTTGCTTATCTGCATCCAAGACTCAATACACCGATTTACTCAATTATCTTTGTTGCGTTAGCATCACTACTTTCATTAGTGCTTTCACTCAGCATGGTCGCCTCAATGATTAGTTTTGGTGCCTTAATTGCATTCACTTTTGTGAATTTATCGGTCATTAAACATTTTTACATTGACCGTAAAGCACCGCTGGATAATACAAAAATTATCACTTGCCTGATTATGCCTTCTATTGGTGTTATCCTAACATTATGGTTATGGACAAGCCTTGATAGCGAAGCCTTTAAAGTGGGTTTATGGTGGCTAGCCGCAGGAGCAATTTACTTAGCACTGCTGACCCATGGTTTTACTCGTCGTCCACCTGCAATCTCTGACGATGAAACTGAAATGATTATTAACTAAGCATTTCAAGTCTTATAAATGATTACGGGGGAGCACTTGCCTTCCCCGTTGTTTTTTTAGCTCTGGTGCCACCAAAGCACCACTGATACAGACGGTTTACAATGAATAATCAATTAGCTGACGTTATTTATTTTAACGGTTATATATATACTGCGGATGATAAAAATCGCGTTGTCGATGCGGTTGCTGTTCGTGATGGTTACATTCTTGCCACAGGCACTTCTGATGAACTTCATCAGTATGTTGGCCCTGAAACAGAGAGTATCGATCTCGAAGGCAAAATGATGATGCCTGGTATCATTGATGGTCATATGCACCCTTTTTGGGGCGGTATTCAACTCTTCGGTTGTCATTTAAATTATGAATCGTTAACTATCGAGCAAATTTTAGAGCGTGTACAAGATCACCTCGATAAAGACCCTCGTACCGGGGAAAATGATTGGCTCAAAGTCACTGCATGGCTACGTCAAGGAATGATCCCGGCGGGTGTTGATATGTATCGTGAAGATATGGACAAGCTCAATACAAAACGCCCTGTCGTATTATTTTCAAATGACTGCCATACATTGCTAGCCAATAGCCGTGCTCTCGAACTATTTGGTATCACTAAAGACACGCCTGAGCCACCTGATGGTAAAATTGGCAAATACGAGAACGGTGAGTTGAATGGCATCCTTGAAGATGCACCCGCTATGCGTGCTGCCGATAGCATTCCTTCAATTCGTGACGACCAAGCAATTGAAGTTGCTGAATTAGTACAGAAAGTACTTAACCAGCAAGGTGTGACTATGGTGATGGACGCCCGCGTTTCAGAACAACAGCTTGAAGCCTTTTCTCAATTACAGCAACGTGGTGACCTTACGATCCGTTTCCAAGCTGCTCGTGAAATCACCCCCGATGAAACACCAGATGTTGCTTCAGTAGCGGCAGCCGTGGATAAAGCCGTTGCATTTGCCAAAAAATGGCACCAAGCTGATTGGACACCAACCCCAGGTATTGGCTTGAATAATATTAAAATGTTTGTTGATGGTGTCATGCAATTTCCAACAATGACAGCGTCGTTATTGCAGCCATACCGCATTAATCAAGGCACAGATGACACGCCTAATTGGGTAGAAACGGATAACTATGGTGATCTGTATTTCACAGCTGAAATTCTTGATGAATTAATGGAAAAAATTGCCGCAGCAGGCTATGACCCTCACTTGCATACTGTTGGTGAAGGTGCCGTTTCCATCGTATTAGATGCGATTGAAAAAATGCGAGCAGCGCACCCAGAAAAAGATATTCGCCCAGGACTCGCTCACAATGAATTAGTCCATGCGGATGATTACGCCCGTTTTGCGCGCTTAAAAACCATCGCTTGTTTATCTTTCCAGTGGGCAGCCCCAACTCCAGAGCTAGCGGCTTTTGAGAAAAAAATGCTCGGTGATGAACGTTTTGAGCAACTTGAACCCATCGCTAAGTTTGTCGATGCTGGCGCGGTTGTTGCATTTGGTAGTGACTGGCCAATCGATGATTTCGATGAGTGGTATGATTTAAAAGTCGCAGCGACACGCCGTGGCCGCGATATTAATGGTCAAAAAGCACCGAGACTCGATAATGACCGAGACTTGACGGTAATTGAAGTTTTGCGCTCTGCAACCATTGACTCTGCTTATGCACAGCACCGTGAAGATGTACTCGGCTCATTAGAGGCTGGAAAATTTGCTGATATGATTGTATTGGATCGCAATGTATTTGAGATCCCTGCTGATGATATTGAAAATGTAAAAGTATTACGTACAATTATTGGTGGAAAAACTGTACATATTGCTTAATTATTTATTTAGATAACTAATTAAATAAACACCCCAAAGATTAAATAATATCTTGGGGTGTTTTTAATTGGGCACTTAATTCCAAACCTGAATACACACAATTAAATCGGGAAATTACGAGGGAATACGCTCCCTCGTAAAGCAACATTACTCTTCGTAAGAAAACGTTGTTTGAACAACTGTATTTCCATGACTAATGACAATTAGACAAAGTCTGTCTCGCATTAGTACTGAAATACTAAACACGGTAATACACGCTGAAACAAACGCAATCACTGCGAACTTGCTCATTTCCCTTGACCTCTTAATGGTTAAGAGGCACAATCCTAACTGTCGGGTTAGGTTTGGGCCTCGTTGGTTAATAATAACTAACGGGGCTTTTCCATTTCTAATCCAAACATTTTATCCAACATAATAAGCTTGAACCAGAAAGGCTCAAGCACCCGCCCAAATGATAGCAAATTTTTATATTTCACTCACGCTCAATTCCATTGGAATAAATAAAAATATAAATTTAATTATCTAATTATTAGTTTGTATAATATTAATTAATTTATATATTGATTTTATATATTGGTTTCAGAAAAAGGCTAAAAATCGGCTATCTTTAAAATAGCCCTTGCAAAAGAAAAAAGTTACCGTTAGTATCCGCAGCGTTTTATATTCATCTACTAACTGCAAGGAGGTTTACCATGACAACAATTAATCAAACTCTTTGCGGGCACACTCAGAAATAGCCACTCTCGTTAGTTAATCTATTTTCTTAATTTTGCCTGCTAATTCACCTTATTTTTCAATTAAAAATGAGTTAATAGCTTATGGGCAATACCTTACATACTGTGGATCAGCAAGTCAGCTATATCGCCACAGAATCAACATGGATTGAAAGTAAAGCAATCCAACAGTTACAAACAACCGCAAACTTACCTAATATGGTCTCTGTTGTTGGCATGCCTGACCTACATCCAGGCCGTGGATACCCAATTGGTGCGGCATTTTTCTCAACCAAGCGCTTTTATCCTGCGCTAGTTGGTAATGACATCGGTTGTGGAATGGCGCTGTTCCAAACTGATATTAAAAAATCGAAAGTTAACCTCGATAAACTCGAAAAACAACTTTCTGAAATGTCAGATCATGCGCCTTTGTCATGGCTTGAAGAGCATGTTCCAAATAACATGCAATCACATGACTTTATGTCATCATTAAGTTCTATTGGTGGCGGAAATCATTTTGCAGAATTTCAAGCTATCGATGAAATATTAAACCCTGAATGGTTCAAGGAAAGTGGTTTAAACAAACAACAATTGCTGTTGTTAGTTCACAGTGGTTCTCGAGGTTTAGGCCAATCAATCCTTCGCCAACATGTAGAAAAATATAGTCATGATGGGCTTATAGACAATACTCAAGATGCAAAAGATTATCTGGAAGCTCATCAGAATGCATTGGATTTTGCCCAACTAAATCGACAAATGATCGGTTTACGTATGCTGCAACAAGTAAAATCAAAGGGTAAACTCGTACTCGACCTTAATCATAACCTAGTTGAATACTGTAAAATCAATGATATTGAAGGGTGGATACATAGAAAAGGAGCGACACCATCAGATCGCGGGCTAGTCGTTATCCCTGGTTCTCGAGGTGATTACAGTTATCTCGTTTCTCCACAACCAAGTGAAGTTTGTCTGAATTCTCTTGCTCATGGAGCTGGACGGAAATGGATGCGAACTGAGTGTAAAGGACGTTTATCACATAAATATACACCGACTCAATTATCAAGGACGGTATTAGGTAGTCGTGTTATCTGCGCAAACAAACAATTGATTTACGAAGAGGCCCCTCAATCTTATAAATCTATTGATACTGTAATTGAAAGCATGGTGAATATTGGCATCATCCAAGTTGTTGCGCGTCTTAAACCTGTTATAACCTATAAAACCAGTGGAGATTGCTAATGATATTATTACAGTTTTCCTCTGCGCAGGGGCCTGAAGAATGTTGCATAGCGGTGGAAAAAGCACTTATTTGTTTTTTCCAAGAGGCTAAAAAACTTTCAGTCATTGCCGATACACTTGAGTTTTTCCCATCACGCTATGGACTAAAATCTGCCTTAATTTCATTGGAAGGCGAGAATGCAGAAATACTATCCCAAAAATGGACTGGCACTATTCAATGGCAGTGCCAAAGCCAAATTAGGCCACGACATAAACGTAAAAATTGGTTTTTGAGTGTCACCCGTTTCTCTCCCATTAAACCAATTGAAGAGAGTGAAATTGAGTTTGAATTTACTAAAGCACAGGGGGTTGGAGGGCAGCATGTGAACAAAACCTCGTCTGCGGTTAGAGCAAAACATGTCGCTACGGGTATCACTGTCAAAGTGCAATCTGAACGCAGCCAGCACGCTAACAAAAAGCTTGCGAAACAGTTAATTCAATGGAAATTGAATGAACATCAATCGCAGCAACTTAATGAACTGGATAAACAACGTCATCATTCCCATTATCAAATTGAAAGAGGAAATGCGGTAATGACTTTTTCAGGAAATGAATTTAAACGTTTAAAATAAAACAATACCACCTCAGATAAGAGGTGGTATATAATTTAAGATATCTACCTTACTGTTTTGTGCTTTACTACCCAGACAATGCTTAATTCACTAAATAACACATTGAATTATTAAATTGACATTCAGCAATATAATAATTTGGCTCAATGATAAAACTATATTCTTTTTGTGAAGAAAAACAATTTGTTGTTTGTATTAGTGACGAATGATCAACATCATAATTAATAGGTACAATATCGCCTTTATTTTTATTCATTAAGCTATTAAATGCTGTTTCTAATTGTTTTTCATATTCCATGATACTCATTCCTTGTTGAATCTGCTTATCACCATAACCAAATTTATCAACGCTGTTCATCTACAAGCTCCTTTTATATGTACATTGAAAAATCACAAGTTAAAATGGCTGATATAACCGATTAAAACAAGTTAAATTGAATAGAGTTAATCTTAAATTTTAAAGGAAATAATATAATATTAATTAGATATTATAAATATGAAAGAATCTCTATCAGCCACCTCAATAAGAGGTGGTAATAGCCTGAACGGATTAGAGTAATTTTTCTGTTAAAAACCAGCCTGCGATACTTTCTCGTTTTTGTTGAGTCGGTAACACTTCATGTGGAAATTCTTCAGACATAAAAAAAATCATTCGACCTGCAAGCGGTTCCAATTCAAACAATTGATTGTTTTCTTTATCATAGACAACAAGTTCACCTCCATCTCCAGCTTGCCATGTTTCATTCATATACAAAACAGTGGTTACCTTGCGACGCCCTTGTCCTCTTGGGTTATCAACATGCTTTTTATAAAATCCACCATTAGGATAACGGCAGAAATGCGTTTCAAAATCACGCAGACCAAGATAAAGCTGGCAGTTAAGCTCTTGCCTAACCTGCTCCATTTTATCGAGATAATTAACGATAGGCTCCCCCATTTCAGGTTCTAGCCAAACAGTTTGATCAGCACGAATACTTTTATTTCCTTGTAAGGTATCACCGCGCCCAATACGTGCATCCTGTAGGGTATCTGGAATACTATTTTTGATGGCTTGTATATGTTGCAGGCTCATGAAATCGTCCCACACATACCAACCTTGTGAGGAAAGTGAATCAATAAGTTTATCCATTGACATGATGAGTCTTAGAAAAGTTAATTAGGTAATATTTTATACTTCATTGAGATGAAACTTTAAAATTAAAAACTCAAATCCTGAGGATTAATACGGCATATCAAAGTCAATCACTAAAAAGATAGTGATAGTTATCATAGAGTAAACTAGAAAAGAGATTCAAAATTACATAAATAACATACTCATTCCATAGTAAAAAAGCACTCCATCCATATTGAGTGCTTACTATAAAATCAAATTAAACGATTGATTGACTTAGCAGAATGCAGTTCTTCCAATACCACCACAAGAACAACGTGCCACTGGGTTAAGAAGACTTACCTGCCCTAGGTTTTTATTTACTTCACTATTCCCCTCCTCCGCCGATTGGAAAGCCGTAATTCGTTCTGAAATTAATTCGCTTTGAATTACGGGTTGAACTAATGTATTACCATCTTGATTTTCAATCATTTTTTGAGAATGAATTGACCAGTGAAGTTCAACATCTTTGATAGTTTCTTTAATGCTATGCATTTCTTCATTATATCTTTTAATATTTAAAGATAGATGATTTTTAAAAGGCCCTGAATTCACTTCTAATTCGCCTTGTTTTTCCATTTCAATATTTAGCTTATCAATATATTGATTTAATTCGTCTAATACTTTTAGTAAATTGGACTCCTGTAGTTTACTTATCCTACTTAACTCATCTAATACATGCTTATCTTTTGCTATGCTAGGGCTTTCTACTCTATACAATGAAATATTTCTACGTAATGACCTTATTTCTTCTATTTCTGAATTAGTTTTATGTTCGTTCAACTCACTTAGGCCTTTAAACATATTTAATTGTTCATCAAATACTTTTACATTTTTATGAACTTTTTCCTCTAACATTCTCATCGAATCATCTATCTGTTTTTGGCTATATTTATCAGTAACAACCGAACTGGAGCCCCAAGCTCTTCCTTTATTTAATAGCTGTACTGAACGAGATTTCAAATCATTTATAGACGAAACAAATTTTTCAATTTCATCATCTATCTCTTTTTTATTTTTTATTGTCTCAATTTCTATGTTATCTAACTGTAAATCAATTTTTCGTTCATCTTCTAGTAACTTAGATGCTCTATTTTTCAATGATTTTAGCTTAGCGTTATGATAATTTATTGAGATAGATACAATACCTGTTTTAACTTTATTAAACGAAGTATTTAGATGGGTTATTTCATTATTTATCTTTACTAAAGTAGATTTTTCACTATTTAACATACCCTCTTTTGTCTCATGAGGGATTTTTTTGATTACAAAAATACTTTCTAGTAGTTTATGGTCACCACCAATATTTTTATTTTGCTTATTTATTTCCAACTCTATTTTATACTTAGAAAACTTACTAGCCTCAAAATATAAAATCTCATTACCGATATTTTCCTTGTTATATTTACTAGCAAGATTTTTCATTGCTAGTAAATTACCTTCAAAAAATTTAATAGCTTTATTTACCTCATCTATTTTAGCAGTCACTTCACTATTTATATTTGTTTTTTCAGATAAATATTCATAGCCATATTCATCTTGAATTTTCATTACTAATGAAGACTTCAGTTTCTTAATTTTATTTAAACGATTTTCAGCAGAAAAAATTAACGAGTCTATTTTTTTAAAATCATAACTATTTAAATTAAAATCAATTTCCATATTAATCCCTTTGATTTTCATATAATTAAAAACATAATTTGATATCTATATTGCGTTTTTATATTATATTAAAGACAAAGGAGTGACTAATTTATTATTTGTATAATAAAAACAAATTATAATTATTTTAAACCTATATTTCATTTAAATAAATAAAGTAGAAATATTATTCAGATTTCTACTTTATTTATACTTGTCTATTACAGTTTCTCAAGCTTCGCATATGAAGCCACCAGCCATTTAATTCCTTGACCTTGGAAAGCGATTTGTAAACGACAGTGTTCACCACTACCTTCAAGGTTAATAATCGTGCCTTCTCCAAATTTAGGATGAACTACACGCTGCCCTAATGCATAACCCGAATCATTTTGGCTAATCGGGGTACCAAGGCGTTGATGGCTAACTGGTCTTGAAACCTGCGCTCGCAAACGAACTTCTTCAACACACTCGGTTGGTAGCTCACCGATAAAACGAGAAGGCCTGTGATAAACTTCTTTGCCATATAAACGACGACTTTCAGCGTAGGTGATAGTCAGTTTTTCCATTGCTCGGGTAATACCGACATAAGCAAGGCGACGTTCTTCTTCAAGACGACCACTTTCATCCATCGACATTTGGCTTGGGAACATACCTTCTTCCATTCCCACAATGAATACAACTGGAAACTCCAGGCCTTTAGCCGAATGCAAAGTCATCAATTGAACGGCATCTTGACTAACATCCGCTTGTCCATCTCCTGCTTCCAATGCTGCATGAGAAAGAAAAGCCTGCAATGGCATTAAGTCTTGGTCTTCGTCTTGATAGCTGAAATCACGGGTTGCATTGACTAACTCTTCCAAGTTTTCAATTCGAGCCTGTGCTTTTTCGCCTTTTTCTTGCTCATACATCGCTCGTAGGCCTGAGTCGTTAATGACTCGATCAGCTTGGACGTGTAATGGCATGTCTTGGGTTTCTTTAGCTAATGCATCGACTAATTCTAAGAAACGCTCGATTGCAGCGGCTGCCCTACCTCCCAACACCTGCTCGCGAAGTAAGTACTCACAACTTTCCCATAATGTTAGTTGTTGATCCCGTGCAGTTTGGCGAACAGTATCTAATGTTCTATCTCCGATGCCACGTGTTGGTGTATTGACCACCCGCTCGAAGGAAGCATCATCATTACGATTTGCTATTAATCTTAAATAAGAAAGTGCATCTTTAATCTCTTGACGTTCAAAGAAACGTTGCCCACCATAAATACGATATGGCATAGCACCTTGGATGAGCGCCTCTTCTAATACACGAGACTGTGCATTACTCCGGTACAGCATGGCACAATCTTGTAGGGCTCCACCATTTTCATGCCATTGTTTAATGCGCCCAACCACATAACGTGCTTCATCTAACTCATTAAAAGCGCAGTAGAGGGAAATGGGTTCACCATCTCCGCCTTCTGTCCATAAATTTTTCCCTAAGCGGTCACTGTTATTCGCGATCAATGCGTTCGCCGCTTTTAATATATTATTCGTTGAACGGTAGTTTTGCTCAAGGCGGATAGTTTCTGCACCAGGAAAATCATTGAGAAAGCGCTGGATATTTTCTACTTGAGCCCCACGCCAGCCATAGATTGATTGGTCATCATCACCAACAATCATGACTTTGCCAGTTTCCCCAGCGAGTACACGGATCCATGCATATTGGATATTATTGGTATCTTGGAATTCATCGACGAGAATATTCGTAAAGCGCTCACGATAATGCTGTAGTACATGGGGCTTGTTTAACCACAGTTCATGGGCACGTAATAATAGCTCAGCAAAATCCACCAGTCCGGCTCTATCACAGGCTTCTTGGTAAGCTTGGTATACTTTTAGCCATGTCGCTTCGACTGGGTTTCCGTAAGCTTCAATGTGCTGAGGACGCAAACCCTCATCTTTTTTACCGTTTATGTACCACATACCCTGACGTGGTGGCCATTGTTTTTCATCTAAATTCATCGCCTTAAGTAAGCGACGAATTAAACGGTATTGGTCATCACTATCGAGAATTTGAAAATCCTGCGGTAAATTAGCATCCATATAATGTTGGCGTAATAAACGATGCGCTAAGCCATGGAATGTTCCTATCCACATACCGCCTTCACTAGTACCAATCAATTGATTGATTCTATGGCGCATTTCTGCTGCCGCTTTGTTCGTGAACGTCACTGCCATAATTGAAAATGGGGAAGCATTTTCCACAGACATCAGCCATGCAATTCGATGCACTAGCACCCGAGTTTTACCACTACCTGCCCCCGCAAGGACAAGTAAATTGGTACGCGGGGCGGCAACCGCTTCGCGCTGTTTGTCATTAAGGCCTTCAAGCAGATAAGAGACGTCCATAGTTACCATCAAAGCAAAACAGTGGTTAATACCACTGTGAGGTTATTAACAATGGCTATTGCCACTGTATTTTTATACAGGAAATAATTATACCAATGATAAGAGAGAATCCAACCGCGAAATTTCTACATGCGGTAATAAACGACCCTCTTTCTCTTCCATCAGTGTTTTTTGTTCTGTGTTTATCCAGCAAGCTTGCATACCGCTGTTAATTGCACCTTCAACATCCGTTAACAGGTTGTCCCCGACATGAAGAATAAATTGTGGCTCAATTTCAAGTCGCTTTGCTGCTAAACGATACATATCACAAAATGGCTTTGAGCGCCCATCAGGCCCCGCTTTCAATACAAATTGAAAATATTGGCCTAACCCACATGCTTCCGGCTCTGCGTTACCATTAGTAATCGCCACCAACGGAACTTTTTCTGCAAGTTGGCACAATGTTTCATGGGTGGATTTCGGGACATCGATTCTATTTCGCCAATATGTGAAATGCGCCATGATGTCATCCGCCCCTTTTTGTGCCGCTTCTTTCGAATAACCATAATGGCAAAGCATCATTTTGGAAGAGAGCCAACGCCAACGTGATATATCATGATAAATATCAGGCTCTTGTTCTTCAACAAGACGGCGAAAAGCATAAAGATCTTCATTACTAAAATGATTAAAGCGCGGATCATATTCACGAACAAAACGTAAAACTTCTTCTTCCGTTTTATCAATAACTGGGTGGTTATCGTAAAGCGTGTCATCCAAATCAAACGTGATCGCCAGAATGGGTGATAACGGACGGTAAAAATGCATTAAGGTTTCTCCCTCTTTGCTCTCGGATGAGCCACATCATACACGTTTGCTAAGTGCTGAAAATCAAGGTGCGTATAGATTTGTGTTGTTGATAAATTTGCATGCCCAAGAAGTTCTTGCACTCCACGTAAATTCCCACTTGATTCAAGGATATGTGTCGCAAAAGAGTGGCGTAATTTATGGGGATTAATGTGGCTATTAACCCCTTGTTTTATTCCCCATTGCTCAAAACGTTTCTGTACGTTCCGATTCGAAATACGTTTACCGCTTTGGGTTGAAATAAAAACGGCGTCATCTTCAGGGTCATAGAGCTCTCGCATCTCAAGCCAACGTTGTAGCCAACTCACCGCAGTTTTACCCATTGGCACTCTGCGCTCTTTACTCCCTTTCCCCATTACCCACACTTCGCCCGTATTTAAATCAAGATGGCGAACATCTAGCCCGACTAGTTCAGATAAGCGTAACCCCGCGCCATACATCACTTCAAGCATCGTTCGGTCACGTACAACAAGAGGGTCGCCACTATCCATGTTCAAAAGTTGGGAGACTTCATCCACATCCATATTCTTAGGAAGGCGCTTTTTGGATTTAGGGGCATGGATTGCTTTTGCGGGGTTTGCGGGTAATTCCCCCTGGTGTACCATCCAATCAAAAAAACTACGCAGCGATGATAACCGCAACGCCATACTTGCTGCTTGTAAACCCGATTTGCGACTTTTAGCCGCAATGTTGCGCACAATCGTCGCATCCACTTTTTGCCATTCGTGGATATTTAATGAGACTAACATTTCCACAATAACGCTCAGTTGGCGACGATAGTTAGTAATAGTAACCGGGCTTAGCCGGCGTTCAACACGCAGATAATACAGAAAGGCCTCAATTTGGCTCATCAGCCCTTCCGGCTGGTTTTTTACAGGCGTTCTATCCATTGGCATAATAACCTCGGTAGAATTTGAGCGACTTTCTCCAACATGACCGTTCCCATACCATGTTGATAATGTTCACGATCACGGCTAGTAAAGATGACCATACCTGATTCACCATGATGACCAAACAATGAAATGGCGACTGAGCCGACATTTAACGCATCAGGTAAAAGTAGTTGGATTTCAGGGCCATTTAACCGGCCGAGGTAGTTACGCTTATCACCAAAGCGTTGAATCCTCACGGGTTCAAAAACACGACGCGAGATAACTAATTGATGTGCATCCAAAGGTGCAGACAAATGCCAACTGTCACTAAACAAGCGTACCTGAGCACCGGATAAACCCAGTTTTTTTGCCCAACGGTTTAGCGCTAACAGCATTTGCTGTAAACTTTCTGCTGATGACATTTCAATCACCAACACTAACAACTCATCAAAAAGCTCTACATTTTCATGAGCTTGCTCAACCATAAACCGAATATCTTGTTCGAGCTCTTTGATTTTCAACCGTTGACGGCTCATGACTAACTCAGGCAATGAAATCGCTTCCCGCACAACATGTGGGACTTTTAGTTGCTCCAACAGCTGTACATTACGAAGAAAAAAATAAGGGTTTTCCGTTAAATAGCGCACGACATCAAGCTCATCAATTTGATGAACCATTTCCTGTGCTTTTTTGGTTTTATCCATTTTTTCCTCTTCGGCTATTCAAAATTAGAGTTGAATGACTCCATCATAAACATGCGTTGCAGGACCTGTCATATAAAGAGGCGACCCAGGACCTTCCCAAGAAATATCTAATGAGCCCCCCGGCAAATCGACTTTAACCCGCTTCGCCAGTAGCCCTTGAGTAATCCCAACCGCGACAGCTGCGCATGCTCCGCTACCACACGCCTGAGTTTCCCCAGCTCCACGTTCATAAACGCGCAAGCGAATATGGTCAGCACTGATAATTTCCATAAAGCCAATATTGGCACGTTCTGGAAAACGCTCATGATTTTCTAAAGCGGGGCCTAAAACTTCGACTTCTGCCGTATGAATACTTTCAACTTGAATGACACAATGCGGGTTACCCATTGAGACAACCCCACACAGCACTGTACGTTCTTGTGCTCGAATAATATAGGTCTTTTCTTCTTTAACTGCGCGAAATGGCACTCTCTGTGGTTCAAAATCAGGTTCGCCCATATTAACGCAGACATCATCATTCTCATTTATGGTTAATGTCATACGACCCGACTGAGTGCTGACTTTTATTTTTTGCTTATTCGTTAAGCCTTTGAGCCTAACAAAACGAGCAAAACAGCGGGCTCCATTACCACATTGAGCGACCTCACTGCCATCTGCATTAAAAATACGGTAATGAAAATCAAGGTCAGGGTCATAAGGGGCTTCAACTAATAGTAGTTGATCGAACCCAACGCCTGTATGCCTATCTGCTAACCGACAAATCAATTCAGGCGAAAAATATACATTTTGTGTAACGCCATCGACAACCATGAAGTCATTGCCTAAGCCATGCATTTTAGAAAATTGCATTTCACGCTCCATAGAGGTGGCTTACTGATTATTTGGTGTTTGAGCTGGCTCTTTGGCAGTACTGTCTTGTGCGGTAGGTTGCACATCAGATGCCTTAGCCGGAGCTGCAGTTTCTTCCGGCGGAAAATACAACGGGCCTTTTAAGCCACAGCCAGAAAGGGTAAATAAAACAACTAGTGCACTAAGCCCAATTAAACTTTTTTTCATTCTTTTTCGCCCGTAATACTCACTTTTGACATCTGATATTTTACACAATAACAGGAGTGGCCTCGCAAATCACGCCTGTTTATCCAGCATGTTGATATTATATACTTTAGGCTAAATTTAGTCTGAAATTTTTAGTGGGTATGCTGAGATTGACCCCAATGCAGGTTCCCTCCTATAATTTCAATTAACAATAATAATTTCAATTAAACCATTGTGAGCAAACAGGAAATTAATCGTGAATGACAGCGAATTTCATCAGCTAGCAGAAACGCTACTGAGCACCATCGAGGAGCATTTAGATAATTATGAGGGTGATGCCGATATTGATTGTGAAATCAATGGTGGTGTGATGACTCTTAGCTTTGAAGATGGCAGTAAAATTATTATTAATAAACAAGAGGCATTCCACCAAATATGGTTAGCAACTAAACAGGGTGGGTACCATTATGATTATAAACAAGGTAATTGGGTTTGTGACCGTTCAGGGCATGAATTCAAAACTAAACTAGCCGAGGCAATTGCTTTTCAAAGCCAAGAGCCCTTTTCGTTCTAAGCTTTACGAATTTATACGGTGGGCAGCGCAAAACTGCCTACCATCAATAATAATGTGCTTGTGGGTGCTGTGGTTGGCTAGATTGCCTTTCATACCCAACGTCATCATCTTCTGCCGTAAATGGCCATGTCGCACCAGAAAATGCAACAACTTGGTTTTTACCATCTTGATTAATGATTTGGTAAAACTGCGGTAAATTGAAATTGATAAAGTTTGCACCATAGGTAAACCGGTCGTGGGAAGAAGAATAGAATTTACTCACGTCACGGACGAGGTCTTCTTTTGAGCCTTCGCAGTGGGAATAAATTTCAACCCGATTTGCTTCATCTAAAACGTAAATATTAAAACCCGTGTTATCTGCGGTATTTTCAAAGAAAAACTGTACAATCCCTTCACTTGCATAACCATCGACAACAGCAGGCAAATGGTTATCACCCTTCGCCTGAAGTTTAACTGGCCAGCCATGTAGTTTGTTATGGGAGATAGCCCCATAGAACTCAACGGCATTTTCAAGTTTTTGCACAGATACATTTAGGCGCTCAAAGAATAACCCCCACGTCTGCCCGGCAATACGTAATGCTTTAAAACGCCCAGGGTCATTTCGGTTGCTTGATAAACGCAGTTCTACACATTCAGATACCAGCTGTTGTACACGGGTACGAATCAGCCCGCGTAAGTGCTCACTATAACAAAACACCTCAACCGCTTCAGGAGGTGATGCATCTTGATGCATTTTTCCTAAAATGGTCTTAAGTGCTTCTAACATGCATTGTTCTCCGCTGAAATGTAACGTTCTTACCTCATTCCACGAATTACGATACAACAAGTCAATACTACCAATCAAACACCGTTGTGATTCTCCAAAACTGAAAATATCCAGTTTTCTAAAATCAACATGAACGACTTGCTCAGAATATACCTGTGTTGGGTCTTTTTCTAAGTTAACAATGATTGCAAGATGGCGGATTTCACAAGGGCTATAAAGCGCTTTTGGCGTTGGAGCGGGTAACCTGATAGGGAAATGACTTGATACATCATGCATCAACTCAAGCAGCTTTCGTTCATCACACTGAGACTTCCCGTTATACATATAAACCTGAGTATTCTCAGTCAACAGGCCGTTAAAATATGCCCATGCAACTAATTTATTTAAATAGCGATTATATTCAAGAGGTTGATGACCAATAATGGCCTCAATATTTGGCGCTTGGTTATACAAATACCAACCACTACGGTTAGCTCTCCCCTCGGGTACATAAATAAAGGTGAGATGCGCTTCGCTCAAATCAGGTGAAATTTGTGGATTAACTAATGTCACCTTACCAGGGAGCGCCTCGAAAGCCGCATATAATTTACGGGTTAGTACCCCAATATCTTGTGGGCTTGCACTAACACTTAAATTATTTCTACGCGCAAAGCGAATGAGATTACGATAACTTTGCATCATCGTATCAAGTAACTCGTTGTGTGCCTCACGGACACGCTCAATTTTCCATTGATTACGTGTGTCGAGAATAGACAAACGTTCTGCTCCCCACCCCCATGACTCAACCAATTGAGACAACACATCACGGCGCCAGCCTGAGCATGTGTTATCCTCTTTTTCAGATAGTTTTTCACACACTTTTAGGTAGAAACAACGGCGGATAAGGTCAAGACGAGTTAGATCATTAATTTCAGTCAGGTAACGTGTCACACGCTCTAACATCAAACAGTATGAGTCCAAGCCATAACACACAATTTCGCCTGCATGTAAATGACGCTTAAACTCCATCGCTAATAATTTACCGTTAGGGTAATCCCATGAATAGGATTCCAGTAAAATACTCTTCAATACGGCTTTATAGGGGGAATCAACACTTTTGTATAGCTGCCATAGACTTGCACCGAAGTATTCCGCCGCAGAAAGCTCACTTAAACCACCTAAATCAAGCCATTCATTCGGTGTTAGCACGCCTTGTGCATATAACCCCATAACATATTCATCGTAATGCTGCTCTTCTTCAACTGGCACCATAGTCCACAGCAAACGTTTACCCGCCATACGTACAGCTGTTCGATAAAATTCATCTAACAATAAGATATGTTGCGTTGAACCACAGTTTTCCCCACCAATATGCCCACTAGCATGATGGCGAAAACGATTTTCATCGATTAAAAAAACAGTGACATCAATCCCCAAAGACGCAGCCCACTGCTCAATTAAGGTACACTTCTTTTGCAAAAAACGTTTTTCTTCGTGGTCCAACCAAGAAGGATGGCAAACCCAAACGTCAATATCTGAACACTGACTTTGCCCAACAGATGAAGTGCTTCCCATCGAATAAATACCCGTAATAGGTAATTCGCCATTCGCTTCGGTTTCAATCGTGGGTAAAAAACGTTCGAAAGGTGCCAACCATTTTTTTTGCTCTGTATCAGGAGAGAAAAAACAGACACCATGGGGGACATTACCTTCAATAAAACCAGGTATCATTGGATGATGATAATGAAACAAGACAGGCAGCAAGCTATAAACCTTCGAGAAGGTTTCACTCATAGAAGCTGTTGCACGTTCTAACCGTAATTGGTTTATCGCATCCAGTCTTTGTTTTAAGGTTTCAATATAGAGATACAAAGGTTACGCCTGATTGAATGAAAGTAATACAAACCTGAGAATTTCCCAGCACCCAACAGATAGAGATAGATTTAAAATAATTTTCAAATGGATTGTCGGAAACGTGATCAATTTAACACCTTGCATCAAAAGGGTAAAGTAGATCACATAATTTTATACGCTTATTTTTGATACAAAATGCTTTTCAACATATTGTATAAAAAGGCTTTTTATTTTTTAATCTATAAAATATCCCTTGTTTTTCAATGGAATAATTTCTTTTTACTCAATTGTTTAGTAAAACAGCAAAATCAAACGATATTAAGTACAATACGCACAGTGTCTGCGCTTACTCGCTTCAACACGAATTAATACAAACCGCAGAGTGTTTCACACGAAAGATAGCACGATAAGCTAAAGAAATTGCTTAATAGCTATTCTAGGTCATCTCATTTTGAATCGCGTTCTTGCATCATGGAAGAAAAAGTAAATCAGTTATCAACAATTCAGAGAGTGGTTTTGCGCCTAACTGGAAAAAATATCCTTAACATGTTAAAACTAAGGCCAATTGTATGGTTAATCTGCGGCATTTTTCGCCAGAGAAAACAGTAAAATGACATCAACAAATATCGTGCGTATTGCAACGCGCAAAAGCCCTTTAGCCCTATGGCAAGCGCACTTTGTCAAAGACAAATTAGAGCAACTTCACCCAGGTTTGCTGGTTGAACTCGTGCCTATGGTGACAAAAGGCGACATCATCCTTGATACACCTCTCGCGAAAGTTGGCGGGAAAGGGTTATTCGTCAAAGAATTAGAACTTGCCTTATTAGAAGGGCGCGCAGACATTGCCGTTCATTCGATGAAAGATGTCCCTGTTGAATTTCCTGAAGGCTTAGGATTAGTCACGATTTGTGAACGTGAAGACCCCCGAGATGCCTTTGTCTCAAACCACTATGACAACCTTGAGGCACTACCAAAAGGCAGTATTGTCGGAACATCGAGTTTGCGTCGTCAATGCCAATTAAGGGAGCTCCGCCCTGATTTAGTCATTCGTGACTTACGCGGCAATGTCGGAACACGCTTATCAAAACTAGATAACGGTGAATATGATGCCATTATTTTGGCCGTTGCAGGGTTAAAACGTTTGGGGCTAGAAACTCGAATTAAAACCGCCCTTGCCCCTGAACAATGCTTGCCTGCCGTTGGCCAAGGTGCTGTCGGCATCGAATGCCGTTTAAATGATAGTAAAACCTGTGAGTTACTCGCGAAACTAAATAATGACGCAACATCGACCTGTGTTCTGGCTGAACGAGCAATGAATATGCGTCTTGAAGGTGGTTGCCAAGTTCCCATTGGCAGTTATGCTATTTGGCAAGATGACAAAATATGGCTACGCGCCTTGGTTGGAGCGCCAGACGGTAGTGTGATTATTCGTGGGGAACGACGAGTTTCACCAAGTGAAGCTAACCAAGCAGGGGTATCATTGGCTGAAGAATTACTTGAACGCGGTGCAAGGGAAATTTTGGCGGATGTCTATCAAGGAAACCCGCCTGCATGAAAGTGCTTGTCACTCGCCCTGAGCTCGCATGTTCAGAGCTGATCACGGCAATCACCACCAAAGGGGGGGAAGCCTTCGCCTCTCCTTTAATTCGCATAGGGCCCGGTGCTGAATTAAATACCCTTATTCCTCAACTTGATAGCCTTACTGCGAATGATTTAGTCTTTCTTTTATCTAAAAATGCAGTCGAATATGCAAATTTAACACTTGAACAAATGGGGCGTAGCTGGTCAGATAAGTTATCTTACTACGGAATTGGCCGCTCTACAGGGCAATATTTTCAGCAAGTAACCGGAAAAGACATACGTTGGGCTGAACAAGGCGAAACCAGTGAAATACTACTGACACACCCTGAGCTTCAATTTCTCGAAGGGAAAAACGCCCTGTTATTACGTGGAAATGGCGGGCGAGAGCTTCTCGCGTCAACATTACGGGCTCGAGGTGCGCAAGTCAGTTATTGTGAATGTTATACAAGGTACCCGGTTGATTATGATAAAGCTCTGTTCAATCAGCAGTGGTTTCAAACCGGTATTACAGATGTTGTGATCACGAGTGGTCAAATGTTAGCCTTGTTAGAAGAATTAATCACTGAAGAATACCAAACTTGGTGGTTTTCCCGCCGCCTACTTGTCGTCAGTGAACGGATTGCAGACCAAGCCCGCAGAGGCGGATGGCAAAAGGTCTGTGTAGCTAATAGCGCAGATAATAATGCTTTATTAGAAGCATTAATTTCAATCGATATGGGATGCTAATTTATGACGGAACACGATAAAACAACCGAGACGGTTACCCCAGAAGCTGGTGCAGAACAACAGCGCCCAAAAACTAAACCTTCTTCGGAACAAAAACGTTCTGGTCTGATAGGCGGTGTAATTGCTATCGCTATTATCATCGCTATTGGCGGTGGGCTGTACTATTTCACTCAACAAAGTAATGCCACCTTAGTCAATGAAAACAATGAATTAAAACAAAAATTAAGTGATTTAATCGAACAACAAAACTCAGACAGGCAGCGGTTAGATGCATTAGTTGCGGCTAATGCTGAAATAAAAAGCCATTCTCGTGAATATGAAGAGAATCTCAACCGCCGCATGCAAGAGCTGCAAGCGCACGTTACTGCGTTATCTAGCGCTGATGTTAAAAGTTGGCTACTTGCACAAGCTGACTTTATGGTCAAAATGGCGGGAAGAAAGCTGTGGAATGATCGCGACCCAGTAACCGCGGCCGTTTTGCTAAAAAGCGCTGACTCAAGCTTGGCAGAAATGAATGACCCAAGCCTACTCGACATTCGTAAATCAATTAACAGTGATATGGCTAAATTAGCCGCAATCAACCAAGTTGACTATGACGGCATTATTTTACGTTTAAACCAACTAAGCAATGAAGTCGATAACTTACGTTTAGCAGATTTAAACAGTGGAGATGCGAAAGCTGAGGATAACGCTGACATTAGCGATGATATTTCGGATTGGAAACAAAATTTGGCGCGTAGCTGGAAAAGTTTTGCAAATGACTTTGTCACAGTACGAGCTCGTGATGGCTCAGAAGCCCCTCTCCTTGCACCAAATCAAGACATTTACCTACGTGAAAACATTCGCTCTCAGCTATTAATTGCAGCGCAAGCCGTACCACGTTATCAAGAAGCCACCTACAAACAGTCATTAGAGCAGGCATCGACTTGGGTAAGAGCCTATTTTGATACTGAGGCGCCTGAAACCAAAGCATTCCTATCAACCATTGACGACCTAATCAATCAGCCGATTGATATTGACATGCCTGATACCTTGGAAAGCCAAGAAAAGCTAGAAAAAATCATGCAAACACGGGTTCGTAGCTTACTTTCTCAGTCATCCGACAATACAAAAGTTAGCGATGGTGCCGTTGATGCCGCAGCGGATGCGACTGAAGCGCCAACAGAAGCCGCAGCAGATGCCGCTGTTCCTGCCACGGATACGCAAAAAGCAGAGTCAGCTGACAATTCACACCCTTCTGAATCAGCAGAGCCTGCTGGCAATAGGGGGTAATTATGATAAAAGTCCTGATCCTATTTATAGTACTTATTGCAGGGATAATCTTAGGCCCATTATTAGCGGGTCACCAAGGTTATGTTTTTATCCGTACAGATAATTATGACATTACGACCAGTGTAACCAGCCTCGTTTTGGGCTTTATCTTGCTCCAGTTTGTGCTGTTATTCCTTGGTTGGTGCTACCGCCGTTTTATCAGCACGACATCACGTACCCGAGGTTGGGTAAGTGGTCGTAAATACCACAAAGCGCATACTCAAACACAAAAAGCGCTACTGAAATTAGCAGAAGGTGATTTCGAGCAAGTTGAAAAATTAATGAGCAAACATGCTGATTTTTCTCAACAACCAGTCATTAACTACCTCATGGCAGCCGAAGCTGCTCAACAGCGTGGTGATGAATATCGCACTCACCAATACTTGGATAGAGCCGCCGAAGCCGCAGGGAGTGACCAGCTTCCTGTTGATATCAGCCGTGTCCGTATCCAATTAGCGGAAGGAGAAGTCCATGCTGCTCGCAATGGTATTGATAAACTTCTCGACAAAGCCCCAAGACACCCTGAAGTATTGCGTCTTGCGGAACAAGCTTATTTACGTTCGGGCGCCTATCAGTCACTGATTGAATTACTTCCTGTTATGGCTAAAGTACAGTTACACAATGAAGATGAGCTCGATGCATTGAAATTAAAGGCTTACAAAGGGTTGATGAACCAATATATGGCTGAAGGGGGTAGTGATGGGCTAAAAGCTTGGTGGAAAGCACAACCTCGCCGAGTTCGTCATGAAACCGCATTGCAAGCTTTCTTAGCAGAACATTTGATTGAATGTGGCGATACTGCAAGTGCAGAAAAAATGATTATTGATGGCTTAAAACAGCAATATGATGAACGCTTACTCCTGCTAGTGCCAAAACTGAATAGTGAACGCCCTGAAATTATCGAAAAAACCCTTTTACATCTGCAAAAGCAAAACGGTGCCACCCCGTTACTCAACAGTACATTAGGTGTTTTATCGCTACAGCATGCCCAATGGGACAAAGCAGAGACCTACTTTAAGGCCGCTTTAGCACAACGTTTTGATGTTCAGGATGCATCATGGTTAGCCGATGCGTTTGACAGGCAACATAAATCTAGTGATGCGGCAAAAATTCGCCAAGATGCATTAAACCATTCATTAAAACAAGAACGAAACTAATATTCTTGCTTATCCTTTTCTAAAAACTCCACACCTTTTAGTGGAGTTTTTTTATTCATAAACTTAACTGCCACTAAGCCTAGCTTCCCCAATCAAAACGCAGAAAAGAATTTAAATACATTGCGTTAGTCGTATTAAATCATCGTAAAAGGAGAATATGAGGTTCATGATTGGTAACATTACAGATCAATAACTCAATGTTTAATCAATAATCGTTATTTAAGGATCAGCAAAACACACTTGGCTATGTTATAAAATAAACACATAGTGTATAAAGCTTTATATACATCTTTGCTTTGAATGAATTAGGGATATCGATATGAATGTCATTAAAACTATTTGGCGCTGGATTATTGCAACCCCAAACCGTTTACAAATATTCTTTGATCTTCTGCTGTTAGTATTATCACCTTTTGTTTTTATTATGATTATTGGTTTTAATACCGAAGATCTTAGTAAAGACATTTTCATTATTACATTCATTATCCTCTGCTATACCTATATTACTCGCTGGTTCAGTAAGTGGTTTAGTAAAGGTAGAAGCTAATACCTATCTTATTTTCAGCCTCTTAGTCATTTTCTAAGGGGCTTGGCTTTTTACATAAACAAAAAAAACACCTGCACAAGGCAGGTGTAAAATACAATCAGGTCTACAGACGGATGGTGCCTCACTCAACGTTTCGCCCGTTCGTTGATGGTAAGAGGATGAGCTCTTGATCATCTAAGTTGGACAATAGGCACCGATAATCGGCTTTGCGTCATCTCTGGGTTTATGAAGCTTCGCTGTCATAAGAAGTGAGATGAGCATCTACATATAAAATAATGCACAATACATGCCAACTTTTTAAAACGAAGTTTTTTTAAGCTTACTCTTTTGGCTTCGCTCTCATCTCTCGGTTTTACACATAATTTTCCTTCTTGGAAAGAAATCCCCCTAACATTAAAGAATTCACTAATGTGGTGCCTGTATCTTATCTTGCTATTTTGTCGCAGTTTAGAGACAGCATAAAACAGTTATTTATATTCCCTTATAAATCAACAAGTAAAATGTCTCCTTTTGGCGACACCAATATAATGAATTGTATCTATTTTACGACACAGGCTAGTTAACCTGCTAAATTACAAATAAAAACAAGCAATTAACCATAGCCAATCATTATTGAAGAAACAGCACTAAGTAGACTTTAAACAATTCAGGTTATAGCTAGGCGGTAAGTGAAGATATACCGATGAATATACACAAATATGTGATTCTAGGAGACTAACGCAGACAACAATGCGATGGGTTGAAGTGTGATCATTATAAAGCATAAAAAGCAAAAAACCCGTCGGTTAAGACGGGTTTCTTTAAATTGGTCGGCGAGAGAGGATTCGAACCTCCGACCCACTGGTCCCAAACCAGTTGCGCTACCAAGCTGCGCTACTCGCCGAAATTTTGTAGTACTTATTAATACCTATTACATTTCTTCGTGGTGCGAAAGGGGGGACTTGAACCCCCACGTCCATAGGACACTAACACCTGAAGCTAGCGCGTCTACCAATTCCGCCACCCTCGCAATGTCACAAAAAAATGGGGTGGCTAATGGGACTCGAACCCACGACAACTGGAATCACAATCCAGGGCTCTACCAACTGAGCTATAGCCACCATAACTTCACTTTTTTCAAAGCGTTGCTATATTACTACATACAACGTCATTTTGCCAACCGTAGCGAAGCGCTAAAACTGGTGCGCCCGACAGGATTCGAACCTGAGACCTCTGCCTCCGGAGGGCAGCGCTCTATCCAGCTGAGCTACGGGCGCTTAACGCCGTTGCGGGAGAGGATAGTACGGATTTATCCTCCCGCTGTCTAGTCCTTTTTGAAATAAAAATATCGATTGCTTGCCTTTTATCCATTTCGCTGAGAAAGAGAGCATATTTACCCTCTTTTTCACTGTACGACTAATAAAAATCCGTCGAAGCACCACCACTAAACTTTTGCATTGCGGTTATTGAACAGGCGAATAATGAAATAAAGCAGTGAAACGCCCCCTAAAAAGATGGCGCCAACAATTAAAGATAAACGGGTATCTGGGTTAATCGCCATCCCAACTAATACGCAGGCTAAAAATAATAAGGTCGCATAGTTAACCCATGGAAAAAGGATCGATTTGAAAGGATGCCCAATAAGCTTTTCTTTGTTTTGTTGGCGAAAACGGATTTGGCTGGTCAATAGCACTAACCAAGGCACCATACCTGGTAACACACTCGCACTATAGACATACACAAAGACTTTTTCTGGATTCGGTATGATGTAATTCAAGCTAGAACCCGCCACTAAACAGAGAATAGTAAAGCCAACGCAACGCGCTGGTACGCCATTTTTCGTTAATTTCAATAATGACTTAGGTAATTGCTTATTTTGCGCTAAGGCATATAGCATTCGCCCACCACTATACATGCCACTATTGCAACCAGATAACGCCGCAGTTAACACCACAAAGTTAATTACAGCGGCTGCGGACACAATCCCCACTTTCGCAAACGTAAGAACAAATGGGCTACCTTGTGAACCCACTTCCGTCCACGGAAAGAGTGTCACAACAATAAAAATAGCACCCACATAAAAAATTAATATGCGCCATAAAATATTATTGATCGCTTTTTTTAATGTAACTTGAGGATTTTTCGCTTCACCTGCCGTGATCCCAACTAATTCAACCCCTTGATAAGAGGCCACAACGATACACAACGCAAATAAGAAACCTTTCCAACCCCCTGCAAAGAAACCACCATGCTCAGTGAGATTTGCTAGCCCAATCGGTTCAAAATTATTACCAAGGCCAAAAAAAATCAGCCCTAAACCAATTAAAATCATCACTACAATCGTGGTCACTTTGATCATGGCAAACCAGAACTCAAGCTCTCCATACAGCCGAACAGCAGCTAGGTTAGCTAATGCGACTAATACCACGGCAATAATGGCAAAAATCCATTGAGGCACGTCAGGGAACCAATATTCAGCATATACGCCAATGGCAGTGATCTCTGAGATACCAACGGCCACCCACATAAACCAGTAGCCCCACGCAGTGAGACATCCCCAAAACGGACTTAAGTATTTATAACCAAACGAAGCAAAAGAACCGGTTACAGGCTCAAGAAATAGCATTTCCCCCATTGAACGCATAATGAAGAAAACAAAAATTCCTGCGATGATATAAGCCAGTAAGACAGAAGGCCCAGCCCATTTTAGTGTACTGGCCGACCCCATAAATAACCCAACGCCAATAGTCCCACCGAGCGCAATCAGCTCGATATGCCGTGCTTCTAACCCACGTTGAAGCCCTTGCTGTGGATTTCCCATACATACCCCTGTCAAAATTAGATATTTAAAATGCAGTTTTAATTGAAACTCAGTTAGTAATAATCACTGCAATTATTTGAAAAGCATCAATTAGGCGATTAAAAAAATGCCATAGCCGCAAGATTAAGCACAAACTGGTGCGAATATGATTATTTTTGAGGGATTATAGAAATATTTGAAGAAAGAGACCAGTCATTCGGAGAATTCAGACCGCAAGCAAGGGATTAGGCCTACTTGCGGCCAGTAAAATACATCGATAATAACGATAAAAATCAAATCACTATAAAAATTAAAGCTTACCGCCGTAATAGTAACCTAAAAATTTCAGTAATTTAAACTGGCGAGTAATACGGGAAGGCTGAGATAGTAAGCGATACAACCATTCCAACCCTAAGTTTTGCCAAACTTTCGGTGCACGTTTTACATGCCCTGTAAACACATCATAAGTCCCCCCAACGCCCATATATAAGGCATCTGGGTACACACTTCGGCAATCTCGCATAAAAATTTCTTGTTTCGGAGAACCCATCGCAACAGTGACAATTTTTGCACCACTTGCACGAATGCGTTCGAACAATGCACTTCGCTCTTCAGCAGTAAAATAGCCGTTTTGCGAACCTACAATGTTCACATTCCACTGCGAGCGTAGCTTGCTTTCAGTTTGCTCTAGAATTTCTGGTTTGCCACCCACTAGGAAAACTGGCGTACCTTCTTTACCGGCCCGTTCCATTAACCCTTCCCACAAGTCAGCACCAGCCACGCGGGAAACTTCAGCTTGGGGGTATTTACGACGAATAGCACGGACAATACTAATTCCGTCAGCATATAAATATTCGGCTTGGCCTAGTAACGTATTTAAAGCCGTATCTTGTTCAGCGATCATCACTTTTTCTGCATTAATCGCAACGAGCGTTCCCGTTTTCGTTTCCCCACCAGCAAATAAGTAGTCTAAAAAATGGGCCATATTTTTAAAGCCCCAAATATTATGACCACGAATACTATATTGTGGAATAGATGGCTGTGTAACGGATGAAGACTGAGTTGATGACGATTCCATGATACTCCTTTAGCGGCTTTCACGCTGTTGGCTTCTTAAAAAAGAAGCTGTTTTTGTGCGAATAAGCCCTGCACTTTCAAATAACCAATACAGTAATTTTGCTAACACCAGACACAGTCCGAATATTAAGCAGAAGAAAACCACCCGTGAGACGAAAGAATCCACGCCTTCACGCGCTAAAACAATAATGTTAAAAATGGCACCAAAACAAAATGCCTGCATAATGGCAGCCTTATAGCGATTCGGTTCTTTCAGGCTCATGCCATAGATCCAATCAAACCATTTGATGATAAGCCCCACAACTATGGCTCCGAGTGGTATAAAAATCACCCCACCCATCACCACCAATGAACCAATCAGTGTTGGGGAAATTGCCAGTCCAGAATGGTTGTTTAGTACTTCCCACGTAAAATAGTTGGCAGAATTCAATACCGTATCTGGGCGTTCTGGCCAAACCCAAGAAGGAATAAAAACATAAAAGTCACGGATAATCGGCGCTAGGCCTTGAAAGTCCATCTCATCATAGTGGCTTAGCAGTAATGCTAAGTTTTCCCACGGGGAGAATGTGTCCCGTGTTAAGTACAAGAAAGTGTAATACGCTTCGGCACCACTGACATCTAGCCCATAGCGCTTTAAGGCTAACCAGAACATACCTACAATACTTGCGACCCCGGCTGCAGCTAGCATCCACAGCGTAATCCAACCCCTGACAATCCCAATAAATAAGAATAGTGCGAAAGCAATAATAATGTTCGCTCTGGTTCCTCCAACGATAACATAGGTCAAGAAACCAAATGCAACGGTACTAACGAGGAAGAAAATCCAACGTTTCTGTGTCGGTCGCAAGAAATAAACAATCAACATTGCCGGTATGAAGAAATAGAAAAAGCGTTTTAATGCCACGCCAGAAACTTGGCTGGAGAATATTTGGCTATAGGATTTTAGCTTAAACAGCAAAAAACCGTTCTGCATGAAAAATATACCTACTGTCACGACTGCAATCAGTATCAATAACAGACAGGTTAGATTCGTTTCCACTTTGTTCATGCTAAACAACGCACGCCGTGGTGCGTCTGGTTGCCTAGAAAGCCGTGTTTTATAAGCAACATAATAAATCGCATAAAAACTGGTAGCCGCTAGTTGGGCGTAAAGTAAGTAATCCGCTTTCACAACCGCAACATCAAATTGGAACACTAACGCACAAGTTAATGGAAAACCAAAGTAAAACGTCAATAAATACAACATTGAAAAGAAAATATTGAAGTTAAACCGAGCACGTAAAAACTCTTTGTACAACAAAGTACCAATAAAAATAATTGATATCAGGTAGACCAGTGCTAAGCCACCTAACTCCGTCAGTGTCATGCTCGCTCCTCCACGGCACTGAGAACGGCTTTCCAGCCTTCAGTAAAGTTAGGAGCAAAAAATTCGATATGCTGTTTATCTAATAAGCTCATTTGGCGCTGAGCTTCATCCACCAGCGGTATCGTCAGGTTGTCACCATAGAAAAATACAGGGACATTTTGAGCAGTTAAATCCTGCCAAAATGTATTTTGACGACTGATCACAAATGGAATACCAAATTGGATTAACAAACAAACCGTACCAACACCTTGCTGGCGATTAAAAATAAAATAGCCAAGATCACAGGATTTGAGCAAATTAAGGTACTCGCTAAACTCCATGCGCTCTTTCAGAATTTCTACTTGCCCTGAAGTAAACTCACTATTTGCAGCCTGTTCGACTTGTTCAATATAGCCTTGGTTATTTGCAGGATAACCCATTGGGACAATAACCTTAACCTCATCACCAAATTGCTGTTTAATCGCACTCAGCGCCTCTACATGACGATTAGAACGGTCACCTGAGTTACCCAACAAAATAGTCAGTTGAGAGCCTTCACGTGCCTTAGGCTCGCTAATTGTCAATGCGGGGTCCATTCGTGTTGGAAAATACAACACAGTGGCAGGCACTTTAGGGTTCGACTGGTGGAAATAGCACAAATCGCCACGTGTTGCACACACATGCCCTACTTTTTTCTGCGCTAAACGACGCAAAATATAGAATAACTTAAATTTTAGAGAGCTAGATTCTTCATAGAGGTCAGCTCCCCATATATGCCACCAAAACTGATGGGATTTGATTTGACCAAATAATAGCGCTAACCAAATAGGGGCGTTGAATTGCCCATGAAAGAAAAAGCGAGTACGGCGGTCTGCCTTGGCACGCTGTATAACACTATTAGCAATGGCCTGTTTATTCGCAAAAACATCTATTTTTAGCTGAGGATAAGCGTCAGCAAGCTGCGCATCATCGCTTACCACCATAAAATGCGGCGTTGATGACGAAGCCATTTCTTGGCAAATGACGTCATTAAAAAACGTCAGTACCGTCTGGTTGTGGTGTGGGAGATTCGATCCCAGTACATGTATTAAGGTTGTCATGCTCGCCTACGGTAAATCAAAAATACGCAACAACATAAGGTAAAATAGACAATATAAGTGGCCATATAAGCCTGAGTTGCACCTACTGCACCATGTTCAGGGATAAGCCAATGGGCAAAGCCCGTTAATAATAAAAATTGACTCACTTCAGTGAGGACATAAAAACGCAATGCGGCTTTAGCAATAACTAAGTAGCCAAATACGTAAGCCCCCACTTTCAATACATCACCAACCAACTGCCATGCAAACAGGTCTCTCATCCCTGTAAATTCTTTTGAGAACAGCAACCAAATCGCGAAATCACGTAGTAACCAAACTGTAAAACTCACAACGGCAACAGCAGGTAAAACAAACTTCAATGCTTTAACAATTTCTGCTGTGATTTCATTTTTATGCTGCAAACGCGATAACGTCGGCAATAAATACACTGAAAATGTCGCGGTAATAAACTGCAAATAGGCATCTGAAATGGTGGTCACACCGGTCCATAACCCCACTTCATCCCAGCTATAGGTTTGGGCAAGTAAGTTTCGCATCATGATATAAGCGACTGGCAGTGTGACTGCCGTTAGCATCGCCATGACCGTAAATTTGCCTAAATTAGTCGCAATCGCTTTGTCCCATGCTGGCTTCAATGACGATAACGCAAACTGCTTGCGTTTAATTATCATCCCAGCCGCAGGCAATACCACAAGTGCAGGAACTAATGCTAACCCCGCTAGTGCACCTTCATACCCGCCCACTAGATAGCATAAATAATAAGCAATTACACCAATTACGCTACCTAAAATAATGGCTAATGCGTTTGCTGATGCGTCTCGGTAGCCCTTCAAAATAGCCAGAAAATAGTTCGCATACGCGATACCCATTTGAATTAAGGCGACTATTTGAATAACTGAGCTGTATTTTTCACTATCAAATAACGCCACGCTAATTGGCGCACTGCAAAGTAAAAAGATAAGCGCAAGTAGCGCTGAAAATCCTAAAATAATCGTCGATGAAGTTCCCAGAACCGCACGTAATTTTTGTGGGTCTTGGTGGTGCTCTGCAACATATTTTGTGACACCATTGAAAATCCCTGCACCAGATAACACCCCTAGTACAGTAATCAATTGGCGGAAGTTACCCGCCAGCCCCACACCGCTGGGCCCAAATGAGACTGCAAACAACTTAACGATTAACAGGCCTACCCCGATTTTAATCAGGGTAGAGCCAGCAGTCCAAACCGATGCTTTAGCAAGAGACATTAGGCAAAGAACGCTTTGATTCGCTCAATGACCGTCTGCTGTTCGTCATCAGTCATGTTGTAGAACATCGGTAAACGCACTAAGCGATCACTTTCTGATGTTGTATATTTATCTTCACCATGGAAACGGCCAAACTCGATACCTGCCGGGCTAGTGTGTAATGCAACATAGTGGAATACTGTCAAAATGCCATGAGATTTCATGTAATCATTGAATTCGGTACGCTCTTCGATATCTTTAAGTTTGATGTAGAACATATGGGCATTATGTTTTAAGCCTTCTGGCACAGTTGCTAGGACTAAACGTCCCGCATCAACCAATGGCTGCAACGCTTCATCATACCGTTTCCATAATAGTAAACGGCGCTCATTAATTTTGTCGGCTTCTTCTAACTGTGCCCATAAGTAAGCCGCTTGCAAATCAGACAACAGGTAGCTTGAGCCGATATCACGCCATGTGTATTTATCGACTTGACCACGGAAAAATTGGCTACGGTTCGTTCCTTTTTCACGGATCACTTCAGCACGGCTAATCAAGTCTTTATCATTGATAAGCGTTGCCCCACCTTCACCGCCTGAAGAATAGTTTTTAGTTTCATGGAAGCTATAACAGCCAATGTGGCCGATAGTCCCCAGTGCTTTGCCTTTATACGTCGACATCACACCTTGTGCCGCATCTTCAATCACGAATAAATTGTGTTTTTTCGCAATAGCCATAATGGTGTCCATCTCGCAAGCAACACCTGCATAGTGGACAGGAACGATGGCACGCGTACGTTCAGTGATTGCGGCTTCAATTTTAGTTTCATCAATATTCATGGTATCAGGACGGATATCAACGAATACAATTTTAGCGCCACGTAATACGAATGCGTTAGAGGTTGATACAAAAGTAAAGCTTGGCATGATGATTTCATCACCCGGCTTAGTATCAATCAGGATCGCCGCCATTTCTAATGAGGCCGTACAAGATGGCGTTAACTGCACTTTCGGGCAATTAAACCGTTTTTCCATCCATTCTTCACAACGTTTCGTGAAGCCACCGTCACCACACAGTTTGCCACTTTCCATGGCTTGTCTCATATACTCTAATTCAGTACCTACAACTGGTGGTTTATTAAATGGAATCATGTTGTCCCCTGTATAACCAATAAGCGGTACTGGCAATTGCTGCACCGCTACGTGAATAAAGATTTAATGCCGCAACATTACTGATTTGCGTGGCCACATTTAACTGTGCTTTTTGGTGTTCCACACACCAATTAAATGCTGCAGACATCAACTTACGCCCTACACCTTGCCCCTTCGCTTCTGGTATTTTCGCTAGTAGGCCAACCCGTGCTGTTTCTGCATCAAGATGCCGTAAACTCACAAAGCCCAATATCGCACCAGACGCGTCTTTAACTAGTAAACAAGTGTGATCAAACGTACCAAGTACTGATTTTTCTATCCACAACGCATAAAACTGACCGCTATCACCATCACGATACCAAGGTGCTCTAAAGCGGCTTTTGCTAAAGACAGACTCAGCGGCTTGCCGTAAAGTAGGAATATCATCCACTTGTGCAACAACAATGTGCTCTTCCGCTGTTAAACCTGCCTTTAAATAAGCATTTTCTGTGCCAATAGTAAGAACGAAATCGATTTCACCTTCAACAAATGAAAAACCCATACCAGCCAAATCATCAATCAGCTGCGTTTCAGACGCGGCGACTTTTGCTTGCACGATATCGTATTCATTTATTTGATAAGCAAGGAGGGTCTCGAGATTATCCCCCGTAAAATTCAACTTTGCCGTTGAGCGATGAAAAAATTCGCTCTCCCATGGCAGGCTCTCAATACTGGCGCGGACGGACACGTAATAAATCCTCTAAGTATTGCCCATAACCTGTTTTTTTCAGCTGTTGCGCTGAAAAAGCGACTTGCTCGTCTGTCAGCCAGCCGTTACGCCATGCTATTTCCTCTAAACAAGCAACTTTGAAACCTTGACGTTTTTCAACGGTTTGCACAAAGGTACCTGCCTCAATGAGGCTATCGTGGGTGCCTGTATCTAACCAAGCAAAACCACGACCGAGCAATTCAACGTTTAATTCGCCACGTTCTAAGTACATTTGGTTAATTGACGTGATTTCTAACTCACCTCGTTCAGAAGGCTTAACTTGTTTTGCAAATTCAACTACTTGTGAGTCATAGAAATACAGCCCTGTCACCGCCCAATTCGATTTAGGTTTAACCGGCTTTTCTTCAATCGACAGTGCTTTAAAATTATCGTCAAATTCCACGACACCAAAACGCTCAGGATCCATCACTTGGTAACCAAAAACCGTTGCGCCATTTACTCGTTTAGCAACAGATTTTAATTTTGGGCTAAATGAATGGCCGAAAAAGATATTGTCGCCCAATACTAAACAGCACGAATCACCGTTAATGAACTCTTCACCAATGATAAACGCTTGCGCAAGGCCGTCTGGTGATGGCTGTTCTGCATAGCTCAACTCAATCCCAAACTCATGACCATCCCCTAATAAACGCTTAAACATCGGCAAGTCGTCAGGGGTAGAGATAATTAAAATCTCACGGACTCCCGCCAACATCAGGACTGAAAGCGGGTAGTAAATCATCGGCTTATCGTAGATAGGCAATAACTGTTTAGAAATACCGCGAGTGATAGGATGCAAACGCGTCCCCGACCCTCCAGCTAATATAATACCTTTCATACTGTCACCTAATTTCCTAGACCTAGACGTTCGCCCGCATAGGAACCGTCTTGTACGCGGCGCCACCACGTTTCATTGTTCAAATACCACTGCACCGTTTTGCGGATACCTGATTCGAAGGTTTCTTGTGGCGTCCACCCCAATTCGCGCTCAATTTTCGCGGCATCAATGGCATAACGCATATCGTGACCCGGTCTGTCTTTCACAAACGTGATTAAGTCACGGTAGTGCGCCACACCTTGTGGCTTCTGCGGATGCAGCTCTTCAAGCAGCTCACAAATCGTTTCTACAACGTCAATATTACGGCGCTCATTATGACCACCAATATTATAGGTGGTGCCAGGTTGTGCGGTTGTCGCAACTAAATGCAGTGCTCGTGCATGGTCTTCAACAAACAGCCAGTCACGAATTTGCTCACCTTTCCCATAAACAGGCAGAGGCTTACCCGCTAAAGCATTCAAAATAATTAAGGGGATCAATTTCTCTGGGAAATGATACGGCCCGTAGTTATTTGAACAATTGGTGATCATCGTCGGCAGACCATAGGTTCTTTGCCATGCACGAACCAAGTGATCGCTCGATGCTTTCGATGCGGAATAAGGGCTACTTGGCGCATAAGGCGTGGTTTCTGTGAAGAAACCATCAGGCCCCTCGAGGTCGCCATAAACTTCATCTGTCGAAATATGATGAAAACGAAAAGCCGCTTTTTTCTCATCATTCAGTGCAGACCAGTAATGGCGCGCCGCCTCTAACAATGTGTAAGTTCCCACAATGTTGGTTTCGATAAATGCCGCAGGGCCATCAATTGAACGGTCAACATGGCTTTCTGCCGCTAAATGCATCACGGCATCGGGTTGGTATTTTTCAAAAACGGCATCTAATGCAGCTCTATCACAAATATTCACCTGCTCAAAAGCATAGCGCGGGTTATTCGCAACCGTTGCAAGGGACTCTAAGTTACCTGCATAGGTTAAGCAATCCAGAACCACTGCGCTGTCGTCAGTGTTTTCAATAATATGACGAACAACAGCAGAGCCGATAAACCCGGCGCCTCCAGTGATTAAAATGCGTTTCAACGCCATACTCCTTTTGTATCCACAACCCATTTTTGTGGGATCGCAGAGCCTTGGATGCCTTTGAACATATTGTGGTCAACTAACATTAAGATCACATCCGCTTCATTAACGGCTTTTTCAATCGAAACTAGCTCAGAAATGCCTTTTAAAGAGGTCGGTAATTCATCAATGTGTGGCTCAACCGCATACGTTTTACCTGGGTTCCAGTTCGCCACCATTTTGGTGATGTGCATTGCTGGGCTTTCACGTAAATCATCAATATTAGGTTTAAATGACAGGCCGAAACAGGCAATGGTCACTTCACTGGCTTTTTTACCGGTTTCCACTAAGCAATCAGCCACTGCCGCTTTCACTTGGTCAACAACCCAAATTGGTTTGCCATCATTGACTAAACGAGCGGTATGAATGAGGCGTGATTGTTTTGGATTTTGCGCAACGATAAACCATGGGTCAACCGCGATGCAGTGCCCACCAACACCTGGGCCTGGTTGCAAAATATTAACGCGTGGATGACGATTCGCGAGGCTGATTAACTCCCACACATTGATGTCTTGTTCCGCACAAATTAATGATAATTCATTCGCAAAAGCAATATTCACATCACGGAAGCTATTTTCCGTTAACTTACACATTTCCGCGGTTCTTGAGTTAGTAATTACACACTCACCTTCAAGGAAAATATTGTATAGCTCACTTGCACGCAGAGAGGATTTTGGCGTCATACCACCAACAACACGGTCATTTTTAATTAATTCGACCATCACTTGGCCTGGTAACACACGCTCAGGGCAGTACGCTACATCGATATCAGCTTCTTCCCCTGCTTGATGAGGGAAGGTTAAATCAGGGCGAGCAGCTGCCATCCACTCTGCCATTTGCTCTGTTGTTCCTACTGGCGATGTAGACTCAAGGATGACTAAATCCCCTTTCTTCAGCACCGGAGCCACAGACTCAGCTGCAGCACGTACATACGCGAGGTCAGGTTCGTGCTCGCCTTTAAATGGCGTAGGCACAGCAATCAGATAAGCATCTGCAGGTTGCGGCTTAGTAAAAGCTTTCAGATGGCCTTCTTCAACCGCCTTTTTGACCACGATATCCAGTTCTGGCTCCACGATGTGGATTTTACCCTGGTTAATAGTATCAACGGCATGTTGGTTAACATCGACACCAACCACTTGTTTTTTACGTGATGCAAAGGCTGCTGCTGTTGGTAAACCAATATAACCAAGGCCAATAACAGAAATAGTTTCAAAACTCATAATTTCACCTGATTACTTTTCAATGCTGCAAGAATACGCTGACATGCATGACCATCCCCATAAGGGTTATGTGCGCGGCTCATTTCGTGATACTCCGCGTCATCTGTCAGTAACCGATTAACTTCTTTCACAATTTTTTGTGTATCTGTTCCCACAAGACGAACAGTACCTGCATCAACAGCTTCTGGTCGTTCTGTGGTATCTCTCATCACCAAAACAGGCTTACCGAGAGAAGGCGCTTCCTCTTGAATACCACCTGAGTCTGTTAGAATTAAATAAGCATGGTTCATCAAATAAACAAACGGTAGGTAGTCTTGAGGGCTAATTAAAATAATATTATCAATATCATGCAGTATACGTTTAACAGGCTCACTCACATTTGGATTTAAGTGAACTGGATATACGACTTGCACATCGGGATGCGCTTGTGCAATTTCTGCTAAAGCGTGACAAATACGTTCAAAGCCACCACCAAAACTTTCTCGACGATGGCCCGTGACTAAAATCATTTTTTTATTTGGGTCGATAAATGGGTAATTTGCAGCCAATTTCTCCATCATATGCTGGTCGCTCATGACTTTATCACGTACCCACAATAACGCATCAATCACACTATTACCGGTGACAAAAATATGACTGTCAGGAATAGATTCTTTTAACAAATTTTGGCGTGAATTTTCAGTTGGCGCGAAGTGATACATCGCTAAATGACCAGCAATCTTACGGTTTGCCTCTTCAGGCCATGGCGAATACAGGTTTCCTGTACGTAATCCCGCTTCAACATGCCCTACTGGTATACGATGGTAAAATGCCGCAAGGCTAGTTGCCATCGTTGTAGCTGTGTCGCCATGAACAAGAACAACATCCGGTTGAAAATCAGCAAAAACGCTTTTCAACCCTTCAAGAATACGACAAGTGATATCAGTTAAATCTTGCCCTGGCTTCATAATATTGAGATCGTAATCTGGAATGATCTCAAACAGTTTCAGTACTTGATCTAGCATTTCACGATGCTGTGCCGTAACACAAACTTTAGCTTCAAAGTCTGTATCTTCAGCCAATGCATGAACCAGTGGTGCCATTTTAATAGCTTCAGGTCGTGTGCCGAATACAGTCAATACTTTCACAGTGACTCTCTTATATTTATCTTTCGCAGTGAGCTGCTTTGTATAATCTTAATAACTTTATATGCCACTGGAAAATTCGCCAGTGGCTTATCCCAAAATCAAGATGGGCGGCGGCGAGCAAGTACCACTCCGGCACCTACTAACATCCCTATGGCTCCCCATAGAACCATCATAAAGGCTCGACGAGGACTATCGCGTTTAACGGGCTCTTCAGGAGTACGTAAATAGCGATATGCTTGAAAATTATCTTGGAGGGTAGGCCCGACGCTCAATGTTGATAACATGGCAATATTTTGGTCGTAATCACTGTCGTGATCGGGGCCGGTTGCTTTCAATGTTTCAATTTGTGCTTGTAATAAAGGGGCACCTAGCATAAACATTTTTGAATCTGGGATTTCATCCACAGGTGTTGCGCTTTGATTACGTACAATACCTTGTTTTTCTGCAACTTTTAATGCTTGTTCCAGTGCATTCAAACGTCGCTCATAAGCGGCCTTGGCCACCATATCTTCACGTTTAACTAATGCCTTCATGGATTGCATTTTCGTTGCCCAAGTGCCTTTAATTTCATCATTTAGATTCATTGTGGCACGTTGGTTAGCAAACTGAGTGTATTGACGCAGCAACTGGTTCGCATCTGCGGAAGTTTCCGCCACTAACTTAATGCTATCTGTTAAATTTTTGACTTCATCTGCTGGCGTAAACTCAATATCGTTGATGAGCTCATCCAATAATGCGGCATCTGCTTTAGGATCATTCTCTAAGCGCTGCTTATAGTAATCCGTATTTAGCCAAAATTGACGACGTGTATCATAAGAGCCAAGCTGCTTTGTGAATTCTTGATAAGCTTCTTTTGCAATTGTCGGTAATTGCCCTTCTTGCCCCGTAGTATTAATACGGGAATCGAGGTTGCGCAGAAATTGCTGCTGAGAATAGTAACTTCCCAGATTATTGACGGTTGGTAAATCCGTAATTGCTGTCGCACTCCACTTCGGCTGCATAAAATAGGACGCTCCCAAGGCAATTGCTGCAAAAATAACGGCAAATGCAACGATCCAAATTTTACCTTGCCACAGTGAGCGACATAAACCACGGATATCCAATTCCGGCTCTATTGGCGATTGATGCTGACTCGGTTGTGTTTCTGAGTTATTCACTGCACAGAACCTCTATTTTCGTTTTGTCGTTACCGTACTGCTCCTCTACGTGCTCTACGTCTCACTCGCTTAATAAAACGGGCGACTTTCCAAGCTCGTTTGATGCAGTAACCATACATCATAAATACAAGCAAAAATAATGCCAACATTACCCATTCAGGTACAAATGTTAAGTGTTCACCAATAATACCGACACATGCTAAAGCGGCCGCTGATAGTGTAATCAGTACAAATGCCCCTTTTGGTGTAAAACCAGAACGCATAATTAAATGATGAATGTGCTGGCGATCGGGTGAAAATGGGCTCATCCCTTTACGAATTCTGCGATACATAATGGCAACCATGTCCATTAGTGGGATCGCAATAATCCATAAAGCGGTAACTGGGTTAATCGGATGTACTTCTTCTTGGGTCGAAGCCACAAGGATCCAAATAATAGTAAACCCAATCAGCGTACTTCCCGCATCTCCCATGAAAACTTTAAAACGACGGCCTAGCAGTTCAAGATTTAAAATTAAGTAAGGAATAATCACTACAATAAAAGCAAAACACCAATATGATAACGCCATATTGCCATTTAAGTATAATAAAAATCCTAATGCACCAAACCCAACACAAGCAACTCCACCAAGCAAGCCATCTATGCCATCAATCATATTGAAAGAGTTGATCGCCGTCCATACTGCAAATAGCGTCACTATATAAGAAAAAGGCCCTAATACTAATTCCCATGGCCCAAACGCATGCCCTAGAGAATCTAACTTAAGCCCAGCCACGGTCATCATTAACATCGCAACAAAAGCTTGCACAAATGCCCTTAGCTTTACACTTATATCAAATCGGTCATCAAGAGCACCGACTAATACAAGAATACCTGCACATAGCAAATATAACCATTTATGTGGGATGTATTCACTCGTAATAGAAAAAGCAAAACATATTCCAATATAAATTGATATTCCACCGACAAGTGGTACTAGACCTTCATGTTTTTTTCTAAAATTAGGTTTATCTACTAAGCCAATTTTGGCAGTTATTAGTCGAGCAATAAAAATCATACAAAACGCAAATAAAAACACGTAAAGAAGATTAGTAAAAAAATGTGCTCTATCCACTGGTTCACTCTCTCATTATTCTATTTAAATTACACATCAATACTTCTGAGTGTCACTTAAAAATAAGCAATATTCATGCCAATATAACATTCTCATCATCTGTAACCTGTATCACAAGGCTTTCTAAAGAGAAAATTTAAGTATCCTTTTTAAGTATAGGTTATAAAAATAAATATCCTCCGGCATAGCCGGAGGTTTTTAATATGCGCCTATAAGGCTTTGTTACCAGCCGCGCCCTAACAGGCGCATAACGGCCCTGACATTTGCATCTATGGATTACTTACGGCCCGTAAACGGGCTGCCCGGATAGGGGATCGACAATTGCTCTCCCAATTTATCCTGTTCTAACTGATGTTTTATATATTCTTGTATTCGTTTCGTATTCTTTCCTACCGTATCAACATAGTACCCTCTGCACCAAAACTCTCTATTTCGATATTTAAACTTTAAATCCCCAAATTGCTCATAAAGCATTAGGCTACTTTTTCCTTTTAAATACCCCATAAAGCTCGAAACACTCATCTTGGGTGGGATTTCTAGAAGCATGTGTATATGGTCAACACAACATTCTGCCTCCACTATCCTGACATTTTTCCACTCACACAATTTCCTTAAAATACTACCTATCGCCCTACGTTTTTCACCGTAGAAAACTTGCCTTCTATACTTTGGGGCAAAAACAATGTGATATTTACAATTCCATCGTGTATGCGCTAAGCTCTTTTCGTCCCCATTGGGACCCCCTTTTGATTTTTTGTTTGACTCTTGCAGTTGCCAGACCGCAAGGTGTTTTAACAAATCAAAAGGGGTTTTAATATCTTATTCAAAGCTGAAAGCTTTACGGAACCCCCAGCCTAGCTGGGGGTTTTCTATGCACAACAAAAAAGACCACTTCAATTAGGAAGTGGTCTTAAAAACATTGACAAGTAAATAAACTTATTGACTAAGCTCTTTTCATAAAATCAAAGAACTCTTCGTTGGTTTTTGTCATCGCTAACTTACTGATGAGGAACTCCATCGCATCGATTTCGCCCATTGGGTGAATAATCTTACGTAGGATCCACATTTTTTGTAACTCATCTTGCGATGTAAGTAACTCTTCTTTACGCGTACCTGAACGGTTGTAGTCTATTGCAGGGAAAACACGTTTTTCTGCAATCTTACGAGATAGGTGCAGTTCCATGTTACCTGTACCTTTAAACTCTTCGTAAATAACTTCATCCATCTTAGAACCGGTATCAACCAGTGCAGTTGCAATGATTGTCAGGCTTCCACCTTCTTCAACATTACGAGCAGCACCGAAGAAACGTTTTGGACGGTGTAATGCGTTAGCATCCACACCACCGGTTAATACTTTCCCAGAGGAAGGTACAACCGTGTTATATGCACGAGCTAGACGCGTAATAGAGTCGAGTAAAATGATAACGTCTTTTTTATGTTCAACTAGACGTTTCGCTTTTTCAATCACCATTTCAGCGACTTGGACGTGACGTGCTGCAGGCTCATCGAAAGTTGAAGCAATAACTTCACCTTTAACCAAACGCTGCATTTCTGTCACTTCCTCAGGACGTTCATCGATCAACAGAACCATCAGAACGCAATCAGGGTAATTGTGTGCAATATTCGCTGCAATATTTTGCAGTAACATTGTTTTACCGGCTTTCGGTGGAGCCACAATCAGACCACGTTGACCACGACCGATTGGAGCCGCTAAGTCTAGTACACGAGCAGTTAAATCTTCAGTTGAACCATTACCACGTTCCATGCGCAGACGACGGTTTGCATGTAATGGAGTGAGGTTTTCGAAAAGAATTTTACTGCGGGCATTTTCAGGTTTGTCGTAATTAACTTCGTTGACTTTCAGGAGGGCAAAATAACGTTCACCTTCTTTAGGAGGACGAATTTTTCCTGAAATTGTGTCACCTGTACGTAGGTTAAAACGGCGGATTTGGCTAGGAGAAACGTAGATATCATCAGGACCTGCGAGGTAAGAACTGTCTGCTGAACGGAGGAAACCAAATCCATCCTGCAATATTTCCAGTACGCCATCGCCGAAAATATCTTCGCCACTTTTCGCATGCTGCTTCAAAATAGAGAAAATAATATCCTGCTTTCTCATACGGGCTAAGTTCTCTAGCCCCATGTTTTCGCCTAACGTAATCAATTCTGATACTGGCGTATTTTTTAATTCGGTAAGATTCATAATGGTGGGTTCTTTAACTCGGGGTAATTCTCGAACTATGAACGTAAATTGACGGCAGCTTACTATTAAGTGCCAGTTTAACTTTATACTGCCCTGTTGCTCACTAATTTTTACCAAAAGCAAACAACAATGCAAAAAAATCTTGTGCTAGCCATTACTAAGATTGCTCTAACATTTGACTGCAACTCATCTTGATGATGTGTGACATATTATTAGAAACACACACAATATTAGCAATAGTTTTTTGTACATTTAGGACAACATCCATCCCAATATCGCAAATTTAATGTCAGATTAGCATTAAAAAACACATAATTGCTAAAGACAAACCTGTCCCACTTCGTTTTTATATCCCTATGATATAAAAATATTGAATTTCATTGCGTTCGCTTATGCGCTATCTTTAATTCATATGAGAGATGCATTGAAACCGAAGATATTGAATACTGCTATAACTCAATGTCTAAACTTTCAATTTTCATATTTAAAATCATTACGCCATCAGTTTTTTGATCAATAACAATCATCACAATACTGAACTAACAAGCTAGATATGTAAGATAAGAGCAATGGAATACAAGGTAATTCATATGGGTGCTATACGAGGAATGACGATAACTTATCATGCTTAAGTGAAGACGTCTAGCGGCTCTCTAGATAAAATAGATATACCGCTAAACGTTTTAGCTTACATATAACGATAACTTACAGATTTTCGTCTAAAAATTCTTTCAGTTGCGTTTTTGATAATGCCCCAACTTTCGTTGCTGCGACTTCACCATTTTTGAATAAAAGCAAGGTCGGGATACCACGAATTCCATATTTTGGAGCGGTAGCAGGGTTTTCATCAATATTCAGTTTTGCGATGGTCAGTTTGCCTGTATATTCTTCAGCAACTTCATCAAGAATAGGCGCGATCATTTTACAAGGACCACACCATGCAGCCCAAAAATCGACGAGAACAGGTGAACTTGCGTTCAGAACTTCAGTTGCAAAACTTGCATCAGTTATATGTATAATTTTATCGCTCATGTTGTACTCCAAAGGATCATCTTTTGCAGACTTAGTGTAACATTATTGGCAGCAGTATGCTTTATTTCAAAAGATACACTTTCGTAAACCAACCGTTAACTGATATTCTAACATACTATGAGTAAAGCACACTTGACAGAAAAGAAGTTTTCCGACTTCGCATTGCACCCTAAAGTCATTGAAGCTCTGAATAAAAAAGGCTTCAATTTTTGCACGCCTATACAGGCGTCCACCTTGCCTTTTACTGTCGAAGGCAAAGACGTGGCGGGTCAAGCGCAAACTGGTACAGGTAAAACGTTAGCTTTTTTAACGTCTACATTCCATTATTTATTAACTCACCCCGCTATTGAGGGTAAAAAAGCGAATCAGCCTCGTGCGCTGATTATGGCACCGACACGCGAACTCGCGGTACAAATTTATTCGGATGCGAAAGAGCTAGCTGAGTACACTGGCCTGAAAATGGGGCTAGCTTACGGTGGTGACGGCTATGATGAGCAGCTTAAGGTTTTACAAAACGGTGTTGATATCCTTATTGGTACAACAGGCCGTTTAATCGACTACGCGAAACAAGGCCATGTCGACTTAAGTGCGGTTCAAGTTGTGGTACTTGATGAAGCCGACCGCATGTATGATCTTGGTTTTATTAAAGATATTCGCTGGATTTTCCGTCGTATGCCAGGTGCTGCAGAAAGGCTTAATTTGCTGTTTTCTGCAACTTTATCTTACCGAGTAAGAGAATTAGCTTTCGAGCAAATGAATAACCCTGAATATGTTGAGGTCGAACCTTTACAAAAAACAGGTCATCGTATCAAAGAAGAGTTATTTTACCCTTCTAATGAAGAAAAAATGCGCTTACTCCAAACGCTTCTTGAAGAAGAGTGGCCAGAGCGTTGTATTATTTTCGCCAATACAAAACACCGTTGTGATGATATTTGGGCGCATTTAGCTGCCGATGGTCATCGTGTAGGTTTGTTGACCGGCGATGTCGCACAAAAAAAACGACTGCGTATATTAGAGCAATTCACACAAGGCCATTTAGATATTTTAGTGGCAACTGATGTTGCAGCTCGTGGTTTACATATTCCATCAGTTACTCATGTATTTAATTACGACTTACCTGATGACTGTGAAGATTACGTACACCGTATTGGTCGTACTGGTCGTGCTGGTGAAAGTGGAAACTCAATTAGCTTAGCCTGTGAAGAATATTCACTTAACCTCCCTGCTATTGAAGAATATATTCAACACTCAATCCCTGTTAGTAAGTATAACAGTGATGCATTATTGAGCGATTTACCGGCACCAAAACGCCGTCATCGCCCACGTCCTGGAGGCCAGCGCCGTAATTCAAATTCGCAGCGTCGCCACAATGGCCCACGTAACAACCATAAACGTCCAGGCTGAGTAAAAACGATATGCTGAAATCTTCTTCTCTTTATGCCGCCATCGATTTAGGCTCAAACAGTTTTCATATGCTAGTCGTACGTGAAACCGCTGGTAGCATTCAGGTGATCTCTAGGGTTAAACGCAAAGTTCGTCTTGCTGCAGGGTTAGATAACAATAACCTGCTTTCTAAGCAAGCAATGGAGCGAGGCTGGCAATGTTTACGCCTGTTTTCGGAACACTTACAAGATATTCCGAATACACAAATTCGTGTTGTCGCGACTGCGACTTTGCGTTTAGCTAAAAATGCCGATGTTTTCATCGAAAAAGCCAGTCAAATTTTAGGAAACCCTGTAAAAGTTATTCAAGGGGAAGAAGAAGCTCGCTTAATTTATCAAGGTGTTGCTCATACAACTGGTGGGCCAGATCAACGCTTAGTGGTTGATATTGGTGGGGGAAGTACTGAACTTGTTACAGGTACTGGCGCAAAAGCGGAGCAACTCTATAGTCTTGAAATGGGTTGTGTGACTTGGCTTGAACGCTACTTTGGCGATAGAAGTTTAACCGAAGAAAACTTCTCAGCGGCTCAAGCCGCTGCACATAATGTCATCGCCCCTATTGCAGAGTCACTCAAGACACATGGGTGGAAAATATGTGTTGGAGCATCCGGTACTGTACAAGCCATTCAGGAAATCATGATTGCCCAAGGCATGGATGAACTGATCACCCTTTCTAAGTTACAACAGCTTAAGCGCAAAGCCATTCAATGCCAAAAACTTGAAGAGCTTGAAATTGACGGCTTAACCTTCGAACGTGCCCTTGTTTTTCCAAGCGGCTTGTCTATTTTGATTGCTATCTTTGAAGCATTAGACATTGATAACATGACACTTGCTGGCGGAGCACTTCGTGAAGGGCTTGTCTATGGTATGTTACAGCTTCCTATTGAGCAGGATATTCGCGCTCGTACCGTTCGCAATATTCAACGGCGCTTCCAAGTCGATATCGAACAAGCTGGCCGAGTCCGTCAACTTGCAGAATATTTTTATTTACAAGTCGCGAAAGATTGGGGCTTAGATACACGCTGTCGTGATTTACTATCGAGTGCATGCGCCTTACATGAAATCGGCTTGAGTGTCGATTTCCGTAAAGGCCCCGAGCACGCGAGCTACCTCATAACACACCTTGATTTACCAGGCTTCACTCCAGCTCAAAAACGGTTACTTGCTGCATTATTGAAAAATCAGCAAGGCCCTGTCGATTTAACACCATTAAGCCAACAAAATGCGCTACCCATACAGCATGCATATGATTTATGTCGTTTACTCCGCCTCGCCATTATTTTTGCGAGCCGCAGACGGGATGATACCTTGCCTGCACTAAGACTTAATGTGAATGCACAGAGGTTAACCATTACACTGCCTTATCGTTGGTTATCTGATCACCCTCTACGAGCGGAAAATTTACAGCAAGAAGTTCAATGGCAGGGCTATGTGAATTGGGTTTTAGAGTTGGAAGAACGTAATAGTTCAAATTGATAATATATTCCACACTAGACCTACTCTAGTGTGGAAATTCAATTAGTTGTGGTTACTCACTTTTTTTATTTAGCCCTAAACGCGCTTTAATATCGGCTAAAGCTGATTGCCCTTTCTGCATACGCTCCTGCGCACTAACCACTTTACGCTGTTGCTCCCATTGTAAATCATCTTGTGGCAATTCAAGGAGAAAACGGCTTAATTCGGGACGGATCAATTCACCATATTGACGACGCTCACGACAATGAGAAAAGAATAACTCTCTTTGCGCTCTTGTGATCCCTACATAAGCTAAACGGCGTTCTTCATCAATATTATTTTCATCAATACTGCTTTGATGTGGCAGCAGCCCTTCTTCCATACCGACCAAAAAAACATAAGGAAATTCAAGGCCTTTAGACGCATGCAACGTCATGAGTTGAACTTGGTCTGATTCTTCATCATCCTCACCACGCTCCATCATATCGCGCAGCGTAAAGCGTGTAACCACTTGGCTCAATGTCATTGGGTCATTGAGATCATCACCTTCCACCATTTCACTCATCCATGTGAACAATTGGTTGACGTTTTTCATTCGCATTTCAGCAGCTTTAGTACTGGTCGACGTTTCATATAACCAGCTTTCATAATCCATTTCGCGCAGTAAATCACGCACCGCAATTAAAGGTTCACGTTCCGACGTTCGAACAATACTGTCCATCCAATGAGTGAAACGCTGTAATGCTTCTAATCCTTTGCCTTTTAAAATTTGTTCAAGCCCTAGATCAAAGCTGGCCTGATATAAGCTTTTCCCTCGCTGGTTTGCCCATTCCCCAAGTTTTTGGATAGTTTTAGGACCAATCTCTCGTCGTGGAGTATTTACTATGCGTAAAAAAGCACTGTCATCTTCAGGGTTCGTCAATACTCGCAAATAAGCTAATAAGTCTTTAATTTCAGGGCGGGAGAAAAACGAAGTCCCCCCCGAAATGCGATACGGAATACGATTTTGCATCAACATTTTTTCAAAAATACGCGATTGATGATTACCGCGATACAAAATGGCGTAATCTTTATATTCCGTCTTATTAATAAAATGGTGTGCAATAAGCTCCCCAATCACTCTTTCGGCTTCATGGTCTTCATTGTTTGCCGTAAGAACCCGAAGTGGCGCTCCATATCCCAATTCAGAAAATAATTTTTTTTCAAATACATGAGGGTTATTGGCAATTAAAATATTTGCAGCCTTTAAAATTCGTTCAGATGAACGGTAATTTTGCTCAAGCTTAATGACATTTAACTTAGGGAAGTCCTGATTCAATAAAACCAAGTTTTGTGGCCTTGCGCCACGCCATGAATAGATTGACTGGTCGTCATCACCCACAACCGTAAACCTTGCTCGCTGCCCCACAAGCAATTTAACCAACTGATATTGGCTCGTATTGGTATCTTGATATTCATCCACCAGCAAGTAGCGAATTTTTTGCTGCCAGCGTTCACGAACTTCTTCATTTTGATATAACAACATGGTAGGTTTGCTGATTAAGTCATCAAAATCCAACACATTGCAACTTTTCAGATGAAGTTCATAGCGGCGATAACACTCGGCAAAGTGATGCTCTTTCTCACTCCGTGCTTGGCCTATAACTTGTTGTGGCGAGATAAGATCATTTTTCCAATTAGAGATCGCTGAGATCAATTGTTTGAGTAAGTCTTTATCTTCTTCTAGTAAGTCAAAAGTGAGTTCTTTCAACAATGCCATCTGGTCTTGGTCGTCAAATAGCGAAAAGTTGGCTTTAATACCCAGCGCTTTATATTCACGCTTAATGATTTCCAACCCTAATGTATGGAAGGTGGATATGATCAAACCGCGTGCTTCTTTTTTCCCCAAGGTTTGTGCCACGCGCTCTTTCATTTCCCGCGCCGCTTTATTGGTGAAAGTCACCGCTGCAATTTGCCGAGGCTGATAACCGCATTGGCGAATTAAATGCGCAATTTTATTGGTAATAACACGTGTTTTGCCTGACCCCGCCCCCGCCAATACAAGGCACGGGCCATCGACAAATTCAACTGCCTGCTGTTGGCTAGGATTCAATCGCATGGCTTCTCTACATCACTCAGTTATTCAAAAAGGAATTCGCTACAGATTGTAGCAGAAACCGACCCAACTCTTGAGCAACGATCTTCTCTATTTATAAAAAACAAAAAACCACATCATCCATCCGAATAATGTGGTTTTGTTCTTTTTCTTTTATAACATCAATGCATTTTTCTAAACTATTCGCGTTAGAGGAAGGCGGCAAAGGAGGTTATCCCAAGGAGCATACATTAAGTATGTGACTTGGGTAACCGAGTGTAGCCAACGCACCTATCACGCGAAGAGTGACGAAAAATGAGTTAGCTATAACATCAATACATTTTTCTAAACTATTCGTGTTAGAGGAAGGCGGCAAAGGAGGTTATCCCAAGGAGCATACACAAGTATGTGACTTGGGGAGCCGAGTGCAGCCAACGCGCCTATCACGCGAAGAGTGACGAAAAATGAGTTAGCCGACCGCAATCTTCTTCATATCCGTCATATAACCACGTAACGTCTTACCGATCTTCTCAATCGGATGGTTACGGATAGCTTCGTTGATATCACGTAACTGTGCATTATCAGTGCCATTATCGGCAACTGGTTTCGCTAAATCCCCTGCTTGTAACTTCGTCATGAAATCCTTCAGCATTGGCACAACTGCGAATGAGAACAGATAGTTACCATACTCTGCAGTATCAGAGATAACCACGTTCATTTCATATAAACGTTTACGAGCAATGGTATTTGCAATCAGTGGTAACTCATGCAGAGACTCATAATACGCAGATTCTTCTAAGATACCCGCTTCTAACATCGTATCGAACGCTAATTCAACACCCGCTTTAACCATAGCAACTAACAAAACACCGTGGTCGAAGTACTCTTGTTCTGCGATTTTCCCTTCATATTCAGGGTAATTTTCAAATGCTGTTTTGCCTGTCTCTTCACGCCATGTCAGCAAGTTTTTATCATCATTTGCCCAGTCTGCCATCATGGTTGCAGAAAATTCACCTGAAATGATGTCATCCATATGTTTTTGGAACAATGGCGCCATAATGGTTTTCAGTTGTTCAGATAATGCATAAGCACGAATTTTTGCAGGGTTAGACAAACGGTCCATCATCAGCGTGATACCGCCTTGTTTCAGCGCTTCAGTGATAGTTTCCCAACCAAACTGAATTAATTTTCCTGCGTAGCCTGGCTCAACACCGTCTGCGACCATTTTGTCGTAACTCAGTAATGCACCCGCTTGCAACATACCACACAGAATCGTTTGCTCGCCCATCAGGTCAGACTTAACTTCTGCAACAAATGAGGATTCCAGAACACCTGCACGGTGGCCACCAGTCGCTGCTGCCCATGCTTTAGCAATTGCCATCCCCTCACCTTTCGGGTCGTTTTCTGGGTGTACTGCAATCAACGTTGGAACACCAAAACCACGCTTGTATTCTTCACGAACTTCAGTACCTGGGCATTTTGGCGCTACCATCACAACAGTAATATCTTTACGAATTTCTTCGCCAACTTCAACAATGTTGAAGCCATGTGAATAACCCAGTGCTGCACCTTGTTTCATCATAGGCTGAACAGCGCGAACAACGGTTGAGTGCTGCTTGTCTGGCGTTAAGTTAATAACCAAATCAGCGGTAGGGATCAGTTCTTCATAAGTACCAACTTTGAAACCATTTTCTGTCGCTTTGCGCCATGAAGCACGTTTCTCTGCAATTGCTTCATCACGTAATGCATAAGCAATATCTAAACCTGAATCACGCATATTCAGGCCTTGGTTTAAACCTTGCGCTCCACAACCGACTATGACGATTTTTTTACCTTTCAGAAAACCTGCTTCATCTGCAAACTCTTCGCGCTGCATAAAACGGCACTTGCCTAATTGAGCTAACTGCTCACGCAAATTCAATGTGTTAAAATAATTCGCCATTGTCATACTCCATTGTTCTGTTGTGTTCGTTATGTCAGGCAGTCTGCCTGTCGCTCATTTTTGAGCGTTTATGGATTTACTATATGCGATGTTTCGCATTGCTTAAATTGATATATTAACAATACAATGTTGCAATATCTGCAACGCCATTAATTATGTTAATTAGAGGGCAAAATGGACATTCGCGATCTCAAGCTTTTTTTGCATTTAGCACAAAGTTGCCACTTCGGGCGCACATCTAAAGCGATGCATGTCAGTCCTTCCACGTTGTCTCGGCAAATACAACGCCTCGAAGAGCAGCTTGGTCACCCACTATTTGTGCGAGATAACCGCTCAGTTAAATTGACCCAAGCAGGGGAACACCTTAAGCAATTTGCCCAACAAACATTATTGCAATATCAACAGCTGCAACATGCTCTCAACCAGCAAAGTCCATCGCTCAGTGGGGAACTACATCTTTTTTGCTCAGTTACAGCAGCTTATAGTCATTTACCCGAAGTTTTAGATAAATTCCGTGCGCTACACCCATTAGTGGAAATTAAACTCACGACAGGGGACGCAGCGGATGCTGTCGAAAAAGTAGAAACTCATGAAGCTGATCTTGGCATCGCCGGGAAACCCGAGCGCTTACCTGATAACGTCCGTTTTGCAAAAATCGGCGAAATCCCTCTCGTTTTGATTGCTCCATCACTACCCTGTGCTGTACGAAGCATGGTAACAGAAGCGGAACCTGATTGGTCTACCGTCCCCTTTATCCTGCCTGAGCACGGCCCATCTCGTAAACGTATCGAACTCTGGTTCCGTCGCCATAATATCAATAACCCTGTCATTTATGCGACGGTATCAGGCCATGAGGCAATTGTGTCAATGGTGGCTTTGGGATGCGGTATTGCCTTGATTCCTAGTGTGGTCGTTGATAACAGCCCAGAACCCGTACGCAGCCGTATTTCACAGCTCGATAATATTTCAATGGTAGAACCTTTTGAACTCGGCGTTTGCCTATTAAGCAAACGCCTGAGTGAACCATTAATTAAAGCGTTTTGGGAATTACTCCCAGACAACTCAATCTAAGGTTCTTTGGCTATCTTGCGGCGCTAAGAAAAAACGGAAAGACGGGTTTCCTGTTTCATCATGATATTCATAACCTAACGCATCAAGATGCCTATCAAAACGTACTTCTGGCCCAGCCAGTTCAAACGCCGCCAGCACTCGCCCATAATCTGTACCATGGCTGCGATAATGAAATAACGTAATATTCCAATGAGTCCCGAGTGTTTCTAAGAATCTCAGTAATGCACCTGGAGACTCTGGAAATTCAAAGCTATACAATCTTTCATCTAATGGCTTTGATGGGCGACCACCAATCATATAACGCACATGAAGTTTTGCCATTTCATCATCTGATAAATCATTGACTTCATAGCCGTTACTTCTAAGTTCTTGGATAATCTCCGAGCGCTCGCCATCACGGCCACTTAAACGCACCCCAACAAAAATACAAGCACGGTCAGGATCGGCATCCGTATATCGATAGTTAAACTCCGTAATGGCTCGATGGCCTAGTAACTGGCAAAAACGTAAGAAACTCCCTTTTTGCTCAGGAATGGTCACTGCCAGCAAAGCTTCTCGTTGTTCACCAATTTCACAGCGCTCAGAAACATAACGCAGCCCGTGGAAATTCATATTCGCACCGGACAAAATATGTGCTAAACGTTCGCCTTTGATGTTGTGCTGCTGTACATATTTTTTCAATCCAGCCAATGCCAAAGCGCCTGAAGGCTCTGCTATCGCGCGAACATCTTCAAAAATATCTTTCAATGCTGCACAAATGGAATCACTATCAACAGTGATAACATCATCAACATATTGCTGGCACAATCTGAAGGTTTCATCGCCAATACGTTTGACTGCCACACCTTCTGCGAACAAGCCAACACGCGGTAAATCAACAGGGTGCCCAGCCTCCAATGCCGCTTTTAGACAGGCGGCATCTTCAGACTCCACACCAATAATTTTAATCTCTGGCATTAACTGCTTAATAATCACAGCGACGCCCGCAATTAACCCACCGCCACCTACTGGGATAAAAATTCGGTCTAAATGAACATCTTGTTGCAGTAGTTCCAGTGCTATCGTAGCTTGGCCTGCAATGACTGAAGGGTGATCAAAAGGTGGAACGAAGGTGTAGCCATCCTCTTCTGCCATTGTAATGGCTTTCGCTTTCGCTTCATCAAAATTAGCGCCATGTAAAATAGCTTCGCCACCGAAGCTTCGTACTGCATCCACTTTGATATCTGCTGTTGCGACTGGCATGACGATTTTTGCTTTCACACCCACACGGTTTGCCGATAATGCAACGCCTTGAGCGTGGTTCCCTGCAGAAGCGGTCACCACACCTTTGCTTTTTTGCTCTTCGGTTAAACTCGCAATCATGGCGTAAGCACCACGGAGCTTAAAGCTATGTACAGGCTGCCTATCTTCGCGCTTTACTAAAATGGTATTGCCCAAGCGTGAAGATATTTTATCCATCTGTTGAAGAGGCGTTACTTGTGCAGCTTCATAAACCGGCGCACTTAGCGCCGCTTTTAAGTAATCTGCTCCGGTTGGGGCAGCCGGTAATGGTTTTGCTGCAGCCACAATTAGCCCCCTAATTTCGACTTGTCACGAACAGCACCTTTGTCTGCGCTCGTCGCCAAAGAAGCGTAAGCACGCAGAGCAAAAGAAACCTCACGCTGGCGATTACGCGGGGTGTAAGCTTTATCGCCTCGAGCTAATTCAGCTTCACGGCGTTGATTCAATTCGCTTTCACTCACATCCAGCACCATCGTTCTTTTTGGAATATCAATATCAATAATATCGCCATCTTGAACTAATGCTAATAAGCCACCACTCGCTGCTTCTGGCGAAATATGACCGATAGAAAGGCCAGAACTACCACCCGAAAAACGGCCATCCGTTATTAATGCGCAGCTTTTCCCTAATCCCATTGATTTGAGGTATGAAGTTGGATAAAGCATTTCTTGCATGCCTGGACCACCTTTTGGCCCTTCATAGCGAATAACAACCACATCTCCTTCAACGACTTTGCCACCCAGAATGGCTTCTACTGCGTCATCTTGGCTTTCAAACACTTTGGCTGGGCCACGGAATGTTAAACTGCCTTCATCAACTCCAGCGGTTTTAACAATACAGCCATCTTCTGCAATATTTCCAGACAGAACAGCCAGCCCTCCATCCAAACTATACGCATGCTCAATACTACGGATACACCCATTCTCACGGTCAGTATCCAATGATGGCCAGCGGCAATTCTGTGAAAAGGCTTTTGTCGTACGGATCCCAGCAGGGCCTGCGGAAAACATTGATTTAACAGACTCGTCCTTCGTTAACATCACATCATATTGCGCTAATGTTTCTTGGAAGCTTAGCCCTAAAATATTAGTTACGTTTTCTTGCAACAAACCTGCACGGCTCAGTTCACCTAAAATACCAATAACACCACCAGCACGGTGAACATCTTCCATATGGTATTTTTGTGTACTCGGTGCAACCTTACACAAATGCGGAACTTTACGTGATAAACGGTCGATATCATCCATGGTGAAATCAATTTCGGCTTCCTGAGCCGCCGCAAGCAAATGCAGAACTGTGTTAGTTGAACCACCCATCGCAATATCCAACGTCATCGCATTTTCAAATGCAGATTTATTGGCGATATTGCGTGGTAACGCACTTTCATCATCTTGTTCGTAATAGCGTTTAGTTAATTCAACAATGCGCTTACCTGCATTGATAAATAAAGTTTCGCGGTCTGCATGAGTCGCTAATAATGAGCCATTTCCTGGTTGAGATAACCCCAGTGCCTCAGTTAAGCAGTTCATTGAGTTTGCAGTAAACATTCCTGAGCAAGAGCCACACGTTGGGCATGCTGAACGTTCTATTTGCTCGCTATCTGCATCGCTCACATTTGGGTTCGCCCCTTGGATCATGGCATCAACCAAATCGAGCTTGATAATTTGGTCTGAAAGCTTAGTTTTACCCGCTTCCATTGGGCCACCCGAAACAAAAATAACCGGAATGTTGAGGCGCAATGACGCCATTAACATGCCTGGCGTGATTTTATCGCAGTTTGAAATACACACCATGGCATCCGCACAGTGTGCGTTTACCATATATTCAACCGAGTCTGCAATTAATTCACGAGAAGGTAAGGAATACAGCATTCCGCCATGTCCCATGGCAATCCCATCGTCAACTGCGATTGTATTAAACTCTTTCGCAACACCACCTGCATTTTCAATTTGCTCTGCAACTAATTTGCCTAAATCACGTAAATGTACGTGGCCTGGAACAAACTGTGTGAATGAGTTAACAACAGCAATAATGGGCTTTCCAAAATCAGCATCGGTCATGCCTGTTGCACGCCATAATGCACGAGCCCCAGCCATATTACGACCATGAGTTGTTGTTGCTGAACGGTACTTAGGCATATCTTTAACTCCCGTGTTTAAAACAGGCGGGGAACGTCCGCCTGTAACATCTATTTCAATTTAATTATTAAGGGTTTACTGGATCTAACCAGCCCCATTTATCTTCTGTTGTGCCATCAAATAAGCCAAAGAATGCTTGCTGAATTTGCTTGGTTACTGGGCCACAACGACCAATGCCGACTTGGATACCATCAACGCTACGTACTGGCGTAATTTCGGCAGCTGTGCCTGTCATAAAGACTTCATCAGCAAGATAAAGAGATTCGCGTGATAGTGTTTGCTCACGAACTTCAATACCCAAATCTTTTGCTAACGTTAAAATTGCATCACGTGTAATACCTGGTAATGCAGAGGATGTGAACGGAGGTGTATACAGGATGCCGTCTTTCACCTCAAAAATATTTTCCCCTGCACCTTCTGATAAATACCCATGAACATCTAATGCAATACCTTCTTGGTAACCATGACGACGAGCTTCGCTACCAACTAGCAAAGAAGATAAATAATTACCTCCTGCTTTCGCCCCTGTAGGGATAGTATTTGGCGCCACACGGTTCCAAGAAGACACCATCGCATCAATACCTTGGTCTAACGCTTCTTCACCTAAATACGCCCCCCATGGGAACGCCGCTAAAATAACATCGGTTTTGTAACCGTCTGGTGGGTTAACGCCCATACCAACATCACCAATAAACACTAATGGACGAATATACGCACTGACTAAGTTATTTTTACGCAAAGTTGCACGGCAAGCTTCCATTAACTCTTCAACGCTATAGCTGACAGGCATACGGTAAATTTTCGCTGAATCATGCAAACGTTGCATATGCTCACGGTGGCGGAAGACCACAGGACCTTTATGTGAGTCATAACAACGGACGCCTTCAAACACCGATGTACCATAGTGCAGAGCATGAGACATAACATGAACCTTTGCATCAGCCCATGGCGTCATTTCACCGTTAAACCAAATAAAGTCAGCTTTCTTAGTCATTTGTATATTCCTTACATTGCACTTTGTGTGCGTAATAGTCGTGATTCTTGTTGTAGTACTTCAACTTCTGTAATGTCTGAAAGCTTAGTTAACTGTGCACAAAGCTGAGTTAATGGCCTTTGACTACTTACAGTGAGTTCAATATTAACATTGTCGCCGTCTGTTGATTGCCCCATATTCATGGAATTAATACGAAATCCACGATGGCGAGTGACCCTTAATATACGCTCTAAAACCTCAGGACGGAAACGGGCCAATATCGAGATTTGATGTTGCATCATAATGGTTTCTCCATCATTTTTTCATTACTAGCCCCAGGTGGAACCAACGGCCAGACATTTTCTAGTTCATTAATTGATACCTGTAATAAATAGGCACCTTCGCTATTCAGCAATTCATCTAATGCAGCATTAACTTCTGACTTATCAGTAATTCGTTGGCCTTTGATACCAAACGCACTGGCTAATGCCACAAAATCAGGGTTATCCGTCAAAATCGTTTCACTATAACGCTGCTCAAAAAACAGTTCCTGCCATTGGCGAACCATGCCTAAGCGTTGGTTATCGATCAAAAGGATTTTTACAGGAAGTTGCTTACGTTTGATGGTTCCCAACTCTTGGACATTCATCATAAATGACCCATCCCCAGATACACAGACTACAGTATCCTCAGGCCTAGCAACCTGTGCACCAATTGCCGCAGGGATACCAAACCCCATGGTGCCAAGCCCACTAGAGGTTAAGAAATTTTCAGGGCCATCAACGGTGATATGCTGTGCTGACCACATTTGGTGTTGCCCTACATCGGTGGTCACAACCGTATTTGGTTTCATTTTATCCGACAGCTGTTTCAATAACAGTGGCGCATAAATAGGTTCACCAGGATGGTCATAACGCCAACCAAACTCTTTTTTAAGTTGCTGAACTTCCTGCTGCCAAGGTTCAATTGATTTTTTAAGCATTAATTCAGGGAGTAATACTTTTGCATCACCATGTAGCGCAACATGTGTTTGACGTAATTTGTCTAATTCTACGTGGTCTATATCGATATGAATCACTTTGGCGTTCGGTGCAAAAGTATTTAACTTACCTGTTACCCTATCATCAAAACGAGCACCAACAGCGATGAGCAAGTCACAGCGTTGCACTGAAATATTGGCTGCTTTAGTACCATGCATACCTAACATGCCTAAATAGTTTTCATCTAAAGGGCTCACGGCACCAAGCCCTTTTAACGTTGCAACTGAAGGAACACCTGTAAACTCAATAAATTCACGTAATTCTTTAACGGCACCAGACATTCCAACACCGCCACCAACGTACAACATAGGCTTTTCTGATTGTTCTAATAGCATTCTTGCCTGTTGTATTTCAGATAAAGGTGAAGTGACTTCTTGCTCTACCGGCATTAAAAATGGAGACAACTCAGCTCGTTGTAGCTGAATATCTTTCGGAATATCAATCAGTACAGGACCAGGACGCCCACTATTTGCGATTGCGAAAGCCTCAGCAAGAATGCGAGGTAAGTCCTCGATATCTTCAACCAAAAAACTGTGCTTAGTACAAGCTAAGGACAACCCTAAAACATCGATTTCTTGAAAGGCATCGGTTCCAATAAACTCAGAAGCAACCTGCCCAGTAATGGCGACAACAGGAACGGAATCTAACAATGCATCAGCCAATCCCGTGATAACATTTGTTGCGCCAGGACCCGATGTTGCGATACATACCCCTGTTTTCCCTGTTGAACGTGCATATCCAATCGCAGCAATTACAGCCCCTTGCTCATGTCGACACAACAAATGCTCAACTCCGCCATCATACAATGCGTCATAAACTGGCATAATTGCGCCACCAGGATACCCAAATACGGTATCAACTCCCTGTGTTCGCAATGCTTGAACTAACCATTGTGCTCCGTTCATGCTTTATCTCCTGTCCGTCTACTTTATCTATTTGTATTTGTTATGTTTTATTTAGTGTGTTTGCATTCATCAACATTTATGTCAAAAAAAACCCCGCGCCTTTCGGTGCGGGGTTCTCGTGAGATCTGGCTGTTATTTTAGCCTTCGTCGTCCAAGTGCAGCCCCGCACGGTGGGATAATAATCACCACCACGCTAATAATAATTAGGCTAACTGCTTGGATAAATGCGTTCATGAGTTTTACTTTTTCAATATTCTTAATTATCTATTATTTAGAGTTATCATTTTAAAATCGTTTTGACAACTTTTATTTAATTTATTTATTTTCAAAACATTAAATTATTTAAAAATCATATCGTTATCAACAAATTAGCATTATAAACTGCCTAAACTACCGTTTCTCAGTAAAATTCAATAGAATACATAGCATAATCAGCTACATCATCCGCACCAGCCATTCAATACCATTAAGATTCACGCCAAAAAACTAATTACTTTTTCTTATGAATATCCAAGTTCAGTATAGCTTCCACTCTTTATAAAATTAACGCAATCACTGTTATAACAAGTCCTCGAAGCTACTCGACGCAAATTGAAACAGCCTAGTAACTAAGCAATTAAATTATCGAGCAGCTTCGCAAATATGTTATCAACTCAAGATAAACAAACCTAATTTCAGCAGAATATTACTCTGTAAAAAATATTGGAGGGCTTATGACATTAGCAATTGTTTACACTAGAGCATCAATTGGGTTAGAAGCACCTCTTGTTACTGTTGAGGCACATATTAGTAATGGGCTTCCAGGTTTAACACTTGTTGGGCTACCAGAAACAGCAGTAAAAGAAGCAAGAGATAGAGTTCGAAGCGCTCTACTAAATAGCGGGTTTGAATATCCAGCTAAAAAAATGACGGTTAATTTAGCCCCAGCAGATTTACCAAAAGAAAGTGGTCGGTATGACCTTGCCATCGCTATTGCCATACTCGCATCATCAGGGCAAATCCCCCACGATCCATTAAAACAATATGAATTTTTAGGCGAACTTGCTTTGTCTGGCGATGTTCGCTATGTCAACAGTGCTATCCCAGCGGCCCAATCAGCATTAAAACAACAGCGCTCTTTAATACTATCAACGGAGAACCAACACCAACTAGGCCTACTTCCAGATAATAGCGTTTATTTCACGACATCCTTATTAGAGCTCTGCCATTTTTTACATAACAAACACACATTAGTTTGTAATCAACAAGTTCATCAAGCATCTATCCCAACCAAGCAAGAAGGTGATATCAACGATATTATTGGTCAAGAACATGGGAAACGGGCATTAGAAATCTGTGCTGCAGGTGGACACAATTTACTCTTGTTAGGTCCTCCGGGGACAGGAAAAACTATGCTAGCAAGCCGTCTAATGACTTTACTCCCCCCATTAACCTCTCAAGAAGCCTTAGAAGTTGCTTCACTACATAGTTTAAGTGAAAACACAAAAGAAGACATGAATTGGCCAATAAGGCCTTTTAGAGCACCCCACCATAGTGCATCAATTGCCGCTTTAATTGGCGGTGGCTCTCTTCCCAAACCTGGTGAGATCTCACTTGCACACCATGGTGTTTTATTTTTAGATGAATTACCCGAATTTAGCCGCTCGGTATTAGATTCTTTACGAGAACCTCTAGAATCTAGAAAAATTAGCATTTCTCGAGCAAAAGCAAAAGTTTGCTATCCTGCGAGTTTCCAGCTAATTGCGGCCCTAAATCCTAGCCCAACAGGCCATTACCAAGGAGAAATGAGCCGCTCAGCTCCTACTCGCATACTACGTTATCTTTCACGCATATCAGGGCCTTTTATTGACCGATTTGATCTTTCAATAGAGATTCCATTGTTACCTCTCGGTTCATTAAGTAATCAAACTAACCAAGGTGAAACAAGTGAACAGGTTAGACAAAGAGTCATCGAAGCCAGAAATAGGCAACTTAGGCGAGCTGGAAAAATTAATAGTTTACTAACACCAAGAGAAACCACACAATTTTGCCTGCTAACAACAAAAGATGCGTTATTCTTAGAACATGCATTAAATAAGCTAGGTCTTTCCATTCGAGCTTGGCACAGAATTTTAAGGGTTGCTAGAACAATCGCCGACCTTAATGCCGCAGAAACTATTGAACGTTCAGATTTATTAGAAGCTTTGGGGTATCGAGCAATGGATAAGTTATTGCTTCATTTGCAAAAACAAGTAAGCTGAGAAGAGTGGACAGATAAGTACTTATTATCCCGTAGAAATAAAGGGACCGAAGTCCCTCTTATCATACGATGATAATATTAATCATCTGTATCAGTGTAGTCTTCCGATGGGTCTATCTGCGGTTTACCGCCAGATAAAGTATGGAAGCGTTTTGGACGGTTAATACGGCTAGAATATTTTGTCCAAACTTTTTCTTCTGGGGTAGCTGGTTCACGTTCACCACGGCATACAGCGACGAAAAGTTTTTCTTCTTCTGTCTGAGGTGCACGCTTACCTGTATCAAGCTCATTAAAAGCTTGGCCGAGACGTTCTAGCAACTGAGCTTCTTTAATGGTGAAATCACCATGACGAGAAAAGCCACGTGGGTAATGTTTGTTATCAAAAAAACGATTAGTCGTGATGAAGCTATCTGCCATCTGACACACTCCTAACTTATTACAGTCAAACTCTATATGGCGCGGAGTATTAGACAGCATTGACAATCTGTAAAACAAAACATTTAAATCACCACGACAAAAATAATTGGAGATGCATGTGGACAGCGAGTTATTGAGAACTTTTTTAGAGGTCAGTAAAACTAGGCACTTTGGTCGAGCTGCAGAATCACTCTATTTAACGCAATCAGCGGTTAGCTTCCGTATTAGGCAACTAGAAACACAATTAGGTACAAGCCTATTTACGCGGCATAGAAACAATATCCGGTTAACAGCTGCAGGAGAAAGGCTTGTTCCATATGCTGAATCGTTAATGAATACCTGGCTGCAAGCTAAAAAAGAAATATCTCATGCCTCACAACACACAGAGCTTTCTATTGGTGCAACAGCTTCACTTTGGGAAGGTTATCTAACTGACTGGGTAGAAGAACTTTATAATCAACATGATGAACTGCGGCTCGAAGCTAGGGTTTCAACGCGCCAGTCTCTTGTTAAGCAACTACATTCTAGAGAATTAGACTTATTAATCGCAACTGAACCGCCTAAAATGGATGAGTTTGAAAGTACAATCATCGGTACGATTGACTTACAACTCATGGCTTCCCAAAAAAATATTGCACTCACAAAATATAATTTTATAAGGCTTGAATGGGGTGCTGACTTCCATCCAAAAAATGAACCTTCATTAACTCAAGATGACACACCTGTTATGATCACTACCTCAGCCCATATTACCCGCCAATTACTTCCTGTATCGCTTTCAGCGGCATTTTTACCTGCTCATTGGGTATATCAATATCCAGGCTTAAAAACGCTCTCAGAAACCTCAATAAACAAACCTTTGTATGCAGTTTGGCTCCAGAAAAATGATCAGCAAGCTCTTATCAATCAACTGATTAAAACTCCAATAAAAAATGCACAGTTAAGTGAATAAAAATAGGAAGGTGAGTAAAGATTTCACTCACCTTCCTATGATCCCATAAATAAACTATAGATCTCTGCAAAATAATCTTAATTGATACTTCATTTTATTTTTTAATCAGATATATCAATAACAGATAACTGACCAATATTCATACAGCAATACAATGACATTTTGCTTCTTCAGCAAGGTAATTTGTGATCTTAATAAAAATTAAACCACCAACTTTATATATATGCTCATTTTTCTAACTTAAATATTGAACACAACAAAATATCATTCAACCTGTGAATACTATTGAGAAGTATAAAGTCGTAAGTAACAACTCACTGATGATGCGAAAAATAAATATAAAATGATGAAAATAAAAAGTAGCTGAGAGAACGTAACGTCACAGTGTATTTAAATAGTGAATACGATTAAGAGATACAAAACAGTGGGATGGTTAATGGGATAAAATAAATTGAAAATTAGCAGAAGGGGAAAATAACTTTATATTTATAGTCACACGAATAAAGAAAAACCCGATTAAGCTAATCGGGTTATCAATAGATACTTCTTTTATTATTACTTAATTGGTAACTGGCAGGGGCGGAGAGACTCGAACTCCCAACACCCGGTTTTGGAGACCGGTGCTCTACCAATTGAACTACGCCCCTAAATTAAGTGGCGGAACGGACGGGACTCGAACCCGCGACCCCCTGCGTGACAGGCAGGTATTCTAACCAACTGAACTACCGCTCCACTTATTCTTTTGCCTTTCGGCTGTTTACTGCTTATTGAGCAATAAACCTTTAATTAATGTCTGGCAGTTCCCTACTCTCACATGGGGAGACCCCACACTACCATCGGCGCTACGGCGTTTCACTGCTGAGTTCGGCATGGGGTCAGGTGGGACCACCGCGCTATTGCCGCCAGACAAATTCTGTTTTGTTCCCGTTTAGTTTTTTCTTCACTAAACCAGAACCTCAATCTCAAACAAGCTGCGTGTCCTTCACCTTTCGGCTTCTCACTTCTCGAAAACAACTCTATCTCTCTAAAACACCTTCGGTGTTGTCAGGTTAAGCCTCACGGTTCATTAGTATTGGTTAGCTCAACGTATCGCTACGCTTACACACCCAACCTATCAACGTCTTAGTCTTAAACGTTCCTTTAGGACCCTTAAAGAGTCAGGGAAGACTCATCTCAAGGCAAGTTTCCCGCTTAGATGCTTTCAGCGGTTATCTCTTCCGCACTTAGCTACCGGGCAATGCCATTGGCATGACAACCCGAACACCAGTGGTGCGTCCACTCCGGTCCTCTCGTACTAGGAGCAGCCCCTTTCAATCTTCCAACGCCCACGGCAGATAGGGACCGAACTGTCTCACGACGTTCTAAACCCAGCTCGCGTACCACTTTAAACGGCGAACAGCCGTACCCTTGGGACCTACTTCAGCCCCAGGATGTGATGAGCCGACATCGAGGTGCCAAACACCGCCGTCGATATGAACTCTTGGGCGGTATCAGCCTGTTATCCCCGGAGTACCTTTTATCCGTTGAGCGATGGCCCTTCCATTCAGAACCACCGGATCACTAAGACCTACTTTCGTACCTGCTCGAGCCGTCACTCTCGCAGTCAAGCTGGCTTATGCCTTTGCACTAACCGCATGATGTCCGACCATGCTTAGCCAACCTTCGTGCTCCTCCGTTACTCTTTGGGAGGAGACCGCCCCAGTCAAACTACCCACCAGACACTGTCCGCACCCCAGATAATGGGGCAACGTTAGAACATCAAACATTAAAGGGTGGTATTTCAAGGTTGGCTCCACGCAGACTGGCGTCCACGCTTCAAAGCCTCCCACCTATCCTACACATCAAGGCTCAATGTTCAGTGTCAAGCTATAGTAAAGGTTCACGGGGTCTTTCCGTCTTGCCGCGGGTACACTGCATCTTCACAGCGAGTTCAATTTCACTGAGTCTCGGGTGGAGACAGCCTGGCCATCATTACGCCATTCGTGCAGGTCGGAACTTACCCGACAAGGAATTTCGCTACCTTAGGACCGTTATAGTTACGGCCGCCGTTTACTGGGGCTTCGATCAAGAGCTTCTCCTTACGGATAACCCCATCAATTAACCTTCCAGCACCGGGCAGGCGTCACACCGTATACGTCCACTTTCGTGTTTGCACAGTGCTGTGTTTTTAATAAACAGTTGCAGCCAGCTGGTATCTGCGACTGGCTTCAGCTCCATGAGTAAATCACTTCACCTAATGCCAGCGTGCCTTCTCCCGAAGTTACGGCACCATTTTGCCTAGTTCCTTCACCCGAGTTCTCTCAAGCGCCTGAGTATTCTCTACCTGACCACCTGTGTCGGTTTGGGGTACGATTAATGATAATCTAGAGCTTAGAGGCTTTTCCTGGAAGCGGGGCATGAGCTACTTCATCACCGTAGTGACTCGTCATCGGACCTCAGCATATAGTGAACCGGATTTGCCTAATTCACCTGCCTACATCCTTAAACCGGGACAACCGTCGCCCGGATAGCCTAGCCTTCTCCGTCCCCCCATCGCAATTATCACCAGTACGGGAATATTAACCCGTTTCCCATCGACTACGCATTTCTGCCTCGCCTTAGGGGTCGACTCACCCTGCCCCGATTAACGTTGGACAGGAACCCTTGGTCTTCCGGCGTGCGGGTTTTTCACCCGCATTATCGTTACTTATGTCAGCATTCGCACTTCTGATACCTCCAGCATGCCTCACAGCACACCTTCACAGGCTTACAGAACGCTCCCCTACCCAACAATATCTAAATATCGCTGCCGCAGCTTCGGTGCATAGTTTAGCCCCGTTACATCTTCCGCGCAGGCCGACTCGACCAGTGAGCTATTACGCTTTCTTTAAATGATGGCTGCTTCTAAGCCAACATCCTGGCTGTCTGAGCCTTCCCACTTCGTTTCCCACTTAACTATGACTTTGGGACCTTAGCTGGCGGTCTGGGTTGTTTCCCTCTTCACGACGAACGTTAGCACCCGCCGTGTGTCTCCCGTGATAACATTCTTCGGTATTCGTAGTTTGCATCGAGTTGGTAAGTCGGGATGACCCCCTAGTCGAAACAGTGCTCTACCCCCGAAGATGAGTTCACGAGGCGCTACCTAAATAGCTTTCGGGGAGAACCAGCTATCTCCCGGTTTGATTGGCCTTTCACCCCCAGCCACAAGTCATCCGCTAATTTTTCAACATTAGTCGGTTCGGTCCTCCAGTTAGTGTTACCCAACCTTCAACCTGCCCATGGCTAGATCACCGGGTTTCGGGTCTATACCCTGCAACTTATTCGCCCAGTTAAGACTCGGTTTCCCTACGGCTCCCCTATACGGTTAACCTTGCTACAGAATATAAGTCGCTGACCCATTATACAAAAGGTACGCAGTCACACCCTAAAGGTGCTCCCACTGCTTGTACGTACACGGTTTCAGGTTCTATTTCACTCCCCTCGCCGGGGTTCTTTTCGCCTTTCCCTCACGGTACTGGTTCACTATCGGTCAATCAGGAGTATTTAGCCTTGGAGGATGGTCCCCCCATATTCAGACAGGATAACACGTGTCCCGCCCTACTCGTCGAGTTCACAACACTAACACCTTCGGATACGGGGCTATCACCCTTTACTGCCGGACTTTCCAGACCGTTCTCCTGATGCTAATGCTGATTAAGACTCTGGGCTGCTCCCCGTTCGCTCGCCGCTACTAGGGGAATCTCGGTTGATTTCTTTTCCTCGGGGTACTGAGATGTTTCAGTTCCCCCGGTTCGCTTCGTTTGACTATGTATTCATCAAACGATAGTGCAACGAATTGCACTGGGTTTCCCCATTCGGAAATCGTCGGTTGTAACGGTTCATATCACCTTACCGACGCTTATCGCAGATTAGCACGTCCTTCATCGCCTCTGATTGCCTAGGCATCCACCGTGTACGCTTAGTCGCTTAACCTCACAACCCGAAATTGTTTCAACGTTCACATTACTGTCATGGCTGTGCGTGGTGAACTTCTTCGTTGGGCAGTGCTCGCAATGCTCACGTACCTAAGTACGCTGCGCTTGCTGTGCGCTGTCCGCCTTGAATTTCACACTGCTCGCGCATGCCGCTCGAGTTTGTGACCGAAAATTTCAGGTCTGAAATTTTGAGAGACTCTCACATTGTTTAAGCGATAAACAATGTGCGTTGTTTTCAATTTTCAGCTTGTTCCAGATTGTTAAAGAGCATAATTGTTAAACCAACTACAATATAATTGGCTTAATCATTATTGGGGACATCGTCTTTCACTCGATATCGGCGCAATTGGCGTCCCCTAGGGGATTCGAACCCCTGTTACCGCCGTGAAAGGGCGGTGTCCTAGGCCTCTAGACGAAGGGGACACGAAAATCACAAAAACTTTTGTGCTTTCATGTAAGTCCTATTCTCGCGAATAAGTCTCCCACGTAAAGCCATTGCTCTACTTTCTATCAGACAATCTGTGTGAGCACTTCACAAAAACACTTCAATGGTAAGGAGGTGATCCAACCGCAGGTTCCCCTACGGTTACCTTGTTACGACTTCACCCCAGTCATGAATCACAAAGTGGTAAGCGCCCTCCCGAAGGTTAAGCTACCTACTTCTTTTGCAACCCACTCCCATGGTGTGACGGGCGGTGTGTACAAGGCCCGGGAACGTATTCACCGTAGCATTCTGATCTACGATTACTAGCGATTCCGACTTCATGGAGTCGAGTTGCAGACTCCAATCCGGACTACGACGTACTTTATGAGTTCCGCTTGCTCTCGCGAGGTCGCTTCTCTTTGTATACGCCATTGTAGCACGTGTGTAGCCCTACTCGTAAGGGCCATGATGACTTGACGTCATCCCCACCTTCCTCCGGTTTATCACCGGCAGTCTCCTTTGAGTTCCCGACCGAATCGCTGGCAACAAAGGATAAGGGTTGCGCTCGTTGCGGGACTTAACCCAACATTTCACAACACGAGCTGACGACAGCCATGCAGCACCTGTCTCAGAGTTCCCGAAGGCACCAAAGCATCTCTGCTAAGTTCTCTGGATGTCAAGAGTAGGTAAGGTTCTTCGCGTTGCATCGAATTAAACCACATGCTCCACCGCTTGTGCGGGCCCCCGTCAATTCATTTGAGTTTTAACCTTGCGGCCGTACTCCCCAGGCGGTCGATTTAACGCGTTAGCTCCGAAAGCCACTCCTCTAGGGAACAACCTTCAAATCGACATCGTTTACAGCGTGGACTACCAGGGTATCTAATCCTGTTTGCTCCCCACGCTTTCGCACCTGAGCGTCAGTCTTTGTCCAGGGGGCCGCCTTCGCCACCGGTATTCCTCCACATCTCTACGCATTTCACCGCTACACATGGAATTCTACCCCCCTCTACAAGACTCTAGCTGACCAGTCTTAGATGCCATTCCCAGGTTAAGCCCGGGGATTTCACATCTAACTTAATCAACCGCCTGCGTGCGCTTTACGCCCAGTAATTCCGATTAACGCTTGCACCCTCCGTATTACCGCGGCTGCTGGCACGGAGTTAGCCGGTGCTTCTTCTGTCGGTAACGTCAATCGCTGATGATATTAGCATCAACGCCTTCCTCCCGACTGAAAGTACTTTACAACCCTAGGGCCTTCTTCATACACGCGGCATGGCTGCATCAGGCTTGCGCCCATTGTGCAATATTCCCCACTGCTGCCTCCCGTAGGAGTCTGGGCCGTGTCTCAGTCCCAGTGTGGCTGATCATCCTCTCAGACCAGCTAGGGATCGTCGCCTAGGTGAGCCATTACCTCACCTACTAGCTAATCCCATATGGGTTCATCCGATAGCGCAAGGACCGAAGTTCCCCTGCTTTGCTCCTGAGAGATTATGCGGTATTAGCTACCGTTTCCAGTAGTTATCCCCCTCTATCGGGCAGATCCCCATACATTACTCACCCGTCCGCCGCTCGTCAGCGAGAAGCAAGCTTCCCCTGTTACCGCTCGACTTGCATGTGTTAGGCCTGCCGCCAGCGTTCAATCTGAGCCATGATCAAACTCTTCAATTAAAAGTAGCTTGATGCTCAAAGAATGTCTTACTGACCGTAACGTTCTTTTGTTCGGCTAACTTTGTCGGCTTCGCATCGCTTCCCCTCGCCGTACCTAAGTACTGCCTCGGGTTATCTCTGCTTGCCTTCGCGTTACCCTTCCAAAATAAGCGTTACTACCTTATTTCATATATATGAATTAACGTGTTAGTCACTCTTCAAGACTTAAAATCAAATATTTTTTTGATAGTGTCCTGTGAGTGCCCACACAGATTGTCTGATAAATTGTTAAAGAGCGTTGCGACTAAATCTTTCGATTTTCGGACTTGATTCCGTGAATCAGGTCGTTGTCGCGAGGTGTCGTATAATACGTTTTTTATTTAGAAAGTCAAGCGTTTATTTTCAACTTTTTTCTTTCTCACCTCTGTTATCACTGGGTTATGAAGTTTTCTTCTAACCGGTTTATCGTGACAACGGATGCGCATTATAGGGAGCCTTCAGAATTACACAACCTTTTTTTTTAAAAAAAACTCTGTTTGCGGATAAAATAGCCACCTTGTGCTTTTTCACCGCATAACGGTTATAAAAGAAACGACTTCATGCCTATAATTCTAGCTTTAGCAACCTACTGGCTCATAAATTCATAATGAACCAATGAGTTATTTAACAGCTATCTTTTATTTCTTTTTTATGGTTATCACTATGAACACACTTTTACGTCCTTATTTAGGTATTTACCCTTCTATTAATGCACGCGTTTTCATTGACCCATCTTCTGTTGTAATTGGAGATGTTCGCATAGCTGATGATGTCAGTATTTGGCCTCTTTCTGTTTTACGTGGTGATGTTAACTATATTTCTATTGGTGCACGCACCAATATTCAAGATGGCTCAGTTCTACATGTCACACATAAATCCGCAAGTAACCCTGAGGGGAACCCGTTAATTATTGGAGAAGATGTCACCATTGGTCATAAAGTTATGTTACATGGTTGCACTATAGGAAATAGAGTGCTAGTTGGAATGGGTTCAATTGTTATTGATGGGGCTATAGTAGAAGATGACGTTATTCTTGGGGCTAACAGTTTAGTAACTCAAGGAAAAAGACTCGAATCCGGTTACTTATATACAGGGAGCCCAGCAAAAGCCATCCGAAAATTGACTGATGCTGAGTTAAGCCATTTACGTTATTCAGCGAATAACTATGTCGAATGGAAAAATAACTATTTAGCATCTGATAATATGTAAAGCCCATCGTCATCATCGAGGCCTTGTTCAATCAAGGCTTCAAACTCTTCTTCTATATCCCATCGATACTGCTGAAATAAACTCAAAGGTGTTTCTTTTTTACCATAACGTTGAAATAACAATGACTGAGGAATTGCACATTCCGCAAGCATTCCGCTGATCAACACAGGAAAGCGTACTTGCTTGGATAGCGCATCCCACTCTTCTCTATCAGGGAATTGAATTTGCTGATTCACCCTTTCAATTCCTTATATAAGGCAGATAGAACAGGTGTAATTTCAGGAAGAATGCCATGCCATAGTTTAAAAGAAAACGCGGCTTGCCCTACTAGCATACCTAGGCCATCGGCTATTTTAGTCACTTGATGTTGAGTCGCAAACTCAAGGAAGGGCGTTAATGATGATTGATAAAACATGTCATAGCATGCAACTTGATCGCTAAACACATTTGGATTGATTGCAGGAACCTCTCCACTTACACCAGATGAAGTCGCATTGATAATCAGATCAAAATCAGCAGATACGATCTGTGAGATCTCTTTCCCGCACATTTTACCTAGTGCTGAAAATTCATTAACTAATAATTCAACCTTAGAAAAGGTTCTATTTGTCAAAGTGATATCACAGCCATATTCTAAAAGTGGCAATAATGCTCCACGTGTCGCACCACCAGCACCAATCATTAATATTCGGCTATTTGGATGAACAAACTTTAAACGTTGTAAATCTAACAAAAGCCCCATTCCATCGGTGTTGTCGCCCAACAATCGATTATCATCAAGCTTCATCACCGTATTAACAGCGCCACAAACTTGAGCTCTTGCAGTTAATTCAGAAACAGCCTGAAAAGCACGCTCCTTAAATGGCAAAGTAATGTTTGCGCCCTTTCCACCCTGAGAAAAAAAACCTATTAGACTTTGTTCGAATCCCTCGATTGGTGCTAGGACTTTTTCATATTCAAGGCAAACCCCTGTTTGCTCTGCAAACATTTTATGTATAACAGGTGATTTACTGTGTTGAATTGGATTACCAAAAACCGCAAACATTTCCATCAATATTATCCTTTACGATATAGTTGCCCTGTTTTTGCGTCTCTTATTTCAGATGGGTTTTGACGACCACCAACCATTCCATCAAGAACAGGAATACCCCCGTTGAACTGTGCAATAACCTCCTCAGTTGTCCTACAAGGCTCTAACCCACTTAAATTAGCACTTGTAGATACCAAAGGTTTGCCATAATGACGGCATAATTTTTTTACTAATTCATGGTCTGTAACTCTCACTGCGATGGTATCAAACCGACCTGTCAACCATTTTGGAGTCGTTACTTTTGCCGGGATCACCCATGTTACTGGCCCCGGCCATGTTGCAAACATCGCTTGCTTTTGTTCTTCTGTTAGTTGCTCATCATCTATATAGTCTTTTAATTGCTCGTAGCTATCAGCGATAAGGATTAATCCTTTTTCCCAAGGGCGTTGCTTTAACTCTAATAACTTATATACCGCTGTTTCACTATCAGGGTCACAACCTAAACCAAATACGGCTTCTGTTGGATAGGCAATAACCTCCTCATGTTGTAATGAACTAATAATACTTTCAATTGCAGGTGTAGATATATTTGACATAGTTTTAACTCATTATTCTTCTTGTTGTTTACCGCAGCGTTTGCTGGCACAAAATAATCTTACTCCCTGTCCCCCCCTTTTTTCCATAAGTAATGGATACTCACAATACTTACATTTACCATTAATAGGCTTATTATTTAATATAAACTGACAGTTAGGGTAATTGTCGCAAGCATAAAAAGTCTTACCATAACGCGATTTTCTCTGTAATAAATTCCCTTTTTGGCATTGCGGACAAGAAATTTTAGTTTCATCCGGTTTATCAATTAGCTCAATATGTTCACATTCAGGATAATTACTACAACCAATAAACATGCCAAATCGGCCTTGCTTAAGCACTAGGTCGTGACTACATTTAGGACAATGTTGACCTTCTAATACTTTAATTATATGACTTTCCACCGTAGGTCTTAGCGGTCTCATATAATGACATTGTGGATAACTTGAACAACCTAAAAAAGGCCCATGTGAACTATTGCGGATAACAAGCAAAGAATCGCATTCTGGACAATGTTCATTTTTTTCTGTATCGAAGGGCAGTTGTTTAGACATGTTTTTCTCTACTGTTGCTTTTAACTAAGTTACTCTGGTATACCCACCAGCCCCCGAGCTAACTACCCCATTAATTTCCATCTCAGTTAATATGGTAATAATTTGAGTAACTGGAATTTGGGTTTGTTCTGCAATGACATCTACTGGTGTCGCTTGGTACCCAACCATACCTAAAATTTTATTTTCTACCACATTAAACTCAAGTGGTGCCTGTTCTATAGGTAATTCGGTTTGTATCCAATTTAACCCATCACCTATATGCTGTAAAACATCCTCAGGTTTAGCTAATAGATAAGCTCCCTGCTGTAATAACCAATGGTTGCCATGAAATGCAGAGTTACCTAATGGAGCAGGCAATGTAAATAAGTCGCGGTTTTGCTCTAATGCATACCTAGCGGTTATCAGTGAGCCACTTTTCATCCCTGCTTCGATTACAATAACTGCTTTACTTAACCCACTAATAATACGGTTTCTCTTGGGAAATTGTTTAGGTAATGGTGGTGCATCAGGCCAATATTCTGAAATCAAAGCACCATAATTTTTGATTTTTTCAGCCAATTCAGTATGTTGTCGTGGATAAATATTCGCTAACCCGCTACCTAAAACCGCAATTGTTTCACCTCGATTATCAAGGGCAGCCTTATGGCTTATACCGTCGATACCTAATGCAAGCCCACTGGTGATGGTTATACCATGATGGACAAAGCTCTTCACAAATAGGTTAGTCCATATTCTGCCGTATTCACTTGCTCTACGACTTCCAACTACAGCAATTTGTGGCGTTACCAATAATTCACTTTTTCCCACGACAAATAATAAAAGAGGAGGACGGTAAATTTGCTTTAATAAAAAAGGGTAATGGGAATCACAGAAAGTAATCATTTGATGATGTTTATTTGAAAGCCATGCCTGTACTTTCTCAAGCCGGTGCATAGAGACATTCATAAACTGTAATTGCTGTATTTCATTCAAACCATGATGGTGTAAAGTCTGATAGCTAATTTTATTTAGTTGTTTTAGCTCATTAATTATTCTTACTGCATTCAGAGGTAATAACCTTTTAACCTGTGACATTCTTAACCAAATTTCTTGGATATTCATTATTGTCATCCTGACTCATCAACAAATAGGTTCTTCAGTGAACAAATCATAACCAATACTGTCAATATGAATGAGAAATGTCTAGAATAGTCATTAATTCCCATTCACATTTTGGAAACTGCTCGAAAAATTTATGTCAGTCTTAAACGTATTACATTACCCAGACGAACGCTTACGCACAATTGCTAAGCCAGTAGACAAAGTTGATGCTTCTATACAGCGTATCGTTGATGATATGTTCGATACCATGTATGAAGAAGAAGGTATTGGCCTTGCAGCAACACAAGTTGATATCCACCAGAGAATCATCGTTATTGATGTGTCTGAAACTCGTGATGATCGCTTAGTTCTTATTAACCCTGAATTACTAGATAAATCAGGGGAAACGGGGATCGAAGAAGGTTGCTTGTCTATTCCAGAACAACATGGCTTCGTCCCTCGTGCTGAGCAGGTAAAAGTTCGCGCGCTAAACTATAACGGAGAGTCTTTTGAACTGGAGGCTGATGGTTTATTAGCTATCTGTATCCAACATGAGATGGACCACCTTGTTGGTAAACTATTCGTTGACTATTTATCGCCTTTAAAACGTCAGCGCATCCGCCAGAAAGTTGAAAAGTTAGACAGACTAAGAGCAAAAGAAGCCAAAAATAGCTAATTCGCTACATATAAATAGGGAAATTAACGTGTCAGAGCCATTAAAAATTATTTTTGCGGGTACCCCCGATTTTGCGGCCAAACATTTAGCTGCTCTCTTAGATACTAGACACCAAATCGTTGGCGTCCTCACTCGCCATGATAAACCTGCGGGAAGAGGTAAAAAGTTAACTCCGAGCCCTGTCAAGGTTCTCGCTGAAGAACACCAAATCCCTGTTTTTCAACCAGTATCTCTTAAAGATAGCGAAAACCAGCAGTGGATAAAAAACCAAAATGCAGACTTAATGATAGTTGTTGCCTATGGCCTGATTCTACCGCAAGCCGTTCTCGATATTCCTCGCTTAGGTTGCTTGAATGTTCACGGCTCTTTGTTACCTCGCTGGAGAGGAGCGGCACCAATTCAACGTTCTATTTGGGCTGGTGATACTGAAACGGGTGTGACTATTATGCAAATGGATGCAGGTTTAGATACTGGAGACATGCTTTACAAAGCAATTTGTCCAATTAACCCTAGTGATACAAGCGCCTCGTTATATGACAAGTTAGCAATAATAGGCCCAGAAGCATTAATTCATACTGTTGAAATGCTATCCTCAGGCCAATGCACAGCTGAAAAACAAGATGATTCATTAGCAAATTACGCTGAAAAATTATCAAAAGAAGAAGCTCGCATTAATTGGCAAGATGATGCTGTACATATTGAGCGCTGTATTCGTGCTTTCAATCCTTGGCCAATGAGTTATTTCATGGTTGAAGAACAACTCATTAAAGTTTGGCAAGCTGAAGCACTCGAAGAAGCACATGATAAGCAACCAGGAACAATTATTAGCGCTGACAAAAAAGGTATATGCATTGCCACAGGAAATGGCATACTAAATATTACTCAGCTACAACCGCCTGGCAAAAAAGCAATGAGTGCACAAGATATCCTAAACTCTCGTCGCGAATGGTTTACCCCAGAGCAAGTTCTAGCATAACGAACTTGTAAACTGCCTGATACCTTCAGGCAGTTTTATTTCAGTCACTAATGAATTCATCCTCACCATATGAAAAACACATATAATTTGCGTAGTATCGCGGCAACAGCAATTTTCCAAGTCCTTGATAACGGCCAATCATTAAGCACTGTACTGCCTGACTTACAACGCAATATCAATGATAAAGATAAAGCTTTATTACAAGAAATTTGCTTTGGCGTTTTACGTTATTTACCTAAACTTGAATGGTTTATTAGCCAGCTAATGGAAAAACCATTAACGGGTAAACAAAGAACCCTACATTACTTAATTATGGTAGGCATCTACCAGCTACTTTATACTCGTATACCGCCTCATGCTGCATTAGCAGAAACAGTAGATGGCGCAGTTGCACTGAAAAAGCCCCAATTAAAAGGGCTTATTAATGGCGTATTACGTTCATTTCAGCGCCAACAAGTACAATTAGAAGAAAGAATTGCTAACAACACTAGCCAATATTTACATCCAAGCTGGTTATTAAAACGCCTACAAACTGCCTATCCAGAGGATTGGCAATCTATTATTGAAGCAAATAACCAACGCCCACCTATGTGGTTAAGAGTAAACTCTCAACATCACACTGCTGCACAATATCTCAACTTACTAGAACAATCTGAGATAACCGCACATTTGCACCCCTCACATCCAAATGCTATTCGGTTAGATGAACCCACCGCAGTATCTCGTCTTCCGGGCTTTGAAGATGGCTGGTCAACAGTACAAGATGTCTCAGCTCAAGGCTGCGCTGAATTGCTAGAACCTCAAAATGGGGAAAGTATTTTAGATTTATGTGCAGCACCAGGTGGAAAAACAACCCATATTTTAGAATTAGCCCCTAGAGCGAATGTTATTGCTGTAGATATCGATGAATATCGTCTTAAAAGAGTGAAAGAAAATCTAATTCGTCTTAAGCAACATGCTGTTGTTATACAAGGAGACGGCACACAGCCTGAAAAATGGGCGAAAGATCAGCAATTTGACCGTATTTTACTTGATGCACCTTGTTCCGCTACAGGCGTTATTAGGCGTCATCCTGATATTAAATGGCTACGCCGTGATTCGGATATAAATGAATTGGCGCAACTACAAGCTCAAATTCTCGAAGCTATCTGGCCTTATTTAAAACCGGGCGGTACTCTACTTTATGCGACATGCTCAATTATGCCCGAAGAAAATGGAAAGCAAATACAAAATTTCCTATCTAAACATAATGACGCCAGTCTAAATGATGGAACCGATGCTGGGTTACAAGTATTACCAAGTACTAATGGTGGTGATGGTTTCTTTTATGCACGCTTAGTCAAAAAAGTGTAGTAAATTGTAGCCAGCTCTCTGATATAGGAAGATGTAATGAAGATCATTATTCTAGGTGCTGGGCAAGTTGGCGGAACGCTTGCTGAAAATTTAGTTGATGAGAACAATGATATTACCGTCGTTGATACCGATGCTGATCGGTTACGTCAATTACAGGATCAATTCGATCTTCGAGTGGTAAATGGTCATGGCTCTCACCCTAGAGTGCTTCGAGATGCAGGCGCAGAAGATGCGGATATGTTAGTAGCCGTTACCAATTCAGATGAAACTAACATGATTGCCTGCCAAATTGCATATAGCCTATTTAATACCCCAAATAAAATAGCGCGTATCAGGGCGACTGAATATATCCGTGAAGCCGACAAATTGTTTCTACCTGAACAAATCCCGATTGACTACTTAATATCGCCAGAACAACTAGTTATCGACTATATCTATAAATTAATTCAATACCCTGGCGCCCTTCAGGTTGTAAACTTTGCAGAAGGCAAAGTTAGCATAGTTGCTGTAAAAGCTTATTATGGCGGCTCACTCGTTGGTAATGCACTATCGAGCTTACGCGAACACATGCCACATATTGATACTCGTGTTGTCGCTATTTTCCGTCAAGATAGACCTATTCGCCCTCAAGGCTCAACAATTATTGAAGCGGGTGATGAGGTTTTTTTTGTTGCTTCAACACAACATATCCGAGCCGTAATGAGCGAGCTGCAAAGACTAGAAAAACCATACAAACGTTTGATGATAGTCGGTGGTGGTAACGTCGGAGCCGGTCTAGCAAGGCGACTAGAAAAAGATTACAGCGTGAAACTTATTGAGCGCAACCAGAAGCGCGCAACAGAACTTGCTGAGTTGCTGCATGATACCATTGTATTTTATGGCGATGCATCCGACCAAGAACTACTCACAGAAGAACATATTGAGCAAATGGATGTTTTTATTGCCCTAACAAATGATGATGAAGCTAATATTATGTCTGCTATGTTAGCAAAAAAAATGGGGGCTAAAAAAGCAATGGTTCTTATACAACGCTCTGCATACGTTGAACTCGTTCAAGGTGGGGTGATTGATATTGCGATTTCACCTCAACAGGCAACTATTTCTGCTTTATTAAGCCATGTTAGAAAAGCGGATATAGTCAATGTTTCATCTTTAAGAAGAGGCGTTGCGGAAGCTATTGAGGCAATTGCACACGGTGATGAAAATACGTCAAAAGTTGTTGGCAAAAAAATATCTGAAATTAAACTTCCTCCTGGAACTATTATTGGTGCAATTGTTCGTGAAGAAGAAGTCATTATAGCTAGTGATTACCATATAATTGAACAAGGTGACCATGTCATTATGTTTATTACAGATAAAAAGTATGTACCCGAAGTTGAAAAATTATTTCAACCAAGTCCATTCTTTTTATAAAAATAAAAATAGTAAATATTTGTAGCTTAATAATTTTAGCGACTATAATTTGTTAACCTAATACATGTTTTGTTTCAATTGAGTTATTTATTAAGGGGTCGTCTAATGAGCTTTTTAAAAGATTTCCGCGAATTTGCTATGAAGGGCAATGTAGTGGATATGGCAGTTGGTATTATTATTGGTGCTGCATTTGGTAAAATTGTATCTTCATTAGTTGCTGATGTCATTATGCCTCCGCTAGGTTTACTAATCGGAGGTGTTGATTTCAAATCATTCAGCGTAGTATTAAAAGAAGCACAAGGTGATTTACCAGCAGTAGTACTAAATTATGGTATGTTTATACAAACCGTTTTTGACTTCGTTATTGTTGCGTTCGCTATCTTTATGGCAATTAAGGTCATGAATAAAGTTCGCCGTGAAAAAGAAGCCGCACCAGCAGAGCCAGCCCCACCATCTAAAGAAGAAGTTCTGTTATCAGAAATTCGTGATCTTTTAAAAGAACAAAATAAAAATTAACTAAAAGGCCAGTGGTAATAAGTAAATAAACCTATTACCGCTGGCCTCCCAGTTAACTGACTTCTTATTTTTTTCTTTTCTTGTGTAACTGCCTTTTCCTTTTTTATTTTTTTCAACTCTTTGGCGAAATAGTGGGTCATGTAGTAATGCTTCAATCGCATTATCTTTAATCTCACCACGTTTATGTTGATATTTACTCATGATATACCCTCATATAATTAGCAGATTGTATAATTAATAAACTTTAGATGCACCTTTTTCTAATATTTCCATAATGGAGCAATAGGTTGTCGCATGTTCTTCTCCACAACATGCTGAACTTAACATCTTCAGCGAATCGCGCATAATAATAAGCTCTTGTATCTTTTTTTCAACTTCAAGTAATCTGAGATCAACAATCTGTTTAGATTCTTGGCAGGTATGATGTTCAGGATCCACTCGTATTGAAAGTAGTTCAGTGATAGCTTCTAAAGTAAAACCTAACTGTTTTGCATAACGAATAAAACGCAGTCGCTGTAGGTCTTGTTCCGTAAATAACCGATACCCACCTTCTGTTCTTTCTTTATGTCCCATCAAACCTTGTTTTTCATAAAAACGAATCGTATCAGGCGTCACATCTGCTAGCCTAGCAAGTTCACCTATCTTATACATGCTCATAATACTTACCTGTAAATATGGGTTAACCACGAAAAAATCAAGGGAATAAATTTATTTGAAGAAGTAAGAATAGCAGGTACAAAAAAACCGGGCAAATATACCCGGTTTTCTTGAAAGCGACGGCAGATTACTCTGCAGCTGCTTCTTGAGACTCAACAGCACGGTCAACAAGCTCGATGTAAGCCATCGGAGCGTTGTCACCTGTGCGGTAGCCACACTTAAGAATACGAGTGTAACCACCTGCACGAGCTGCGAAACGAGGTCCCAGTTCATTAAATAATTTTGCAACGATCTCGTTATCACGAGTACGTGCGAATGCCAGACGACGATTAGCTACGCTGTCGGTCTTGGCAAGAGTAATCAGCGGCTCAACGACGCGACGCAGTTCTTTCGCTTTAGGCAGAGTCGTCTTGATGATTTCATGACGAACTAAAGAACCTGCCATGTTACGGAACATAGCTTGGCGGTGGCTGCTGTTGCGGTTCAATTGACGACCACTCTTACGATGGCGCATGACCTTATCCTTCTCAGTAAAACCTTAACCTGTGATCTTAATCATCAGCAATACTTGCTGGTGGCCAATTTTCTAAGCGCATGCCCAGAGAAAGACCACGAGATGCCAAGACGTCCTTAATTTCAGTAAGAGATTTCTTACCAAGATTCGGAGTTTTAAGCAACTCAACTTCTGTACGCTGTACCAGATCACCGATGTAGTGGATAGCTTCTGCTTTGAGGCAGTTAGCAGAGCGGACAGTCAATTCCAGATCGTCAACTGGGCGCAATAAGATAGGATCGAATTCTGGTTTTTCTTCTTTAACTTCAGGCTGACGTACATCACGTAAGTCAACAAAAGCTTCAAGTTGTTCAGCCAGAATGGTTGCCGCACGGCGAATCGCCTCTTCAGGATCGATTGTACCGTTAGTTTCCATTTCAATAACTAACTTATCCAAGTCTGTACGTTGCTCAACACGAGCTGCTTCAACATTGTAGGCAATACGCTCTACTGGGCTGTAGCAAGCATCGACTAACAAACGACCGATTGGGCGCTCATCTTCTTCCGAATGAACTCGGGCAGAAGCCGGCACATAACCACGACCACGCTGTACTTTAATTCGCATATTAATAGATGCGCTTTCGTCAGTCAGGTGGCAGATGATGTGCTGTGGCTTGACGATTTCGACATCACCATCATGGATGATGTCGGCTGCAGTCACAGGGCCAATGCCAGATTTATTCAAGGTTAAAATAACTTCATCTTTCCCCTGAACTTTTACCGCCAGCCCTTTCAGGTTGAGGAGAATCTCCAGGATATCTTCCTGTACACCTTCTTTGGTGCTGTACTCATGCAGTACACCATCAATCTCAACCTCTGTCACCGCACAACCCGGCATAGACGAAAGCAGAATACGGCGCAGTGCGTTACCAAGAGTATGGCCAAAGCCACGCTCTAAAGGCTCAAGGGTCACCTTAGCGTGCGTCGAACTCACTTGCTCGATATCTACCAGGCGCGGTTTTAGAAACTCTGTCACAGAACCCTGCATTGTGTCCTCTCTTTGGTGCTAAGCTTTACTTGGAGTAAAGCTCGACGATCAGGTGTTCGTTAATGTCCGCAGACAAGTCAGTACGTTCAGGAATACGTTTGAACACACCTTCCATTTTAGCAGCATCAACTTCCAGCCAAGTTGGCTTCTCACGCTGTTCAGCCAGCTCTAAAGCAGCCTTAATACGAGACTGTTTTTTAGCTTTCTCACGAACGCTGATAACGTCATTCGGGGAAACCTGATAAGAAGCGATATTAACTACACGGCCATTTACCATGATAGCTTTATGGCTAACCATTTGACGTGCTTCTGCGCGAGTTGCGCCAAAGCCCATACGGTAAACGACGTTATCAAGACGACCTTCCAGCAAAGTCAGCAGGTTTTCACCTGTGTTGCCTTTCAGACGTGTTGCTTCTTTGTAATAGTTACGGAATTGACGTTCCAGAACACCGTAGATACGACGAACTTTTTGTTTTTCACGTAACTGGACGCCATAGTCAGACAGACGCGGTTTACGCGCACCGTGCTGGCCTGGAGCCTGTTCTAATTTACACTTGGTGTCAATCGCGCGAACACCAGACTTCAGGAAGAGGTCTGTTCCTTCGCGACGGCTCAGCTTGAGCTTAGGACCCAAATATCTAGCCATTTTCTTTCTCCAACAGTCCTAAAAAAAACGAAACGTATTAAACGCGACGTTTTTTCGGTGGGCGACAACCGTTATGAGGGATAGGAGTCACATCAGTAATATTAGTGATGCGGAAACCAGCGGCGTTCAGAGCACGAATTGTTGATTCGCGACCCGGACCCGGTCCCTTAACCATAACTTCCAGGTTCTTGATACCGTATTCTTTCACGGCTTCTGCGCAACGCTCTGCTGCAACCTGAGCTGCAAACGGAGTGGATTTGCGAGAACCACGGAAACCGGAACCACCGGCAGTTGCCCAACCCAATGCGTTACCTTGACGGTCTGTAATAGTAACGATTGTGTTGTTGAAAGAAGCATGGATATGAGCCACACCGTCTGAGACTTGTTTTCTTACACGCTTACGTGCACGAATTGGTGCTTTTGCCATTATTCAATACCCCGACTTATTTCTTGATCGGCTTACGCGGACCCTTACGGGTACGAGCGTTAGTCTTAGTACGCTGTCCGCGCACAGGAAGACCACGACGATGACGTAAACCACGGTAACATCCAAGGTCCATCAGACGCTTGATGCTCAGGGTAATTTCACGACGTAAGTCACCTTCTACAACGTATTTAGCAACTTCGTCACGCAGCTTGTCGATTTGTTCTTCAGACAGCTCACTGATCTTAACATTTTCAGCAATACCAGTTGCTTCACAGATAGCCTGTGAACGAGTTTTGCCGATACCGAAAATCGATGTTAAAGCGATTACAGTATGTTTATGATCAGGAATGTTAATGCCTGCTATACGGGCCACTATGCACTCCTAAGTTAAAATATACATTACTGTGCTGAAAAGCCCGTTTTCAGGATACTCAAACAATAATGTATCTTAGATAAAAAAGATTGGCTGGCTAATTTAGCCAGCTCAACCCAACTTTGCAAGAAAAAAATGCTTTTTCTTAACCTTGACGTTGTTTATGTCTTGGTTCAACACTACAAATTACACGAACGCTACCATTGCGACGAATAATTTTGCAGTTACGGCATAATTTCTTGACGGAAGCACGAACTTTCATTTTTACTCTCCGTAACTTCTAAGCAAACCATAATCACACTAAATGATTACTTACCTTTCAGGTTTGCTTTCTTCAATGCAGACTCATACTGACTTGACATCATCAGAGTTTGCACTTGAGCCATAAAGTCCATGATAACGACAACCACGATTAAGAGGGAAGTACCACCAAAATAGAAAGGTACTTTCATTGCGTCACGCATGAACTCCGGGATTAGGCAGATGAAGGTAATATATAATGCGCCAACTAATGTTAAGCGAGTCATTACCTTATCAATGTACTTGGCCGTTTGCTCTCCCGGACGAATTCCTGGTACAAATGCACCGGACTTCTTCAGGTTATCTGCTGTTTCTCTCGGGTTGAAAACCAACGCCGTATAGAAGAAACAGAAGAAGATGATCGCAGATGCATAAAGTAACACATATAACGGTTGACCAGGCTGTAAATACATAGAAATTGTAGTCAGCCAGTCCCAGCCAGTTCCATCACCAAACCAAGAAGCTATTGTACCCGGGAATAGTATGATACTGGAAGCAAAAATTGCAGGAATTACACCCGCCATATTCACTTTTAACGGTAAATGTGTACTTTGTGCTGCGTAAACACGGCGGCCTTGCTGACGTTTAGCGTAATTAACGACGATACGACGTTGACCACGTTCCATAAACACAACAAAGAATGTAACCGCGAATACTAACACCGCAACCAACAGCAACAGGAGGAAGTGCAGATCGCCTTGCCGAGCTTGCTCGATGGTATGGCCAATAGCCGGCGGTAATCCCGCAACAATACCAGCAAAGATAATGATAGAAATACCGTTACCGATACCTCTTTCAGTTATCTGCTCACCTAACCACATAAGGAACATAGTCCCCGTGACCAAGCTAACAACAGCCGTAAAGTAGAACGGGAGACCCGGATCAATAACTAACCCTTGCATCCCTGGCATATTCGGTAGACCCATTGCAATACCAATAGATTGGAATATTGCTAATACCAGAGTACCCCAACGAGTATATTGGCTTATCTTCCGACGACCTGCTTCTCCTTCCTTCTTAATCTCTGCTAACCGTGGATTAACCACTGATAATAATTGGATGATAATCGATGCCGAAATATACGGCATGATACCCAAAGCAAAGATAGAAGCACGGCTAAGAGCACCACCAGAGAACATGTTAAACATTTCAATGATGGTGCCTTGTTGCTGTTCGAGCAATTTGGCAAGCACAGTGGCATCAATACCAGGGATTGGAATAAAAGAACCAATTCGGAAAACAATTAGCGCACCAATTACAAACAAAAGTCTGCGTTTAAGTTCGCCAGCTCCACCCTTGGCACTTTGAAAATCTAATCCTGGTTGTTTAGCCATCTGTCACTTATTCCTCAATTTTACCGCCGGCAGCTTCGATTGCAGCGCGAGCACCTTTAGTAACACGAAGGCCACGTACAGTAACTGCACGGTTCACTTCGCCAGACAGAATAACTTTCGCATATTCAATCTGGATGCCAACAACGTTCGCGGCTTTCAGTGCGTTCAGATCAATAACATCGCCTTCAACAGCAGCAAAATCAGACAGACGAATCTCTGCAGTGATCATTGCTTTGCGTGAAGTGAAGCCGAATTTCGGCAGACGACGGTATAAAGGCATCTGGCCGCCTTCGAAACCACGACGTACGCCACCGCCAGAACGAGATTTCTGACCTTTGTGACCACGGCCGCCGGTTTTACCGAGACCAGAACCGATACCACGACCTACGCGTTTAGGCGCGTGCTTGGCACCTTCAGCCGGAGACAGAGTATTTAAACGCATCTCTTACTCCTCAACTTTAACCATGTAGGAAACCAAGTTGACCATACCACGTACAGCAGGAGTATCCTCGCGCTCTACTGTATGACCAATGCGACGCAGACCTAAACCGACCAGTGTTGCCTTATGCTTAGGCAGACGACCGATTGAACTGCGAACTTGTGTAATTTTAATAGTCTTAGCCATAGCCGATTACCCCAGAATTTCTTCGACGGATTTTCCACGCTTAGCTGCGACCATTTCTGGAGACTTCATGCTGTCTAAAGCATCCAGTGTTGCACGAACCACGTTGATTGGGTTAGTGGAACCATAGGTTTTAGCCAGTACGTTGCGAACTCCAGCTACTTCTAAAACAGCACGCATTGCACCGCCGGCAATGATACCGGTACCTTCGTGAGCAGGTTGCATAAACACACGAGAACCAGTGTGTGTACCTTTCACAGGGTGGAACAATGTGCCGTTGTTTAGAGCAACGGTTTTCATACTGCGACGGGCTTTTTCCATCGCTTTCTGGATTGCTGCCGGAACTTCGCGCGCTTTGCCGTAGCCAAAACCAACGCGACCGTTACCATCACCAACTACAGTCAGTGCGGTAAAGCTGAAAATACGGCCACCTTTAACGGTTTTTGCTACGCGGTTTACCGCGATCAGCTTTTCCTGCAGTTCGCCAGCTTGTTTTTCGATGTGAGCCATCTTACACCTCTACCTTAGAACTGAAGGCCAGCTTCACGGGCAGCATCTGCCAGTGCCTGGACTCTACCATGATATTGGAAACCAGAACGGTCAAAAGCAACAACAGTGATGCCTTTTTCCAGTGCGCGTTCAGCAATTAATTTACCAACTACTGCTGCTGCATCTTTGTTTCCAGTGAATTTCACTTGCTCATTGATAGCTTTTTCTGTAGTAGAAGCTGCAACCAATGTTTCAGAACCGTTCGGTGCGATAACCTGCGCATAAATATGGCGTGGAGTACGATGTACCACCAGGCGAGTCGCACCCAACTCTTGGATCTTACGGCGTGCGCGGGTCGCACGACGGATACGAGCTGCTTTCTTATCCATAGTGTTACCTTACTTCTTCTTAGCCTCTTTGGTACGCACGATTTCATCGGCGTAACGAACACCTTTACCTTTGTAAGGTTCAGGACGACGGTAAGCACGCAGTTCTGCTGCAACTTGACCAATCACTTGCTTATCCGCACCTTTCAGTACGATTTCAGTTTGTGTTGGACATTCAGCAGTAATGCCTGCTGGCAGTGCGTGTTCAACCGGATGCGAGAAACCTAAAGACAAGCTTACTGCATTGCCTTTGATTGCTGCACGGTAACCAACACCGACCAGTTGAAGCTTTTTAGTGAAGCCTTCGGTAACACCAACAACCATTGCATTACACAGTGAACGAGTAGTACCCGCTTGTGCCCATGCATCATCAAAACCTTCGCGTGGTGCGAAAGTCAGTTGATTGTCTTCGCTTTTAACTTCAACTGCATTATGGATAGTACGAGTAAGCTCGCCGTTTTTACCCTTAATCGAAATAACCTGACCGTTGAGTTTTACCTCTACGCCGGCAGGAATGACGACGGGTGCTTTTGCCACACGAGACATTCTTTCCTCCCGAATTAAGCTACGTAGCAGAGAATCTCGCCACCAAGACCAGCTTGGCGAGCTGCACGATCAGTCATGACACCTTTAGAGGTAGAAACAACAGCGATACCTAAACCAGCCATAACTTGTGGCAGCTCATCTTTTTTCTTATAGATGCGCAGACTTGGGCGGCTTACACGCTGAATGCTTTCTACAACAGCCTTACCTTGGAAATAACGTAAAGTCAGTTCCAGTTCTGGCTTGATGTCGCCTTCAATTTTAAAATCTTCAATATAACCTTCTTCCTTCAGCACTTTGGCAATTGCCACTTTCAGCTTGGAGGAAGGCATGGTGACCGCAACTTTGTTCGCGGCCTGACCGTTACGGATACGGGTCAGCATATCCGCGATGGGATCTTGCATGCTCATCTGTCTTTACTCCCGTGATTCAAATGGAATTACCAACTTGCCTTTTTAAGGCCCGGGATTTCACCGCGCATAGCGGCTTCACGGACTTTAATACGGCTCAGACCAAACTTCCGCAGGAAACCGTGCGGACGCCCTGTTTGACGGCAGCGGTTACGCTGACGAGAAGGACTTGAATCACGTGGCAGTGTTTGCAGCTTGAGAACAGCGTCCCAGCGATCTTCATCAGATGCTTTAACATCAGAGATGATAGCTTTCAGTTCTACGCGTTTTGCGAAGAATTTCTCAGCTAATTTAGCACGTTTAACATCACGCGCTTTCATAGATTTCTTAGCCATGAGTACCCTGCCTTACTTGCGGAACGGGAAGTTGAACGCTGCTAACAGTGCGCGACCTTCGTCATCTGATTTCGCAGTAGTGGTGATAGTAATATCTAAACCACGTACGCGATCCACTTTATCGTAATCGATTTCAGGGAAGATGATTTGTTCACGAACACCCATGCTGTAGTTACCGCGACCATCGAAAGACTTAGCGGACAAGCCACGGAAGTCACGAATACGTGGTACAGCAATAGAAATCAGACGCTCAAGGAACTCCCACATGCGTTCGCCACGCAGGGTTACTTTACAGCCGATTGGATAGCCCTGACGGATTTTGAAGCCTGCAACAGATTTGCGTGCTTTGGTGATCAAAGGTTTTTGACCTGAGATCGCTGTTAAATCAGCTGCTGCATTATCCAGCAGTTTTTTATCAGCAATCGCTTCACCAACACCCATATTCAGGGTGATCTTCTCGACCCGAGGGACTTGCATGACAGAAGTGTAGCTAAACTCGGTCATGAGTTTATTAACTACTTCGTCTTTATAGTAATCATGCAGTTTCGCCATCGTATACTCCAAAAATTACTTGATAGTTTCACTGTTAGATTTGAAGAAACGGACTTTTTTGCCGTCTTCGAATCTAAAGCCTACACGGTCAGCCTTACCAGTTGCCGCGTTAAAGATTGCAACGTTAGAAACTTGAATAGCCGCTTCTTTTTCAACGATGCCACCTGGTTGGTTCAGAGCCGGTACAGGCTTCTGATGTTTTTTAACCAGATTGATACCTTCAACGATAACTTTACTAGAAGAAATAACCTGCTTTACTTTACCGCGCTTACCTTTGTCTTTCCCAGTTAGCACGATAACTTCGTCATCACGACGGATTTTCGCTGCCATAGTTCGCTCCTTAGAGTACTTCAGGTGCCAGAGAGATAATTTTCATAAACTTCTCGTTACGAAGTTCACGAGTTACCGGCCCAAAAATACGCGTACCGATTACTTGCTCACTGTTATTATTTAATAACACACAAGCATTACCATCGAAGCGAATGACAGAACCGTCAGGGCGACGTACACCCTTCTTGGTGCGCACCACTACCGCTTTCAGGACATCACCCTTTTTAACTTTACCGCGTGGAATTGCTTCTTTAACAGTAATTTTAATGATGTCGCCTACATGTGCATAGCGACGGTGCGAGCCACCTAGAACCTTGATACACATTACGCGACGTGCACCGGAGTTGTCGGCCACGTTCAGCATAGTCTGTTCTTGGATCATTTTAGTGCTCCGCTAAATGTCAACTACTACTGAGCCACCTCATTATGAAGAGGCCGTTCAAATATACCCATACTACGAGGGCGCGGCATTATAACACCACATCATCGTGTTGGACAGAAAAAAATAAACGGCTCAATCAAAAAGAGCCGTTTATTCATCAAGAAAAGTTATTCTATTACAGAACAGCTTTTTCTACAACGCGAACTAAGGCCCAAGACTTAGTCTTAGACAGTGGACGAGTTTGGCGGATTTCTACCACGTCACCAATTCCACATTCATTGTTCTCGTCATGTACGTGCAATTTAGTCGTACGACGGATGAATTTACCATACAGAGGGTGTTTCACCATACGTTCGATAGCAACAACAATAGATTTCTCCATTTTATCGCTAACTACACGACCTTGCAGAGTACGGATTTTATCGCTCATTACGCACCTGCCTTCTCAGTCAGTAAAGTCTTCACACGTGCGATATCGCGACGCACTTGTTTCAACAGATGAGACTGTTGCAGCTGACCGCTTGCAGCCTGCATACGTAAATTAAATTGTTCACGTAACAGGTTCAAAAGTTCAGCATTCAGCTCTTCAACGCTTTTTTCGCGCAGCTCTTGTGCTTTCATTACATCACCGTCTTAGTTACAAAGGTGGTTTTGATAGGCAGTTTCGCTGCTGCCAGAGAGAATGCCTCACGAGCCAGCTCTTCAGGCACACCGTCCATTTCGTACAGTACTTTACCAGGCTGAATTAAGGCAACCCAATATTCTACGTTACCTTTACCTTTACCCATACGAACTTCGAGTGGTTTCTCAGTGATTGGTTTGTCTGGGAACACACGGATCCAGATTTTACCTTGACGCTTAATAGCACGGGTCATAGCACGACGTGCCGCTTCGATCTGACGTGCAGTCAGACGACCACGGCCAACAGCTTTAAGACCGAAAGTGCCGAAGCTAACATCCGTACCTTGCGCTAGACCACGGTTGCGGCCTTTGTGCACCTTACGGAATTTTGTACGCTTTGGTTGTAACATCAGCGACTCTCCTTACTTGCGGCCTTTACGCTGCTGCTTTTTAGGTTGAGCAGCTGGTTTCTCAGCTTGTTCAACAGCAGCCATACCACCCAGAATCTCACCTTTGAAGATCCATACCTTAACGCCGAGAACACCATAAGTGGTGTGCGCTTCTGAAGTGTTGTAATCGATATCAGCACGTAATGTGTGCAGTGGCACACGGCCTTCACGATACCACTCGGTACGAGCGATTTCAGCACCGCCTAAACGGCCACTGACTTCAACTTTAATACCTTTAGCGCCCAGACGCATTGCGTTCTGTACCGCACGCTTCATAGCACGACGGAACATAACACGACGTTCCAGCTGTGAAGAAATGCTGTCAGCAACTAATTTAGCGTCTAGTTCTGGTTTACGAACTTCGGCGATATTGATTTGCGCAGGAACACCAGCGATATCCGCTACTGTTTTACGCAGTTTTTCAACGTCTTCACCTTTCTTACCGATAACGATACCTGGGCGAGCAGTGTGAATAGTCACACGGATGCTTTTCGCAGGACGTTCGATAACGATGCGAGAGATTGACGCTTTTGCCAATTCTTTATTCAAGTACTGGCGTACTTTGTAATCGCTGTCTAGGTTGTCAGCGAATTCATTGGTGTTCGCATACCAAGTAGAGTTCCAAGGTTTGACAATACCCAGGCGAATACCATTAGGATGTACTTTCTGACCCATTGCTAGTCTCCAGAGTCTCAGCGATCGGACACAACCACAGTAATGTGGCTGGTGCGCTTAAGAATACGATCTGCACGGCCTTTCGCACGCGGCATGATGCGTTTCATGGTTGGACCTTCGTCTACGAAAATTTTCGCAACTTTCAGGTCATCAATGTCAGCGCCATCGTTTTGCTCTGCGTTAGCAATTGCAGATTCAAGTACTTTCTTCACTAAACCAGCAGCTTTCTTGTTGGTGTAGGTCAGAATTTCCAGAGCTTGCGACACTTTCTTACCGCGAATCAGGTCGGCAACTAAGCGAACCTTCTGGGCAGAAGAACGAGCGTGGCGATGCATAGCTAAAGTTTCCATCTCTTCCTCCTATCCTTAACGTTTCTTAGCTTTCTTATCTGCCGCGTGGCCGCGATAAGTGCGAGTCGGTGCGAATTCACCCAGTTTGTGACCAACCATTTCGTCGGTTACAAAAACTGGAACATGCTGACGACCATTATGGACAGCGATGGTCAATCCGATCATATTAGGAAAGATCGTTGAACGACGGGACCAAGTCTTAAGAGGCTTCTTGTCTCCGCTTTCCACCGCTTTCTCTACCTTCTTCAGCAAGTGCAGGTCAATAAAAGGACCTTTCTTGAGAGAACGTGGCATGGTTTATCCTCTAATTATTTTTTAGAACGATGACGTACGATGAATTGATCAGTACGCTTGTTACTACGAGTTTTCTTACCTTTGGTTTGAACGCCCCATGGTGTTACTGGGTGTTTACCAAAGTTACGGCCTTCACCACCACCATGTGGATGGTCTACTGGGTTCATCGCAGTACCGCGAACGGTAGGACGAACACCACGCCAGCGGCTAGCACCAGCTTTACCGAGAACACGTAACATATGTTCAGCGTTACCAACTTCACCAAGAGTTGCACGGCAATCAGCTAAAACTTTACGCATTTCACCAGAACGCAGACGTAATGTGACATAAGCACCATCACGAGCAACGATTTGAGCGTAAGTACCTGCTGAACGCGCTAACTGTCCACCTTTACCTGGTTTCAGTTCGATGTTATGAACTGTAGAACCAACAGGGATGTTGCGCATCGGCAGTGCGTTACCAGCTTTGATTGCTGAATCAACACCAGATTGAATCTGGTCGCCAGCTTTCAGGCCTTTTGGTGCAAGAATATAACGACGTTCACCGTCTTTATATAGAACCAGTGCAATGTTCGCAGAACGATTTGGATCATATTCCAAACGCTCAACAACTGCAGGAACACCGTCTTTGTTGCGTTTGAAGTCAACTAAACGATAATGCTGCTTATGGCCACCACCGATATGACGGGTAGTGATACGGCCATTGTTGTTACGACCACCGGATTTGCTGTTTTTTTCTAACAGCGGAGCATAAGGTTTACCCTTATGCAGCTCAGGGTTAACCACTTTAACTACGTGGCGACGGCCCGGAGACGTAGGTTTACATTTAACAACTGCCATTGTTCTTTACTCCTCCGACTTACTCAGCACCGCTAATGAAGTCCAAATTTTGGCCTTCTTTCAGCGTGACGTAAGCTTTTTTCCAGTCGCTACGACGACCGAAACGCTGACCGTGGCGTTTAGTTTTGCCTTTAACCAGCAAAGTGTTAACACCTTCAACTTCAACTTCAAACAGTTTCTGTACAGCAGCTTTGATTTCTGCTTTAGTCGCGTCTTTCGCAACTTTGAGAACGATGGTATTGCTTTTTTCCATCGCTGTAGAAGCTTTTTCAGATACATGCGGCGCGCGCAGTACTTTTAGCAGACGTTCTTCACGGATCATGCCAGCATCTCCTCAACTTGCTTCACAGCATCAGCAGTCATAACCACTTTGTCGAAGGCGATCAGGCTAACCGGGTCAATACCTGCTGCATCACGAACGTCAACCTTATACAGGTTACGCGCTGCTAAAAACAGATTTTCATCTAATTCAGCAGTGATGATCAGAACATCTTCCAGAGCCATATCTTTCAGTTTCTGTGCCAGCAACTTAGTTTTAGGTGCTTCAACAGAGAACTTCTCGACAACGATCAGACGATCTTGACGTACCAACTCAGAGAGGATGCTTTTTAAAGCACCACGGTACATCTTCTTATTAACTTTTTGACTGTGGTCCTGTGGTTTAGCTGCGAAGCTAACACCACCAGAGCGCCAAATTGGGCTCTTTACTGAACCAGAACGTGCACGGCCAGTACCTTTTTGACGCCATGGTTTTTTACCTGAACCAGAAACTTCAGCACGAGTTTTCTGAGCACGAGTACCTTGACGAGCACCAGCTGCATACGCAACAACTACTTGGTGAACAAGCGCTTCATTGAAATCACGCCCGAAGGTAGTTTCGGAAACAGTCAGCGCGCTTTGCGCGTCTTTCATTACCAATTCCATTCCTATCTCCTCGACGTTAAGCCTTGACAGCCGGTTTTACGATCAGGTTGCTACCAGTTGCTCCTGGAACAGCACCTTTGACCAGCAGCAGGTTGCGCTCAGCGTCAACACGTACTACATCTAGGCTTTGAACAGTTACACGCTCATTACCCAGTTGGCCTGCCATTTTCTTGCCTTTAAACACTTTGCCCGGAGTCTGGTTTTGACCGATAGAACCCGGAACACGGTGAGACAAGGAGTTACCGTGAGTAGCATCTTGAGTACGGAAATTCCAGCGCTTAACTGTGCCGGCAAAACCTTTACCTTTAGATGTACCAGTAACGTCGACTTTTTTAACGTCAGCGAAAATTTCAACGCTAATGCTTTGACCTACTGTGTATTCTGCACTGTCTTCAATGCGGAATTCACGCAGGATACGGCCAGCTTCGACGCCAGCTTTAGCGAAATGACCTGCTTCAGGCTTAGTTACACGATTAGCTTTTTTGCTACCGGTAGTAACCTGAATTGCATTATAACCGTCAGTTTCTGCAGTTTTAACCTGAGTAACACGGTTATTTTCAATTTCGATAACAGTTACAGGTATAGAAACGCCATCTTCAGTGAAGATACGAGTCATACCGACTTTCTTACCGACTAAACCTTTCATTGTTTCAACCTCTCAATCGTTCGACGACCTGATTAACCCAGGCTGATCTGCACGTCAACGCCGGCAGCCAGGTCCAGACGCATCAGAGCATCAACGGTCTTTTCGGTTGGCTCAACGATGTCAACCAGACGCTTGTGAGTGCGAATTTCGTACTGATCACGCGCATCTTTGTTAACGTGCGGAGAAATCAGAACGGTAAAACGCTCTTTACGTGTCGGCAGCGGGATAGGACCACGAACTTGCGCACCAGTGCGCTTAGCAGTCTCTACGATTTCCGCAGTTGATTGATCGATTAAACGATGATCAAAAGCTTTCAGGCGGATACGGATTCTTTGGTTCTGCATGAGACCAGAGCTCCAACTATTTTATAAACGTAAATGATTACTCCTCGTACCCATTTCGATTGATGGGAGAGTGTAATCGTTCTTGATGTAACTTCCAAATCGGAAGTATTGTCTAAATGAGCAACAAATTGTTAACTCAATACTGATATTTCAGTCCTAAAATATAGGGCTTACTCATCAGTAAGCCCGCGCATTATACGTAAATTATAGGGAAACGCAAGCAATCGAGGAAAATATGTGCGAATTTTCTAGGGGAGTAATGGAAAAAACCTCAACCATGGAATACACAGTGGTTGAGGTTAGTTATTAACTTAATAAAACAACAGTACGGAATAAGACTTTATTCTTCTTTAACTTGTGCTTGAAGATAGTTTTGAATTCCCAAACGATTAATCAGCTCTAGTTGAGTTTCTATCCAATCAATATGATTTTCTTCATCAGCTAAAATTTCAATCATCAGGTCTCGACTTACGTAGTCATGAACCGAATCTGCATACTTAATAGCTTCCTTTAGATTTTTTGCCCCATCGATTTCAAGCTGTAAATCTGACTTCAGCATTTCTTCAACATCTTCACCAATATTCAATTTGCCAAGATCTTGTAAGTTAGGAATACCTTCGAGGAAAAGAATTCGCTCTATATATTTATCTGCGTGCTTCATTTCATCAATTGATTCGTGATATTCCATCTCATTGAGACGTGTAAGCCCCCAATTTTTAAACATGCGTGCATGCAAAAAATATTGGTTAATTGCAACTAACTCATTGCCCAGTAGTTTATTTAGGTGGGCTATCATTTTTTTATCGCCTTTCATTTCTACCCTCCATCGCTTCCAGTCTTTTAAGTGTAGTACTGAAATTGATGTTAGTGTGATTTTTACACAATGTATTTAAACAAAAGGTGATAAATATGGTGGGAATAATTTGACTGGTGTTAAATACTATGCGACTTCAGTTGCGCACGCATCCTCAAAAATCATTTGCTCTTCATATAAAATTGCCTTCGTCTGTCGAATACATTTTCCACATTCTAAGCCTACAGGCAGAATTTGTCGTAGACCCTTTAGTGAGGTCACTTGATACTTTCTTGCGGCATTTCTGATCTGTTTATCAGTAATGGCTTCACAAAGGCAGATGTACATGATGCTTACCTGTATAAATCACATACAGATAGTTTAAATAAAAATGATTTGCATTTCAATTATCATTACTAATGATTTACAAAGATCATTTACCACTGAGCGATTAATTACACAAGCAAGTGAAATCAAAAGAAAAAATAACTTTTAATATGAATGATTCGGCTAATATATAGCAACGTAATGCTGCAATTTTATGTAGTCAAAATTTTGCTTATAACAACAAAAGGGCACCTAAATAAGGTGCCCTTTTTTAAAACTAGATAAAGCTATGTATTATGCAATAATTTTTGCAACAACACCCGCACCTACAGTACGGCCACCTTCACGGATTGCGAAACGTAAACCGTCGTCCATCGCGATTGGGTGGATCAGGGTAACGATCATGTTGATGTTATCACCTGGCATTACCATCTCTACGCCTTCTGGCAGTTCGATAGTACCTGTTACGTCAGTTGTACGGAAGTAGAACTGTGGACGGTAACCTTTGAAGAATGGAGTATGACGACCACCTTCATCTTTGCTCAGAATATAAACTTCTGATTCAAATTTAGTGTGTGGCTTGATTGAACCTGGTTTCGCCAGTACTTGACCACGTTGAATTTCTTCACGCTTAGTACCACGCAGCAGAACACCAACGTTCTCACCTGCACGACCTTCGTCTAACAGTTTACGGAACATTTCAACGCCAGTACAAGTTGTTTTAACCGTGTCTTGAATACCAACGATTTCAACTTCTTCACCAACTTTGATGATACCACGCTCAACACGGCCTGTTACTACTGTACCACGACCTGAGATTGAGAATACGTCTTCGATTGGCAGCAGGAATGGCTTGTCAATTGCACGCTCTGGTTCTGGAATGTAAGTATCCAGGTGGCCTGCTAATTCAACAATTTTCGCTTCCCACTCTGGGTTGCCTTCCAGCGCTTTCAGAGCTGAACCACGAACAACTGGAGTGTCGTCGCCTGGGAAATCGTATTGAGACAGAAGTTCACGAACTTCCATTTCGACTAATTCTAACAGCTCTTCGTCGTCTACCATGTCACATTTGTTCAGGAAAACGATGATGTAAGGAACACCAACCTGACGACCTAACAGGATGTGCTCACGAGTTTGTGGCATTGGGCCATCAGTCGCAGCAACAACCAGAATTGCACCGTCCATCTGAGCAGCACCTGTGATCATGTTTTTAACATAGTCGGCGTGTCCTGGGCAGTCTACGTGTGCGTAGTGGCGAGTTGGAGTATCGTATTCTACGTGTGAAGTAGAGATGGTGATACCACGCGCTTTTTCTTCTGGTGCGTTATCGATTTGGTCGAATGCGCGAGCAGAACCGCCGTAAGTTTTAGCCAGAACAGTAGTGATAGCTGCTGTCAGAGTAGTTTTACCGTGGTCAACGTGGCCGATAGTACCAACGTTAACGTGCGGTTTTGAACGTTCAAATTTTTCTTTAGACATTAGATTGTCCCTCTAAGACACGGAATCGGTGGTTAAACCACATCAACCAAGCAAGAATTATTTCGCTTGTTTTTTTCAGGAGACAAATCAGGGAGATAAGTGAGAACATAAAGGAAGTGGTGCTGATAGGCAGATTCGAACTGCCGACCTCACCCTTACCAAGGGTGTGCTCTACCAACTGAGCCATATCAGCACATCTTGGAGCGGGCAGCGGGAATCGAACCCGCATCATCAGCTTGGAAGGCTGAGGTAATAGCCATTATACGATGCCCGCAATGAACTCGGCTACCTGAGTTATCAGCTGTTAAACTGTTCCTCAAAATTTTCTCTTAAGAAAATTTCTTGGAGATGGTGGTGGGAGAAGGATTCGAACCTTCGAAGTCTGTGACGGCAGATTTACAGTCTGCTCCCTTTGGCCGCTTGGGTATCCCACCTATCCAAATTTTTAATGGTGCCGGCACCAAGAGTCGAACTCGGGACCTACTGATTACAAGTCAGTTGCTCTACCAACTGAGCTATGCCGGCATCAAGTGCTGCGCATTCTAGGTAGAGTCGGCGCAGGTTGCAACAAAAAAATTAACTTTTTTGTTTGTTCGCTCACATTTTGTTCGCTTTTCGCATTTTTGTTGATTTTTTAACTGTTTTAAGCTTAAAACATCAACAGCAGCTGTTAACTATAGTCCATTATCATTTGGTCAGTAAAGGGAGAAAAAGGCTTAAAATTTTTAAAATCATTATTTTTTATTCGATATCACAGTTTTACCCTCTTATTCTTAGGTGTTTTTTTCATCACTCAGTATCATTTTTTCTGCCTGCATCAAAAAAAACTGATAAAAAATAGAAAAAAACCTACGCCTCCCCACTTTCCCTCGCTATGATGCTAGCAAATTTTATGGATACGGGTGTTTAGGCAACCTGTCCAACCTGCATAAAATAGGCAGATGTTGGTTTATGAAAAAGAAAGAAAATTTTATTACTACGCCATACTTAGAGTTTGATAGAGAACACTGGGCAACTTTACGTGATTCAGTACCGCTTACATTAACATCGAGTGAACTTCTAGAGTTAAAAGGGATTAACGAAGAACTCTCTATGGAAGATGTTATAGAAATTTATCTACCTTTATCGCGTTTACTGAATTTTTATATTAGTTCCAACTTACGTCGTCAGGCTGTTCTAGAACAATTCCTTGGAACTAATGGCGCAAAAGTGCCTTATATTATTGGTATAGCAGGTAGTGTGGCCGTTGGTAAAAGTACAACAGCACGTTTACTGCAAGCACTACTCACTCGTTGGCCTGAACACCGTAAAGTTGACCTGATCACAACTGATGGTTTTTTACATCCTAATCAAGTATTAAAAGATAGGAATATCATGAAGAAAAAAGGTTTTCCGCAATCTTATGATATGCGAAAACTAGTCAACTTCGTGTCACAAATAAAATCAGGTGCACGTAATGTTAAGGCTCCGGTTTATTCGCATTTAACGTATGACATTGTCCCTGATGAAGAACAGGTAATTGATCAACCTGATATTTTAATACTCGAAGGGCTGAATGTCTTACAAAGTGATATGGATTATCCACAAGACCCCCATCATGTATTTGTATCTGACTTTGTTGATTTCTCCATTTATGTTGATGCTGCACCTGAATTATTAAAGCAATGGTATATCGGTCGGTTCCTTAAATTTAGGCAAGGTGCATTCTCAGATCCTGATTCTTACTTCCATAGTTATTCTAAACTTAGGGAAGAAGAGGCAATTAATATTGCTAGCTCTATTTGGGATGAAATTAATGGGCTAAACCTTGAAGAAAATATATTACCAACAAAGGAAAGAGCCAGTTTAATTATGACTAAAGGTGAGAATCATTCTATTCAGAGTGTTAGATTAAGAAAGTGATTATTTATATTGGCCGGTTTCTCTCCGGCCAGTAATATATTATTCATTTGGTCTTAAGGATATTTCACCACCAATATAGGAAATTATTTCGCCATTATCCTTCTGTAGCAATAATGCACCTTGCTCATTAATCCCACGTTCAATTCCCGTTATTATTTCGTTGCCAATCAATAACTTAACATTTCTATTTAAAAAATTATCTAACTCAATCCATCTTTCTAAAAATGGTTTTAGCCCTTCTTTTTCAAATAAAACCAATGAATTCCTCAAAGCTTGAATTATATTTGCTGATAATTCATTTCTCTCTATATTTTCAAATTCGTCAGATAGAGAGGACCAGGCTTGAGTTATGTTTTCGCTACTGTCAGAATTTTCTTTATTCATGCCAATATTAATACCAATACCGATAATAATATGAGCTGCATCCCCTGTTTTACCCGTTAATTCAACCAAAATTCCTGCAAGCTTTTTATCATTCATATATAGGTCATTAGGCCATTTGACTTTGACTTTATTACCAATTAATTTATTTAACGTTTCAGCGACAACAATACCAACAACTAAGCTTAACCCTATTGCCGCCGCAGGACCTTGGTCTAATTTCCAGTACATGGATAAGTAAAGGTTACATCCAAATGGTGATATCCATTGCCTTCCTCTTCTGCCTCGCCCAGCACTTTGATACTCAGCAAGACACGTATCCCCTGACTGTAATTCAGTAATTCTCTCCAACATGTACTGATTAGTAGAATCAATAACAGGTTCAACTATAATATTTACGTCATCAACTCGCTGTTTTATTGTATCTTCGTTAAGTAGGTTAATAGGATAAGGTAGCTTATACCCTTTACCGGTTACCGTTTGTACATTCAGTCCCCACGAACGTAGCGTTTTTATATGCTTATTGATCGCTGCGCGGGTCATCCCTAGTTTATCTCCTAGCTGTTCTCCTGAATGCACTTGCGCATCGGCCAAGATATTTATGAGATCTAGTGGGGTGTTTCTTTCTTTCATTGAATACATTCCATTGCGTTGATTTCGCCATTTTTACCAATAAACCTGACCTCTGGTTCTAAATGTATACCAAAATGCTCTAAAACCTTTTGACTCACATATTTTGCTAGATTGACAATGTCTTGCCCTGTCGCTCGGTTTTTATTGATTAAAACCAATGCTTGCTGCTTATGTACCGCAGCACCACCGATTTCATGTCCTTTCAGACCACATTGGTCGATAAGCCACCCTGCTGCTAGCTTTACGCGTCCATCTTCTTGGTTATATTGAGGACAATTAGGATAAGCTATTTTTATGGCTTGTGCTTTTTCTGCTGAAATAATAGGATTTTTAAAGAAACTCCCTGCATTACCTGTTATTGCCGGATCAGGTAATTTACTTCTACGCGTTTGGCATACAGAGTTAAATACTTGTTCTGGTGTTACTGTATTGGGGTCAAGCTGAGCAAGGTCACCATATATAAGCTTAGGCGTCCATTCTTTAGCAAGTTTTAACCCAACACTGATAATGACATAGCCATATTGATATTCATGCTTAAAAATGCTATCACGGTAGCCAAACTGACACTCTGCAGCTGTTAGCCGTGTTACTTTACCTGTATCTAGAGAAAGTACATCAACATACTGACATATATCTTTTAGCTCTAAACCATAAGCACCAATATTTTGAATGGGCGCAGAACCTACACAACCTGGGATCAACGCTAAATTTTCCGCACCACAAACACCTTCACTCAATAACGTTTCAAGTAATTGATGCCAATTTTCACCTGCTTGAGCATGAACATACCAATAGCTGATATCTTCTGTTATTTGTACACCCTTTAGCTGATTGATGATTACTACACCTGCAAAGTCTTCAACAAATAGAACATTGCTTCCCCCTCCTAATAATAATACTGGGAGTTGCTGATTTTTAGCCTCGCTCCATTGCTGGAGTAGAGATTCTTGGTTATCCACAAAAACAATTGATAGTGCTTTTGCTTGAATGCCAAAGCTATTAAATGATTTAAGTTCAGACGTTAGGTTCATTACAGCCTTCAGTACAAATAAAACAAAGATAAGATAAGTCTATCAGGCTGGATTAAGAGTGAATAGCAGGATTAAGAAAATAAGATAATTAGTGAAAATTACTCTATTAGTAGAATGCAAAAAGCCACCCAATGGGTGGCCTCTTTATATTTAAAACCTAGCAGTTCCCTACTCTCACATGGGGAGACCCCACACTACCATCGGCGCTACGGCGTTTCACTACTGAGTTCGGCATGGGGTCAGGTGGGACCACCGCGCTATTGCCGCTAGGTAAATTCTTTTTAAATTCCGATTATATGGTGCTGATACCCAGATTCGAACTGGGGACCTCACCCTTACCAAGGGTGTGCTCTACCAACTGAGCCATATCAGCAATATGGTGCGGTCAGTTAGTACTGACACAACCTTAAAATTTAATGTCTGGCAGTTCCCTACTCTCACATGGGGAGACCCCACACTACCATCGGCGCTACGGCGTTTCACTGCTGAGTTCGGCATGGGGTCAGGTGGGACCACCGCGCTATTGCCGCCAGACAAATTCTGTTTTGTTCCCGTTTAGTTTTTTCTTCACTAAACCAGAACCTCAATCTCAAACAAGCTGCGTGTCCTTCACCTTTCGGCTTCTCACTTCTCGAAAACAACTCTATCTCTCTAAAACACCTTCGGTGTTGTCAGGTTAAGCCTCACGGTTCATTAGTATTGGTTAGCTCAACGTATCGCTACGCTTACACACCCAACCTATCAACGTCTTAGTCTTAAACGTTCCTTTAGGACCCTTAAAGAGTCAGGGAAGACTCATCTCAAGGCAAGTTTCCCGCTTAGATGCTTTCAGCGGTTATCTCTTCCGCACTTAGCTACCGGGCAATGCCATTGGCATGACAACCCGAACACCAGTGGTGCGTCCACTCCGGTCCTCTCGTACTAGGAGCAGCCCCTTTCAATCTTCCAACGCCCACGGCAGATAGGGACCGAACTGTCTCACGACGTTCTAAACCCAGCTCGCGTACCACTTTAAACGGCGAACAGCCGTACCCTTGGGACCTACTTCAGCCCCAGGATGTGATGAGCCGACATCGAGGTGCCAAACACCGCCGTCGATATGAACTCTTGGGCGGTATCAGCCTGTTATCCCCGGAGTACCTTTTATCCGTTGAGCGATGGCCCTTCCATTCAGAACCACCGGATCACTAAGACCTACTTTCGTACCTGCTCGAGCCGTCACTCTCGCAGTCAAGCTGGCTTATGCCTTTGCACTAACCGCATGATGTCCGACCATGCTTAGCCAACCTTCGTGCTCCTCCGTTACTCTTTGGGAGGAGACCGCCCCAGTCAAACTACCCACCAGACACTGTCCGCACCCCAGATAATGGGGCAACGTTAGAACATCAAACATTAAAGGGTGGTATTTCAAGGTTGGCTCCACGCAGACTGGCGTCCACGCTTCAAAGCCTCCCACCTATCCTACACATCAAGGCTCAATGTTCAGTGTCAAGCTATAGTAAAGGTTCACGGGGTCTTTCCGTCTTGCCGCGGGTACACTGCATCTTCACAGCGAGTTCAATTTCACTGAGTCTCGGGTGGAGACAGCCTGGCCATCATTACGCCATTCGTGCAGGTCGGAACTTACCCGACAAGGAATTTCGCTACCTTAGGACCGTTATAGTTACGGCCGCCGTTTACTGGGGCTTCGATCAAGAGCTTCTCCTTACGGATAACCCCATCAATTAACCTTCCAGCACCGGGCAGGCGTCACACCGTATACGTCCACTTTCGTGTTTGCACAGTGCTGTGTTTTTAATAAACAGTTGCAGCCAGCTGGTATCTGCGACTGGCTTCAGCTCCATGAGTAAATCACTTCACCTAATGCCAGCGTGCCTTCTCCCGAAGTTACGGCACCATTTTGCCTAGTTCCTTCACCCGAGTTCTCTCAAGCGCCTGAGTATTCTCTACCTGACCACCTGTGTCGGTTTGGGGTACGATTAATGATAATCTAGAGCTTAGAGGCTTTTCCTGGAAGCGGGGCATGAGCTACTTCATCACCGTAGTGACTCGTCATCGGACCTCAGCATATAGTGAACCGGATTTGCCTAATTCACCTGCCTACATCCTTAAACCGGGACAACCGTCGCCCGGATAGCCTAGCCTTCTCCGTCCCCCCATCGCAATTATCACCAGTACGGGAATATTAACCCGTTTCCCATCGACTACGCATTTCTGCCTCGCCTTAGGGGTCGACTCACCCTGCCCCGATTAACGTTGGACAGGAACCCTTGGTCTTCCGGCGTGCGGGTTTTTCACCCGCATTATCGTTACTTATGTCAGCATTCGCACTTCTGATACCTCCAGCATGCCTCACAGCACACCTTCACAGGCTTACAGAACGCTCCCCTACCCAACAATATCTAAATATCGCTGCCGCAGCTTCGGTGCATAGTTTAGCCCCGTTACATCTTCCGCGCAGGCCGACTCGACCAGTGAGCTATTACGCTTTCTTTAAATGATGGCTGCTTCTAAGCCAACATCCTGGCTGTCTGAGCCTTCCCACTTCGTTTCCCACTTAACTATGACTTTGGGACCTTAGCTGGCGGTCTGGGTTGTTTCCCTCTTCACGACGAACGTTAGCACCCGCCGTGTGTCTCCCGTGATAACATTCTTCGGTATTCGTAGTTTGCATCGAGTTGGTAAGTCGGGATGACCCCCTAGTCGAAACAGTGCTCTACCCCCGAAGATGAGTTCACGAGGCGCTACCTAAATAGCTTTCGGGGAGAACCAGCTATCTCCCGGTTTGATTGGCCTTTCACCCCCAGCCACAAGTCATCCGCTAATTTTTCAACATTAGTCGGTTCGGTCCTCCAGTTAGTGTTACCCAACCTTCAACCTGCCCATGGCTAGATCACCGGGTTTCGGGTCTATACCCTGCAACTTATTCGCCCAGTTAAGACTCGGTTTCCCTACGGCTCCCCTATACGGTTAACCTTGCTACAGAATATAAGTCGCTGACCCATTATACAAAAGGTACGCAGTCACACCCTAAAGGTGCTCCCACTGCTTGTACGTACACGGTTTCAGGTTCTATTTCACTCCCCTCGCCGGGGTTCTTTTCGCCTTTCCCTCACGGTACTGGTTCACTATCGGTCAATCAGGAGTATTTAGCCTTGGAGGATGGTCCCCCCATATTCAGACAGGATAACACGTGTCCCGCCCTACTCGTCGAGTTCACAACACTAACACCTTCGGATACGGGGCTATCACCCTTTACTGCCGGACTTTCCAGACCGTTCTCCTGATGCTAATGCTGATTAAGACTCTGGGCTGCTCCCCGTTCGCTCGCCGCTACTAGGGGAATCTCGGTTGATTTCTTTTCCTCGGGGTACTGAGATGTTTCAGTTCCCCCGGTTCGCTTCGTTTGACTATGTATTCATCAAACGATAGTGCAACGAATTGCACTGGGTTTCCCCATTCGGAAATCGTCGGTTGTAACGGTTCATATCACCTTACCGACGCTTATCGCAGATTAGCACGTCCTTCATCGCCTCTGATTGCCTAGGCATCCACCGTGTACGCTTAGTCGCTTAACCTCACAACCCGAAATTGTTTCAACGTTCACATTACTGTCATGGCTGTGCGTGGTGAACTTCTTCGTTGGGCAGTGCTCGCAATGCTCACGTACCTAAGTACGCTGCGCTTGCTGTGCGCTGTCCGCCTTGAATTTCACACTGCTCGCGCATGCCGCTCGAGTTTGTGACCGAAAATTTCAGGTCTGAAATTTTGAGAGACTCTCACATTGTTTAAGCGATAAACAATGTGCGTTGTTTTCAATTTTCAGCTTGTTCCAGATTGTTAAAGAGCATAATTGTTAAACCAACTACAATATAATTGGCTTAATCATTATTGGGGACATCGTCTTTCACTCGATATCGGCGCAATTGGCGTCCCCTAGGGGATTCGAACCCCTGTTACCGCCGTGAAAGGGCGGTGTCCTAGGCCTCTAGACGAAGGGGACACGAAAATCACAAAAACTTTTGTGCTTTCATGTAAGTCCTATTCTCGCGAATAAGTCTCCCACGTAAAGCCATTGCTCTACTTTCTATCAGACAATCTGTGTGAGCACTTCACAAAAACACTTCAATGGTAAGGAGGTGATCCAACCGCAGGTTCCCCTACGGTTACCTTGTTACGACTTCACCCCAGTCATGAATCACAAAGTGGTAAGCGCCCTCCCGAAGGTTAAGCTACCTACTTCTTTTGCAACCCACTCCCATGGTGTGACGGGCGGTGTGTACAAGGCCCGGGAACGTATTCACCGTAGCATTCTGATCTACGATTACTAGCGATTCCGACTTCATGGAGTCGAGTTGCAGACTCCAATCCGGACTACGACGTACTTTATGAGTTCCGCTTGCTCTCGCGAGGTCGCTTCTCTTTGTATACGCCATTGTAGCACGTGTGTAGCCCTACTCGTAAGGGCCATGATGACTTGACGTCATCCCCACCTTCCTCCGGTTTATCACCGGCAGTCTCCTTTGAGTTCCCGACCGAATCGCTGGCAACAAAGGATAAGGGTTGCGCTCGTTGCGGGACTTAACCCAACATTTCACAACACGAGCTGACGACAGCCATGCAGCACCTGTCTCAGAGTTCCCGAAGGCACCAAAGCATCTCTGCTAAGTTCTCTGGATGTCAAGAGTAGGTAAGGTTCTTCGCGTTGCATCGAATTAAACCACATGCTCCACCGCTTGTGCGGGCCCCCGTCAATTCATTTGAGTTTTAACCTTGCGGCCGTACTCCCCAGGCGGTCGATTTAACGCGTTAGCTCCGAAAGCCACTCCTCTAGGGAACAACCTTCAAATCGACATCGTTTACAGCGTGGACTACCAGGGTATCTAATCCTGTTTGCTCCCCACGCTTTCGCACCTGAGCGTCAGTCTTTGTCCAGGGGGCCGCCTTCGCCACCGGTATTCCTCCACATCTCTACGCATTTCACCGCTACACATGGAATTCTACCCCCCTCTACAAGACTCTAGCTGACCAGTCTTAGATGCCATTCCCAGGTTAAGCCCGGGGATTTCACATCTAACTTAATCAACCGCCTGCGTGCGCTTTACGCCCAGTAATTCCGATTAACGCTTGCACCCTCCGTATTACCGCGGCTGCTGGCACGGAGTTAGCCGGTGCTTCTTCTGTCGGTAACGTCAATCGCTGATGATATTAGCATCAACGCCTTCCTCCCGACTGAAAGTACTTTACAACCCTAGGGCCTTCTTCATACACGCGGCATGGCTGCATCAGGCTTGCGCCCATTGTGCAATATTCCCCACTGCTGCCTCCCGTAGGAGTCTGGGCCGTGTCTCAGTCCCAGTGTGGCTGATCATCCTCTCAGACCAGCTAGGGATCGTCGCCTAGGTGAGCCATTACCTCACCTACTAGCTAATCCCATATGGGTTCATCCGATAGCGCAAGGACCGAAGTTCCCCTGCTTTGCTCCTGAGAGATTATGCGGTATTAGCTACCGTTTCCAGTAGTTATCCCCCTCTATCGGGCAGATCCCCATACATTACTCACCCGTCCGCCGCTCGTCAGCGAGAAGCAAGCTTCCCCTGTTACCGCTCGACTTGCATGTGTTAGGCCTGCCGCCAGCGTTCAATCTGAGCCATGATCAAACTCTTCAATTAAAAGTAGCTTGATGCTCAAAGAATGTCTTACTGACCGTAACGTTCTTTTGTTCGGCTAACTTTGTCGGCTTCGCATCGCTTCCCCTCGCCGTACCTAAGTACTGCCTCGGGTTATCTCTGCTTGCCTTCGCGTTACCCTTCCAAAATAAGCGTTACTACCTTATTTCATATATATGAATTAACGTGTTAGTCACTCTTCAAGACTTAAAATCAAATATTTTTTTGATAGTGTCCTGTGAGTGCCCACACAGATTGTCTGATAAATTGTTAAAGAGCGTTGCAGCTTTTCTTTATGAAAACCAACCTTTCGGTCGTTGCTGCGAGGAGGCGTATATTACGTTTTCCTCCGTGAGAGTCAAGCAATTTTTTGCTTTTTCTTTTCAGAATCTCTCGCTGCCGTTTCAGTGTTCATCGCACTTTGCGTTGTCTTGTTCCCGGTCAGTGGATGCGCATTATAGGGAGTCAGAAAAATCTGGCAACCCCTTTTTTCATATTTTTTTCTGTTCGCTCAGCTTTCCACCAAATTTGACTTAGATAGCTAGTTTTTCCAGCGTTTTGAACCCTTCAGCTTCGAGAACTGGCTGTAATCCTTTTGCGTTGTCATCCATTAATAAGCAATATGCGAAGTTTTCTTCCTCTGAATTGGCGATTTCTTCTTGATTATTAATGAGCCAAACGGTTCTTCTGGCGATTGCAGAACCTGAATCAATGAATCGAGTTCCATTTGGTAGCACTTTTTCGAGTTCTTCTATTAATAGAGGAAAATGCGTGCAACCCAAAATAACAGTATCGGGCGGCTCTGGCATTCGAATCCATGGCCTGACAGTTTGAGCAACTTCATCTAGTGGTAAAGTTTCCCCATGTAACTTTCTTTCTGCAAGTTGAACTAATTCCGCAGAACCGAGAGAAATCACTTTGCAGTCTGTTGCAAACCGTTCGATCAGCTCTTTGGTGTATTCGCGGTTTACAGTGCCTTTCGTCGCCAATAAACCAACTACGCCATTACGCGTTAACTTGGTTGCGGGTTTAATGGCTGGAACAACCCCAACAACTGGGAACGTAAAATGTGCTCTCAAATTAGGAAGGCTGACCGTACTTGCGGTATTGCACGCAATAATCGCAATGGTTAAAGGATGTTTTGCAGCTATTGCATTTACGATTTGATAGACCCTATCAATAATGAACTCTTCGCTTTTTTCACCATAAGGGAAGGCTTCATTGTCGAATGCATAGATATAGTGAGCATTCGGGATCATTTTTTTGACTTCACGATAAACAGATAACCCGCCCACTCCAGAGTCAAACACTAGAATGGTCGGGCGAACAGATAGGTTGTTATCAGAAGTTGTAGCTTCCTGTAAGGAAATATTCTCTTCCAGCGGTGCGATAACCATACGCGGTCTCATAGTCTTTATCGAACATATTAGCTATTTTACCACGAATTGTGAGATGTGAAGTGATTGGATATGCAGCGGTGAGATCCCAGATGCTAACGCCGCCGACTTTAGTGCGTTGATAAGTTTCATTGGTATCATAACGACTGCCTATATATTGGTAAGTCAACCCCATATCTACAGCAGCAATGTTCCAATCTAGCTGGTATTTGACTTGTTGTTTTGCTCTACGATTAAGCACTTTATTTGTTTTTTCATTTCTTGGGTCTAGATACTGTAACGTGAGTTGATGGCTAAATAGGCCTGTTTGTAATTCACCATTCCACTCGACTCCTTTAATCTTTGCCTTGCCAATATTGTTATAAGAACTAGTTTGCGTCACTGGATCCGAAGTGAAATCAATCAGATTAGTTATCTCGTTTTCATACCCAGTTAATTGCCAAAACAATAACCCTGTTTCGCCTTCTAAACCAATTTCCCACTGCTTACTTTCTTCTGGTTTTAAATTTGGATTTCCTTTGATGTTCCAAGCAACATTATCCGTATAAAGCTGACCTAAGTTAGGGGCTTTATACGCTGTAGCATAAGAGCCGATTAACTTATATCCATCATAAAATTCCCAGCTTAAACCTGATTGCCATGTCGTGTGCCAGTTAAATTCAGAATGGTGATCTGAACGTACTGCCCCTTCCGCATTGACAGAGTCGATGAGTGCATATTGTCCTGTAAGATAAATACCTGTGTTATTGACGGTTTCTTTTTTACTTGTCATCGTATAACCACCGGGCTCAATGCTTTGACGTTGATAATCAACCCCAGCACTGATATTTCCTTTTTCTAATCTATAGCTATTACCCCATTGAAAGTTGTATTGGTCTGATTCATCAATTACAGAACCGCTACCATACCGCCCATTGTGATAGTTGTAGTTGTAATCTTTCATATGGCTATAGCTCCCAAGCAAACTTGTAGAGTACTTACCATTCGCATATTTCAACCCAGACTCATATGTTCTGCTGTATAGCTTACGAGTGTCTGCTGGCGTACCGTCATAACTCGTACGATTGTCGTAACCATAAGCGCGTGCATAAGCAGAAAGAGCGGAAGAGAATTGATGCTCAACACCTAACCATAATGTTTTATTCAAAAAACCATCTTTATCGGGTTGAGGGCCCCCGCCTGTATTTCCTCTGGCTTCAACATCAAACCCTTTTGTATGAGTATAAGCACCCGCTGCCGTTACCGTTGTATTCTCACCAATTTTTTGCTGAGTCGAACCGTTATAGTTTTGATAACTGTGTGAGCCAATGCCTGCATTTAAAGTAGTGCCATCGTTATCACGACGAGTAATAATATTCACCACACCACCAACAGCATCAGAACCATAAACCGCTGAGCGTGCTCCGCGAATATACTCAATGCGCTGTACCAGAGAAATTGGGATTTGGCTCATATCAGATGAACCTGAAATGCCCGCCTGATTCAAACGAACGCCATCAATTAGAACTAAAACATGACGAGATTCTGTTCCTCTAATAAAAAGAGAGCTTTGTTGCCCCATTCCGCCACTTTGAGAAATATCCACACCCGGCAAACGCCTTAATACATCTATTACGGTATTGGATTGCCAATGGTCGATATCTTCACGAGTGACCACCGTCACTGGCGCTAATATAGAAGAAATAGGTTGTTCAAAGCGGTTAGCAGACACAACCACTTGGTCCGTTTGATTATTTGCACTTGCCAAAGAAGAAGTAGCGCACAGTACTGCCAGCGCAGCGGCCGATAGCGGCAGCAACTTTTTATTATTCATTATGGTTACACTCGGAAAATCAATTTAATTAACATTCCGCGAGGTTGAATATAAGATTCGCGCGAATATTCAACGAAGCGATTAGAAGTGTGGCAGGTATCGGACTTTTACCATTGCGCGTCAGTCTTGGATTCACACCAAATTCCCTAAACCACAGCCTATTATCGTAAGTTGAATAGTAGTGAGTGTCTATGGATGGATAATGAAAACTGGACATCTTCGCCGCATTCCCTACAATTTCGCTCCTGATACGAATTTATTACTGCTTTATGGAGCCAAACATGCCAAACACCTTGCATACTGAAGACTACGAACAACAGCTCGTAGAAAAAACGGATCGTTTAAAGGCGATGATGGCTCCTTTTAACGCCCCTGAACCTGAAATATTTTCATCTCCAACATCCCATTATCGGATGCGCGCTGAATTTCGTATTTGGCATGAAGGTGATGATCTGTTTCATATTATGTTCAATAAAGAAACGAAAGAGCGTATTCGTATTGACCAATTTCCTGTTGCCAGCCAATTGATCAATGACATGATGGCGGCGTTATTACCGTTAATTAAGCAAAATGAATTACTGCGCCATAAATTATTTCAAATTGACTATTTATCAACACTAAGTAATAAGCTGATTGTTTCGCTGCTTTACCATAAAAAATTAGGTGAAGAATGGATTGATGAAGCAAAAGCGTTAAAAGCCGCTTTAGTTGAACAAGGCTTTGATGTGCAATTGATTGGCCGAGCGTCAAAAACAAAAATTATGTTAGATAATGATTATGTTGATGAAGTCTTACCTGTAATGGGTAAAAATATGGTTTATCGCCAAGTCGAAAATAGCTTCACGCAACCTAATGCACAGGTCAATATCAAAATGTTGGAGTGGGCAATTGAGTCAACGCAGAATTCGACGGGTGATTTATTGGAACTGTACTGCGGAAATGGAAATTTCTCTTTAGCATTAGCGCAAAACTTCGAACGCGTATTAGCGACTGAAATTGCAAAGCCCTCAGTGGCCGCTGCTCAATATAATATTGAAGCCAATAATATTGAAAATGTACAAATTATTCGTATGTCCGCAGAGGATTTTACCCAAGCCATGCAAGGTGCCCGTGAATTTAGGCGCTTGGAAGGTATTTCTTTAGCCGATTACCAATGCAATACTATATTCGTTGACCCGCCTCGCAGTGGTTTAGATGCAGAAACAGTGAAACTAGTTCAGGGTTATGAGCATATCCTATATATTTCATGTAACCCAGAAACGCTATGCGATAACTTAGCTGAGCTGACTAAAACCCATAAAATAGAGAAATTAGCCTTATTCGACCAGTTCCCTTATACCCACCATATGGAAAGTGGGGTATTACTGAGCCGCTATTAATTTACTAAAAAACAAAAACGCCGCAGTGATGTGAACTGCGGCGCCTTACTATTAGAAAAATCGTATAAACTTAATTTTCAACTTCTTGTTCAAGTGCTAGCTCCGCTTTTTCTTTCTTACGTGCTTTCCAGCTTGAGTACATCCACAATGCGATAATGACAATAAATGTTGCGGGAATAAAATTAGAGCCTATTTCAGGATTTTGCACACGTAAAATCGCGGCATAGCCAAAAAGCCCAATAAAAAAACTACCTGCAACAAATTTTGGCAGCCCCATAGGCATCGCTTGATGCAAATAGCGCTGATGTAAACAATACACTGCCAATATCAGGGTTAAAATTGGGAAAAATGAAAAATCGACCAGCGAGTTAAACAACGTTGAAAAGGTTCCATGGGTTGCAAGGCCAATCACAAAGGCTAGCAATAATGTGCTTCTTTCATAACTTTTTTGATCCGTCATTGATTCTCCTTATTATTTAGTCAGGTCTGGGTCAGTTTGATTTTGTTTTTCCTGTTCCCGGCGGTACCAGTAATAGGCGCCTTTCGCTATCATTCTTAACTGTAATACCAGCCGTTCTTCGAGATTTCTGCGTTTTTCTTCATCGATATCTAGCGCCTCTGCACCTGCGCTAAAGACAATCGTTACCATGGCCTCTGCTTGCATTTCAGTAAAATGGCGAGGCATACGGCTTTCAAGTTCAAGATAATCGGCCAATTCCGCAATAAAATGCTGAATTTCCCGAGCGACTGCCGCACGAAACTCAGCAGATGTTCCTGAACGCTCCCGCAATAATAACCTAAAGGCGTTAGGGTTATTACCAATAAACTCCATAAAAGTTGAGACTGATGTACGGATCACACTCCCGCCTTTTGCAATACGCTGCCTTGCTTGGCGCATTAGCTGGCGTAACATCAAGCCGCTTTCGTCGACCATCGTCAGCCCGAGTTCATCAACATCCTTGAAATGACGGTAAAATGAAGTCGGTGCAATCCCAGCTTCACGCGCAACTTCTCGCAAACTAAGGCTAGTAAAACTCCGTTCAGCGCTTAATTGGCTAAATGCGGCTTCGACGAGTGAACGCCGAGTTTTTTCTTTTTGTTTTGCTCTAACGCCAATTGTGTTACTCACGGTGATCCTAGTTTCTTATCATGAAAGGTAAATGTAATAAGCCTTACTCTTCGCCTAGCATACCTGAAAATAGTTAAACTGTTTTGGAGAAAAAGCGACTATCACTACAATTTACTCATTTTCAGAATTTAACTTAGCCTTTTTCAATTAGTTTTTTAACACTGATATACTACCAACCTTTTATTAAACAATACGTCAGCAAATCCTTGGGAGCATGCATAAATATGTGACTAGGGTAAGCGAGTGTAGCCAACGCTGTATCAATTTGAAAAACGACGAGGAAATTAGGTGAAATAACCAACTAATGATAACATCTTGTTGTCATTTTGTTTTAGAGCAGGTCTTACCTCATGCAACTTACCCATTTTGATGCAATAGTCATTGGTTCCGGTCCTGGTGGTGAAGGCGCCGCCATGGGGCTAGTGAAACAAGGAAAAAACGTTGCTGTTATAGAACGTTATAATAATGTCGGCGGAGGCTGTACCCACTGGGGAACCATTCCCTCAAAAGCCCTCCGTCATGCTGTTAGCCGTATTATCGAATTCAACCAAAACCCTCTTTATAGTGATAACTCCCGTAGCTTAAGCTCCTCTTTCTCTGAAATTCTTCGTCATGCTGAAACGGTAATTAGCCAACAAACACGCATGCGCCAAGGTTTTTATGAGCGTAATGGTTGCCAAATGTTTTCGGGTGAAGCCACCTTTATCGATGAGCAACATATCAGTGTCCGTTACGCAGATGGTAGTTGTGACGTTTTAAGTGCGGATAAAATCGTGATTGCCACAGGTTCTCGTCCATACTGTCCGTCCGATGTTGATTTCAATCATTCTCGAATTTATAACAGTGATACGATCCTCAACCTAACTCACGAACCTCGCCATGTCATTATTTATGGTGCTGGTGTTATCGGCTGTGAATATGCATCTATTTTCCGTGGATTAGGGGTTAAAGTTGATTTAATCAACACGCGCGATCATCTATTGGCCTTTCTTGACCAAGAAATGTCAGATGCCTTGTCGTATCATTTTTGGAATAGTGGCGTTGTTATTCGCCATAATGAAGAATATGAAAAAATCGAAGGGGTCGAAGACGGTGTTATTGTTCACCTGAAGTCGGGTAAAAAAGTCAAAGCAGACTGTTTACTGTATGCGAATGGTAGAACGGGTAACACGGATAGCTTAGGTCTCGCTAATGTCGGGATTGAGGCTGATGGCCGCGGTTTAGTTAAAGTCAATAAAGCATATCGCACCACTAATGAACATATCTATGCTGTTGGTGATGTCATCGGCTACCCAAGCTTAGCCTCTGCGGCCTACGACCAAGGACGAATTGCGGCCCGAGCCATTGGTGGTAGTTTAGGTGATGCTCATTTAGTAGAAGATATTCCAACAGGGATTTATACCATTCCTGAAATTAGTTCAGTTGGTAAAACAGAGCAAGAATTGACCGCAATGAAAGTGCCTTATGAAGTCGGTCGGGCACAATTTAAACATTTAGCACGTGCACAAATCGCAGGTATGAATGTCGGTAGTTTGAAAATATTATTCCATAGAGAAACATTACAGATACTAGGTATTCACTGTTTTGGTGAAAGAGCGGCTGAAATTATCCATATCGGCCAAGCTATCATGGAACAAAAAGGTGAAGGTAATACTATAGAATATTTCGTGAATACAACCTTCAATTACCCAACAATGGCGGAAGCTTTCCGTGTTGCGGCTTTAAATGGTTTAAATCGACTATTTTAATTATTTTGTGATTTATGGTTGCCAATAACCTGGCAACCATCATCAATTAAAAAATAATATTGGCGGCTTAACCTTAAACTCTATTTTTATAATAGTTATCCATTGAGTTATAGATGGTCTCAGCTAATTGTTCATAGCGCCCACGTAACGGTGAACCCGGGCGATAAACTAATACAATTGTACGTTTCGGCTCAGGCTCAATACAATTTAAATAACATACCCCATCACGACAAACTTCATTTGGTACCGATAAATCAGGTAAAAGTGTAATTCCACTCCCTGCGGCCACCATATTTCTTAACGTTTCTAAGCTCGTTGCCCTGAAGTGTGTGTCTTCCTTCGCGCCCGCTTGGAAGCAGAAGCCCATCGCTTGGTCACGTAAACAGTGGCCATCTTCTAACATTAATAGCTTTTCACCTGACAACTCACTCATTTCAATCGTATCACGATCATGCCATGGGTGACTCTCATAAATAGCCAGTTTCATCGGTTCTTCGAATAACGGAACAACAATAAAAGGTTCCGTTTCTTTAACTTCCGCTAAAATAGCGCAATCTAATTTACCGCTGTCTAACTGAGCTAATAATTGCTGAGTTTGCGCTTCATGCAAATAGATTTCTAATTTCGGATGAGCTTGGTGCAATTGCGGAATAATATGAGGTAATAGATATGGCGCAACCGTTGGGATTAAACCAATATGTAATGGGCCCGACATGCTTTCCCCTTGGAGGGCGGCCATTTCTTGTAATACTTTAATTTCACGCAAAATAGTACGGGCTTGTTCAACCAATAATAAACCTTGTTGAGTGAAAAGAACTTTGCGGCTGGTTCTTTCTAACAACATAACGCCAAGTTCTTCTTCTAATTTACGAATTTGGCCACTAAGAGTAGGTTGGCTAACATGACAAGAATCCGCGGCACGTCTAAAATGTTTATGTTCGGCGAGTGCGACAAGGTACTCTAAATCTCGAATATTCATATTTCTTTTCCTTTCGTGAATTCTCTGTCAAACCAAAGATAGATAATACCAATCACTATATCGATATTGTTTTGTTTTATCTATTGATAAATTGAAAAATAGGGAGAAAACCTCATTTTCTGTACAAAACCCGCAATAAAATGAAATAAAATGTAATATTTAGAAACAAAATGTGTCATTATTTACCCTCCTGTTATTTACAAAGAAAGCACAACACCAGAAAAACATTAAGTTTTACTTATCATACTTAAAACAGTATTAAATATAAGTGTAAACTCTACTTAAGATCGATATTAAAGTAAAAATCCAATTGACCAACCTCAAAAACATTTCAAGCTAGTACATGGATGCGATCTTAAAAAAAGAAGAAGTAATTTTTTTAAATTTGCATTAATTTATTATTTTAGTTTTATAATTTCATGAGTGAAAATAACGTCATGTATAAAGTCCTTTAAAATCTTACACATAATTACACACACTTTTATTGTGGATAAACTCAAAATAACACCCTATATTTATTATAAGAAAAAAAAGCATAGAACAGCATCAATTCAAATTAATAGTTTTATATAGTCACCTAACTTCTGCAATATCCTCATCAATGATGATAATACGGGGGGCTAAATACTATGAACACTATTATCAGCTTTACCTTCCCCATAAATGATCTAAATAGCAAACAAAGTTATTACAGAAAACCACAAGCATGCCGATATAAGATATGCATGTATATGATGAGCAGTGATACAAGCATAAGTTTGAAAACTGCACATACCAATAAAAATCCTCTAGGGGGTATAACAACATAAATAGGTAATTCAAAATACTGATGAATACCAATATGAATGAGGTAATAAAAATGAAGAGTAAAAGCATCAAATACCAATTCAAGTATCGAAAACATAATTTAGAGCAATACTGAAACGTTTTCATTAATAATAAGGTGGTATTAACCAATATTATTTTGGAAACAAAGAACATCACTCTCCAAAGGTTTAAAAAAGAAATCACAATGCCTTATTTCTGAAACATTTTGTCATATTCATTTTCACTTTCAATTAAACTTTGTAAATTTGTATTTAAAAACAAATTAAAAATCTCAATATAACAGCCATTTTTTATATCTAAAAATGAATATATTCAAGGCGGCTTTAAAAAACGCCACAATAGATTAAACCACCCAAAAGGGGGGTTTTGATGCAAACACAGAACATTAAACACTAACAAGCCAAATTTAACGGAATATTGTAAATATAAATCATTAAAAAATGACCCTAGAGATATATTAAAGCAGGTCATTTAGAATTATATTTTAATACATTTTTAGCTTTTAGATTTACACCTTTTTAGAGTTTTTCATTTTATAATTCTTCCCATAGCAAGATATATGAAAACTTAAACAAACCGAATTACAGAAATTTGAAATTAGGAGCAAACATTATGACTATTAAAAAGATCACTTCAGTATTAACTTTAACTTTCGCTTTAGCTGCAACATCATTCTTTACTACGAATGTACAAGCTGAAGGAAATCAAACAACCATTACTTTTAAAGCCATGATTGTCTCTCCACCATGTACCTATGACATTAATCAAAACAACACAACTTTGAATTGTTTTAATAATGAAAAAAACAAAATGGAATCTAGCCCAATTAATTTTTCCAAAGAGAAAAAATCACCAGAATGGAAAGAATTAAATGGAAGCACGAGTATTTACCAATTCAATTGGACTAATAAAGAAAAAGGATATGCATTATTATCCGTGCAACACGCTTAATTAGAAAATAACCCGATTTTAAAAACACATTACATAAACAACTGATTTAAAACGAATTAAGTTGTAGGGCTCTATTATGCAAAAATCAATAACAGAAAGAGTATTTAATCGTTCATTAACAGCTTTAATATTAGTTTTAGCATTCAGTACATTCAATACCTATGCGAACCAAAGCCCAGAATCAGGCACTATTAGCTTCAATGGCGCAGTGGTTCACCCAACTTGTACGAATGCTGTCTCTGATACACATATTAAATTGAGTTGCTTGAATAATACTGAGTCTACAATGACAAATATTGGGCTAAATAATATTACTCAAGGAAAAGATTGGAACGTTATTAATGATGGTCGAAATGAATACTCATACAATTGGATCAATGAGGAGAAGCAATTAAGAATGTTAACCATTAAATATATTTAAAAACAAACGCGTTATGGGAATTGGGGTAGTCATGCTACCCCCCATTTTTATCTTCTATAACCGATCACAGTTCTAATCGTTTTTTTGCTTCTACAATAGCATTTGCCACTTGTTTCTGAGATACCCCGCCTTTTGCTAACCGCTTATCTAAACAAGATTGTAGTGATAAAACTTCATAGACATCCAACTGAATAGTGCTACTGAATTTTTGCAAATCACTTAAAGCCATTTCCTCTAAAGCTTTACCTTGCCCAATTGCGGCAACAACGGCCTCACCCACAATATGATGCGCTTCACGGAATGGAACACCTTTAGCAACCAGATAATCAGCGAGTTCGGTTGCATTCGCATAACCTTGCTTTGCGGCATCTTCACAACGACCACGACGAATTTGAATACCATCAAGAACCAACGCAGCCATGTGCATGCAATCTAACCAAGTATCTAATGCATCAAATAGCCCTTCTTTGTCTTCTTGCATATCTTTGTTGTAAGCAAGAGGGAGCCCTTTTAGGGTCATCATCATACCTGTCAATGCACCTTGGACACGCCCACATTTTCCACGGATCAATTCCAATGCATCAGGGTTTTTCTTTTGCGGCATGAGTGATGAACCCGATGTCACTTTGTCTGATAGCTCAACAAAGCCAGCTTCTCCGCTATTAAAGAAAATTAAATCTTCAGCAAAGCGGGATAAATGAACCATACCGATACTTGCGTTCGATAATAGTTCAAGAACGTGGTCTCTATCTGATACTGTATCCAAGCTATTACGCGTTGCAGAAGCAAAACCTAACCAAGAGGCAAGCTGCTCACGGTCGATATCATAAGCCGTTCCTGCTAATGCCCCACACCCTAATGGGCTGACATCTAAACGTTTTAAGGTATCTTTTAAACGGCTTTCGTCACGCGCTAGCATTTCGCTATAGGCTAAACACCAGTGGGCAAATGTCACCGGTTGGGCACGTTGTAAATGGGTATAACCTGGCATTACTGCATCTTGGTTATTTTCTGCGGTGATGACCAACGCTTTTTGTAATTCGGTTACCGCTTCAAGTAGCAACGCAACTTGGTCTTTACACCACAATTTTAAATCTGTTGCCACTTGGTCATTACGGCTACGACCGGTATGTAATTTTTTCCCTAAATCACCAACTTTATCAATCAGCTTACCTTCAACCCAGCTATGAATATCTTCTGCGTCACTTTGCAGGATAATTTCAGGGTTATCTTGCACTTCTTTCAGTAAGGAGTTTAGCGCTTGTTCTAAAGTTTGTTGTTCGCTATCAGACAATACACCAACTGTTACTAGTGATTTTGACCATGCGACTGAGCCGATAATATCTTGTTGCGCCAGGCGATAATCGAAACGCAATGAATCATTAAACTGTTTGAACCGTTGATCCGCTTGCTGACTAAAACGTCCACCCCAAAGTGCCATAACTAATCCCTACCTGATTGATAAAATAAGTTTTTAACCCCGACAGCAGTCTTGGCTGCCGGGAGACTACTATTTGATTTATTTCGCTTTGTTTTGTTCTTTCAGCGCACGGATACGTGAAGACAGCGAGTAAAGACGAATAAACCCACCTGCATGACTGTGGTCATAAACTTCATCTTCACCAAATGTGGCAAATTCTTCAGAATACAGGCTCTTATCCGCTTTTTTCTGAATCGCAGTCACTTGCCCTTTATATAATTTCAGAACAACTTCCCCTGTCACATCTTGTGCTAATGATTCAGCAGCCGCTTGCAGCGAGTGACGTAGTGGTGCGAACCAACGGCCATCATAAACCACATATGACATTTCTAAGCCGAGTTGCTCACGCCATTTGTAGCTGTCACGGTCAAGAACCAGTTGTTCAATACCACGTAATGCCGCCATCATAATGGTGCCTCCCGGGGTTTCATAGCAACCACGAGATTTCATACCCACTAAACGGTTTTCAACGATATCAATACGGCCCACTCCATGTTTTGCACCTAAAGTATTTAATGCTTCTAAACAGCCAAGTGGAGACAATGCTTGACCATTTACCGAAACGACTTCACCGTGTTTGACACCAACGGTAACTAATTCAGCTTCATCTGGTGCATCTTGCGGATCGACAGTCCATACCCAACAATCTTGGTTTGCAGCATTCCATGTGCTTTCTAAAACACCACCTTCCGTAGAAATGTGCCATGCGTTTTCATCACGGCTGTAGATTTTTTCAAGGCTAGCTGTTGTTGGAATATTACGCTCTTTCAGATAATCGAGCAGCGCTTCACGGGAACGTAAGTCCCACTCACGCCATGGTGCAACCACTTGTAACTGTGGTGCTAATGCCGTATAGGTGCTTTCGAAACGCACTTGGTCATTACCTTTACCTGTTGCGCCATGGGCAACAGCATCTGCACCCACTTTTAAGGCAATTTCAACTTGCGCTTTAGCAATGATTGGACGAGCCATTGACGTACCTAATAAATAGCTACCTTCATATAGCGCCCCCGTTTTCAATACAGGGTAAATATATTCTTTGATGAACTCTTCACGTAAATCGACGACATAGCACTCGGATGCACCTGATTGTAGAGCTTTTTTCTCTACGCCTACTAAATCTTCACGGTCTTGCCCCACATCCGCAACGAAGGCCACGACTTCGCAATCGTCATAGTTTTCTTTTAGCCATGGAATAATTGCTGATGTATCCAGGCCACCTGAATATGCTAATACAATCTTTTTAATGCCCTTTTTCATAACGTACCTATCCGCTCAATTAATATAGTTATTCCATGGCTCATTTATGATGCCAAGATCCGTGTTCCGATTGCTGTTCCATTAAACAGCTCGGGAAGTTGTTCTGCATGACGCCAACTTGCGATATCAACAGAGCGTTGTAAGGCTGCCGCAGCGTCTAACGCCGCATTGACCTTCACAATCATTCCATCGGTAATAATTCCCTGCTCAATGAGCTTTTGCGCTTTTTGCGTCGTCATTTCGTCAATTTTTTGGCCTTTACCATCCAAAATACCGCTCACATCAGACAGTAAAACCAAATCTGCGTTTAAGGCTTGGGCGATAGCGGTTGCAGCTTGGTCCGCATTTACATTCATCAACTCACCTTCTGGTGTGATACCTATAGAGCTGATAATGGGTAAATAGCCCGCACCCAGCAATAATTTCAATAAGTTCGCATCGCCAGGTTTGGCATCACCGACGTGACCTAATTCTTCGTTTAATTGAGTCACTGTGGCACTTTGCCCATCACCGAGAGAAAGCCCTATGGCTGGAAGTTGATACTTCGTTGCCCATGCCAGTAATGTTTTATTCGCCGTACCCGCTAATGCCCCTGTAATGATATCGATTTGGTCTGCTGGCGTGACTCGTAACCCTTGCTTTTTAACAACAGGTAATTGCAGTTTTTGCATCAATTCATCAACTAAACAGCCACCGCCATGTACAATCACCAACTCACGTTGATGTGCTTGCCGATAGGTTTGAATCGCTGTAAATAATTTTTCAAGTGCCTCGACGCTATCAAGTAACACTCCGCCCAATTTAATCACTAAGGGTTGCATGGGGTTAATCCTTCTTAAAATAAAGACTGAGTTTCAGCAAAACCAAAACGAATATTCATGCACTGAACGGCTTGTGCTGCCGCACCTTTGAGTAGGTTATCTTCTGTACCTACTAAAATCAGGTGTTCACCATTCAATACATAGCCAATATCACAAAACGGTGTCCCCACTACCGATTTCAATGCAGGAACGCCTTTTTCATATAACCGCACTAACGGTTTATTTTGATAAGCATCTTTAAACGTTTGTGTGATTTTTTCTGCCGAAACACCCGCTTTTACTTTGCACGTAATCGTTGCAAGGATGCCTCGAGAGAAATTGCCTAAATGTGGTGTGAAAATAACCTCTCTTCCCAAGTGAGTCGCAATTTCTGGCTGATGGCGATGAGTAAAGATGCCATAAGGTTGCAAACTCACTTCACAAAAGCTGTTAGTCATCGAGGCTTTACGGCCTGCTCCAGAGACTCCGCTGGTGGCATTAATCACTGGCCACATAGCTTCATCTAGCAAATTGCCTTCAATCAATGGTTTAAGTGCTAATTGGGAAACCGTTGGGTAACACCCTGGTACTGCGATCAGTTGCGCTTGACGAATTTTATCGGCCTGCCATTCTGCTAAACCGTAAACTGCTTGCATTAGCCATTCAGTATTTGTATGTTCAAAGCCATAGTATTGCGTATAGAACGCAGGATCTTGAACACGATAAGCACCCGATAAGTCGAACACAACGCAGCCCGCTTCAAGAAACTGAGGGGCTATGTCGTGGCTTACTTCATGTGCAGTGGCAAGAAAAACAACATCAATACCTTCCGCTGCTTCTGCGACATCGGTTAATGGCAGAACGGGAAGGTCTATGATGCCTTTATACTGAGGATGTAAATCAGAAAAACGTTTATTTGCATCCGCACTTTGCTTCGATACCATCAATCCTTGAAGATTAACTTCAGGATGGCGTTGCAAATAACCGGCTAATTCTGCTCCAGTATAGCCACTGGCCCCGATAATGAGTGTGTTCAACATATGCTTTCTACCTTGTACTCGTGACCCAAACAGTTTAATGTGTATTTTTATTCAAATAAAGTGCATGAATATTGATACTATTATGGATAAAGGCTGTCAACAGTGAATATTAAATTACCTGCATTTATTGAGACTTATCGTCAATTAATTGCGACTCCATCGATTAGTGCGACTGATTCTCATTTGGACCAGAGCAATAAAGCCCTAGTGGAACTTCTCGGTGGGTGGCTGGAGACGTTAGGTTTTTCGGTCAACATTCAACCTGTGCCGGAAACGCGAGATAAATATAATTTGCTTGCATCTATTGGTGAAGGAAATGGTGGGCTGATGCTATGCGGCCATACCGATACCGTGCCCTTTGATGATGGACGTTGGAGTAAAAACCCGTTTGAGCTAACAGAGCATGACGGCAAGTTATATGGGCTCGGAACCGCAGATATGAAAGGCTTTTTTGCTTTTATTGTTGATGCGTTACGCGATATGGATTTAACTCAGCTCAAACGCCCACTGCATATATTGGCCACTGCGGATGAAGAAACATCGATGGCTGGCGCACGTTATTTTGCAGCCAGTACCGCGCTAAGACCGGATTTTGCGATTATTGGTGAGCCGACGTCGTTACAACCGATTCGTGCGCACAAAGGACATTTATCAAATGCTATCCGCATTACTGGGCAATCGGGGCATTCTAGTGACCCAGAACGTGGGGTCAATGCCATTGAATTAATGCATGAGTCTATTTCCCATTTGATGGACTTACGAAATACGTTAAAAGAACGATTTAACAACCCTGCATTTGTCATTCCCTACCCGACGATGAACTTTGGTCATATTCATGGCGGTGATGCAGCCAACCGAATTTGTGGTTGTTGTGAATTACACATGGACATTCGCCCACTCCCCGGCCTGACTTTGCAGGACTTAGATGAACTACTCAATGAAGCTCTTGAGCCTGTTAGTGCCCGTTGGCCAGGTCGCTTGGCGATCGAGCCCATGCATCCGCCGATCCCTGGCTATGAATGCCCAACGGACCACAAGATGGTGGCAGTAATTGAACAGTTGTTGGGGCAAAAAGCGGATACCGTGAATTACTGTACTGAAGCGCCGTTTATCCAAGAGCTCTGCCCGACGTTGGTTCTTGGCCCTGGTTCTATTGAGCAAGCACATCAGCCTGATGAATTTATCGATATGCGCTTTATTGAACCTACTCGCCAATTAATTAGCCAAATGGTTGAGCACTTCTGTTTCACTGAGTAAATCTGACTAGCCATCGATTTAAGCGCGACACTGAACAGGGTCGCGTTTTTTATCATGAATTATTTTCCTGTTGCCTTTGAAAAAACCTCAGCGTCATAATTTAATTTAAGTATTGACTATTGGTACCGATCTGGTAATTTCTATTTGGACGTCTAAACGTATAGACGCACAAATGGATATAATAACGTACAAAAAATAGTTAGTTTGCAAATTGCGAGGTTACAGGGTATGAGTTTTTTTCACGCAAATCAGCGCGAAGCGCTAAATCAAAACTTAGCTGAGTTAGATGGCCAAATTAATGTTTCATTTGAGTTTTTCCCACCTCGCAGTGAAGAGATGGAGCAGACACTATGGAAATCTATTGATAGGCTCAAAAACCTGAAACCTCAATTTGTCTCTGTGACTTATGGTGCGAATTCCGGCGAACGCGACAGAACGCACAGTATCATCAAAGATATTAAGGATAAAACCGGTTTAATTGCAGCCCCTCACCTAACGTGTATTGATGCAAGCCCTGATGAACTGAAAGCCATTGCTCGTGACTATTGGAATAATGGTATTCGCCATATTGTTGCATTGCGTGGTGATTTACCTGACAACAGCCGTAAACCAGATATGTATGCTGTTGATCTAGTCGAGCTGTTAAAAAGTGAAGCGGATTTTGATATTTCTGTTGCGGCCTACCCTGAAGTTCACCCTGAAGCCAAAAGCGCTCAAGCCGATTTAATTAGTTTAAAAAAGAAGATTGATGCGGGAGCTAACCGTGCAATCACTCAGTTTTTCTTTGATGTTGAGAGCTATTTACGTTTTCGTGACCGCTGCGTCGCGACAGGTATTGATGTGGAAATCGTGCCGGGGATTTTACCCGTCTCTAACTTTCGTCAACTCGAGCGCTTTGCCAAACTGACTAACGTACGCATTCCTGCATGGATGAGTAAAATGTACGAAGGGTTAGATGACGACCCTGAGAGCCGTAACCTTGTCGGCGCATCAATCGCCATGGATATGGTCAAAATTCTTAGCCGTGAAGGCGTGAAAGATTTTCATTTTTACACGCTGAACCGCTCTGAGCTCACCTATGCTATCTGCCATACTTTGGGAGTTAGGCCTTAATTTAGTCGGATGAGGCGAATATTTTGCCTCATCCCTTTGCTATTTTCTTCTATACTTATAAATATCTTCTATTTCTCCAGAAAAAAATATCAAATAGCTAGAACTAGTTATTTCTTGTTTAAAAAAGAACCAGTGTCTTTAAGGTAAATATATTAACGTGATATCTAAACTAGTTAGATTCGCGAACTACTTTTCCACAATATAACTCATGCTATTATTTTCTTTATATTCAAATTCATTTTGCCACAATAATTATATTTAACGGTTAACGGTATAAATTAACTTTAAACATTATGAAAATCAGGGTTTAAATAAAAGTTACATAACTTAACATTATTGAAATATTAGTTTTTTATGAACATTTATTTATTTCCACTACATTTTTCGCCCATATAAAATCAAATAAAAACAACTAAAAAGCTAAATACATAGAAATAAAAACCATAAAAATGTAACAATTTAGTTAAATTGAGTGGTTTTTAGCATCATTTTATGAACACAATCAGCTATTGAGAAAAATTATCTATAACCAAAATAACCATAAACCATCATTCACTCTACTGTTACTTTCTAATTATGACGGTTTTCATTAAATTATCTTTTTTATTTGAACACTTTTGAATTTTTAAAAAGACGGCGTATATTTAATATTGAGCTCAAGATTAATAGTATTTAATTACCACATGGTCATTGAGGAATTAAAACATGAGTAATAATGCATTAAATTCAAAACACAGTGGAATGGATGATGTCTACGCATCATTAGAATTATCCAAATCATTACCAAAAACCAAGTTTCCATTGAAAGAACAAGCACCACGTAATGTATTTAGTGCAGTACGCGATGAATTAATGCTAGATGGGAATTCACGCCAAAACTTAGCAACATTTTGCCAGACATGGGTGGATGATGAAATTCGTGATTTGATGGATTTGTCTATCGACAAAAACATGATAGATAAAGACGAATATCCACAAACAGCAGAAATTGAAAACCGCTGCGTACATATGTTAGCGGACTTATGGAATTCACCGGATGCAGAAAATACCCTTGGTTGCTCAACCATCGGGTCCTCAGAGGCTGCAATGCTTGGTGGGCTAGCGCTAAAATGGCAATGGCGCAAAAAACAAGCCGCTAAAGGAAAACCGACCGATAAACCTAATTTAATTTGTGGCCCAGTTCAAATCTGTTGGCACAAATTTGCTCGTTATTTCGATGTTGAACTCCGAGAGATCCCTCTTGAAGGTGACCGCCTCATCATGACACCGGAAGAGGTGCTCAAACGTGTCGATGAAAATACTATTGGTGTCGTACCGACCCTTGGAGTGACATTTACCTGCCAATATGAGCCCGTAAAAGCTGTACACGATGCGCTCGATAAACTACAAAAAGAAACTGGACTGGATATTCCTATCCATGTGGATGGTGCTAGTGGCGGCTTCTTAGCTCCATTTTGTGCACCAGATTTAGAATGGGATTTCCGCTTACCACGTGTAAAATCCATTAATGCATCAGGCCATAAATTTGGTTTGGCGCCATTAGGCGCTGGCTGGGTTATTTGGCGTGAAGCCAAAGACCTTCCAGAAGAATTGATTTTTAATGTGAATTATTTAGGCGGTAATATGCCAACATTCGCACTGAATTTCTCTCGCCCTGGCGGTCAAATCATTGCTCAATATTATAATTTCTTGAGACTGGGTCGCGAAGGCTATGCAAAAATCCACAACGCTTGCTATGCAACTGCACAATACCTCAGCCGTGAAATTGAAAAATTAGGGCCATTTGAAATGATTTTTGATGGTGATAGCCAAACTGGTATCCCTGCATTAGCATGGAAACTGAAAGAAGGCACCGCCACCAGCAAATATTCCCTCTATGACATCGCAGACAAACTGCGTAGCCGTGGCTGGCAAGTTCCTGCTTACTCCATGCCAGCAAACCGTGAAGACCTTGTTATTCAACGTATTCTAGTGCGTCATGGGGTTAGTTTAGATTTAGCCGCATTACTCATTGATGACTTCAAACGCACCTTAGAGTATTTCGATAAGCACCCCGTCAATAAACCGCTAACAGAAGAAGAAGGCGGCGGCTTTAATCACAGTTAATTCTTTTATTCATGATTGTGTTGTTAACGAGCCAAAGAGCCTTAGGTTCTTTGGCTCCTACTGAGATCCGCCCTGAAAAGGCAGATTGTTTATCGATTTGAGGAGAACTCGTATGGCAACAACGACAGCTCCAGCCGCAAAGCAACTGACACTACTTGGCTTTTTTGCCATCACTGCATCAATGGTGATGGCCGTTTATGAATATCCAACATTTGCAACATCTGGCTTTAGCCTCGTATTTTTCCTGCTATTAGGAGGATTATTGTGGTTTATTCCTGTCGCATTGTGTGCCGCAGAAATGGCAACCGTAGAAGGTTGGGAGGAAGGTGGTGTATTTGCATGGGTTTCTAATACATTAGGCGAACGTTGGGGATTTGCCGCTATTTCATTTGGTTATTTACAAATTGCGATTGGCTTCATTCCTATGCTGTATTTCGTATTAGGGGCACTGTCTTATATTTTGAATTGGCCAGAACTAAATACAGACCCAATCACTAAAACGATAGGGGCACTTGTTATTCTCTGGGTATTGGCTTTCACCCAATTTGGCGGAACTAAATATACTGCCACGATTGCGAAAGTCGGTTTTTTCGCAGGCATCTTGCTTCCAGCGCTAATTTTGGTCTTTCTAGCGATCAGCTATTTAGCCAGCGGCTCTCCATTGGCCATTGAAATTAGTACTGAAACCTTTATTCCTGATTTCACCAAAATTGGCACACTCGTGGTATTTGTCGCCTTTATTTTGAGCTATATGGGTGTTGAAGCTTCAGCAACTCACGTTAATGAAATGAAAAACCCCGGTCGAGATTACCCCGCAGCGATGTTTTTACTCATGATAGCGGCAATTTGTTTAAGCTCAATTGGTGGGTTATCGGTAGCAGCGGTGATCCCAAACAGTGAAATTAATTTATCTGCTGGTGTGGTACAAACATTCAATGTGCTTGTCACACACTTTAATTCATCCTTTGAATGGGCAGTGAGAATTATTGCGGCACTATTATTGCTTGGCGTGCTGGCTGAGATTGCTTCTTGGATTGTGGGGCCATCCCGCGGGATGTATGTCGCGGCACAGAAAGGTATTCTGCCGCAAGGCTTTGCCAAGGTGAATAAAAATGGCGTACCGGTAACACTGGTGATTTCGCAGTTGTTGATCACAACAGTAGCGATTATCGTCCTCACCAATACTGGGGGCGGTGGTAATATGTCATTCCTTATTGCTCTAGCCTTAACGGTAGTTATCTATTTATGTAGCTATTTCATGCTATTTTTAGGTTATATGCAGTTAGTTTGCAAACAACCAGAGAAAAAACGTGTCTTCAATATACCGGGAGGTAAAGGCATTAAACTTCTCATTGCGTTAGTCGGCCTAATTGTTTCTATCTTAGCCTTTGTGATTTCATTCTTCCCACCGAGTTCTTTACCGAATGGTGCGAGCAATACCACCTATGTGACGTTACTTGCGGTTAGCTTTGTGATTATTTTCTTACTGCCTTTTGTAATTTATGCTTTCCATAACAAACAAGGTAAGAAAACTAATGTCTCTATGGTGCATATCAAAACGCATAATGCGCCAGCTAACCATTTCTTTATTCACCCTCGAGCTCGTTCTGCGTATCACTTGATTCATCATGATAAACCAGACGATGGTTCATCCAACTCGTAATAACCCGTAAAAATAATGAGGGCTACCATTTGGTAGCCCTCATATTATTCAAGTACTTTAAAAATCAACAAACTAACCCGTATTACGCATGCCTGCTGCCACACCAGCAATCGTCACCATCAAGGCTTGCTCGACACGTGGGTCGGGCTGCTCTTGTTGGCGGGAGCGGTGTAAAAGCTCTGCTTGTAAGACATTTAATGGGTCAGTATAAACATTACGTAATGCGATGGATTCCGCTATCCAAGGTAAATCCGCCATTAGCGCTTCATCTTTTGAAACCGCCAACACGCTTTTAATATCTTCAGATAACTGGTCACGCAGTTTTTGCCCTAATGGCCATAAGCGCTCTTCCACCAAGCGGTGGTCGTAATATTCCGCCAGCCATAAATCTGCTTTTGCATAAACCATTTCTAACATCGCAATACGCGTATTAAAGAATGGCCACTGCTGCCACATTTCATCAAGAATGGCTTGTTTGCCTTCTTTCTCAATGACATGTTTTAGCGCCGCTCCTGCCCCTAACCATGCGGGTAACATTAAGCGGTTTTGCGTCCATGCAAAAATCCATGGGATCGCACGCAAAGTTTCCACACCACCAGTTGGGCGGCGTTTTGCAGGACGCGACCCAAGCGGTAATTTACCTAGCTCTAGCTCCGGTGTTGCGGCACGGAAATAAGGCACAAAATCCGGTTGTTCACGTACATAATCACGGTACATCGCACAAGACACATCAGATAGCGAATCCATCACGGACTTCCACTCATCTTTTGGCTCTGGTGGCGGTAAAAGGTTCGCTTCTAATATAGCACTGGCGTATAACGCAAGGCTGCTAATGGTAACTTGCGGCAAACCGAATTTAAAACGGATCATCTCGCCTTGCTCGGTTACCCGCAACCCTCCTTTTAAACTACCCGGCGGTTGAGAAAGTAATGCAGAATGTGCAGGCGCACCACCGCGTCCAATTGTGCCGCCACGCCCATGGAATAATGTCAGTGTGACACCTTCTTTCTCACACAATTTAATCAGTGCATCTTGCGCGCGATACTGTGCCCATGAAGCCGCCATTACCCCTGCATCTTTAGCAGAATCAGAGTAACCAATCATCACCATTTGGCGATCATCGATAAGGTTGCGATACCACTCAATGCTTAACAGCTTGGTCATCACACTTTCTGCGTTATTTAAATCTTCCAGTGTTTCGAATAGTGGCGCGACGGGTAAGCGGACTGACGCCCCATTCTCTTTTAGCAGTAATTTAACCGCCAACACATCTGATGGGACTTTCGCCATTGAAATAACATAAGCCGCAACAGAATCATTTTTGGCTTTCGCAATCACTCGACAAGTTTCAAACACTTCCTGTGTTTCTGCACTCGGCTGCCAATCTTGCGGGATAAGTGGGCGTAAAGATTGTAGTTCTTCCAGCAAGAACTGTTGTTTTTCCTCTTCTGACCACTGCGAGTAATCACCCAACCCTAAATACTGAGTGAGCTCTGCAATGGCTTCAGTGTGACGAGTACTTTCTTGGCGCACATCAATACGTACCAGTTGCAAACCAAAGCTACGAATACGGCGCAGAGTATCCAACAACTGACCATTGGCAATAATTTTCATATTGCAGGCAATTAATGATTGGTAGCATGCGTATAGCGGGTCCCATAATTGGGCGTTATCCACCAATAAGTCTGCCGGTGGTAAAACTTGCTCGCCTTTTACACGGCGCTCTAAGTACTCTAGCGTCGAAAATAGTTGGCTACGTAAATTTTTCGCGATTTGGCGATAAGGCTCGTCAACGTCATCCCCCCCAGCTAGCGCACGCAGCTCTGGGGTCGCTTCCGTCATCGAAAGTTCTGAAACCAATACTTGAATATCTTTGAGGAATAAGTCTGCCGCTTTCCAGCGACTCAGCAATAGAACTTGGCGAGTCACATCCGCAGTTACGTTCGGGTTACCATCACGGTCTCCACCCATCCATGAGGTAAAACGAATAGGATTGGCTTCAACCGGTAATACTGCCCCAATAGAGTCCTCAAGTTGTTCGTTAAATTCACGTAAGAAAGCAGGAACCCCTTCCCACAATGAATTTTCCACAACAGCAAAACCCCATTTAGCTTCATCAATGGGTGTTGGGCGAATTTTACGAATTTCATCGGTATGCCATGATTGAGCCACCAATTGACGCAAGCGGCGCATGATATTATTGCGTTCATAATCCGCAATGTCATCATGGTCGAGTTGTGACAAACAGTTGTTTACCTCAACTAATTTATGGATCAACGTACGGCGAGCAATTTCCGTTGGGTGAGCCGTTAAAACCAGCTCAATTGAAAGCTGTTCAACTGCTTTTTGGATATCACCATCAGTGAAGTTTTTGCCTTTTAATCGGCTAAACAGATTTTTCAATGCTACTGGGTTACTTGCCGCTTCGCCGTGAGGCGAAATACTGTGGTATTGCTCAGCGACGTTTGTCAGGTTTAAGAATTGGTTAAATGCCCTTGCAACGGGTAGCAATTCATCATTAGAAAGATTTTGTAATGTCATCAGCAGTTTTTGCCTCTGAACTTCATTACCTGCACGAGAAGATTTGGAAAGCTTACGAATGGACTCAACTTTGTCGAGTATGTCCTCACCTAAGGCTTCCTTGATGGTATCGCCGAGTAGCTTACCCAGCATACTGACATTACTGCGCATTGCGGAATATTGCTGATTCATGAGACTCCTGACCTTGTGCTTCTGGCAGAATGCATTCCCGCACGGTTCACGGTTAACAGACTGCTACCTGTTTCCTGTAACAAAATTTCAGTCGGCTGCGTTAGAGTTGTCGTTTTGTGATGCAGGCCGCTAAATTTACCCTTCAGTGTATATTCATATCAGAAAAAAATGACTTTGGGGGATTTTTCTGAAATTTAATTACAGCCTTATTTTTATTAATTTTTCTTATTTAAGTATTGTTTCAGCGCAATATATCGTCGATTCAGCACTTTTAAGACATGAATAATGTTTAAGAATTAAATCATCAGAATAAAAAACAGAAAATGAAGGGATAAATTAAAAATCTTCATGATGCATTAGTGCCCTCAATACCGAAGAGAACACCAATGCACTGAATAAATGATTATAAAAGTTGAGAGAGTCGGTTCAGATCCGATTGAATAGCACCCGCAGTCACATCGCGCCCCGCTCCAGGCCCACGGATCACTAATGGGTTATCTCGATACCAACGGCTTTCAATAGCAAACACATTGTCACCCGGTAATAATGAGGCCAGTGGATGTTCCGGCTTCACCGCTTCCACCCCCACTTTTGCTTTGCCTTTTACCGCATCAAACCGTGCGACATAACGTAGCACTAACCCAAGTTCTTGCGCTGCTTCTAAGCGCTGCTGCATTTGCTCGTTAATAACCGCACTGTTTTCAAAAAACGCGTCCAAAGAACCTGCCTGTGCTTGTTTTGGCACTAAAGACTCAACTCTCACATCATCCGGCTCGATGTCATAACCCGCTTCACGGGCTAAAATAATTAATTTGCGCATAACATCTTGCCCCGACAGGTCAATACGTGGGTCTGGTTCAGTTAACCCTTGCTGCCAAGCTTGCTCTACTAGCTCACTAAATGGGATGGAGCCGTCAAACTGTAAAAATAGCCATGATAGCGTTCCAGAAAAAATACCACTGATAGTCAGGATAGAGTCACCGCTTTCTTTTAAATCACGTACTGTATAGTTAATCGGTAACCCTGCCCCTACCGTCGCGTTATATAACCAGTGACGACCTGTTTTTGCGAACGCATCGCGAATTTGACGATATTGTGCCGTTTGCGCCGCCCCCGCAATTTTATTTGCACTAATCACATGAAAACCATAACTGGCAAAATCTACATAGTCATCTGCCAACGTTTCACTGGCTGTGACGTCTAACACCACTAAATCATCATAAGGGTGGGAACGCATCCATAAAAATAGGTTATCGTCCTCATGCTCTACGGCTTCATCATCAAAGAAAGCTAGTGCACGACTTGGGTCAATCCCTTGGTAATTCAGTAAGCTACGGCGGCTGTCTACTACGCCAGCTAGGACGAAATCAAAGTCACTACGTGCAGAAATTTTGTGTTGCTCCGCGGCAAAAAGTTCTAACCAACGCGCGCCAATATTCCCTTTACCAAATAACACTAAACCAATGCGTTTTTCTGCGCGGAATAAGCTTTGGTGCATCCCTTTAATTAGATGTTCCGTTTGGTTAGAACGCAAAACAGCAACTAAACTGATATCGTCCTCTGAATGCCAAATAAATTCAACAGGTTGCCCTTTTAATTCCTCATAAAAGCGGTGGCTATGTAACGGTTTTTTACACACCCCCGCACCGACTAATGCAACCAGAGAAAAACCTTCGCGTAATGATAATGATCCCGGTAAACCGGCTTCTTCAAGGGTATTTAAGGCACTTTCGACAATCTCGGAGGTATAGCACAATTGCAGTAAAGAACGGTCATGATGAATACCGCGAGCCAAAGGGCGCAATTGAGCACGTTTAAGTAATAAATCCACATCTTTGCAGATTTGTTTAAAATCACGCCCCGCGGCGATACGCAATTCAATCAGACACACATCATCATGACTAGTCACGATTTTCGCACCAGCCCCTGATGCAAGCACCCGTTCAATTTTTGTTGAACCCTGTTCAGGTTGATAGCTACACCTTAATTGCAAATCAATGTTGCTCACAGAAACAGGCTGTAAAGTCCGTGTATGTAAAACGGGAGCCGCTAAACGCGCTAATTCACTCGCTTCATCAAGACGTAACAAAGGCAGTAAACACGCATCTTTCACTTTGCGAGGATCCGCGCTATATACCCCAGCAACATCACTCCAAATCGTCACTTTAGCGGCATCCGCCAATGCACCAACTTGTGTTGCAGAATAATCACTGCCATTACGCCCGAGTAATACGGTTTCACCTTGCTGATTACGTGAAATAAACCCTGTTACCACAATACGACGGTTAGGTAATTGCGTTAGCTGTTGCTGTAACAAATACCGTGACTGTATTTCATCAACTTGTGGCTGTGCCGCACGTTCCGCACGCAGAAATAAACGTGCATCGAGCCATGCACTTGCCATATCAGCTTGGGCAAGCACTTCTGCCATCAAGCGAGCTGACCAGATTTCACCGTGCCCGACCACTTCTGCATAAATCGCATCATTTATGGGTTGATCCAGCAATGCGCTTAAACGCTCTAAATCGTGAATAAATAACTGGCTTAGCTCTGCAGCCTTTTGTTCAGGTAAAAGAGATTCAATTAAATCAAGTTGATAGCGGCGTAATGATTGCTGAGCTTGATGAGCCGAAATACGATCGCTTTGGCTTAATTTTAACCAGTTAATCAACTGATTTGTTGTACTACCCGCGGCAGAAACCACCATTAAATCACCGGGTTGGCTATAGTTGGCCATAATTGTTGCAACGCGTTGATAGCACTTCGCATCGGCTAAACTACTGCCCCCAAACTTATGTAACTGGCGGTGGCAAGGAGCCACCTCAACCGCTGTTAGTACACTCATCAAAAAACTCCGCTAACGTTGTGCCGCAACCTGAAATGCGTGATCTAAGTCTGTAATTAAGTCCTGAGGATCTTCAATCCCCACTGAAATTCTTAGCAAGCTATCTGTGATCCCCGCTTGCGCACGGGCTTCTGCTGACATACCTGCATGTGTCATTGTGGCCGTATGGGAAATCAATGTTTCCACACCACCTAATGACTCCGCTAGTGTAAACAGGCTGAGTGAACGAAGAAAATGGCGAAGTTGTGGCTCATCACCTGCAAATTCAAAACTCAGCATCGCGCCAAAGCCTTTTTGCTGTTTCACTGCTATTTCGTGCCCGGGGTGATCTTCTAATGCAGGATAATACAATTTTTTTACTAAAGGCTGTGATTTAAGATATTTTACGATCTCTTGTGCATTTTGCTGTTGCTGTAATACACGTGGAGATAATGTCCGAATACCTCTCAATAGTAGGTAGCTATCAAAAGCGCCCCCAGTAACACCAATATTATTCGCCCACCAAGCAAGCTCTGTTACCCATTTTTCTTCTTTTGCAATCACCACCCCTGCAACAATATCAGAATGGCCATTCAAGTATTTAGTGCATGAATGCACCGCAAAATCTGCACCTAGCGAAAGAGGCTGCTGCAAAATTGGGCTTAAAAAAGTATTATCCACAACAACTAATGCACCTACATCATGAGCTAACTGTGCAATATGCTGTATATCAAAAATTCTTAATAGTGGGTTGCTGGGTGTTTCGATTAACACTAATTTGGGCTTTTTCGCTAATGCAGTCTGCAATGCAGATTCATCACTTTGGTCGACAAATTGCACCTGATAAGCCCCACGCTGACTTTGGCTATTAAATAACCGGTAGCTTCCGCCGTAACAGTCATGTGGCGCAACGAGTAAATCCCCCGGTTGCAAAAAAACTGTACATAACAGGTGAAGCGCAGACATCCCACTGTTAGTCATTACCGAACCACTACCACCCTCAAGTTGTGCCAATGTTTTTTGCACAATATCACGCCCTGGATTTCCACGACGTGAATAATCATGAGCTCTCGGTTCATTAAAGTCAGTAAAATTATAGGTACTGGATAAATAAATGGGAGGCACGACGCAACCAAATTGTTGGTCTTCATTTAATCCATTATGAATTGCGATGGTTGACGGCTTGTAAGTCATAAACGCTTCTCCTGAACAGTGATAGGCTAAATCATACCCATCGGATGTTTAGACGTCAACATATCTAGACGTCTAAACCTCTTTACGTTTATATCTAGTAATGGAATAATCAGCCCTAATAATTATGTGTAAATTGATAGTCAATCGCATAAGTGAACTTAACTCGTTAATTTTATATAATATCTTGTGATAAAATAAGTTAAGTCACGTCTAACATATATGCAGACGTTCTCGATTTAGGGCTTAGATTAAGTTTCTATTAAAAAGAATATGCATATTATTTTTTATTATTATTGAAAATATCCAAGGTAACCCATGGCTGAATGGAATGGTGAGTATGTCAGTCCGTATGCTGAACATGGCAAAAAGAGTGAGCAAGTAAAAAAAATTACAGTATCTATCCCTTTGAAGGTACTAAAAATTTTAACTGACGAACGTACTCGTCGTCAGATTAATAACTTGCGACACGCGACAAATAGTGAGCTCCTGTGTGAAGCTTTTTTACATGCATTCACAGGCCAACCACTGCCAAATGATGAAGATTTACGTAAAGAGCGTAATGACGAGATCCCTGAAGCCGCAAAAGAAATTATGCGCGAATTAGGTATCGACCCTGAAACGTGGGAATACTAGCCCCAATTAGTCACCATTACGTATCTCAAAACTTTAACTACGTCGCACGCCTTGCGACGTAGTGCCTTTCCTTATGTTTTATTCAAGATAGCTATAACGATGATGGCGACGCGCTCAAGTCTAAAGTGAAAGTACGAATAATGATATTATGTTCGCCGTGCTTTACCGCTTCTAATTTCTTCATTTAGACATAAAAACACTTATTTTAGGCATTAAAAAAGGGAAACTCAGTTTCCCTTTTTTTTCGCATTCACAAGTTCGATTATTTTTTAGAACCTGGGATGCTGAAACGTTGGTTGAAGCGATCAACACGACCACCAGTCGCAACATCACGCTGTTTACCAGTATAGAACGGGTGGCAGTTACCACAAACGTCCAGGTTCAGCGAGTGACCAGCAGTTGAATTAATTTTCATTACATTACCGCAAGAACAAGTTGCAGTAACTTCTTCGTATTTAGGGTGAATACCTTTTTTCATGGGAGAACCTCTATTAAGGCCGTGTCGCCATTCCAGCCCTAACGCCGGACACCACACGTCGTGTTGATTGAATTTAATATATTGGTAAAAATAGATACCAAAGGCGGCGGATCATACAGAAATTCTGTTTATCACGCAATGAAAACCGAGTAAATTTTGTGGTACTCTAGTCAACAATCGCTCGCATTATCGCATAAAAAATAGACGGAAACCCAGATATGATCGTCGTTCAGGTGGCTTTACCTGTCCCTTTAAACCGCACATTTGATTATCGCCTTCCTGATAACATGCCACTACCAGTGATTGGCAGCCGTGTTATGGTGCCATTTGGCAAGCGCCAAGCCTTGGGTATTGTGGTAAAGCACAGCGATAAAAGCGAATTTGCTGAAGATAAATTAAAAGCCATCGAACTGGTTCTCGACCACCAAACGCTTTTCCCTGACGATATTTGGCAGCTCTTACTGTGGTCTTCCCAATACTATCATTACCCAATAGGTGAAGTGCTCTTCCACGCATTACCCACACTATTGCGCCAAGGTAAACCTGCGGAATTTACCCCTATTTGGCAATGGCAAGTGACGGATGAAGGCTTAGCCGTTGACCTTAATGAGCTAAAACGTTCCCCAAAGCAGCAACAAGCTCTTGCACTTTTGCGTCGTAGAGCCGTTTATCGCCATCAAGTGAGTGAGCTTGAAATCAGTGAAAGTGCTCTGCAAGCATTGAAAAAGAAAGCTTATATTGAGTTACATCCCGTTCAACCGACTAGCGAAAAGTGGCAACCAAGCTTTACAGTTTGTGGGGAAAGGTTGCGGCTTAATAGTGAACAAGCGACCGCTGTCGGTGCTATACGTGCTGAAGATGACCTATTTTCGCCATGGCTACTCGCTGGGATCACAGGGTCCGGTAAGACGGAAGTGTACCTGAGTGTATTGGAAAATGTCCTTGCCCAAGGTAAACAAGCTTTAGTTTTGGTGCCTGAAATTGGCTTAACCCCACAAACGATTAGCCGTTTTCGCGAGCGCTTCAATGCGCCTGTTGATGTGTTGCACTCAGGCTTGAACGATAGCGAACGCTTAGCGGTTTGGTTACGCACTAAGCAAGGACAAAACGCCATTATTATTGGCACTCGCTCAGCGCTGTTCACCCCTTTTGCCCGCCTTGGCATTATTATTATTGATGAAGAACATGACAGCTCATATAAACAGCAAGATGGCTGGCGTTATCATGCACGTGACTTAGCTGTTTTCCGCGCTAAAAAGAACAATATTCCCATTGTGATGGGTACTGCGACGCCATCACTAGAAACCTTATTCAATGTACAGCAGCATAAGTATCGGCAATTAAATCTCACTATTCGTGCAGGTAATGCACGCCCTGCGGCTCAGCACCTTATTGATTTAAAAGGCCAGCCGTTAAAATTTGGCCTTTCTCACTTATTAATTCAACACATTAAAGAACACCTTGCACAAAACAACCAAGTCATTCTATTTTTAAATCGTCGTGGTTATTCCCCTGCATTAATTTGCCATGAATGTGGCTGGATTGCAGAGTGCCAGCGCTGTGACCACTATTACACCTTGCACCAAAATTTCCATCAATTACGCTGCCACCATTGTGATAGCCAGCGCCCGGTTCCTCGTCAGTGCCCACAATGTGGTTCAACTCATTTAGTGCCTGTTGGAATGGGAACGGAGCAACTTGAGGAAGGGATTTGTGAACTGTTCCCTGATACCCCCGTTACCCGTATTGACCGTGATACCACGAGCCGTAAAGGGGAACTGGAACAGCATTTAAACCAAGTACATGAAGGGGGAGCTAGAATTCTTATTGGCACACAGATGTTAGCCAAGGGCCACCATTTCCCTGATGTCACCTTAGTCGCCTTATTAGATGTCGACGGGGCTTTATTCTCGAGTGATTTTCGTGCAGCCGAACGGTTTGCTCAATTATACGTGCAAGTTTCTGGTCGAGCAGGACGAGCTGGTAAACAAGGTGAAGTGTTCTTGCAAACCCACCATCCCGAACACCCATTGTTGCTCACGCTTCTTGAAAAGGGTTATCACGCATTTACCCAAGAAGCGATGGAAGAACGGCAAATCGCAATGTTACCACCTTACACCAGTCATATATTGATCCGTTCAGAAGACCACAATAACCAAGATTCGCGCCAATTTTTGCAAAATGTACGGCAATATATTAGTGAACATCCACAAAGTGATGCCAAAATGTGGATTTTAGGCCCCTCGCCGTCGATTCAAGCCAAACGTGGCGGGCGATTCCGCTGGCAATTGCTATTGCAACACCCTTCGCGGCTTTATTTACAACAATTTATGGCGAAACTGTTGCCAGAAATTATTCAACAGCCAGAAAGTCGCAAAGTAAAATGGAACATCGATGTGGACCCGACCGATTGTTAACTCATTATCAATGCTAAAGGATTCATTTTATCTAACCATTTAACTTTATAGGCCATACCAGTATTGTCTTTGCAGCATGTTGATAAATTTGAATTATTTGCCATATAATTCTAAACGACCAAATTGAGTATTTTTCATACATATTGAGTTTCATTTATCTTTTTGCCCTTAGAATTATTTTCAAAATTTGCGAAGTAGCTCTAAAAAATGACGCAAGTCACATTTTTTATGCAAACTAGGTAACAGATATTCTTGAGAAACCAATTAGAATAACCACTAATAATGACGTACTTGCGCCATTCAAAAAAAGCAAACGATTAAATCAATCTAAGGAAGGCGTTGTGGAAAGTAAAAAACACAATAACACGGCAACGATGAAAGATGTTGCCAGTGCCGCGGGCGTTTCGACAGCGACGGTGTCTAGAACACTTATGAATCCGGAAAAAGTTTCTTTGCAAACACGCCAAAAAGTCGAACAAGCGGTGATGGATGTTGGCTATTATCCTCATAACCTTGCTAGAAGCTATAAGCGCAATGAATCAAAGACTATTCTTGTACTCGTTCCTAATATTCGCGACCCTTTCTTTAGTGATGTCGTGTGCGGCATTGAAGAAATTGCCGCTCAAGAAGGCTATTTTGTTTTGATTGGGGACTGTAAACACCAAGAAAAACAAGAAAATGCTTTTATTAATCTCATTATTACCAAACAAATTGATGGCATGGTCTTACTGGGTTCCAATATTCCATTCGATATCTCAACCGAAGAGCAAAAAAACCTCCCTCCAATTGTGATGGCCAATGAGTTCGCACCTGAGCTAAAACTGCCTACCGTACATATCGATAACCTCACCGCCGCATTTAACGCAACACATTACCTACAAAAACAAGGCCATAAACTGATCGCTTGTATTGCAGGCCCTGACCATATGCCTTTAAGCCAATATCGTTTAGAAGGTTATAAAAAAGCCATGTTACGCACAGGTGAAAAACTGCGTGAAAATTATATTATTCGTGGTGATTTTACCCATGAGGGTGGCGCTGAAGCAGTGAAAACATTGATGTCACTTCCTGAACCACCGACAGCTATCTTTTGCCATAGTGATATCATGGCAATTGGTGCAATGTGGCAAGCGAAAAAAATGGGCTTAAAGCTCCCTGATGACCTTTCTTTTGTTGGTTTCGATAACTTAGAGCAAGCAAAATACACCTTGCCAGCCCTAACGACTATCAACCAACCTCGTGCTGAAATTGGCCATCATGCGATGCAATTACTACTTGAACAGATTCATGGGCACAATGTTAATCCAGGCTCACGTCTCCTAGATTCTGATTTAATCATTAGAGAGAGCACAAAAGCGCCTAAAAGCTAGTCAAAGTTGCTCAGGTTAAGTAACATGTTAACCCAAATGATGACTAACAATTGATAACTAGTGAATTAATAGCGTGGCACAAAAAGATTATGTAGCTCGAGGGCGCTCATCCGCCCGTAAAAAAAGCAAAGGTAAATCAAAGAAAGCACAAGGACTACCAATGACAACATTGGTTGTTGCTGTCACGATTGTCGTGCTATTTGTTGGCGGCCTGTTTTATATCACTCAAAATAAAAAGGACACACCACAACCTCAGGTAGCCACTCCCACAACACCGGGTAGTACGCTTCCACCAAAGCCTGAAGAACGTTGGCGTTATATTAAGGAACTCGAACGTCGTGGTGTGGATATGCCAAATATTCAACAGCCGAGCACGGGGAATAATATTGTGCGCCCATCAGATTTAACACCTGAACAGCGCCAGCTATTAGAGCAAATTGATTCTGACAGACGCCAGCCTGTCACTAACTTGCAAGAAATACCTGCAAACGGTAAACCAGTACCGCGTTCACAAGTGCTCATCAATGAGCCTGCTCAACCTATCGAGCCAGTACAACGTAAACCGGCGGCCAATATCCCTCCAAAACTTGAGGCTCAACCAACCGCGCCTGCAACTCAACCACAAACGGCACCAAGCACTAAACCGACAAACAGCTTGCAAAATATGGTTGTTCAATGTGGTTCATTCCGTACAGCAGAACAAGCCGAGTCTGTACAAGCTACTTTGGCATTCTCAGGTATTGAAAGCCGTGTAAGCGCAGGTGGAGGTTGGCACCGTATCGTTTTAGGACCTTATTCCAAGTCCACTGCCGAAAAAATGCGTGACCGTGCAGCAGGTGCAGGTGTTTCCGGTTGTATTCTTCGTGCTTCTGGGGGTTGAAAAATTCCTCCTTCCCCCCCATGTACTGTTTTAATGTACTCATGAGCGGTACTTTGTGTCTTCAACCTAGTTCAAGTGATAGTTAATTAGACAACTATCACTTGAATTTAATCTTTTGAAAATCACATTCAACCGCATTCTTTTTTGTAATAAAACCAGGGGCTAACTCATGACAACAATCGTAAGTGTTCGCCGTAATGGCCAGGTCGTAATTGGTGGTGATGGACAGGCGACGATGGGTAATACCGTCATGAAAGGCAATGTCCGCAAAGTTCGCCGTTTATACAACGACAAAGTCATTGCCGGATTTGCCGGTGGCACCGCAGACGCATTCACATTATTTGAACTGTTTGAGCGCAAACTCGAACTGCATCAAGGCCATTTAACGAAAGCGGCCGTTGAACTTGCTAAAGATTGGCGTACCGACCGCATGCTTCGTAAATTAGAAGCCTTGTTAGCTGTCGCTGATGAACACACTTCACTGATCATTACGGGTAATGGTGATGTGGTTCAACCGGAAAACGACTTAATTGCGATTGGCTCCGGTGGCCCATATGCACAATCAGCCGCACGTGCTTTGTTAGAAAATACAGACTTAAGTGCTAAAGAAATCGCTGAAAAAGCGCTCGCTATTGCAGGTGATATCTGTATTTACACCAACCATAATGTCAACTTTGAAGAAATTTCTTCAAAATCATAAGGATTGCTAGTATGTCCGAAATGACTCCACGCGAGATTGTCAGCGAACTCGACAATCATATTATTGGCCAAAATAAAGCCAAACGTTCTGTTGCGATTGCTCTGCGTAACCGCTGGCGCCGTATGCAGTTAAACGAAGTATTACGACACGAAGTCACCCCAAAAAATATTTTGATGATTGGGCCAACAGGAGTAGGTAAAACTGAAATTGCCCGTCGCCTTGCAAAATTAGCCAATGCGCCATTTATCAAAGTTGAAGCGACCAAATTTACTGAAGTCGGCTATGTTGGTAAAGAAGTTGACTCGATTATTCGCGATTTAACTGACTCTGCCGTTAAAATGGTGCGTTTACAGTCTATCGAAAAAAATCGCTATCGCGCCGAAGAAATGGCTGAAGAACGTATTTTAGACGTTCTTATCCCACCAGCAAAAAATAACTGGGGGCAATCTGAACCAACGGATGAGCATTCTCCAGCCCGCCAAGCATTCCGTAAGAAATTACGTGAAGGCCAATTAGACGATAAAGAAATTGAAATCGAAGTCGCTGCATCCCCTATGGGTGTTGAAATTATGGCACCTCCAGGCATGGAAGAGATGACTAACCAGTTACAATCCATGTTCCAAAACCTAGCAGGCCAAAAACAGAAACCTCGTAAGATGAAAATCAAAGAGGCATTCAAACTGCTAGTTGAAGAAGAAGCGGCTAAATTAGTCAACCCTGAAGAGCTAAAAGAACAAGCGATTGAAGCGGTTGAACAGAATGGTATCGTCTTCATCGATGAGTTCGACAAAATTTGTAAACGCGGTGGCCAAAGTTCGGGGCCAGATGTATCCCGTGAAGGGGTTCAACGTGATTTACTGCCATTAATCGAAGGCTGTACCATTTCCACTAAGCACGGCATGGTCAAAACTGACCATATCCTGTTTATTGCTTCAGGTGCGTTCCAAGTTTCGAGCCCATCAGACTTAATCCCTGAACTCCAAGGCCGCTTGCCAATTCGCGTTGAGCTACAAGCTCTGACAACTGAAGATTTTGTGCGTATTTTGACTGAGCCAAATGCCTCATTAACTGAACAGTATAAAGCGCTGATGGCAACAGAAGGCGTGAATATTGAATTCACGACTGACGGTATTCGTAAAATTGCAGAATCAGCATGGCAAGTGAATGAGTCAACCGAAAATATTGGTGCTCGTCGCTTACACACAGTGCTTGAACGCTTAATGGAAGATATTTCTTTCGATGCCAGTGACCGTAACGGGCAAACTATCCAAATCGATGCAGACTATGTCAGACAGCACTTAGATGAGCTGGTGGCAGATGAAGACTTGAGTAGATTTATTTTATAATCTTATTAATTATCTGGTTTTCATGTATCCTTAATATACATCGACTAAAGTGCAGCTTTTATCGCTGCACTTTTTTCTATGAAATATTCTGCCCATTGCATTGAAAATACTCAGGTATCTCTCTATATGATGGGTTATTAAATTATTAAGATCACATCTCTAAAGAGTTTGAATTATAGGTAACTGCATGCAGTCGACATCCTCAACAATAAGTCGTAAACAAGCTTGGATTGAAAGTCTCCGCCCTAAAACCCTACCATTAGGGGTGATTGCGATTGTGACAGGCTCTGCACTCGCTTATTTAACTAATAATTTTAAATGGCCTGTCGCTTTATTAGCACTTATCACAGCGGGTTTATTACAGATTTTATCTAACCTTGCGAATGACTATGGTGATGCGGTCAAAGGCTCTGATACGGCTGAACGCATTGGTCCATTACGTGGCATGCAAAAAGGCGTTATCACGCAAGCGGATATGAAAAAGGCGCTCAAGCTAAATATTACAGCGGCCTGTCTTTCCGGCTTACTGTTAATTATTGTCGCATGCGAAAAACCCGAGGATGCCATTGGTTTTGTCGCATTAGGGCTTATTGCTATCGTCGCTGCAATTACCTATACCGTGGGCAAAAAACCGTATGGCTACCTGGGGTTAGGGGATATTTCTGTTTTAATCTTCTTTGGCTGGCTAAGTGTTATTGGGACTTATTATTTACAAGCAAATAGTTTTAATATCATCACTGTCCTACCCGCAACGGCTTGTGGGTTGCTCTCTGTCGCAGTATTGAATATCAATAATATGCGTGATATCGAAAATGATATTAAAGCAGGTAAAAATACCTTAGCGGTACGCTTAGGTCCCCAAGGGGCTCGAATTTATCACACCATTATTATTGTTGCGGCTATTTTATGTTTGGCCTTTTTTAATCTAATTTATTTACACGGCTGGAGCGGTTGGCTATTTTTACTCGCCGTACCAATGCTAATGAACCATTTACGCCGTGTTCTCAGCGACCCAACCCCCGAAGGTATGCGCCCTCTATTGGAAAATATGGTGAAAGCTGCACTCGTGACCAACGTTTTATTTTCCATCGGCGTCGTAATGAGCAAATAATATTCACTATTTGTCGTTTTTTTGACTTTTTCCGCCTATTTTTAGGCGGGTAACTTTGCCAAGTACGGTTCAAAAGGGATATACTGGTTGCCTCTTGCAGCAAAAAAGACCTAACTCCTATGAAATATGATACTTCCGAACTCTGCGATATTTACCAAGAAAGCGTCAACGTGGTAGAACCCCTTTTCTCCAATTTTGGTGGACGTACTTCATTTGGCGGTCAAATCATTACAGTTAAGTGTTTTGAAGATAACGGCCTAGTGTATGATTTGCTGGAAGAGGATGGTACAGGGCGTATCCTACTCGTTGATGGGGGCGGTTCTGTCCGTAAGGCACTTATTGATGCTGAAATTGCAAGGTTAGCTGTTGATAACCACTGGGAAGGAATTGTGGTTTACGGTGCGGTTCGTCAGGTAGATACCCTGATGGAACTCGACCTCGGTATTCAAGCTATTGCTGCGATGCCGGCGGGCTGTCCGGATGAAGGCATCGGTGAAAGTGATATTCGTGTTAATTTCGGCGGTGTGACTTTCTTTTCAGGTGATTACCTTTATGCCGATAACACCGGTATTATCCTTTCTGAAGAGCCATTAACACCTTATGAGAACAACGGTTTTGTCGAAGATGACAATATCGACGCATAATCCGTTAAAAATTCTATAAATAAGGGCTGCAATAATTTGCAGCCCTTATTTTTATACTCTACTACGCGAGGTATGACGAAAGTTTCTCTAAACCCTACAATGCGAGATATAACAAAGATTTCTCTAAATAATTCGTGTTGTAGGTAGGCGGCAAAGTCGATAAGACCCTAGGAGCATACATGAGTATGTGACTAGGGCGAAGAGACGAAGCCAACACCCCTACAACGCGAAGTATGACGAGAAATTACACTTCTTCCATCTTACCGAGTAAAGTCCGTAAACGCTCCTGCCAAGCTTGCTGCTCTTGTTTTAACTGTTCATTTTCACGCACCAGTGAATCCGTGCCTGATTTTGCTGTTTCAAGCTCTTGGCTTAACGCACCATTTTTATCTTTTAATTCATCGATTTCCATTTGTAACAGTGTGATTGTATCAATCGCTTGTTGCACTTTGGATTCTAGTTTCTCAAATACTTCAAATGACATAATTCTGGTCTCCCTTATCAGCTTTTACACGATTGTAAGTAGCATGATCCTCTGTGTCCAGTTCCTTCCTTCTGAATCGTAATAACCTTCATTAAAAAACACTGGTCAGATCACATCACAAAGGTCGAATCCATCACTATTTTTGATTGTTTTGTTTCGCTTTAGTGATGTAACACACACTTTTCAATTTCGATATTTCTCGTTTATGTTCTTTAACGATAAATTTACAGTTAATGATTTTCGATTAGAAAATCTTAACTTAAAAAAACATTACAATATTTTTCATTTTCGTAGGATAGAAACATATGAGCCAAATGACGACTACATCACTCACGGGTCAGTGCATCTCAGAGTTTTTAGGGACTGCGCTACTGGTCTTTTTTGGTCTAGGTTGTGTTGCTGCCGTTAGAATAGCGGGCGCACAACTAGGCTTGTGGGAAATTAGTATTATATGGGGCTTTGGCGTTGCTTTAGCCGTTTACCTAACCGCTGGCACCTCGGGTGCCCATCTAAACCCAGCCGTTACTCTCGCACTATGGCTATTCGCGTGTTTTGATAAGCGCAAAGTTGTTCCTTATATCATCGCACAGATGCTAGGTGGCTTCTTTGCTGCCGCATTAGTTTACTCAATGTATTCCCCTGTATTTTTCGATTACGATCAAGTTCATCACATCATTAGAGGCTCACAAGAAAGCTTATTTACTGCGGGTGTTTTCTCAACCTACCCAGCACCACAAATTAGTGTTCCTCATGCATTCTTTATTGAGGTCATTATTGCGGCCATTCTTGTTTGCTTAATACTCGCGCTAACCGATGATGGCAATGGTGTCCCACGTGGCCCACTTGCACCATTGTTAATCGGTATTTTGATTGCTGTTATCGGTGGGTCATTTGGCGCGCTCACTGGGTTCGCACTCAACCCTGCTCGTGACTTTGGTCCAAAGGTTGTCGCTTATCTCGCTGGTTGGGGTGATATCGCTCTGACTGGTGGCCGCGATATTCCTTATTTCCTTGTCCCATTGACAGCACCTATTGTTGGTGGTCTGCTAGGCGCATTCGCCTATCGCAAGCTGATTGGTCGCCACTTACCTTGCATGGTATGTGAAGAAGAGACCAAAACAGAAAAATTATCCGTTAAAAACACCAAATCCTCGGAACAGGCTTAAATTATGACTACTGAAACCACTATTGCGAAAAAGTATATTGTTGCACTCGACCAAGGCACAACCAGCTCACGTGCTGTTGTACTCGACCATGATGCGAATATTGTCAGTATTTCACAACGTGAATTCACCCAAATTTATCCTAAGCCAGGTTGGGTGGAACATGACCCAATGGAAATTTGGGCATCACAAAGCTCAACACTAGTGGAAGTACTCGCTAAAGCGGATATCCGTACCGATGAAGTCGCTGGGATTGGGATCACTAACCAACGTGAAACCACTATTGTTTGGGAAAAAGCCACAGGTAAGCCTGTTTATAATGCAATTGTATGGCAATGTCGCCGTACTGCTGACTTTTGTACCCATCTAAAACAAAATGACCGCGATTTAGAAGAGTATATTCGCCAAAATACCGGTCTGGTTGTTGACCCATATTTCTCCGGTACAAAAGTCAAATGGATTTTAGATCATGTTGAAGGCGCACGTGAGCGAGCTGAAAAAGGGGAGTTATTGTTTGGTACTGTCGATACTTGGCTCGTTTGGAAAATGACACAAGGGCGTGTTCATGTCACCGACTACACCAATGCCTCTCGAACCATGTTGTTCAATATCCGTAACCTCGAGTGGGATGACAAAATTCTCAAAGCGCTCAATATTCCACGAGCAATGCTTCCTGAAGTGCGCCCTTCTTCCGAAGTCTACGGGCAAACCAATATTGGGGGGAAAGGTGGGACTCGTATTCCAATTTCAGGAATGGCGGGAGACCAACAAGCCGCTCTGTATGGCCAACTGTGTGTCAAATCAGGAATGGCCAAAAATACCTATGGAACAGGCTGTTTCCTACTTCTGAACACGGGAGAGACTGCTGTACGTTCAAATCATGGCCTACTGACGACTATCGCGTGTGGCCCAAAAGGTGAAGTCAATTATGCACTTGAAGGCGCTGTATTTGTCGGAGGTGCCTCTATCCAATGGCTGCGTGATGAATTGAAATTAATTGATGAATCAACAGACTCAGAGTACTTTGCCACTAAAGTGAAAGACAGCAATGGCGTGTATGTTGTTCCTGCCTTTACTGGTTTGGGAGCTCCATATTGGGACCCATATGCGCGCGGTGCTATTTTTGGCCTGACACGTGGTGCAAACCGCAACCATATTATCCGTGCAACATTAGAATCTATCGCTTATCAAACCCGTGATGTACTTGATGCAATGCAAGCAGATTCAGGTGAGCGCTTAAAAGCACTACGTGTTGATGGTGGCGCTGTCGCCAATAACTTCTTAATGCAATTCCAGTCAGATATTTTAGGTACTCCTGTTGAACGCCCTGAAGTGCGAGAAAGCACTGCATTGGGAGCCGCTTACCTTGCAGGCTTAGCCGTTGGTTTCTGGAGTAATCTTGATGAGTTACAGAGCAAGGCGACCATTGAGCGTGTATTCAAACCAGGTATTGAAACGACGGAACGTAATTTCAAATACGAGGGATGGAAAAAAGCCGTAGCTCGTGCCCAAGAGTGGGAAGATCGTGGCTAATCCATCTTTTAATCTGTTTTATTTCTAATATCCCAAAGGCCATATGAATCATATGGCCTTTTTTATTTTATCCCTACAAGTATGACTTTCTTCTAATAACTAATTAGTTAATCAATGAAAATGCAGTTATTAAAACAATAATAAATTAGACCGTTTTTTGCAGTTTATTTAGAATAATATTTCAATAAAATTCAAAATTAACCCTCAAAAAATGGATTATGGTAATGGATAACCTTAAAATATTTGCTGATGAGATACAGCAAGGCAACTTACAACTAGGATGGTATAAAAAAGGGAGAGTGGCAATTATTCAACAAGATACCGCCTTGATAAATGCATTAAAGGATAACCCTGAACTATCCGCTGACGGCGAAAAAGCATTTAAGTTATTCAATTGGTTAAGTGATAGACCCCGGTTAGCAGGTGAAAATAAAAAAACTTATTTATTGAGTGCCCTCGGTACTGAACATTTTTCTGGATTTAGTTTCCACCCCAAGCAAAATTTATTTGTCGAAAGCTTTAATTCACCCCATGAATGGATTAATGGAGAAACTCGAGCACAAGCTCAGCTCGCTGATTTATTACTACCAAGCGGGCAATGGCATCGCCATTATAATATCGTCGTCTTGCCCGAAAATGCCAATGACAAACAAGTCGATCTAGTTCGCCATTGGTTGGAACTCACTGGCGGCAGTTTATTGATAGTCAAAGATAAAGACAAAAAACCATCAGTATCGACCCAGCAACTCATTGATGAACTTAATCCAGTAGAGCCTATTGAGCAAGCCAGCCGCACCTTAGAAAATCACAGTTTCCAGCAAATTATCACCCTACCAACCCAAGCAATAAACTCATTGAAGCTAACCGATGAGTTACGAAAAAACAGCCAATATTTCTCAATATCTATAGAAAATATGAAGTATAACAAGGTGTTGTCTTTACATGACGTTCCAATTACAAAAACATCATCTTGGCAACAGATTGCCCATTCAGTCGAAACCGATGTAAATAAAATAATGGCAGTAAATCAGCTTCCTGCGGTTAAAATCCGCTATGAAAAGAATACCTTAAAACTTGTTGGTGAAAATATCATTTTTCGCCAGTTCCAATTGAAACAAACAAAACCGGCGATCTCTCGACATGATGCGCAAGAAAGCGTTCCTCAAATTCTACCTATTTTAGTAGCAGAAAACCCAGATGAGCTCCCAAATCAGTTAGTTGTGGGTGCCATAACAGGAAAACTACCAAATAGCCCCCATATTAAGGGTTACAAAATCCTTGAGCAGCCCAAATTTGGTCAATTAACGCTAAATAACACCACCAACGAATGGCAATACATTGCCAATAATGCAAAATTTAAAACCCACTCAGATCAATTTGATTTTATTGCTATTCTACCTAACGGGCAGCAATCCCAACCCCTTTCCATTCAGTTACAAACCGCAAATACACCACAACTGCGCATTCCTGGTAAACGCACATATTCCATTCCAGACCCTGTTTATCATGAACCCCAACGGCGCCACAACACAACACCAAGTGATATGCAAATCCATCATATTCAACTTGCGCAGACTCACCTGCAGAGTATGACCGATAAGCACATGAGCTTAACAGCTAACCGCTGGGCGTTATTGAATGTGGAAATTACCAGCGAAACGGCGGCAAAATCCCCTGATATTGAAGCCATCGTCAGCAATAAAGAAAGAAAAATATTAGGTCGAGTGAGATTAACTGGCCCGGATCATTTGCCCCAAAAATTAACAGCGCTCCCCCAACAGATGAATGTTTCAGCGCAAAATTGGCATCAGCAACGCTTTACAGCTCCGCTAAAAGGTGAGTGGATACAACCGGATATCAACCTCGTTATCACTGTTAATGGCAAACCCATTATCACCGAAGAAACCAACCAATATGGCCTATTCTCCCCCAATGTCACCCTTGATAACCACTTAATTGTTCATGTTGATAGCCACAGTTTATATCAACAAGGACATGGCGTTTATTCATCTTCCCCGCTAAGTTGGGGAAAAGAAGCGGTAACAGTTTTACCGATTGGGCAGCTCACAGTGCATAGCCTTCCTGCTACGGTGAGTCACCCAAGCTTAACGCCACTTAGAACTGACACCAATAGCAACACCATTCCGTTTATTCATCCTCATTATGATAACCCTGAAGAGATTGACTATCACCCCAGTGCACAAATTTTTTGGGCTTATAATAATAGTCATAAATACCAAACTGCTAACAATGCTGATTCTGATTATCAATATACTGCGATTGAAACCCTACCTTCAAATGTTGGCACTGCGCTATTAGGGCTTGGGTCGCCCAACAACGGTGGCGGAGTTCATGAACCTAACGTGATGTTTCATGAGATTTTTGGTCACGGTCTTGGCTTGCCTCATACCAATAAACTAGGTGATGATGATAAGTTAGTATACCCTTACGACCCTCACAGCCATGGTAAAAACCCAGCTTATAACCAATCTAGGCAATATTATGTCACTTATCACGATCTCCACAGTCACTTACAACAAGCCATGCCAACCATGCTTTCCAGCTTTGTTCCTTTTCGAAGTGGTGCTTATGATGCCTTCTTGCCTCACGCAGATGCCTATAACCAAAAAATTCACCAATTTTTAAGTGGAAGAGTACGCTGGCAACATAATAAAACGAAAGGGGAAGATACCGAAGATGGCGGGTTTGCAGGTGACGGTTTTTATCAGCACTGGGATCAAACCAATAAACAATGGGTCACACTAACCCAACAAAATTACGCTGAATATTGTAAACTAACGCAAATTGAGCAATTCCCTCATCAACGTGATGTAGCGATTTATTGGATACAGCATCAGTTTACTAAAATGGCAGATAATACCCCACACCCTTATAGCACCATCACGGTTGACCGTACCATAGGGAGCTTGCCGGCCGATTACCATAACCTAAAAACAGGGGTTGGCCGTCCATTTGATACTAATGGTGACTATGCATTCACCGTCACTTATGCAACTCCGAATGGGTTATCGACCGAAGTATTACAAATCCGACGTACAGAGAGCTTCAATATTGCAGATAAAGGCGAATTGGTTCAGTTTACTCTACATGAATTGAACTACAAAAAAGAGCTTGGGCAGTTGATCTCCCACTATAACAACCCGGATTCATTAGCTTGCCGTGTATTAACAAACAGTGATGGCTATTTATTACCCAACCAGCTGATTCTCGATAATTATTGGCAAGGTGCCCCTATTTACTGGGCAGCAACAGAAGAAGGCTTAATTGATTTTTCGACAGGTAAAGTCAATCTCGACAAAATCACCTCAAAAAGTGCACTTTGCGCCAAGTGGGTTGAAAAAGGCCGGTTACATCAACAATATTTTTCATTATCTGACCCATTTGGCCAAGATTCGCAGGTTGATACCTCTTTGAACTTTATTGCGCTCAATCACCTTGATACTCACGCAAGGCATTACTCAGCAATACCCGATGTGATCTACTACACAGTCGAGCAACCTTTAGTTGCGGATGTAAACTTCGAACAAACGGTGGATATTACTCACCTAAACTTGCCTGATGGCCAGTACTCTTTTTGGGTCACACTAAGGACAAGTGATGACCAAAAACAAATTCAAGAAAGCATACCAATAGAGGAATGGTATTTTTCAGTACAACAAAATCAATTAACAATAAAAGGCACGATAGACAGTACCCCTGAGTTAAAACTGGATGGAATAATCATTCATATAGACCAACACTTGCAGGACCATACTGTACCAAAGTTGATTTGGCTCCAACAAAACACTCAAAATCCAACAGGACAATTAGCAGAAAATACAAAATTTCTAGATTATAACCAACCAGTGATATTTAATTCAGGAGTCATGTTGCCGGAACTTATATCATCAATGTCAGAAGAGGAACCTAGCTCCTTGTATTCATCGGTGCTATCAATTCCGCCACAAAAGCAAGCTGATATACTGCTAAGCGCGTAATTTGATGGTCAGGCTGTCTTTTGCAGCCTGACCATATCCCATTAAACCATGCGTTCTGAGTGATTCATACGTTTTGCTAAAGGTAACCAGCACAACAATACAAGCGTCGACATTAAAAACATCAACAATCCTAAACTAAACTGCCCGTTCTGTGGTAACAAGGCGGAAACCCAAGTCGCAACACCTGAACCGACATTTTGTAAGCCGCCAACGAGAGCACCTGCGGCACCTGCCAAATAAGGGAAAGGCTCCATAGCCCCTGTCGTTGCTAATGGAAATAACATACCAGCGCCAAAGAAAAATACCGCTGCTGGGACTAACAATGTCCATATATTCATAATCCCAAACCAGCCTGGCACCCACATCATAAAGCCAGCCAATAAACAAATAAGCACTGAGTGCCACATCAAATTATAAAACGTTTTTCCCTCTCGCCCTGCATACCAAGCGCCAAAGAAAGCGGCAGGAATCGGCAATATAAATAAAATACTCACGGTGATACTGCTTAGCCCTAATACACCGCCCATCAATACACCACTGCTGGCTTCAAATACCGCTATCCCAGCTAACGCACCAACTAGCATGGCAAGGTAAGAGAGAAATGAACCACTTGAAAGTAATTCACGATATGAGGCCAACATTCTGTGCTTTTCTGGGGAAACCGGCCGCGTTTCTGGTAGCCAACGATACATACTCAATAATACTGAGGCTCCTAAGATAAATAGGAAAATATAGCAAGCATGCCAGCCCCAAAAGTGCGCTAATATTCCGCCAAACATGGGAGCCAATAATGGGCTGACTAACACCCCCATATTTAATAGGCTATTTGCATAACGCAGCGCTGTGCCTTTATATAAGTCACGAGGCATTGTTCTTGCCATTACACCGGCAACACCAGTTCCTAGCCCTTGTAACCCACTTGCCACTGTAAGTATATTTAGCGTTGGCGCGAAAATTGCCACAACCGTTGAAAATAAGAAAATCGTTAAACCGGTTAAAATAACAGGTCGGCGACCAATTCGGTCAGATAGCGGCCCATAAACTAACTGCGAAAAACCATAAGAAAATAAATAAGCCGCCATTACTTGTTGAACAGCACCAGAGGGCTCATTAAAATAAGCGGCAATTTCAGCAATGACAGGAACATAAATAGTTTGTGTCATTTGGCCGACTGCTGCCAATGCAATTAGCATTAATAGCAAATTAAAATGTTCCAGTTTTCTCATTTTTCTCTCAAATACATCCAATAATTCAAATGCACGCTATTTCGGACACAAAATAACGCCGCATTATTTCATTGTAATAATGCAAAATTATTTAGGTGCTTAATTATCAATATAAAAATACTGCTCTACGCTTTTATGCCATTTTTAATAAATAGCAAATAATGCGTTTTGCTTGAGTGTGACTAAGATAACAAAAGCAGCCATCTTTTCGTAGTAGTGCGACATTTTATATTTTTCAACAATGGCAGTAATATTCGCCAGCATTGTCAACATAACTGTACATTGAACTTTAAAATAGACCAATATTAAGAATAAAACACTGGAACACATTATCGATAAGCATAAATAATGAACTGTTTTAGTATTAAATCCTAGTGAACCATGCTTTGGCTCATTCACATCAAAAATGAGTTATTTTTCAGATGGTCGATTTTAAAATATGAAGAGGTGGGATCTATGGCAAATTGGGTAACAGGAACAGTGATTGAAGCCAAATTTTGGACTGATTCATTATTCAGCTTAGTCATTGAGGCGCCAATTAAACCCTTTACCGCCGGACAATACGCCAAACTGGCACTCGAAATCGAAGGCGAACGTATTCAACGAGCTTATTCTTACGTCAACGCACCTAGTGATAACCGACTTGAATTTTATTTTGTCATCGTCCCCGAAGGGAAACTTAGCCCAAAATTAGCACAATTAAAACCCGATGATACGTTACAGATCACGGATGAAGCAGCGGGTTTCTTCGTTTTAGACGAAATACCCGAATGTAAAAACTTATGGATGTTATCAACAGGTACCGCCATTGGGCCTTTTTTGTCCATCTTACAGGAAGGCAAAGACCTTGAGCGCTTCGAGAACATTGTTTTACTCCACGCTGTCCGTTATGAGAAAGATTTAAGTTATTTGTCCTTAATGAAAAAGTTGGAACAACAATATCAAGGGAAATTAAAAATTGTCACCGTGGTGAGCCGCGAACAATGTACAGGCTCATTATATGGCCGCGTTCCAGCCTTAATTGAAAATCATGCACTCGAAGAGGCTGTTGGCCTAGCCCTTTCGCCTGACACCAGCCACGTTATGCTATGTGGTAACCCTGAAATGGTCAGGGACACTCGCGATACACTAAAAAATAACCGTAACATGGTTAAACATTTACGCCGCAAACCTGGCCATATTTCGAGTGAGCAATACTGGTAATTTAGCATGCTACCCTGAAATATTTTCAGGGTAGCATTCATGTTATATGGTAGTCGGACTACATGGCATTGACGCTATAAATAATCCACCGTTTCTGTTTCTTCACCGTAGTGATTAACACCATCCATCCCCACAAAAGCTCCACAATCAAGTACCATTATCATAGTAATTAATAATGGTAAAAAGCGCCCTATCCCCCATTGCCATACAGGTTCAAATTGGCTGACGTCGATTGAAAAAAGAGCAAATGCCAATAAAATCAGCGCAAACCACCCACCCGATTTTCCACGGTCATGTAAACGCTTCACAAAGATAGCGGCCAAAGGGTAAAGTAGTAAAATAAATAACGATATAGCAAGTGTTTCAGAGAATAGCAGTGCATTTTGTAACAGGGCAATTACCGTCATTAAAATAAAAATGACTGCAATACCTACCCAAAATGGCCGGCGACCGATACGGCCTTTGAAGGAAAAAGCCCATTGTTGTAATGTCATTACCTATAATCCTGATACAATGTGGAAAACTAAAAATGAGTGGCTCAAAAATGACCCAAACTTTATTTCGTTCTGTATACGCCATCATAACCATTTTTGTACTTAGTGTGCCACAACTGGCTTTTGCTCAAAAAGTCCCAACGCTGCCAGATACTGACTTTGAGGTCTCCTATTTGGCCCCTGATGCGCCTTCTTTTAACCTCACTATTCCTGAATTACGTAACCAATTCAATCAAGCATACAAAGACTTATATCTTCATGAATATAAAGTAATTGCTAGCCAAGATATCGCAGCTCCCTATATTCGAGCAGCTTCTCGAATTAACCAACAAATTTATTCCTCTGCGGTGTTAGAACGCGGAAGTGAAAAAATTAAAAGTTTACAGATCACATTACTACCGTCTGATAACCCACAAGAAAACCAAAAAAATCGACAATTAATGGAAAGTTATACCATTGCAATGGTCCGTATATTTGCCCCTGAAGTTTCACAGGATAAAGCCCCTGAACTTACGGAAGCCTTAAATAAATTTATTGCCAATAATAGTGCAACTCACGCGGAAGAAGCTCGATTAGGCGCTTTAAGATATATTTTAGTAAAAAGTGACAATAATGTGCTTACTTTTGCTGTTGAACCGATTAAGCTAGAACAACAAACACCCTAAACTGACTGTGATCACGCTCTAAGAACAAGCATGATGAAAAGCAAAGCTATTATTATCCATTGTTCTTATAATGCAGAAGGTGAATGGCGACAACATTGTCACGTTACGCGTGTAACATAAGCGTGTGATGAATAACTTATTGATTAATCATTCAAACTCTCTGGTTGGAGGAAATAACATGCGACATCCATTGGTAATGGGTAACTGGAAACTAAACGGCAGCACACAGATGGTCAATGACCTCGTCGCTGGCTTGCGTAATGAACTCAGCAGCGTTGATGGCTGTGATGTGGCTATTGCACCACCTGCGATTTATTTGACTCAAGCTAAACATGCGTTAGCAGGCAGTCGCATTGCATTAGGTGCACAAAACGTTGACGTTAACCTATCAGGTGCATTTACAGGTGAAACCTCTGCTGAAATGTTAAAAGATGTTGGCGCCAAATACATCATTATCGGCCACTCAGAGCGCCGTACTTATCACAACGAAAGTGATGAATTTGTCGCTAAGAAATTTGCTGTCTTAAAAGAACAAGGCCTGATCCCAGTACTGTGTATTGGTGAAACTGAAGCTGAAAATGAAGCGGGTAAAACCGAAGAAGTCTGCGCTCGTCAAATCGATGCCGTATTGAATTCTTTAGGTGCAGAAGCTTTCCAAGGTGCCGTTATCGCTTATGAGCCAATCTGGGCTATCGGTACAGGTAAATCAGCAACACCAGCACAAGCACAAGCAATCCATAAATTTATTCGTACTCATATTGCGAAAAAAGATGCAGCCATTGCTGAACAAGTTATCATCCAATACGGCGGCTCTGTTAATGCCAGCAACGCAGCTGAGCTATTTACTCAACCAGATATCGATGGTGCCTTAGTGGGTGGTGCTTCTCTGAAAGCTGACGCTTTTGCTGTTATTGTTAAAGCGGCTGCTGAAGCGAAAAAATCTAAATAAGGTTATTTTAATACCTTGAGATTAACCGCCAAATATTGGCGGTTTTTTGTTTTCATTAATTCCAACATGAATAAAATCATCATATTAATATTTTTATTATTCTCATAATTACCAACCATATAATACAATTACCACTTAGTTTTAAATAAAATTAATATTTATTAATTAAATTTAAAACTAACAAATAAACATATGATTAAAAATCTTAAATAAAGTTATAAATAAAAATACACCTTTATACCGACAATAATAAAACTCCCAAAAATAACAACAAGATGCAACTTATTAGATTTTTAATTTATATATACCATTCATCATCTATTAAATAATAACGGTAGACAATCTATAAAAGTTAATACACATTTATCTCTCTAATCGCTCAACTAGATAATTAACACTAATAAAACTCACCCTGAAGGATAAATATGAAATATATAGTTGGTTTAATCTATAGCATCATAATTATATTCCCTACAATTTGTTTCTCTGAATTAAATAATGACTCTTGGCGAGTTAATACCAATATCTATTTGGAAATAGAAGAATATCAAGGACAACGTGATTCATTTAATAATAAAGTCTACGATAAAATCAGCACCGTTGGGCAACTAAAGCTTTTCAACCCGCAATCTGCCTGGCGCTTTGCTCTTGAACACCGCGAATCTTTAAGGAATCATGGCCGTAACTTCACGACTTCACGGGATTCTTACATTAGAAATCGCACGCAAATTGATGCTATCAAGAAAATGATTAACACCCCAACATCAGACTTAGAGCTTGGTTTTCGTTACAGAAAAGAGTCAAACGATGTCGAACCCAACACCAAAGCACGTTCTTCGAATCGTTTATATGGCTTAACTCCTGCCGGCGAGTACCGTTTCAATGATGATTGGTCTTTTAACTTTTGGCTCTCTTATTTTTATTACAGTAATTATTTCAATGACAGCAGTCATGAAGCAGAAACCGAATTTGGTGTGACCTATAAATATTCAGATGCATTAAAAGCAAAATTCACTGTTTATATTGATAACCAATGGGATAAACATTTCAGCACCCGCTTTTTACAATCACAAGTTCGTGCGTACCTACCCATTACCATTAAACCCAACTGGAAAATCACCCCCTATGCACGTTATTTCTTACAAGAAAATACCTATGATAAAAATAATTATTTAACACAGGAAATTAAAAATGGCTTCCGCATTGGCTCTCTCGTGGAATACCAAGTCACCCCATCACTGACTTTATGGAGTGAGTTTGCCTATGAGCCTTCAACATGGAAATCACCTAAAAAGAATGGAATTACGTCAGGATATGATAATAAACAAACGCTATACCTAAGTAAAATTGGCGTAAAATACCAATGGTAACCTTTGGTTTGTAACTAACTTATTTCTCTTAAAAAAATAAGCCATGTGAAATATCATATGGCTTATATATTTTAAATTAGAAAACCACTTAAATATAAGAATAAAACATATTAAAAAGCAAATAATTAGTGAAAACATTAATTTTTTACGCTCTATCGTCGATTTAAATACCATTTAATTATAATTTATACTTACATCACATAACAAAATAATATCAAGTTGAAATTATTCTAGGTTAAAATCAATTATTCTTGATAATTTACCGTTTAATATCAATGAGATAAATAAAGACTCCTTCTCTATCTATTTGTACTCTATTCCTCTTACTCTGAAAGAGAGAATACTATCAACTGTGAGCACTCTCACATCATAAATATATCCAGCCACTTATTATTTTTTGAAAAATAACTTAGGGAAAATGAAAAATGAAGAAATTCACTTTACTTAGTGCTTGTATTTTCAGTGCATTTTCAATGGCTAACCCAATAACACAAGCCCAATTGAATGAATTATGGCAAGACAAACAAAAGTCTGCACAAGAAATAGTAAATAATATGTCCGAGGCTGAGAAAATTGGTCAGCTCTTCATGTTAGATTTCAGATATTGGAATAAAGACAGCCATGGAGAACCCGCTCCTTTTCTCGTTATGAATGATGAAGTTTCTAAGGTTATCAATCAGTACCACCTCGGTTCGGTGATCCTATTTAGAGAAAATCTGATTGATACACCACAAACTGTGGAGTTAATTAATAAACTTCAATCTTCCCGCAGTAATCTTCCACTATTTATTGGTACCGACCAAGAAGGGGGTTATGTCACCCGCTTACGCGTAGGCACCGAAATGCCCGGAAATATGGCATTAGGCGCAGCACGTAACCCAGCCCTTGCAGAGCTAACAGGGATGATCCACGGATATGAGCTATCCAGTCTTGGTTTTAATATCAATTTTGGCCCAGTTGTTGATGTTAATAACAACCAAAATAACCCAGTTATTGGGGTACGCTCATACTCAGATGATAAAAATTTAGTTGGCTCTCTGGCCACCAGCTATATTCAAGGCATTCATAAATATAATTTATTGACGTCACTTAAACATTTCCCGGGTCATGGAAATGTCTCTGCTGACTCCCATGTTGATTTACCCGTTGTTAATTCCGACGCGAAAACATGGCGAGACACTGAACTCGTCCCATTCAAATACGCGTTATCTCATGGTGCTGATGCCGTCATGACCGCACATATCATTGTACCAGCACTGGATGACGATAAGATCACCACACTTGCAGGTAAACAAGTTGGCACCCCAGCGACGCTTTCCAAACCTATTTTGCATGGTATTTTACGCGATGAGCTCAACTATGACGGCTTGATAGTGACAGATGCCATGGACATGGGGGCTATTGCTGACAACTTCGATATTAATTGGGCGGTAGAAACCTCGTTACTCGCTGGCTCAGATATTATTCTTATGCCAATTAAAATGTGGGACTCCCAAGCGGTTTCTCGTTTAGATAACATGTACCGCTATTTAGAAACACAAGCAGAGAAAAACCCAGAACTGAAAAAACGTATTGATGAATCCGCAAAACGTGTAGTGCTGAAAAAGCTTCAGCAAGAAATTACAGCACAACCAATAGACTTAGTGAAAGCAGAACAAGTCGTCGCATCAAAAGGCCATAAAGATATTGAAAATATGGTTTCTGAACAGGCTATCACATTAATTAAAAATGAGAATGTGCTGCCCTATCAATTAAAACCGCTGAATCGAATTTTCATTATTTCTGATGAAAAGCCACGCAATACCTTAATTCAAAAACAGTTAAATGATATCGCACAGGAAACGGGGGTTGCTATTATTACAGGCGAAAGTGTCGTTAAATTGAATGAAAATACGCTAACTCAAGATGAAGCAAAAAAACTGGTTCAAAACCAAGATTTGGTATTACTGACGACCTACAATTTAAAGGATACGCCAACGAATGCTCAGCTTATCATTGATGCTGCAAACCAACTTAAAACCCCTATTGTTGTTATCTCTTCACGTAACCCCTATGACATCGCATACCTAAACAATGTAAACGCAAATATTGCCATCTACGGTATTACCGGATTTGATATCACCAATAATAACCGCAATTCGTTAGAAACCAATATTCGCAGCGGTTTACGGACATTATTTGCTAACACTCACGGCCAGCCGCTAAACCCACCTCAAGGGTTGCTACCCGTTAATATTAAAAACCCACAAGGTAACAAAGTGCTGTTCCCTTATGGTCATGGTGAAACCTACTCCACAATCAATTAATTACACAACCTATTAATTATTAACAATGATTTAGCCTTTATACCCCACGGTATAAAGGCCAGACACTAACGCCTTGAACTAAGGCATAAAAAACAAAATATACATAAAAATTAAAGGGTTAAAATGAAAACTTCACTGAATGGTTTACTTTTTGTTACTCTCACAGGATTGACAACATCCGTTTTCGCAGCTGATCAGGTCAATAATGATTACTGGCGCGTTTCTTCCAACGTCTATATGGAACTCGAAAAATTTGAAGGACACCATAATACCAGCGGTCGTAAGGTCTACGACAAAACCACGATGGTTGGCCAACTATTTTTAGCGAATCCTGAATCAAAATGGAGCTTTTTTCTGGAACATAAGGAATCATTAAGAAGCTACAACCACAATTTCTCAACATCCAAAGATTCTTTTATTCGTAATCGTACGCAAATTGGCGCTACTCGGAAAATGTATGCGAGCGATATTGGTCAGTTCAATTTGAATGTCACCTATCGTAAGGAATCAAATGACTCCGCACCGGGCACACAGGCACGGCCATCGAATACTATGTTTTGGTTAATGCCTAGCGGGACATACAATTTCAATGATAAGTGGGCATTTAACTTTTGGGATGCGGTTTACCATTACGATAATTTCCATGCCCCCAATAGTTATGAGTGGGAATCCGAACACGGACTTGTTTATAAGGTCAACGACTCTGCAACCGCCAAAGTCTATCTATACACCGATTGGACATGGGATAAAGACTTTAATAAGACATGGGAACAAAACCAAATTCGCGGTTATTTTCCTATCACGTTAAATCAGGACTGGAGCGTAATGCCTTATTTTCGTTATTATTTAAATGAACATAACTACGATAGTAACAAACGCACTACCCAGAAAGTTAAAGACGGCTACCGTGTCGGGACACAAGTTTTTTATAACTTAACACCAAAACTAACACTATGGGGCGGCTTCGCAGTTGAACCTAGTACTTGGGAAAACCCAAAAAATGCAGGTATCACCTCAGGTGGCAACAACCGTCAAACATTTTATCTTGGCCAGTTAGGTGTCAAATACCAGTGGCAATAATTAGCCCTAGTTTACATCTCAGATAATACTCAAAATAGTTCGTGCTGTAGCTAGGCGGCAAGAAAAGCTAATCCCTAGGAGCATACACCAGTATGTGACTAGGGTTAGCGAACGTAGCCAACAACGCTACAGTGCGAAATATGAAGAGTATTAGCGTTGGATGATTTCGTCGAACACCCCCCCATTCGCAAAATGAGTTGCTTGTGCCGCTTGCCACCCCCCGAAACTTTCATCTACCGTCAGTAACTTAAGCTCAGGAAACTGCTGCTGATATTTTTGAGCCACTTCCACATTTCGTGGGCGATAGTAGTTTTTCGCTGCAATTTCCTGCCCTTCCGCAGAATAGAGGTGCTCTAGGTAAGCTTCGGCAACTGCCCTGCGGTCACGTTTATCGACAGTTTTATCAACAACAGCGACAGTTGGCTCAGCAAGAATCGAAATACTTGGCGTCACTATCTCAAACTGCCCACTTTCCCCTAACTCATTGATAGCGAGTAAAGCCTCATTCTCCCAAGCAATTAATACATCACCTATACCGCGTTCAACAAAACTATTGGTTGCGCCGCGAGCCCCCGAATCGAGTACTTCCACATTTTTATAGAGCTGTTTAACGAATTGTTTCGCTTTTTCAGGGTCTTGCTGATTTTTATCTAACGCATAGCCCCATGCTGCTAAGTAATTCCAACGTGCTCCGCCGGAGGTTTTCGGGTTGGGTGTCACCACGGAAACGTCTTTGCGGACTAAGTCGTCCCAATCTTTGATATTTTTCGGGTTATCTTTACGAACGAGAAAGACGATAGTCGATGTATAAGGAGCTGAATTATCGGGGAGCTTTTTTATCCAATTTTTATCTATACGGCCACTTTGTGCTATAGCATCAACATCATAGGCTAAAGCTAAGGTAACAACATCGGCTTCTAATCCATTCACCACTGATATGGCTTGCTTACCTGAGCCACCATGAGATTGCCGAACGGTAACGGTATCGCCCGTTTTCTTTTTCCAATAATCACTGAACTCCTGATTATATTGCTGATAAAACTCACGAGTCGGATCATAAGACACATTCAACAATTGAATATTTTTCGCCCAAGCCCCTGTTGCTAACAGCAATAGCAATGCCGTCGTAAATTGTGATTTTGTTACCTGCCATGAACGTGTCATCCACATTTCCTCATTAAATTTATGATAAGAAGAGGCTGACAGATAGCATCAATTACGGGAAATAATTAAAAAGAAAAACTTATAAGAATGAGGAATATGTGAACAAAGAATGAAAGATAAAGACTTACAAATAACCCTCTTTTAAATAGTTTGAGTTGTGACTAGGCGGCGGCTCGGGTGCATACATAAGTATGTGACCCGAGTAACCGAGAGCTGCCAACAACGTCACAGCTCAAAATATGACGAAGAAAAAGAAGAGGAAGAATTAGTACAGCTTCTTCGCCGTATCAAACCAATCTTTCTTAAAGACGCGCTTCATATTCATAACAGCATCAATAATGTCATGATGAACTAATTTTTCATTTTGGATACCAACACAGCGCCCACCATAGCCTTCTAACAGAAGTTGAATGGAATAGGCTCCCATGCGTGATGCCAAAATGCGGTCATAAGCAACTGGAGATCCGCCACGCTGGATATGGCCTAGAACCGTTGCGCGAGTTTCATGATGTGTTTCTTGCTCTATATATTTCGCTAACTCACCCACATCACAAACGTGTTCGGTAATAGCGACAATCGCATGGCGTTTACCTTTTTCAATGCCACGCTTGATTTCAGATAAGAGTTCTTCGCGGTCAAAAGCCATTTCTTGCTCAGGTAATACTAAGAATTCACAGCCCCCTGCAATCGCAGCAGATAATGTTAAATCACCACAGTAACGCCCCATGACTTCAACAATCGAAATACGTTTATGGGAAGTCGAAGTATCACGAAGGCGGTCAATGGCCTCAACAACCGTTTCGAGGGCAGTAAAATAGCCGATGGTATAGTCTGTACCAGCAACGTCATTATCAATCGTTCCCGGTAGACCAATACATGGGAACCCTGCTTCCGTCAGTGCTTTAGCCCCCAAATAAGAGCCATCACCACCGATGACAACTAATGCGTCAATATGGTTTTTCTTCAGATTATCAAATGCGACTGCACGCACTTTTTCATCACGGAATTGTGGAAAACGAGCTGAACCTAAAAAGGTACCACCACGGTTAATCATATCCGACACGCTATACCGGTCTAATTGCTTCATGCGGTTTTCATATAAGCCAAGGTAACCGTCAAAAATACCCATGACTTCTAAACCTTCACCTAGTGCCGCACGAACCACACCGCGGATAGCGGCATTCATGCCTGGCGCGTCACCACCACTCGTTAAAACCCCAATTCTTTTAATCTGCTTGACCATGATGACCTCTGATTAATGAACATAAAATTGCAAATCGATAAAACCGTTACGCTGTTAATCTTTTTAACGCTAATTACACTGACTGACTAGTGCTGAATTGATTCACCTAACAGCATAATACGGCAAAGAGTGAATTATGCATCTGCTTTCCATCAAGCTTTTATGTTTTATTGTGATCCAGTTTACATAATTCTAGCCGATCACCCCAATAGGTAAATCCTTCAAGGTAAAAAAAGCCCTAGAGTACAAAATACAGCGTATTACCCTAGTCATACCTTAGTTTGAAATAAAAATTAAGTATTAATGATAACACTTAAATTCCTTCGATGCTGTACCTATAAAACAAAAGAAAAGCACCATTTTAGTGCTCTTTTGATTAACGAACAAAAACGAAAATAAAATGGGATTATGTATAGTAATAACGCGTTAAATGGAAAAAAATAGGCGCAGCAAAACACAATGAGTCAATACGATCCAGCATCCCACCATGCCCTTCAATAATCGCCCCAAAATCTTTAATACCACTATCACGCTTAATTGCTGACATACATAACCCACCCACAAACCCCATAATGGTAATAGCGAATGACATCAGCCCCGCAACCCACCAGCTAAACGGGGTTACCCAGTAAAGGCAAACACCAATGAGTACTGAAGATAATACTCCGCCAATAAAACCTTCAATTGTCTTATTTGGGCTCAACTTAGGCACAATAGGCCGCTTACCCATTAACTTGCCAAAAACATACTGCAACACATCTGAAATTTGCGTCACAATAATCAAGAAAAGTAATAATTTTACGTTTTCGCCTTCATAGCCTTGAATATTCAACATCAATAACGCAGGGACGTGGCTTAAACAGAAAACAGCCACCAACATCCCCCACTGAATTTTTGCAGTGCGTTCAAGAAAATGAAAGGTATCTCCAGCTAAAGCAATACGGGTAGGCAAGAAAAGGAATACAAAAACAGGTACGAAAATTGAAAATAACCCATACCATTCAATACCTACCAACACATATTGCAATGGAATAAAAACAAAGAAGCACCAAAATAATGCCTCGTGGTCACTTCGCCGTGTTGGAGTTAAAGTAATAAACTCTCTTAGTGCAAAGAACGATATCAGTGCGAATAAGATCACGACACCTATATTGCCAAGCACCACAGCAAGTACACAAATAATGCACATGACCCACCATGCGCGGATACGAGCATTCAAATTATCAATAGTTGGGTTACTTTTTTCACCTGAATAACGATATGCAAGAATACCACCAATAACACTAGCAAATACTAGTATCCCAAACACACCTGACAACAATAATACTAATTCCCTGTCCCCAATACTCATGGCATTAGCTCCTCAAGTGCTTCTTTGGCTCGCTGCAAAAAGTCGATTTTATTTTCATTCTCCATAATAGGCTCCAGAGGCTTACCAACGATAGCTGAGCAAATCACAGGCACAACAAGCTTTGACCCCTTCGGTAATACACGATTTAAATTTTCCAAATAGACTGGAACAACTTCAACGTCAGGGTATTTTTTCGCGAGATGGTAGAGCCCACTTTTAAATTGACTTAGCGTTTCCCCATCTCCACGCGTACCCTCAGGAAAAAATATTAATGAATGCTTTGACTCTAATACTGATTCTAAAGGAGCTAATGTATTATTTTGTGCGGGCTTATCGCCTTTTCTATCGACTAATACAGCGCGAAAAACCTTATTAACTAAATAACGCCGAAATGGTGTCTTAACCCAATAATCTTTAGCGGCAACAGGGTGAACAAAATGGCGCATTAACGGCGGCAACCCAGACCAAATAACCAAACCATCAAGATGACTGGAATGATTGGCATAATAAATACGTGAAGCCATTGAAGGTTGGCACCCGACCCAACGAGTGCGAACGCCAGTTAATAAACGGCAGGTTCCCGATAACAGCATGCCCATTCCCTTAGCTAAAAGAGAAATTCTCTGCACTTTTTCCATCTTTTTTCCTTGCTAACGTTTTATCAAACGAAAATTTGCAAAATTACGAAAAAACCTGAATATCGTTTAATTAACAAGATAGAGAGTCAATTACAGGAGTACAACGGGATAAGTTCTGATTTGTAATATAAGAAAAGTAATATTGAGATAAACAGCAGGGAATAAGTGATTGGTGTAGCAATATATCATCACATTACTACACCAGAACGACATCCAACTAACATCAATAATTAAATATTATTTTTTGTCAGCAGCAATACGGTCACGGATGTTTTGTGCGCGCTCGCTTGATGGTGGGTGAGAATCAAACATACTTGTTTCACTGCTACCCATTTTCGCTAATTTTTCAAAACCAGTAACTAAACCTTCAGTTTTAACACCGCGTTTTTTCAGTAAATCGTAAGAAAAGTTATCTGCTTCACTTTCTTGGTGCTGAGAGAACTGTGAGTTAATCAGTTTTTCACCCAGTGCAGCAACTTGTGATGCGCTCAGTTGTTCTGCTACGCCACCCGCTGATGATGCAGCAGTACGTGCAGCAACCGTTGCATAAGCAACTTGCATAGCTTTACGTGTATGACCTAATGCAACGTGGCCCATTTCATGACCTAAAACACCTTCAACTTCATTGTCATTCATCACATCCATCAGGCCGCTGTATACACGTACACAACCATTCGCCATCGCCCATGCATTTACATCGCTAGTCATATAAACTTTATAGTTTACTGGGGTACCATCAACTTCGTTACCCAATGCTTTTGCGATTTTATCTAAACGTTTTGCATATTTGCTAGACGCTGGTGCGATTTTGTTTTGCGCATCCATTTCTTTACATGATTCATCACTGAATTTTTTAACGTCTGCATCACTCAGTGTTGCCGCTTGGAATAATTGCATACCTGAGTTAGTCAACATCCCTTGGTCTAAATTTTTACAACCCGTTAAAATGACAGCAGAAACAGCAACTGCCACAAGCGCTTTCATCTTCATAGAACATTTTCCTTTAGTATATAGGTATTATTTTTTAACAACGCTAAAGACTATGAATTTTGCGAAAAATAACAATAGGAATAAAGCCATAATTATCTAATATATGAATTTGATAACGTTTTGACTAAAATTGCAAAATGGGCAGAATATTATTCCAATAATAAGTACTATATAAGCTTCATACAAATAGTACTTAAATTTAGAGTGAAAAAATTCTAACTATTTAATAAATAACTCAATAATGCAAAAATCATTTTCTGTATTTTGCTCAATAGTAAATTGTAGATTCTCTCGATTTTCTTTGATTAGTAGAGTCTCGAATGGTTTTAAATAAAGGCAATCTGAATTAATAGTCACCCCCAAATTAGGGGTAATATTAAAAATTAAGATCTCACTTGCTCCACTGACCCAAGAGTTAATAAGCGCAGTATTCACCCATTGTAAGCGGGCTTGATATTTTTCAGGATTATAGATGACATTAAAATCACGAATTGCACCTTGGATAAGCTCCGCATAAACCTCACTTTCCCCATTAAAAGCAAAAAACTCTTTTTGCTTTAACGTCACCGCAGGGTTCTTATCCACATGTAAAATAAATCCTTCCCCTTCCAATACTCCAATAATACGTTGTCGATTTTGGAAAAACGAAAATGCTCCCGCCGCTTTAACATCTGCAATAGACACTCGCCAATCAAAATCATCTAAACCTTCACCATGACTGCGTGCCAATTCAAGTGTCGACCCTTGGCCATTTTTCCAAGGCATATTGCGATAATCTTGCGTCGTTAATATCTGAGTCATAAAGTGAACCCTACTTTGGTGGATACGTTATTTTTATAGTGAGCTTAGCTAATGGCTAGCCTAATCATAGATAAGCTATTTTTTAGATACTCTTAAACTGTAGCTTTAATCCGAGAGAATTAACGATTTTTATAATCGTCATAAATGTTGGATTTCCCTGTCCTGATAGCGCCTTATATAAACCTTCACGACTCATTCCAACTTCTTTAGCTAATTGGCTCATATTTCTTGCCTTCGCAATATCACCAAGTGCAGCGAGAACTAGACTAGGGTCACCTTCTTCTAGAATTTCGTTTAGATACATTTGTATTTCTTCTTCACTGTTTAAATACTCAGCGATATCAAATTCTTTTAATTTAGTATTCATAGTTCCCCCTCAACTTCACCAAAAAGAAGTTTAGCTTTATGGATATCCTTCTGCTGCGTTGCCTTTGTCCCACCACAAAGTAAAATTACAATAACATTGTTTTTCTGCTTTAGATAAACACGATACCCTTGTCCTTCATGTACCCTCAGTTCCGAAAAGCCATCACCAATGGGTTGAACATCACCATAATTTCCATTTTTAACCGCCTAATTCTCATTAGAATTTTAGTTTTAGCTCGAATATCTCTAAGATTTTTGATCCAACTATCAAAACATTCCGTTGTTAGAACCGTGATCATAAGACTGCTCCTTGTCTTTATGTTTTTATCTTAGCAATCTTCGTTTAGTTGTCAACTATAGTTAACAACCATGAATAAAGGACTAGTTTAGAAACAAAAAAAAAGCCCCTAACAGGGGCTATAAAAGACAGGGATGGTGTCTATGGCAAGGAAAAACTTCACTTACTGCTACTTCACTACTTACTATGGAACTCAATATATGAAACTAACTAACTTGCATTACTACAGGCATTACTACAGGTACTAACAACTAAATTTACTGAAACTGCATCGCTTGAAATTCCGCCATTTTGTGTTGGTGAATATTTTCAAGCTCAGTTTTCTGCTCTGGCGTTAACAACTGGTACAATTCATGGTGAATTCGAGCCATTTCAACACGTTGTTCCAGTTCTTTTTGCATTCGCTTTTCAAGCTCTTCACGAACCGCTTTGTCATCAAAGCTATCCGCTATAATTAATTTGTGCAGCGCTTCACGTTCTTTAACTAAAGCAGTGTTATCAACATGATAATGGCGCTGTGTTGCCATTAAATCACGTAATTGCTGGCGCTGTTTTTCATTTAACGTGATACCATTAAACATAAAGGTACTGGCACGTTCTTCACTGCTAAATAACTCATGATGTTGAAAGGGCACAACCGCATTGCCTGACGGCGTAGTTGGCTCAGACTGCATCTGTAACATCAAAGGTGTTGAACTTTCATTTGCAGCACTTTGTGGCTCTTCTGCAAAAGCAACCGCTGGCCCGAACACAAACGCAGAAGCTAAAACTAACATTGCGGTTTTATGTACTGTATTATGTACTTTGCTATGTGTTGTTCTCAGCATTTGACACCTTGTCTCCGAACTGTGCTCGTGATTCAATGTGAACAAATATACACCTGTGGCTGCAAACTAGCGTCAGAGCATGTAAAAGAACGTAAAGTCATGGAATCGTACAGATTGTTATCGTATTTTGGCAGTTGGAGGACTTAAAAAATGCATAAAATCCTATTAGTTGATGACGACCGTGAACTCACGTCGCTATTAAAAGAACTGCTGGAAATGGAAGGTTTCAATGTTGTCATCGCCTATGATGGTGAACAGGCATTACAGCAAATTGACTCATCCATTGACCTGTTACTACTTGATGTCATGATGCCGAAAAAAAATGGTATTGAGACATTAAAAGAACTGCGCCAAATCCATCAGACCCCCGTAATCATGTTAACGGCTCGCGGTAGTGAGCTAGATAAAGTTCTGGGCCTAGAATTAGGTGCAGACGACTATCTACCTAAACCGTTCAATGACCGTGAACTAGTCGCGCGTATTCGTGCTTTATTACGCCGTTCTAACTGGAGCGAGCAAACCCAAGGCGACAATAGCAATACCCCTGTTTTACAAGTTGATAAACTGCAACTTAACCCAGGCCGCCAAGAAGCCAGCTTTGATGATGAAATTTTGGACTTAACAGGTACCGAATTTACGTTGTTATATCTGCTCGCACAGCACCTAGGCCAAGTTGTTTCTCGTGAACACCTTAGCCAAGAAGTACTTGGGAAGCGCTTAACACCGTTTGACCGTGCTATTGATATGCATATTTCAAACTTACGCCGCAAACTTCCGGAACGCACTGATGGCCAGCCGTGGTTTAAAACCTTACGTGGCCGTGGATACTTAATGGTTTCTGCCACATGATCAACAGCTTAACCGCAAGGATCTTTGCGATCTTCTGGTTTACCCTCGCACTAGTATTAATGCTAGTGCTGATGGTGCCCAAGCTCGACTCTCGGCAAATCACCGTCCTTATGGAAAGTGAACAACGCCAAGGGGAGATGCTTGAGCAGCATATTGAAGCCGAACTCGCACAAGCTCCGATGAATGACCTACTTTGGTGGCGGCGTATTTCTAACGCCATCAAAAAATGGGCACCTCCCGGCCAACGGTTGATTATCGTCACCAGTGAAGGCCGTGTGATTGGTGCTATGCCAAGTGAAATGCAGGTGATACGTAACTTTATTGGCCAGTCCGATAACGCAGATCACCCGAAAAAGAAAAAATATGGACGAGCTGAAATCCTCGGGCCATTCTCCATTCGCGATGGGGAAGACCACTACCAGCTATATTTAGTTCGCCCAGCAAGCAGCCCGCAATCTGACTTTATTAACTTATTGTTTGATAGGCCTTTCTTATTACTGATTGCCACAATGCTGATCAGTGCTCCGTTATTATTATGGCTATCTTGGAGTCTTGCCCGCCCTGCCCGTAAGTTAAAAATGGCGGCCGACGATGTGGCGAAAGGAAATTTACGGCCACACCCAGAGCTAGAAGCCGGCCCACAAGAGTTCTTGTCTGCTGGGAATAGCTTTAACCAGATGATCAGCGCCCTTGATGGTATGGTTAGCGCACAGCAACGCTTAATCTCTGATATTTCTCATGAATTACGAACTCCATTGACACGTTTACAGTTAGCAACAGCCTTATTGCGCCGTCGCCATGGGGAAAGTAAAGAATTAGAACGCATCGAAACCGAGACCCATCGCCTAGATAGCATGATTAACGATTTGCTGGTGTTATCTCGTAGCCAGCACAAAAACGAGATCTTGCGTGAAAATATCAAAGCCGATGAACTTTGGGGCGATATCTTAGATGACGCTAGCTTTGAAGCCGAACAAATGAACAAAACCCTCGAGGTCACTTCTAACCCCGGACCTTGGCCGCTATATTGCAACCCTTCTGCTGTCGGGAGTGCTTTTGAAAATATTGTGCGTAACGCACTACGCTATTCGCACACGCATATTGCCGTTGATTTCAAAGAAGAAAATAACGGTATTTTAATCACTGTCGATGATGATGGCCCTGGTGTTAGCCCTGCTGACCGTGAGCACATTTTCCGTCCGTTCTACCGCACGGATGAAGCTCGGGACAGGGAGACGGGTGGGACTGGTTTAGGTCTTGCAATTGTTGAAACCGCGATAACACAACATAAAGGTTGGGTGAAGGCGGATGATAGCCCATTAGGTGGTTTAAGGTTACAAATCTGGCTACCTGAACACGGCCGGTAAATTAATTTTATTCATACAAATAAACCCCCCTTATTTTCATTCTCAATATGGGGGTTTATTTTTTCATTCAACTTATACCTATTAATAGGGAATAGTCCTATATTGCATCTAAAAACAACAACTCCCAAATACCTAACCAATATAAAACTCTATTTTGCTGTTTTTCACATGCAAAAAAAAGAATAATAGAAAAGAATTTTTGAAATTAGCAACGTACTAGCCTAGTAAAAAGCATATCGCTTTACATCTTAAGATGTTACTAATTCCTATACCTAACATATTAATCTGATATTCTGTTATTACTTAGTTAAAGTGTGATAGCTGAATTAATAGAAAGCACAGAAGCCCAACTCAATGCAAATTAAGATACTTATAATGTGGCGGATAATAATCATATTTTAACTCTATTTATAGGTTTTCATTTATTAACCTGTTCAGTATTAGGCGAACTCAACTTCAAATGGATTTATCAATGAAAAATTTCAAGCTCACTAAGCTAGCAATACTTGCTGTGCTCGGTACCATCAGTGCACAAAGCGTTGCAGGGGGATTAGTTCTACCAGATAACAACTTACGCAGTGACCTTGCTTGGCTTTCTGAACGTAACGTTATTCAAATTAGCTTATCCACTTGGCCACTGTCCCAAGAAGAAATCACGCGTTCTTTAAATAATGCAAATATTACTAATAGCGAACAAGAAGCCATTATTCAGCGCATTAAAAAGAACCTTGACCGTAAGAAAAACAGTGTTCAACTAGAAACTCACCTTGCATCTAGCCACAACTCAATGCCACAAGGGTTTGCTCAAAGTGAATATAGTGATATTCGCTATACCGTTTCAGGTAACTACAGCACTGACGATGTAGACTTAAACCTCACCGCGAATGGCGAACGTGCTTTACGTGTTGAAAATGGTTCTGATTACAACCTCAATGGTTCATATGGTGGTGTAAAAATTTGGAACCAGTGGGTAACTTTTGGTGAGATCCCACAATGGTGGGGCCCCGGCCACGACGGCAGCTTAATTCGAACTGATGCCGCACGCCCTATGACCGGTTTCTTAATTCAGCGTGCAGACCAAAGCCCATTTGAAACCCCATGGCTTTCTTGGATTGGTTCATGGCAATATCAGTTAACAGCTGCACAATTCAAACAGTATGATCCCAAAAATACTAAACTGATTGGCCTGCGCATGACCATGAACCCAACTGATTTCTTCGAACTCGGTGGTTCACGCGTGGTCATGTGGGGAGGCGATGGCCGCCCTAATAACTGGGATTCTTTCTGGAATGCGATGGGCGGTAGAGATAATACCGGTGACTATCACGATGACCCAGGTAACCAACTGGCCGGTTTAGATTTCAAACTAAAACTTTACCCATTAATCGACTTACCTGTCAGCTTATATGGCCAAATGGTGGGTGAAGACGAGGCTAACCTCTTCCCATCGAAAAACGCCTTTATGGGTGGTATCGAAGGCTACCACACCTTATGGGGCCAGCCACTAAATTGGTATATTGAAGGCGCGAACACCCACACAGAGTGGAATAAAGATAACGTCATGTATCGCCACTTTATCTATACTGAGGGCTACTATCAGCAAGGTGCATCACTAGGCCACGCAATGGGCGGTGACGGGCGCATGCTCACGACCAAAGTGGAATACACTCTCGATGATGACAACCGTGTCAGCACCCGCCTCATGTATGCGAAAGTGAATAAATCTAACTTTGATGGCAACAAGTTATTCCCTAAATCAGAAACCATCAAAGGTGTTGATTTCGGTTGGTGGCATAACTTTGACTATGACATCAGCACTGACGCGAAGGTTTGGGTATCTAAAACTGATTACGAAACACGCAATGACTTAGGTGCAGCCGTTACAGTAAACGTGCCGTTTAAGTGGTAATTGGCACACATTGAGTATATTTAATCGAAAACGGGTTATGTTTTGGCATAATCCGTTTTTTTATCCAAAAAAAATTGTCATCCTAGTCAAAAATATATTACACATATAATTTCTACCGATAGCCAAGTGAATTAATATAATCAATTAAGCATTTTATTAATCTATTACTACTCTAAATTAGGATAAATATGGAGATATAAGCATCTCGTTTTTATTAAACCCACACTAAAAGCAATGATATACAAGGAATAACTTAACTTAAATATATAATCACATACAAGGCGTAAGAATAGGATTATAACCTGATAATTTAAAATAATTTATTGTATTGCTACTCCCCTTAGGACTATTCCCTAACACTATCACGGTGATAGTCAGTAACTAGCTTTAATGGTATTATTAAGCGCTTTTTACTTGACCAAATAAATGCTGAGGCATACCCTTTGGCAGTCAAAAAACAATAAGCTATGCTTATCAATTGAACAAGTTAGCAAAAAATGCAATGTTTTCAATTAATAAGTATGCATTTACAAATTCAATGGTGCTCTGGGACCCGACAACCCAGTGCGGTAGCTATGGGTGTTATTAAATATTAATAATAGATTGAATAATCCATAGTTCAAATTTAATTAAATTGGTCTCTGAATTATGAATCAAATACTCCCTCTTATCGGTCGTTCTAATGCTTTATTTAGTCAAGACATTAAGGCTTATGAAAACGAACTTATTAAAATAGTTAGTCAATCACGTTTTTTAGTTCTAGGTGGGGCTGGTTCAATTGGTCAGGCAGTAACGAAAGAGATATTTAAACGTAACCCTAAAAAACTTCATGTTGTTGATATTAGTGAAAACAACATGGTTGAATTAGTGAGAGATATCCGCAGCTCATTTGGTTATATCAATGGGGATTTCCAAACTTTTGCTTTAGATATTAGCTCCATCGAATATGATGCGTTTATTAAAGCTGATGGGCAGTATGACTATGTTTTAAATTTATCAGCACTAAAACATGTTCGCAGTGAGAAAGATCCATTTACCCTAATGCGTATGATTGATGTCAATATTTTTAATACCGATAAAACAATACAACAATCAATTAATTCAGGTGTTAAAAAATATTTTTGTGTATCTACTGATAAGGCCGCTAACCCAGTCAATATGATGGGAGCTTCAAAGCGTATTATGGAAATGTTCTTAATGCGTCGCAGCGAAGAAATAGAAATATCAACAGCCCGCTTTGCGAATGTCGCCTTTTCTGACGGCTCTCTCCTTCATGGATTTGACCAAAGACTGAAGAAACGTCAGCCTATCGTTGCACCTAATGATATCAAGCGCTACTTCGTGACACCTCAAGAATCGGGGGAATTATGTTTAATGTCATGTATTTTTGGTGAAAACAGGGACATTTTCTTCCCTAAACTTAGTGAAGTCCTTCACCTTATTACCTTTGCTGATATTGCAGTTAAATACCTAAAACAACGTGGCTATGAACCGTATTTATGTAAAGATGAGGACGAAGCTAGAGAACTCGCTAAAACACTACCAGCTCAAGGGAAATGGCCTTGCCTCTTCACATCAAGCGATACGACTGGTGAAAAAGATTTCGAAGAGTTTTTCACAGATAAAGAAATACTCGACATGGCACGTTTTGAAAATCTCGGCATCATTAAAAATAAAGCGAATTATCAGCCAGAACTATTATCGTTATTTGAAACTGAAATCGCACAAATGAAATCGCAAAAAGCGTGGAATAAAGAACAAATTGTTGCGCTATTTTTTAAAATGATCCCCGATTTCGGCCACCAAGAAACCGGAAAATATCTCGATAGTAAAATGTAAGGCCAGTCAATGAAACCACAAGCACTGATAGAGTTTATTCGAGACACATACAAAACGAATGATTTCATTCCGCTACATGCCCCAACATTTACGGGTAATGAAAAAAATTATGTTGTAGAAACCATCGATAGTACTTTCGTCTCTAGTGTCGGAAAATTCGTCGACGAATTTGAACGAAAGATAGAAGCATTTACTGGTAGCACTCGTGCCGTTGCCACCGTTAATGGGACTGCGGCATTACATACCGCTCTTTATATGGCGGGCGTTCGAGCTAATGATTTAGTTATTACACAAGCATTAACCTTTGTTGCTACTTGTAATGCGCTCTATCATATGGGGGCTCAACCTATTTTTGTTGATGTTTCCCCTATCAGTTTAAGTCTATGTCCTAAAGCGGTAGAACAATACCTCGAAGAACATGCAGAACTCGCTGAGAACGGCTGCTTTCATAAACAAACAAAGCAAGCAATTAAAGCCGTCGTCCCAATGCATACATTTGGTCACCCCGCAGAATTAGACGAATTACTTTCCGTATGTCAAAAATGGCAGCTTGCTTTAGTTGAAGATGCAGCGGAAAGTTTAGGGTCTTTTTATAAAGGTAAGCACACTGGCACTATCGGTGAATTCTCTGCATTAAGCTTTAATGGTAATAAAATCATTACAACTGGCGGTGGCGGGATGGTTCTTTGCGCCACAGAAGAAGCTGGAAAACATACAAAACATGTCACAACAACAGCAAAAATTCCTCATCCATATGAATTTTTTCATGACGAGCCAGGATTTAATTACCGTTTACCCAATTTAAATGCCGCGTTAGGCTGTGCCCAAATGGAACATTTACCCTTATTTTTAGAGCAAAAACGCAGACTCGCAAATCAATACCAAAATTTCTTCGCTGGTAGCGATTATCAATTTGTTGTTGAGCCATCTTATGCGAAATCTAATTATTGGCTAAATGCCGTCATCTGTTCCGATGCAAAATCACGAGATGAGCTGTTGAAACAGACAAATGAAGCAGGTGTAATGACTCGCCCTATTTGGAAACTGATGCACCGTCTACCAATGTTCAAAGACGCTTTATGTGGAGACCTCTGTCAATCTGAGTTTATTGAAGCACATTTAATTAATTTGCCAAGTACACCCATTTTAGTTTAAGAAGAACTTTAAATGAAAAATATAGCAGTATTTACTGGTACTCGTGCTGAATATGGGCTCTTATTTTGGCTCTTAAAGGATATACAAGCCGATCCTGAATTAAATCTACAACTTATAGTTTCAGGAATGCATTTATCTCCTGAATTTGGAGAAACATACCAACAAATAGAGCAAGATGGATTTAATATTACTGAGAAAATAGAAATATTATTGTCTTCTAACTCACCTGTTGGAACTGCAAAAAGCATGGGTCTTGGTATACTTGGTTTTAGTGATGCATTTTCTAGAATAACACCAGATGTTCTCGTTATACTTGGAGACCGGTTTGAAGCATTAGCGGCTGCACAAACAGCAATGATTTTGCGAATTCCTGTGATTCACCTACATGGTGGGGAGATCACAGAAGGTGCATATGATGATGCGATTCGCCATGCTATTACCAAGCTTAGTTACTTACACGGAACTTCAACAGAAGAATACCGCCAACGGGTTATCCAGCTTGGCGAGAGCCCTGAGCGAGTAAAAAATATCGGTGCTATTGGTTTAGACCATCTTAAACGAGGTCAATTCTTAGAGCTTCATGAACTCAGTAAATCTTTAAATTTTAAATTAGAAAACCCCTATTTTTTAGTCACATACCATCCTGTAACATTAGCTAATGAGTCCCCTGAAAAAAGTTTTCAAGCAATTTTGGACGCACTAGATCAATACCCAGACTATCAAGTTATTTTAACCTATCCAAATGCTGATGATGGTGGCCGACGAATTATCCCTATGCTTGAAGCATACGCTACTGAAAATCCTGAACGCATTCTCTCTATACCATCCCTTGGGCAGCTCCGTTATCTAAGTGCGGTCAAGCATGCTGCTGCGGTTATTGGTAACTCCTCGAGTGGTATCATTGAAGTACCGTCATTTAATGTACCAACTGTCAACATAGGTGTTCGACAAAAAGGTCGTTTGGCTGCAGAAAGTGTTCTAAATTGCTCGGCTGACTCAAACTCCATATACGAAACAATTCAATTAGCACTTAGCAAATATAATGATCTTGATAATAAAAAGATCATCAATCCTTATGGTCAGGGTGATAGTAGCAGCCAAGTAATTGACATGATAAAAACATTGCATTTTGAACCTTGCAAAAGATTTTATGACTTACCTTTTGAACTGAAGCAATAGGGTACAACATATGACTATTATTATCGCAGAAGCGGGTGTTAATCATAATGGTAGTGAAAAACTAGCATTTGAGCTTGTTGATGCAGCTTTCAATGCTGGTGCAGACATCGTTAAATTTCAGACCTTTAAAGCTAAGAATTTAGTTACAGAACATGCCGAACAAGCTACATATCAAGTTAAAAATACACAAAAACAAGAATCGCAGCTTGCAATGCTAAGTCGGTTAGAACTGTCCTATGATGCTCATCACCAGCTCATTAAATATTGCAATAAATTAGGCATTGAATTTTTATCCACTGCATTTGATGATGAGAGTCTTGATTTTTTAGTGACTGATCTCGGCTTAAGTCGCTTAAAAATTCCTTCAGGAGAATTAACGAATGCACCATTAGTGCTCAAGCATGCACGCAGTGGTTGTGATTTAATCGTATCCACAGGAATGGCAACATTAGCTGAAATAGAGATGGCATTAGGTGTAATCGCTTTTGGTTACACCAAAGATAAAAGTGCGATGCCTTCAATATCCGCCTTCCAAGAGGCATATGCATCCAAAGCAGGACAAGAAGCATTAAAAACTAAAGTTACCTTATTGCACTGTACCACTGAATATCCAGCACCAATGGAAGAAATTAATCTATGTGCGATGGATACGTTAGGTCTTGCATTTGCTCTACCAATGGGATATTCAGATCACAGTGAAGGAATTACGATTCCAATTGCCGCTACTGCTCGCGGAGCCGTATTAATTGAAAAGCACTTTACTCTTGATAAAAATATGGAAGGTCCTGATCATAAAGCATCTCTAGAACCGCAAGAGTTAACCGAAATGGTGAGAGCAATACGGCAAGTCGAACTGGCTTTAGGCTCTAGAATAAAAACACCGACTATATCTGAAATAAAGAATAAATCTGTTGCTCGCAAAAGTTTAGTTGCAGCTAAACCTATTAAAGCTGGTGAGACATTTAGTTCTGAAAACCTAACAATTAAACGACCTGGAAATGGAATATCACCATATAGATACTGGGAGCTCCTAGGAAATACCGCTCATAATGAATATAAGCCTGGAGATTTAATTCTTGAGTAATAAAAAGCCGGTGGTCATTATTGGCGGGGGTGGCCATGCAAGTGTATTAGCAGATATATTACGCTATCAAGATAGGAAAATCCTTTCCGTTATTTGCCCTGATGATATACGAGTAAGAGCTATTTTTAAAAACCTTCCACACTTAATACAAGATCATGAAATTAAAAAATTTCATCCTGATGAGGTCTTATTAATTAATGGAATAGGTATACTTCCAAACTCAAATTTACGAACTAAAGTGAATTCATACTTTACATCATTGGGCTATCAATTTGATAGCGTCATCGCTGATAGTGCTATTGTCTCCAATTATGCAACTCTTCATTCTGGTGTACAAATTTTACCGAGAGCAATAATTCAAGCTGGCACTATCATTAAAGACAATACTATTATTAATACTGGAGCAATTGTTGAACATGATTGCATAATTGGGCGCAATAACCATATTGCCCCCGCTTCCACGATTTGTGGCGAAGTTACAACGTTTGATGATGTATTTATCGGTACTAATGCCACCATAATTCAAGGTATTAGCATCGCTCAAGGTTCAATCATTGGAGCTGGCGCAATAGTTACACAGGATATTTTATTCTCAAGCATTTGTTACCCAAGCCCAATTACCGTCAAAACAAATAAATAGGTTTAAAAGGGATTCTATGAGTTATAATTGGAAAAATGTTCTTATTAATACAGAAAATACTATTCGTGAAGCATTAGAAATTATAAATAATGAAGCTTTACGTGTTGCTCTTGTTATTAATGAGGAACAACATTTAGCCGGTATTGTTACTGATGGGGATATCCGCAGAGGGTTACTAAATAATCTACAGCTAAGCGATCCGATATCCTCAATTATGAATCAATCACCTACTACTGCTAAGGTAGGAACTTCACGTCAAAAACTTGTTGAATTGATGGAATCAAAAAGTATTTTATCAATACCAATAATTGACGATGATAATAGAATAATTGGATTAGAAACGCTGGGTAACTCCCTTAATCAAAAAACATACCAAAACCCTGTATTTATTATGGCTGGTGGATTCGGCACTCGTTTACGCCCACTAACCGATAACTGCCCAAAGCCTATGTTAAAGATTGGGAATAAACCAATTCTTGAAACAGTTATTCGTAGCTTTATCTCTGCAGGGTTCGTTAATTTTTATATATCGACTCATTATATGCCAGAGCAGATCCAAGAACACTTTGGCAATGGTAATGAATTAGGTGTTAAAATCTCATATGTCCATGAAGAGTTACCTCTAGGTACTGGAGGAGCACTTGGTTTACTCCCTAAAGACTTACCTAAAGACCTTCCTCTCATCATGATGAATGGTGACGTCCTTACTAATGTAGATTTTCAGCGTTTACTTGACTTCCATATTTTACATGATGCTGATGCTACTATGTGTGTACGTGAATATGACTATCAAATCCCATATGGTGTCATCAATGGTGAAGGAAATAAAATTACTAGTATGGTTGAAAAACCGATACAGCGTTTTTTTGTTAACGCTGGTATCTATGTAGTTTCTCCTCGAGTAATAAATTCCGTACCTAAAAACCACCGTATAGATATGCCAACTTTACTTGAACAGCATATGAATGAACGAAATAATATTTTAATGTTTCCTATCTATGAGTACTGGTTAGATATTGGCAGAATGGATGACTTTAATAGAGCGCAAATTGATATCAAAACCATAGGGCTCAACTATGAATAATGTTGCTGTAATCGGTTTAGGTAATATTGCAAGTAGACATCGACGTAATTTAAGAGTTTTATTTCCTGATGCAAAGATATATGCCGTGTCGGCTAGTGGCCGTGTACCGACTGAAAATATAAGTGATTGTGACAAGCTGTTTGCTTCCATTGATGAATTAATTCTAGAAAACGTTCAATTGGCCATTATAGCTTCACCGGCTCCTTTTCATACACATCATGCAATTCCATTTATTAAAGCCTATATTCCAGTATTAATTGAAAAACCTGTTACATCTACATTAGAAGAAGCAAAAGAACTTCAACAAATAGCTGAAAAATACTCTACTCCTATAGCAGTAGGGTATTGCTTACGTTACTTATCATCAGCACAAGCTATGAAAGAATTAATAGAGGCGCAGCAAATCGGTACATTATCTTACGTAAACATTGAAATCGGGCAATACCTACCAGATTGGCGACCAAATAAAGATTACCGTAATTGTGTGTCTGCAAATTCAAAACTTGGTGGCGGTGCATTGTTAGAACTTAGCCACGAAATTGATTACGTCCAATGGCTATTAGGACCGTTGCACCTACAACATGCTATTTTGCAGTGCTCTGAACAATTAAGTTTAGAGGTTGAAGATAACGTAAATATTCTTGCAACAACTAGTAATAATACCATCGTTAATATTCATTTAGATTTTTTACAACGCAAAGCATATAGGTATTGTCGATTCGTTGGAACTAGCGGTTCATTAGAATGGGACTTAATCAAAAATGAAATTATTTTCACAACGAAAAACCAAGTTACCACTTTATATAGTGATCCCGAATGGGATAAAAATAACATGTACTTAGAAATGCTTCTAGATTTTATTGAAAAGATAAACGGGAAAAAAAATCAATCCATAACATTATCTGAATCAATAGAAACAATTGAGTTTATTGAAAACATAAAAAAAACTTATCCACCCATTATTACATCAAAGTGATGTTGAAATATAGGTTCACTTACAATGAAAAATTTCGCCTTTATTTTTGCACGTGGTGGTTCCAAAGGGTTACCCCATAAAAATATTAAGTTATTAGCAGGTAAACCATTATTACAGTATTCAATTGATATCGCGAAAAATGCTCCATCTATTGATAAAGTTTTTGTATCAACCGACGATGAAGATATTGCTAAAATTGCTAAATTAAATGGAGCAACTGTTATTCTTCGCCCCAAAGAGCTAGCAAGCGATACCAGTCCCGAATGGCTTTCATGGCGACATGCGATTGACTGGGTAGAAAAATATTATGGTCGATTTGATGGGTTTATCAGTTTGCCAGCAACAAGCCCATTACGCAGTATTCAGGATGTTGAGGATGCCATAGCGAAAAGAGAGAGTGAACAAGCAGATATTTGTATTTCTGTCACCCCTTCGAGTCGCAGTCCCTATTTTAATATGGTAAAAAAAACAGCAAATGGGTTTGTAGAGATCGTTAACCCACCTAATGCTGAAGTAGCCCGCCGACAAGATGCCCCTGCAGTGTTCGATATAACAACTGTTGTTTACGCAACAACCCCGCTATTTGTTCAAAATAATTATGGACTTTTTTCAGGGCAAGTAACCAGTATAGAAATACCGAAGGATCGTGCCGTTGATATAGACGATATTTACGATTTTCGTTTAGCTGAAGCTATTATTATGGAGTGCAAATAATGGAAAATTTATTAAAAGATAAAAATATTTTAGTTATTGGCGCAGGTGGTTTATTGGGCTCTACATTAGTAACTGAATTACTGAATCAAAAAGCAAGAGTTATTGCTGCAGATATAAATCTAGAAGTGATGAGTAATCGACTAAAGTCAATGAACGTTAATACACAAAATCCGAATATTCGCCTTTTACAATGTAACATTGTAGATAAAGAATCAGTGAAAAACATGTTAGATAACACACTTGAAATAGATGGTGCCGTTAATACAACTTACCCTAGAAACAATAAATATGGCAGCCACTTTTTCGATGTATCCTTAGAAAGCTTTAACGAAAATCTATCATTACATTTAGGCAGTTCATTTTTATTTACGCAACAATGTGCAGCTTATTTTTTGAGAAATAAAAAACCCTTTTCGCTAGTCAACATATCATCAATATATGGCGTAATCGCGCCTAAATTTAAAATATATGAAAATACTAGTATGACTATGCCTGTTGAATATGCAGCGATTAAATCAGCCCTACTTCATTTAAATAAATACGTTGTTTCTTATATAAATGATAGTAAGTTCAGAATTAACTGCGTGAGTCCTGGTGGAATATTTGATTCTCAGCCAGAAGAATTTCTAAATGCTTATAAAGCCAATACTCATGGTGAAGGCATGCTTAATGTGAAAGAGATCATTGGTTCCATTATGTTTTTACTTTCAGAACAATCACAATATGTTACCGGTCAAAATATTATCGTTGATGATGGCTTTTCACTTTAACCCTAATACCCTCTTAGCTATTGCTCTTAGAGGAAGCAGCTTACTTAGTAAGTTTGCCTTATTATTTATTTTATCCGCACAAGATGACCCCAAAATATTAGTATCGTATACGGTTATGTTCTCCATTATTGTATACTCACTGTATATAATAAATTTTGATTTGTATACATACACTACTCGTATTTTATCTCATGCAGAGAAAGAAAATAGAGGCCCTATTGTATTACAACATATCAACTCTACACTAATATTGTGTGTAATAACAATACCTTTATTATATGCCTTTTTTTTATTTAATTACATTGATAAAAATGACCTTTTTTATTTCTATATTATTTTAATACTAGAATTTTCCTCTACTGAGATTTATCGTTACTTAGTTGCATGTAAAGAACAGAACAAAGCTAATTTATATATATTCTTAAAATCTTCTTTATGGGTTTTTATATTCATTATAATCGTTTTAATAAAACGAGATGTAAATATTATTGAACTCTATGATACCTGGCTTTATGGGCAGTTAGTTGTTCTTATATTATCTTTTTTCTTTATAAAAAACACAGTAACGTTTAAAAAAACATATAAATATTCTATTAGCCAGCTTCTCACATCTATCAAAGTATCAATTCCAATATTAATAGGAACACTAGCAATAAGGGGGATATTTACATTTGATAGGATCTATATCTCAAACGATGTTGATATTATTTTTTCATCTGCATATATGTTTTTTTCCACGTTATCAGGTGCTACTTTGACATTTGTAGATGCAATACTACTTATTGTAATAATTCCTAAGCTAGTTTCTTTAAGTAATAACACAAATCAACACTGCAAAGAATTTAGAGTTTTCATATTACGCTTAATATTTGTTTCAGGAATAATATCCATTCTTGTAATGTTAATATCATTAATTATTTCATTCTTTCCCTCTTACGATAGATATAGCGAATATAGATATTTAATTTTATATTGTTCAACTTCAATGTTTATATTCATTCTTTCTCAGGGGTTTTCTATTTATTTTTACTCGCGTTCGAATGATGGTGTTAACATTAAAATAAATATATTATCATTTTTATTATTTATAATATTAGCAAATATCTTCCCTAGTAAAAATATCCCTGCTTTAGTTTTCCTTACCATGCTTACTATTTTAGCATCAAAAGCATATGTTTATTATATTTATAATCGGCATGAGAGTCTTCATGATAAACTACAATAATATTAAAGTTTTCTATTTCGCTCTAGCTATCTTCCTTTCTATCGAATCGTTATCAATACTGATGCCTTTTAGCAGTATTTCAGAGTCTGGTTTTGCCTACTTTATCTACTATGCCATTTCATTTCTTTTCTTACTTTCATTAGCTCTATCTAGTATTATCATTAGGAAAAAAATATATATTAGTAATCCATCTATCTTATACATATCAAAGATAGTTAATACGTTCTTAATACTTGGTACTCTAGGTGTTATAATGGTTATCTATGATAGGATATATATACAGCAAGTAGACTATTCTCAAGGTATCGGATTAGCAAGAGAAATGTGGAGAGAGCAAGCTAAAGAGAGGGAAGGTGTATCCAGTCTATACAATCTTCTTGGAAATATAATGTTTCCTCTCCTTTATTGGTCTTTTTCATTCTGTATTATATACTGGGAGGAAATTAATAATAGAAAGAAAATTATATTTTCAGTATTTTTAATTTTATTATTCTCAGCTATAACAGGAGGTAGAGAACCTGTTCTAGTTCTTATTGCAATATTCCTTTCATCATCATCATTTCGCTCTATAATTAACAAGAAAACATTTAACAAGCGTGTTGTTAAATTTTCAATTTTTGCAATAACAGCCATTCTTATCTATTCAGTCTATATTGGGTATATACGGTTTCAGGTTTATAATTTTACAATGCTACAATATGGAGAATCGTTAGCTAGCAGGCTGGGAGGAAGGCTTGATGATGTTAATATCATTAATAGTATCATTCCAGATACATTTTACCCAGTGGGAATATATATTACCCATGTAAAATGGGTTTTCATAAATACAATTGAATATTCTATTCTATATAATTTAGATGGCATATCTTCTTTTAGACAAATAGTTAGTATGTTACACCAGTACATTCCATCCATCTTTGGCTCTTTAAATATAACAGCGCCAACGTATGCTCCAAATTGGATTCCTTTAACAGGATCAATCTGGTATGATTATAATATATATGGTATTTTTTTAATATTTTTGCTACCTTTTTCTACCTCTCTATTTTCTTTTTTTTGTTTTAAAATAAAAATATTAAATACTAGTTTATCATCAATAGTAGTATATGTATTTCTGAACTCAATTTTAATATTTGGCTGTTTTTCTTTTTTATTCGAAACAGTTCAATTTATTTACCTTATATTTTCCATTCCCCTTTTGATAATTATAAAAATAGTGTCAAAATTTAAAATAAGCAGAGAAAAAAATGAAATCAATCGGATTTATTAATGTTTATCCATATAGACCACATGCTCATCATGCATATTATATTAAAAAAAAATTATTAGAGCTATATGGAGAAATAAAAACGTATGCTCTTAACTGTAGTGGAAATACTACCACCTGTTATGTTAAAGAGTTAAAAGGCACCTCTAATAGTGAATGTAGAAAGTGTAAAATAGGTGGATTGCAGTCCTTCAATTTTGATGTAAATGAGAGCATTGATAAATATAATAAAATTTCAGATTTTAAAATTAATTACAGAGAACTAGTAAAGTCAAGTTCTTATACACTATCGAGGATAGAATCTCTTTCTGATATAAATTCAGAAGATGTTACTTATTTTCAAAACTTACTTATGCCAGGAGCCAAAAAATTTTTTCATGCGACAATAAATTGGTTAAAAGAAAACAACATTGAAATTCTTATATTGTTTAATGGCAGAATGGATTACACACGAGCAGCTTTAGAGGCAGCAAAAGAATTAGGAATACCATGCATAACACATGAAAGGCCGCTATTTGGACATGGTTTAATATTAAATCTCAATGAAAATTGTTCTTCACTCAAGAACATTCATGAAATCAATATTCAGTTTAAAAACAAAGCATTAACAAAAAAACAATCTCATTTAGCTGCAAAGTTACTAGCGGAACGATTCGTAGGAAAGAATAATTTAGAATGGAAAAAATATAACGAAAATCCTAATTCAGTCTCAGAGTGGCCTAACATTAACTCAAATATGAAAATACTGATATGTCCCAGTAGTAAAAATGAATTACTTGGACATCCTGATTGGAACACACCTTGGGGAAATAATACTGATGCTTTAGATATAATGCTTGATAATAATATTATACGTAGTGAAGATATTTTAGTAAGGTTCCATCCCTCATGGGCTGTATCATTTGGAAAAATTAATGCAAAAAAATGTTCTGAACATTATTTAAACTGGTGTAACAGAAGAAATATTAAGTATATACCAAGTGAAAGTAGTATGAATACTAGAGATCTAATATCTATTAGTGATTTAGTGATCCTAAATGGAAGTAATACAATCTTAGAATCTGGAGCCATTGGTAAACCAACTTTATGTTTAGGTCCTTCACCATACACGCATTCAGGAGCCGCTATCGATATATTAAGTTTTAATGATTTAAAATCAATTAGTCTAGAAAAAATTTTATGTAGGGATAAAAAAGAGATTATTACTTCTACGCTTAGATATGTCTATTCTAGAGCCTATCGTGAACCACTATATGTAAATGAGGTAGTTTCAAAAACAGTGACTGAATGTGATTTTTATAGCTCAGATACTCAAAACCCAATTGAAGATGTAATAAACGGTAAATTTATTGTAAATTGTAGTTCCTATGCAGAATCCTCCGATGAGGAAATAAATATTGTCGATAGCTTAGCTAAAAACGATAACATCGTATTTTCAGAACTATCTAATTACCCTACTGATAGTATTACTGATTTTAATAAAATTAATTTAACAAGAAAACATATATATCGCTTAGTTGATTGGGTCAGAAATATGCAAGCTAAAGGTGTCTAATGCTCATTTCAATAGTTATGCCTTGTTATAATTCAGAAAAAACCATTACTCAATCTATAAACTCAGTTATTGAACAAACATATAAAAACTGGGAGTTAATCATTATAGATGACGGTTCTACAGACTCAACATTATCAATAGCAAAGAAAATTGCAGCTAACGATAAACGAATCAAAGTACTTTCATTGCCTAAGAATACAGGAACTCCCGCTGAACCAAGGAATAATGGTTTAGAATATTCAAATGGAGACTATATTGCATTCTTAGATAGCGATGATTTATGGAGTAATAATAAATTAGAGTTACAGCTCTCTTTTATGATAAAAAATGACATTTCTCTCTCTTGTACTGCCTATACTATTAAAGATACCAAAGGAAAAATATTTAATTATTACCCACCGTTGTTCGCTAACTATAGTGACTTACTTTCAAATAACTCTATCGGGTGTTTAACTGCCATGGTAAAAAAAGAGTTAATTTCAAAAACTAGATTTAAAAAAATAGGCCATGAGGATTATGCATTTTGGTTAGTATTATTAAAGAAAACCGATGGTGTATATTGCCTTAATGAGCTCCTAGCAACCTATAACAAAATGGAAAACTCTGTATCCTCTAATAAAAAAAAACTATTTATATTTTTCTGGAATGTATATAGAAAAAGTGAAAAATTTAGCATCCCTCGTTCTTTTTACTTTTGTATTAAATATTTTATAAATGTTATTTGGTTTAAATACAAATGAAAACTTTAATTAGCGGATCTACCGGATTTATTGGAAAGGCAGTTCTTCAAGAATTAAAAAATAACTATCGGGTAATAATCAGAAAACATTCACCTGAATTAAATGACCATTTTACCATTCAGTCTTTCAATCAAAATACAGACTGGACTGGTGCATTTGATGATATCGATAGCATTATTCACCTCGCCGCGATTGCCCACCGTATGAAAGTCAAAACACCAAGTGCGGATGAGCAGAAAGAATTATGGAGTGTTAATGTCGAAGGAACGTTGCACTTTGCAAATGAAGCGGCTAAAGCGGGTGTCAAACGTTTCGTTTTTATAAGCTCTATTGGTGTGAATGGTAATCTCACTCATGAAAAACCTTTTTCTCCTCAAGATCCAGCAGCACCACATAATGAATATGCTAGGTCTAAGTTAGTCGCAGAACAAGGGCTCATTGATATCTGCGCAAAAACAGGAATGGAACTAGTGATTATACGTCCTGTTTTGGTCTATGGAGAAAATGCACCGGGCAATTTTGGTCTTCTTTTAAAGCTTATCAAGAAAGTACCTATGTTACCTTTTGGCTTAACAAACAATTCGCGAAGTTATATATCCATAAAGAATTTGGCTCATTTTATTGCTGAATGTACTCGTCACCCTAATGCTGCTGGTAAAATATTTTTAGTGTCCGATGGGAAAAATCTTTCCACAAAAGAACTTACTACCATTATAGGAACAAGCCTAGGAAAGAATATCATTCAATTACCTGTTCCTACGCTTCTGATGAAAATCCTATTAAGTGCAGTTGGCAAGCAAGGTCTTTTTACCCAGCTTTATCAAAATTTAGAAGTCGACTCCTCAAATATGTTCGATGAACTAGGCTGGAAACCGCCTTATACTATTGAACAAACAATGAGTTACTTAGGAAATGACAAAAAATGATACGTATAATTGACTTCTTTGCTGCTTTAATCGGCCTAATTGTTCTTTCTCCAGTATTACTCATTACATCTATTATTGGTTATTTTGAAACAGGCTCACCTATCTTTATCCAGACTCGAGTAGGCAAAAACAAAAAACCGTTCAGATTAATTAAGTTTAGAACAATGAAAGTAGGAACATCCTCCGTAGCCAGCCACTTGGTTGATACCCGTTCTATAACAAAGTACGGCACTATTCTGCGAAAAACCAAAATTGATGAACTTCCTCAATTAATTAATGTATTAAAAGGTGAAATGAGTTTAGTTGGTCCTCGTCCAAATTTATTTAATCAAGAAGAATTAATACAACAACGTTCAGCACTCAATATTTATGATGTTCGCCCCGGTATTACAGGATTAGCTCAAATTAAAAATATTGATATGTCTACACCACAACTTCTCGCTACTACAGATAGAGAGATGATAGATAATTTGAACCTTAAAAACTATTTTAGATATATTATGATGACAGTCACCGGCAGTGGTTCCGGCGATGCTGCTGCCAAATGAACAACAGAAAGAAGTAATCATTATGGACAAACTTAATCGCATATGGTCATTACCCCGGGTGTATAAACGACTCATTGGCTTGGGAATCGATACACTCCTTATCATTGTTTCATTCTTCCTTGCCTTATGGGTAAGACTTGGTGAAGTTGTTATTCACCTATCCCCTAGTACTTGGCTCACATTACTTGGCACTATTATCATAACGTTATTAGCCTTTGTAAAATTAGGGCTATATCGTGCGGTACTTCGTTACTTAACATTCCACGCTTTAACCGTTGCTATGGTTGGCGCATTAATTTCTGCATTTTCTATTACAACATTCTCCTATTACCTAGAAGCCAACATTCCACGTACCATTCCTTTTATCTATATGACCTTTCTCATTTTATTATGTGGTGGGGCAAGAATGCTAGTACGCTCAATGATTGTACAAGCGAGCCGTAAAGGGTGTGAGCCTGTTCTAATTTATGGTGCAGGGAGCACAGGGCGCCAACTAGCTATCGCGTTACGAAATGCCGTGTCTTATCAAGTTAAAGGCTTTATTGATAACGACCCATCACTACATCACACCGTAATACAGGGTATCACTGTTTATTCATCCGATAAGATTGAGGAATTAGTTAATAAATTAGGCATTGAAAAAATATTATTAGCCATGCCGCGATCTTCACGTTCTGAGCGTAAAGCTATTATTAATGGGTTGTTACATCTGTCTGTCGAAGTTCTAACAGTACCTGACTTTAACGATATTGTTGAAGGTCACGCTACAGTTGATGACTTAAAAGATGTTGCTATTGAAGATCTTTTAGGTCGTGATCCTGTTGCCCCTAATCCAGATTTAATCGGTGCCAATATCACCAATAAAAATGTCATGGTAACGGGAGCTGGAGGCTCTATCGGTTCAGAGCTATGTCGGCAGATTATTCGCCAGAAACCATTAACATTAGTGTTACTTGAAATCTCAGAATTTAATTTATACGAGATTGATAAAGAGCTAAACAATATTGCTAATGCTGAGAGCCTGAAAGTTAAAATTGTGCCCCTATTAGGGAATGTCCAAGAGTTTGAACGTTTAAAAAATGCATTAGAAACTTTTCATGTTCAGACTGTTTATCATGCTGCAGCCTATAAGCACGTCCCTCTTGTTGAATATAATGTTGTTGAGGGGGTTCGTAACAATATATTTGGTACTTATAATGCGGCCAAAGCCGCAATTGAAGCTAAAGTAGAATCTTTCGTTCTAATATCTACCGATAAAGCGGTACGCCCAACGAATGTGATGGGAACATCAAAACGAGTAGCAGAGCTAGCCTTACAAGCACTCTCTAAACAAGAAAGTGAAAAGGAGCAAGGAACTCGGTTTTGCATGGTAAGATTTGGTAACGTACTTGGTTCATCAGGGTCAGTGATCCCTTTATTTAAGCAACAAATCGCCCGAGGCAAAGCAATTACAGTCACCCATCCAGATATTATCCGCTACTTTATGACTATCCCTGAAGCCGCTCAATTAGTCATACAGGCTGGTGCAATGGGAAAAGGTGGGGATGTCTTCGTATTGGATATGGGGGAACCAGTTAAGATCGTCGATTTAGCAAACAATCTGGTTCAACTTTCGGGACTTGAGTTAAAAACCGAGAAAAATCCGAATGGTGACATTGAAATCAAATTTACAGGTTTACGACCGGGAGAAAAGCTGTTTGAAGAACTTCTTATCGGTGATAATGTCCATTCAACAGAACACCAACGGATCATGTCTGCCAATGAAGTTTTCATCCCCTTAGATGATTTCATTAAAGTATTAGATAAATTAAACATAGCATGTCAAAATTATGACCTTGAAGCGATACGTCAGATTCTACTTGAAACTCCAACAGAATTTAACCCAACAGATGGCATTGGTGATTTAGTGTGGAATGCACAGCACTAGTCCCCAAACTATATTATTCATTATTAAAAATATTTAGCTAACTTTTAACAGGATACTCTAGTGATTAACAAGCGTCTTCCACTTACTCTATTAGCTGTGGGTATTTTACTTACAGGCTGCACCGTCACCCCCGGCGCCTATGTATCAACCTCGGGCAAAAATGTGGTTGATACGGGTGACCGTGATATTACTAAATTAGTTGATATCTACCCAATTTCGCCAAAATTGTTGGATGATATGTACACTGCACCCACCATTGCCAAACCCAATGTACAGTTAGAGAAGCAACTGACTCACTATGAATACCGTGTGGGTGCAGGTGATGTATTAACCATTACGGTTTGGGACCACCCAGAGCTCACTATCCCTGCGGGTTCATACCGTAGTGCGCAGGACTCAGGTAACTGGGTTCATTCTGACGGCACTATCTACTACCCGTATATTGGTAAAGTCAAAGTGATCGGTAAAACCGTCACTGAAATCCGTACTCTGATCAGTAACCGCTTAGCCACCTATATCGAATCCCCACAAGTGGATGTGAGTATTGCCGCCTTCCGTTCGCAAAAAATGTATGTGTCGGGTGAAGTGGCGAAACCAGGTACCTTGCCAATTACCAACGTCCCACTGACTATCTTAGAAGCCTTTAATAATGCAGGCGGCTTAACCGAAAAAGCCGATTGGGATAATGTCGTGCTTACCCGTAACGGCAAAGAAATCAAAGTGTCACTGCAAGATTTAGTTCAGTACGGCGATTTAACCCAAAATTACCTGATGCTACCAGGTGATGTGCTGTATGTGCCACGTAATGATAGCCAAAAAGTGTTTGTCATGGGTGAAGTGGGTCAACCAACGACCTTAACTATTGATCGCGCAGGTATGAGTATTACTGAAGCCCTAAGCAAAGCGAGCGGGATAGACCAAACAACGGCTAATGCAACAGGTGTATTTGTTATCCGCCCAATTAAAAACCAGCCCGCGGAAGACAAAGAGCTTGATGCTCTGTTACCGAAAAAAATGGCCGCGGTTTATCAGCTAGACTTATCGGATGCCACCTCTCTCGTGATGGGAACTGAATTTAAACTGCAGCCCTATGACTTAGTCTATGTTACCGCAGCCCCTGTGGTACGTTGGAATCGTCTAATCACTCAGTTATTACCAACTATCGCTTCATATAATCAGTTAACCGAAGGTACCAAGCGTATTCACGACTGGTAATCGATATGTTTAATAATATTCTCGTTGTTTGTATGGGAAATATCTGTCGCTCTCCTACGGGGGAGCGTTTATTACAGCACTATTTTCCCGAAAAAAACGTTCATTCTGCGGGCATTATTGCTAAAAATGACATGCCCGCTTATGAGAGCGCCATCCGGATTGCCGAGCAACATCAGCTTTCCCTTGAAAACCATCAATCACGTCGGTTAACTAGCGAAATATGCCATAAAGCAGACTTAATCCTAGTGATGGAAAACGATCATATTGCTAAAATCCACCAACAGTTTCCTGAAACACGCGGTAAAGTGATGTTATTTGGGCAATGGATTAATAAAACCGAAATCCCTGACCCTCATAAACGCAGCGATGAAATGTTTGAGCACGTTTACCAGTTGATGGAAAAAGCCACGATTGCTTGGCAAGGCAAAATTTAATTTTATTTATTGGATGACTTAACATTTAACCTATTATGAACACAACAAAAAATAGCTCCCCTGCCTCAGATGAAATCGATCTGCTCGCTCTGTTTAAAGTTTTGAAATCCAACACGATTAAAATTGGGTTTTTTACCGTATTTTTTGCTGCTGTTGCAGTGGCATATAGCCTATTGGCAACCCCTATTTACCAAGCCAATGCGACCTTACAGTATGACAAATTAGGTCAGGTTTCATTACTTGACCAAATGAGTGATGTCATGCCATTTGGTAACAGCAATAACCAAGTCGACTCTGAAATTGAAGTTATCAAGTCCCGCATGGTGTTAGGTAAAACCGTTGCAGACCTGAACCTTGACACTCAAGCAGCTCCTGAAGGCTTTGTCAGTAAATTACTTGGTGAAGTGGCTCCCGTTCATGTTGACCTATTTCAGTTACCTGAAAGTTTAATTGGCCAGCCATTTACCCTAACTTATTTAGGGGATAACAATTATTCCCTCAATGTAGATGGCCAAGTCTTACAAGGTAAAGTCGGTGAAGTCCTCAAGCAAGGGGAAATTAACTTATTGATTTCTAGTTTCACGGCTGAAGCTGGCGAAGAGTTCTCATTAATCAAAAATGCCCGTTACTCCACCATTGAAGACTTACGCAACACTCTAACCATCGCTGAAGTCGGTAAAGGTACTGGTATTATCAGCTTAGCCATTAAAGGTGCAAATAAAACTGAGAATGTTAAAATCCTCAACAGTGTTATCCAAAACTATGTTGACCAAAATACCGAACGTAAAAAAGAAGTCACTAACAATACGCTTGTATTTTTAGATGACTACTTACCTACGATTAAAAAGAAATTAGATAACTACGAAAACCAGTTAAATGCCTTTCGTAAAAAGAATGAATCCATTGACCTCTCTTTAGAAGCTAAAGCCGCTCTAGATACTGCATTACAGGTCGAAGAAAAACTTAATGAGTTGACCTTTAAAGAAGTGGAAATTCAGCAGTTATATACCCGTAACCATCCCGCATATCAGTCCCTGTTAGATAAACGCCAACAGTTGTTACGTGAAAAAGAAAAAATCAGTAAAAATATCCAAAAACTACCTAATACCCAACAAGAAATCGTCCGTTTAACTCGCGATGTCGAAGCGGAACAAGCCATTTATACTCAATTAGTGGCGAAACAGCAGGAACTCAGTGTGTTGAACTCCGGTATTACAGCGGATGTGCGTATTATTGACTCCGCTGAATCCCAGCCAAAACCTGTAGCACCGAAAAAATCATTGATTGTTGCTCTCGCCACTATCCTTGGTTTTATTATCGGCTGTGCGTATGTGATTGCCCGCGAGTTCTTTAATAATAAAATTAAGAGCACGGAAGACATTGATGCATTGGGTGTCAACGTCTATGCCACTATCCCATTCTCTGCTCATGAGAAAAAACTCATTGAAGCTGGTAATAAGAGCCCACTAGCGATAGAAAACCCAGCAGATACTGCTGTCGAAGCTATCCGTTCATTACGTACCAGTGTGTACTTCTCGGTAATGAACCAAGGTAACAACCTAGTTATGGTCACCAGTGCATCACCGGGTGTTGGGAAAAGTTTTGTTACCTCCAATATGGCGGTGGTACTGGCTAACGCAGGTAAAAAAGTATTATTAATCGATACCGACTTACGTAAAGGCCGTTTGCACAAAGCCTTTGGGTTAAACAATAAAGCAGGCTTATCTGACTACTTATCACAGCAAAGTTTAGAATCACCGACCATTCATGCTAACGTGATTGAAAATCTCGATGTAATTTGTCGTGGTAAAAATGTTACTCACTCTTCTGAGTTATTAATGGGTGAGCGCTTTAAGCAATTATTAGATAAAGTCAAAAACCAATACGATATTGTGGTGATCGATACCGCACCAATCTTAGCAATTACGGACTCTGCGATTATTGGTAAATATGTCGGTACTTCATTACTGATTGCTTTCTACGGTGTGAATACCGTGAAAGATGTTGATCTATCACTGAAACGCTTTAAGCAAAATGATATCGAAATTACAGGTGTGATCCTCAATGGTATTGATGCAAGGTCTGACGACTATAACTACCATTACGAATATTAAGACTCAGGAATATTGAGATGAAGAATCAACAAGTTCTCGTCACAGGTGGCCTTGGTTACATTGGTAGCCACACCTGTGTACAGATGATCCAGCAAGGGATGCAGCCGGTTATTTTAGATAACTTGCATAATGCCAACCTTGAAGTGCTTAACCGTATTGAAGCTATCACTGGAACAAAACCGACCTTTTACCAAGGTGATGTGCGTGATGGGCAAATTTTAGCGTCCATTTTTTCTAATCATCAAATTCATTCTGTCATCCACTTTGCTGGGTTGAAAGCTGTTGGTGAGTCGGTACAAAAACCAATTGAATACTATGATGTTAATGTCAATGGCACATTGGTATTAGTGGAAAGTATGAAAAAAGCGGGTGTTAAGAGCCTGATTTTTAGTTCATCGGCAACTGTATATGGCGAGCCTGAGCATATCCCATTAACGGAAGAAGCATTGGTAGGAAATACCAACAGCCCGTATGGCACCAGTAAATATATGGTTGAACGTATTTTGACTGACTTAAATATCGCAGATAACGAATGGTCTATCTCATTGCTACGCTACTTTAACCCTGTTGGAGCTCATAATTCAGGTTTGATGGGTGAAGACCCGAATGGTATTCCAAACAACCTGACACCATTTATCGCGCAAGTCGCTGTTGGTCGTCGCAAAGAGTTAGCAGTGTTTGGCGGTGACTACCCGACAAAAGATGGTACGGGTGTTCGCGACTATATTCACGTGATGGATTTAGCTGATGGCCACATTGCTGCGCTAAATAAAGTCAGCCAGCAAGCCGGATTGCATATCTACAACCTAGGCACGGGAACAGGAACAAGTGTTCTGGAAGTCGTTGCTGCATTTGAAAAAGCTGTTGGTAAACCCATTCCTTACACTATTTCAGCCCGTCGCCCTGGTGATATTGCTGAGTACTGGTCAACACCTGCAAAAGCTAAACATGACTTAGGTTGGACGGCAAAATACTCCATTCAAGATATGGCTGATGACGTTTGGCGTTGGCAGTCCATGAACCCCAATGGTTATAACAGCTAACCTCAACGAGTTATTTCAGAGACGAGCCTTTATGGCTCGTTTTTTGTTTTCAGGAAACAAATAATTTTTACGGCTGCTATAAAAGTTCCACATGAAAACAAACCCATTTGCGCGTAAACTCTTCCCATCATTTATTATCACAAATATCAGCTTAACGTTATGCCACACATTGTTTTATTCGAACCAGAAATACCGCCAAATACTGGCAATATCATTCGCCTTTGTGCCAATACTGGCTTTGATTTACATCTTATTCACCCTCTTGGCTTTACATGGGATGATAAACGCCTACGCCGTGCAGGGTTGGACTATAGCGAGTTTGCCGATATCAAGCACCATCATGATTATTTTGCTTTTTTAAAAAGTGAAGGGCTAAACCCAGATAATAACCAATCTGAAAGCGGTGCCCGTGTGTTTGCCTTAACCACTAAAGGTAAGCCAAGCCATAGTAATGTTAGCTATCAAGAAAATGATTATTTGATGTTTGGCCCTGAAACCCGGGGGTTACCGCCTTATGTGCTAGATAACATACCAATGGAGCAAAAAATTCGTATTCCGATGTTGGCAGATAGCCGCAGTATGAATTTATCCAACTCTGTGGCAGTCGTGGTGTTTGAGGCATGGAGGCAGTTGGGGTATGCAGGGGCGTTATTGAAAGATTAATGCCATATTCGAGCTGTATAGTATGGACTCCGATTCTTTGAATCCTATTACAGCTCGATTTATGAAAATAGGCTTTTATTTTCTCATTAAATAATGAAGGAGGAGATTAGGTGAAAATTAGTCTTAAAAAGCAAATTAAAAATACGACTACTGAAACTATAAATAGTGATAGTAAACTGACAGAAACCGCCTACTTATTATATTCTCCAGCCAATGCTGAACACCTAAAAAATCTATTGCTCAGTTTAAAGCAGGTAACATATTCAAAAGAAAGATCTTTGAAAAATAGGCATAACGAGTTTCAGAAATAATTAACTCTCTCAAATCCCATCCCCATTTTCAAAACCCCAAATAGTGCCATTAAAGTTTTGATCCATTTCTAAGGACGGTTTATCGCTAGTTGGTTTACCGACAATACGTGCTGGAACCCCGGCTACCGTGGTGTGTGGTGGAACGGGGTGAAGTACAACAGAACCTGCGCCAATTTTTGCGCCACGGCCAATTTCAATATTGCCTAAGATTTTTGCCCCTGCACCAATCATCACCCCTTCTCTTACTTTAGGATGGCGGTCACCACAGGTTTTCCCAGTACCGCCTAGTGTGACGGATTGCAAAATTGAGACATCATTTTCGACAATAGCCGTTTCCCCAATCACAATACCCGTTGCGTGGTCAAGCATGATACCACAACCAATACGGGCCGCTGGATGGATATCGACACCAAAGGAAACAGAGATTTGATTTTGCAAATAAACCGCCAGCGCTTGGCGGCCTTCTTTCCACAGCCAATTACCGATGCGATAGGCTTGCAAGGCGTGGAAACCTTTTAAATACAATAATGGCGTGGAGTATTTATCAACGGCAGGGTCACGTAAGCGAACCGCCGCTAAGTCCATTGCCGCAGAGAAAATCATACTTTCGTCATTGCGATAAGCGGCTTCCACAATTTCGCGCACTTCAAGAGCAGGCATAATAGGTGAGCTCAGTTTGTTAGCTAGCATATAACTGAGCGCACTGCCTAAATTGTCGTGCTTTAATAATGTCGCGTTAAAAAAACTGGCAAGAAGTGGTTCGCAGTCCGCAAGAGACTTCGCTTCATCTTTAATGAAACCCCAAATTCTATCCAGTTCTTCACGCGACATAATCACTCACCTATCTATTTTTATTAATCATGCAGCTTTGGCATATCGGCAATTTCATCTTTCGTCGCACGCCCTAATAGGGCTTGCGCTGCCTCTAACACATTTTTATGGCGATAGAGGATTTGATAAATTTGCTCAGTAATTGGCATTTCAACACCTGCCCGCTCAGCCAGTGCGCGGACTTCTTTGGTATTACGATAGCCTTCAACCACTTGGCCAATCTCTTTTTCTGCATCTTCAACACTAACGCCATCGCCTAGCATCATGCCAAAACGGCGGTTACGGGATTGGTTATCGGTACAGGTTAACACAAGGTCACCTAAGCCTGCCATCCCCATAAAAGTTGCAGGGTCTGCTCCTAAAGCTGCACCTAAACGGCTCATTTCCGCTAAACCACGGGTAATCAATGCGGTACGTGCGTTCGCACCAAACCCCATACCATCGGAGATCCCTGCGCCAATTGCGATGACATTTTTTACGGCACCACCCAGTTGCACTCCAACCATGTCAGGGTTCTTATAGACGCGAAAACTCTTGCCACAATGGAATAATTTTTGTAAATCATCACCAAATTGGCTATCGCTTGCCGCCACGGAAATTGCCGTTGGTAAACCTGCGGCTAATTCTTTCGCAAATGTCGGGCCAGAAAGTACTGCCAGCGGAATTTCATTGCCTAATACCTCACGTGCCACTTCTTGCAACAAACGGCCAGTATCTCTTTCTAAGCCCTTAGTCGCCCAAATAATACGGGAGTCTGCGCGTAAGTAGGGCTGGATTTGTTTTAGTACATCACCAAAAACATGGCTCGGTACGACAATCAAGATATTGGGGCTCGCCTCAACGGCGCGTTTTAAGTCCGTTTCGAGAGATAAACTATCAGGGAAAGAAACGCCAGGCAAAAACGCCTGATTACTGCGGTCTTGTTCTAATTGATGAATGTGTTTTGGGTCATGGCCCCATAGCACAACCTGATGTGCATTACGTGCAAGCGTAATGGCTAAAGCGGTGCCGTACGAGCCGGCACCGATCACTGTCATTGAAGCAGTATTCATTAAGCGTCCTGTTGAGCTTCTGAGTTCTGCGCTTGTTCACCTTGTTGCTGCTGTAAATAGTTCATGAACAGTGCATCAAAGTTAACTGGCGCTAAGTTCAATTGTGGGAATGTACCACGGCCCACTAAGCTAGTGATCGCTTCACGTGCATATGGGAACAGGATGTTCGGGCAGTATGCACCTAAGCAATGTGCCATTTGAGTACCTTCAATGCCTTCGATAGAGAAAACACCCGCCTGCTGCACTTCACACAAGAAAGCCGTTTCTTCACCTAAAGTTGCCGTAGTCGTGACACGTAAAACAACCTCATAAACACCTTCAGACAGCTGAGTTGAAGAAGTATCTAAATCTAATTTGATTTCTGGTTGCCACTCGTGTTGAAAGATGTGTGGTGCGTTAGGTGCTTCAAATGAAACGTCTTTTGCATAAATGCGTTGAATTTGAAAGACCATTTCTGAGTTGTTTTGTTCTGACATAGTGTATGTACCTTTAACTTCCATATGAATTTTCCCTGTTATTCTGAGCTACAGGGGTGTTCGCTGCATTACGCTACCCAAGTCACATACTGATGTATGCTCCTTGGATATCTTCACTTACTTCTTACCACGAGCTAAAGGAAGGTTTTCACCTGCCCAGCCAGAGATCCCTTCTTTCAGGACAAAGACTTTTTCAAAACCGTGTTGTGCCAGCTGTTCAGCAGGTTTACCTGATTCCATACCACTTGCAGAAACGATAATCACTGGTTTCTGTTTGTGTTTTTCTAATTCACCTAAATTATTCTCTTTAATTTCAGACGGTGTTAAGTTAATAGAATCAATAATGTGCCCTTTACGGAAATCGTCACGAGAACGTAAATCGACAACAACCGCCTCTTCTTTATTAATCAGTGTAATCGCTTGTGAACGAGCAATCACTTTCGTTTTAGAGAAAAGGCCTTTAAAGGTCATAACAACCACAGCCACTAATAGCGCTATCCAAACCAGACTCAATAACATGTTCCGGCTTACAAATTGCATGATTTCTTGGATCATGGGGGGCAATCACTCCCGTTAGTTAAAAACAAATATCAAAGGGTTCTGAGTATACCTTTGTGTTGAGCTAATTACAGCCAATTCCCGCAAACTCGCTTGTTTTTTTTGCGCTAAGGCACGCAAAATTAACACTGTTCACTGAAAAACTGCGTTTCTGTTTCGAGGCGGTACGCAAATATTTTAACATAAACGTGCGAAACAGGTCTAAGTCGTGCTTCAAATAGGCAGTGAATAAGAAAAAAGTATTGAATACTGGCTATACAAAATAAATCAGTGATAATAAAACTGTATTATTTAACTTAATATAGTTCTAGTTCAGGGCAAAAATCCGAATTTATAAATGTTTTCAATACTATTTGTTAGACAGTGCTGGAAACCATCACTTGCAGATGAAATAATCAGCTATTGCATTTAATTGAGGTGATTTATCACGATGGCCAATACACATTATCGAATGAAAATTTCATTTATTCGTCAGGCTATTAGCGCTCTCTTTGGGTTAGGGCTGCTTGTTCTCGCCCCAACACAAACTGTGTTTGCCAACCAGATCACTGAAAATAAAGGCCAGCTACATGATTTACTCAAAAGTATTGCTGAAAAAGAGAAAAGCGTAAAAGAACAACAAGCCAAGCGCTCAGCACTACTTGAGCAACTCAAACAACAAGAACAAAGTATTTCTGCGGCCGGTCGTAGCCTGCATGAGACTCAAAACCAGCTAAAACAATTAGATAAAGAAATTGTTTCCTTAAATAGCAATATCAAGCAGCTACAAACCAAAAAACAACAACAAGAGAAATTATTAGCTGACCAACTAGATGCGGCCTTTCGGTTAGGTAAACACCAAGGGTTAACCCTAATGTTCAAAGGTGAAGAAGGCCAACGAGAAGAACGTATTTTGGCCTATTACAGCTATTTAAATCAGGCGCGTGAAAAAAATATTGTTGCTTTAGAAGAAACCACTAAAGAATTACAAGAACAAAAAGAACTCGAACAAAAAAAACAAGCCGAACAAAAAACAACGCTGGCACGCCAACAACAAGAAAAGCGTAAGCTGGATAACGCACGCGCTTCGCGGCAAAAAACCCTAAATGCCCTTGAAAGTACATTAAAAGAAGACCAAAAAAATCTTGCTGTTCTAAAACAAAACGAAGCGAGATTACGCGATAAGATTGCCCGCGCTGAACGTGAAGCCAAAGCCCGAGCAGAGCGAGAAGCCAAAGAAGCGGCACGTATTCGCGTGCAAGTGGCTGAAAAAGAACGGCAAGCCAAACAGAAAGGCTCAACCTATAAACCATCTGAAAGTGAACGCTCACTGATGTCACGTACAGGTGGTTTAGGGCGCCCTGCTGGGCAAGCTATTTGGCCTGTTCGCGGCTCATTACTCCATAACTATGGGGATGTCATTTCCAGCGAGTTACGTTGGAAAGGCATGGTTATCGCGGCTAATGAAGGAACCCAAGTCAAAGCTATCGCCGATGGGCGCGTGCTACTGGCTGACTGGTTACAAGGCTATGGGCTAGTTGTCGTCGTTGAACACGGTAAAGGCGATATGAGCCTCTATGGCTATAACCAGAGCGCCTTAGTGAATGTCGGCCAAGAGGTTAGAGCAGGGCAGCCGATCGCCTTAGTGGGTAGCAGTGGCGGCCAAGAGCGGCCAGCACTCTATTTTGAAATCCGCAGACAAGGTAAAACCGTAAACCCACGTCCATGGTTAGGCCGATAAATATAGCTAGGGCGATAAATTTTAAATTCAATTAATTAGGATAACGTTATGCTGAAGCACTTACCCGTTCGACCACTCATTGTTTTGTCATTATTAATGATGTGTCTACCGGTGAGTGCGGCAAAATTGGCGATTGTGATTGATGATTTTGGTTATCGCGTTAAAGAAGACAACCAAATTCTAGCGTTATCCCCTGCGGTAACTATTGCAATTTTACCGAGCTCTCCCCATGGCCGTGAAGTCGCAGAAAAAGCCAATCAGCAAGGGCGCGATATTCTCATCCATATGCCAATGAAACCATTGAGCAAACAACCGCTAGAGAAAGACACATTAGCTCCATCAATGAGTGCAGAGGAAATTGACCGTATTATTAAAAATGCGATAACCCGAGTTCCTTATGCAAAAGGCATGAATAACCATATGGGGAGTGAGATGACGTCAAGCTTACCCGGTATGCAGAACGTGATGCGCAGCCTGTCAAAGTCAAACTTGTTTTTCCTCGATAGCGTAACCATTGGGAATACCCAAGTAGGTAATGCCGCCAAAGAATACGGCGTTCCCACGTTACGTCGCCATATTTTTATTGATAACCACCAATCGGAAGAAGAAACGCGCACTCAATTGAATAAAGCCGTTGCCTATGCGCGCAAACACGGTAGTGCGGTAGCAATTGGCCATCCACACCCATCTACCGTACGCGCCTTACAAAAATACCTTGCCCAACTCCCTGCTGATGTTGAATTAGTTGCCGTTAGTGCTCTGCTGAGCCCTCAATCTTCAACTAAACAACCAACATCATTAAGAATGCTATCTGAAGAAGCGAAAAAGACACCGACACAACCTCAAACTAAGCAAGCAGTACAAGATGAAATAAAAACACCACCAACCAAAGATGCTACTGTTGTGCAACCCGAAGCGGCTAGCCAACCAGAAAATGTGATTATTCCGCAAGAACTCGGTATATGTGAGTTTACATTACCGCCTTCTAAGCCACAGGGGATTGATTTTATTATGTTTGTGGTTGAGAGTATTTATAACGATAAGGCTTTACAACCTTTGTTGGTACAGGGCGATAGAGCCCAAAAGCGCCCGCTTTTCAAGCAACAGCAGTAGATCATTTTCGGTTCCCCTTCTTGGTTCAAAAAAGCCAAAAAGGGGAATCGAGATAATTAATTTAATCCCAGTTTAAAATCACTTTACCAGATTGGCCTGAACGCATGATATCAAAGCCTTTTTGGAACTCATCAATCGAGAATTGATGGGTAATTATCGGTGATAAATCCAAACCAGATTGAATGAGTGTCGCCATTTTATACCATGTTTCAAACATCTCACGGCCGTAAATTCCTTTAATAAACAGACCCTTGAATATTACCTTGCTCCAATCTGTTGCCATCGAAGCAGGGGGAATCCCTAATAGTGCAATTCTGCCACCGTGGTTCATGGTGTCTAACATGGTCTGAAAAGCTGCTGGTGAACCAGAAACTTCCAGTGCAACATCAAAACCTTCTTTCATCCCCAACTCATTCATCACGTCTTTTAAATTTTCACGACTGACGTTCACTGCACGGGAAACACCCATTTTTTTCGCCAATTCAAGTCGATAGTCATTCACATCCGTGATAACAACATGGCGGGCCCCCACATGTCGGCACACTGCAGCCGCCATGATACCTATAGGGCCAGCACCTGAAACCAGCACATCTTCCCCCACTAAATCAAAGGAAAGAGCCGTATGAACTGCGTTGCCAAATGGGTCAAAAATAGCCGCTATTTCATCAGGGATATTATCGGGAATTTTAAAAGCATTAAATGCAGGGATCACCAGATATTCAGCAAAACACCCTTCTCGGTTAACCCCCACCCCAATCGTATTGCGGCAAAGATGAGTACGGCCACCACGGCAGTTTCGGCAGTGGCCGCAAGTAATATGCCCTTCCCCTGACACTCGGTCACCAATTTTAAAGCCTTTGACTTCCTGTCCAATCGCAACAATTTCCCCTATATATTCATGACCGACAACCATTGGGACAGGAATGGTTTTCTGCGACCATTCATCCCAGTTATAGATATGTACATCCGTACCGCAAATCGCAGTTTTACGAATTTTGATCATCACATCATTGTGCCCGAGTTCCGGTTTCGGAACATCTGTCATCCATATACCTGGTTCAGCTTTCAGTTTGGACAGTGCTTTCATAAAAGACCTTTTATTTGATTATTTTTAGTTTTCTACCAATGCGGGTGAATGCTTCAACAGCGTGTAAAATATCCTCCTCACTATGTGCTGCAGACATCTGAGTACGAATACGTGCCTGGCCTTGCGGTACAACAGGGTAGAAAAAGCCCGTGACATAAATACCTTCATCGAGTAGCTCTTTCGCAAAAATTTGGGCGAGTTTGGCATCACCTAACATAACAGGGATGATGGCGTGGTCAGCGCCAGCAAGGGTAAAACCCGCTGTGGTCATTTTTTCTCTAAATAACACGGCATTACGCCATAATTTTTCACGTAATGAATGGCCTTCTTTCATCATATCAATCACTTTGATAGATGCGGCAACAATCGCAGGAGCGAGGGAATTCGAAAACAAATAAGGGCGAGAACGTTGACGCAGCCATTCAACTACCTCTTTTTTCGCTGCCGTATAACCACCAGATGCGCCGCCAAGGGCTTTACCTAATGTCCCCGTGATAATATCGATACGCCCCATCACATCGCAGTACTCATGGCTACCACGACCATTTTCCCCAACAAAACCAACAGCATGTGAGTCATCCACCATCACCAACGCTTGGTATTCATCCGCAAGGTCACAAATGGATTTTAAATCAGCGATAACGCCATCCATTGAGAACACGCCATCTGTGGCAATTAAAATATGGCGAGCTCCTGCTGTTTTGGCTTCCTCTAAGCGTACTTTTAATTCCACCATATTATTATTGCTGTAGCGGTAGCGTTTTGCCTTGCTTAGCCTGACCCCATCAATAATGGATGCATGATTTAATGCATCTGAAATAATCGCATCTTCCGGCCCTAACAAGGTTTCAAATAGCCCACCATTTGCATCAAAACAGGATGAATAAAGAATCGCATCTTCCATGCCCAGAAAATCTGCCAATTTGCGCTCTAAAACTTTGTGGCTGTCTTGCGTTCCACAAATAAAGCGTACAGACGCCATACCAAAACCATGGCTATCCATTCCCCGTTTAGCGGCTTCGATGAGCGCGGGATGGTTAGCAAGACCAAGGTAATTATTTGCACAGAAATTAATAACCCGCTGGCCACCTACAATTTCAATGTCAGCATCTTGTGAAGTCGTAATAATGCGTTCGTTTTTAAATAATCCATCGGCTTCAATTTGTACCAATTGTTCTTGAATCTGCTGATAAAATCTTTCTGACATGATTTTTTCCTGTATAGAGACTATTAATAGAGTTTAATAATAGTCTCTATGTGTGGCGATATTCACAGCATAAATAAGTCAAGTTTGTAGCCAAGATCACGATATTTACCTTGTTCTCATTTAAGTGTCAGCTCAATTCTCTTCTATCAATGCTACCGTCTGCGCCAAGAGATGTTATTATAGTCACCAATTACGATTCTATTTTCTTAACCCATTTGAGGTATACCCAATGATCATAGTCACTGGTGGAGCTGGTTTTATTGGCAGCAATATTATTAAAGCCCTAAACGCAATCGGCCGTACAGATATCTTAGTCGTTGATAATCTGAAAGACGGCACTAAATTCGCTAACCTTGTTGACCTTGATATTGCGGATTATGCAGATAAAGAAGATTTTATTGGCAGCATCATTGCGGGTGATGATTTCGGTGATGTCGATGCGGTATTCCATGAAGGCGCTTGCTCGTCAACCACTGAATGGGATGGTAAATATATGATGGACAATAACTACCAGTACTCGAAAGAGCTACTGCACTATTGTCTAGACCGTGAAATCCCGTTCTTATACGCTTCTTCCGCAGCAACCTATGGCGGCCGCAGTGATAACTTTATTGAAGAACGCCAATTCGAAAAACCATTGAATGTCTATGGTTACTCAAAATTCCAATTTGACCAATATGTGCGTGAAATTCTGCCAGAAGCGGACTCACAAGTCTGTGGTTTCCGCTATTTCAATGTCTATGGGCCAAATGAAGACCATAAAGGCGGCATGGCAAGCGTTGCTTATCACTTAAATAAACAAATTAATGAAGGGCAAAACCCAAAACTGTTCGAAGGTAGCGATACTTTCCGCCGTGACTTTATTTATGTGGGTGATGTGGCTGCAGTCAATTTATGGTTCTGGGAAAATAATGTTTCAGGTATTTTTAACTGTGGTACAGGACGTGCAGAATCTTTCCAAGCTGTTGCTGATGCTGTCACTGAATTCCACAAAGATAAAAATGTGGCCATCGAATACATTGAGTTCCCTGAAAAATTAAAAGGTCGTTACCAAAGCTTCACCCAAGCTGACCTCACTAAGCTACGTGCCGCTGGCTATACTGCACCATTTAAAACGGTTGCAGAAGGTGTCACCGAATATATGCACTTGCTCAATAAAGACGCGTAACGCTTATTTCTGAAAAATCATTTATGAAAATATTGGTGATCGGCCCTTCATGGGTAGGGGATATGATGATGTCACAAAGCCTTTATCGCACGATCAAGGCTTTACATCCCCATGCACAGATTGACGTGATGGCGCCACAATGGTGCCGTCCTTTACTCGCCAAAATGCCTGAAGTTAGCGAAGCCATTCCTATGCCTCTTGGGCATGGTGCACTGGAAATTGGTGAACGTCGTCGATTAGGCCAAAGTTTGCAGGCAAATGGCTATGACCAAGCGATTGTGTTACCCAATTCCTTAAAGTCTGCACTTGTGCCTTTCTTCGCAAAAATCCCCAAAAGAACGGGATGGCGTGGTGAAATGCGCTATGGTCTACTCAATGATATTCGCCCACTCAATAAAGACGCTTTTCCTTTAATGGTGCAGCGGTATGTTGCGCTTGCTTATGATAAGCAAACTATTCGATCAGCTGCTGATATTCCGACACCTATTTTACCGCCTAAACTGGTGACTATACCGCAAGAAGTCACTGAAACTCTGCAAACCTTTGGGGTTGAAGGTTCTCGCCCTGTTATTGGTTTTTGCCCAGGCGCAGAATTTGGGCCCGCCAAACGTTGGCCCCACTACCACTACGCTTCTCTTGCTCAAACACTCATTAGCCAAAAAGGCTATCAAGTGTTGCTATTTGGTTCACAAAAAGACCACGAAGCGGGTGAAGCCATTCGTTTAGAGCTGACCGATGATGCTAAATTGCATTGCCATAATTTTTCAGGAAAAACATCTTTAGAACAAGCCGTTAATCTAATCGATGCCTGTACTGCAGTTGTCAGTAATGACTCGGGTTTGATGCATGTCGCGGCAGCGCTAGGTAAACCTCTTGTCGCCTTATATGGCCCAAGTAGCCCTGACTTTACACCGCCATTATCAGATAAAGCAGAAGTGATCCGCCTAATTACGGGGTACCACAAAGTGCGTAAAGGTGACGGTGAAAGTGGTTATCACCAAAGTTTGATTGATATCCAACCCCAATTAGTTATCGATGCGTTAGCTCGGTTAAATATAGGTATTGAATGATGAGAGTATTATTAGTCAAAACATCTTCAATGGGAGATATTTTACACTCATTACCTGCGCTGACCGATGCACAACAAGCCATACCCGATATCCAGTTCGATTGGGTCGTTGAAGAAGGCTTTGCACAAATTCCAACATGGCATAGTGCCGTTAACCGAGTGATCCCTGTGGCTATTCGTCGCTGGCGTAAAAATTGGTTTTCTGCACCGATCAGAGCCGAACGTGCAGAATTTCGCAAGAAATTACAAGCAACACATTATGACGCAATCATTGATGCGCAAGGGTTATTGAAGAGTGCCTTTCTTGTCACCCGCTTAGCTCATGGCGATAAACATGGCTATGACCGCCATAGTATTCGCGAACCATTAGCCAGCTTCTTTTATGACCATCGTTATGCAATCAGCAAGCAACAACATGCCGTTGAACGTATTCGCCAGTTATTTGCCAAGAGTCTTGGTTACGCCTGCCCAACACAGCAAGGGGATTACGCAATTGCTCGCCACTTTTTGCAGTCAACAGAAGAGCATCAAAGCCCTTATGTCATTTTCCTGCACTCAACCACCCGTGATGATAAGCACTGGCCTGAAAAAAATTGGCGAGAACTCATCGGGCTAATGGCTGGGAGTGGTATCAAAATCAAATTACCGTGGGGAGCACCTCATGAGCAACAGCGCGCAGAGCGATTAGCAAAAGACTTTGATTTTGTAGAGGTTTTACCTAAACTTACTTTAGCCGAAGTTGCACAGCAAATTGCTAATGCTAAAGCCGTGGTTTCTGTCGATACTGGGCTTAGCCATTTAACAGCCGCGCTTGATAAACCCAATTTTACCCTGTTTGGCCCCACTGATCCCGGCTTGATTGGAGGATATGGGCAAGGGCAGCGTGAATTGATATCACAAAATAAAATAATGGCCGATATCAATCCAAAAGAAGTTTATTCACGACTAATCAGTTTATTTTGAAATATCTACTGTTATAAAATTCACGGCATGTTGAGCAAGCGCCGACTCAAGCCGCTCAAAACCGTTATCCATACTAGCGAAGCGGAAAGTATAGTTTTTTACCGCATCACTTGAACTTAAAATAAACTGAGTAGTACTAAAAAAACCATAAATTTCAACGAAAGCTCCCTGTTCAATCAGATCTATTATGATATCTTCCGCTGATTGACGTGAATTTATATATTCAATATCTGAAAAGTAATTAGTTAAATCTCTAGGATGAGGGATATAATATTGTATCTCTCTATTTATTATGAAGTTATCTAACTGAGACAATAGTGCGGGGACGTCATTGCTAATCTCATCATAAACTGTACCTAAAAGAATAGATACCTTATTGCGTTGTTCTACCTTTTGAGGACAATTAATAAAGGGAATATACTCCGTATTATCTCTTTGCTGTTTAAAAATTGTATAGTGCAACTCAGTATTTTTAATTAAATCATATTCATGAAGATGCCTACCCTGAAAATAATGCGTCAATTTTTTATATAATGAAGGTTTTACCACTCGTCTTTCGTTAAGCAAGTTAAAAGCGCCATCATCAAATGTACGAATTCTTTGGTAAACTATTTTAGAAAGGATATGATGTACTAGCGTAACGTCAACATTTGCTAGGTAGACACAATCATAATTTTTAGTCGGAAGAATTTTTACAACATCTTTAGCATACAAGTCCCTTTTAAATGTTTTAAAAGGCCTTTGTGGATTAAATTTATTCAAATCGTATAAACAAACAACACACTTATTGTTGATATACTTCTCTAAAAAAAACTGATTTTTTGTATTATTCAAATCACCTAAAAATAAGACAGCTGAATCTTTATTTTCTTTTTTTTCTAATAGCTTGCCTACTATTCTTAGCTGTAAAATAGTCATACAAATGAATAACTGCATCATTTTTCCCTACCTATTATTTTGCGACATTTTAACATAGAACCCTTGATGCGAGTAGAGAGAGCTATACATTCTAATACCTTTCAGCTAATACTATAGAAAATAAAACAAAATTAAAGCATTTAAGATAAAAGTAGATACATACAAAAATATATACCTACTTTTTCAATTACTGAGGCGCAATAAACCCAAAGCACATGGTTTCAGGTTCTGCATCTGGCTCAGAACGATAAATCACATCTTCTTTTTCTATCGTAAACTGTGGCCAGAACTTACGAACCTTAGCAAAGTTTTCATGGGCGCAATCATCGTATTTTTTACCCAGTAATAAAGCACCATGTTGACGAATTTCAGCTTCCGTAATCTCACGGTTATACACATTCGGTGGCATATGCTTTTCCATAGACCAAGGCTGAATGACGTGTGGCCTGTCCTTGCCATAAATAATAAACCATTGGTACTGATTATCTTCGCCACCGACATATTTTACAGGTGTGTTATAACGTTCATACCAACGCTGTTCCCCATCTGCAATTAAGGTTTTAACACCAATAAATTTTTGCCCCGCTCCACGAATATTCGCAGCCTGAACGGTAATATAACCAACTACCACTAAAACACCAAAAATTGCAAAACCCACTAATGACTTCTTAAACGGTTTTCTTGGCATTTCTATTATTGAGCCAACAAATAGCGGTGCGCTGATAGCCATAAATGGCTGCAGCCATTCAGTTATTCGACCACCATCGTGGAAAGAGAACCAGCCATATATCACCACTAATGGAAATAAAATAATGAAGTTAGCCATGCGGTTAGGCAACGCTTTAGGCCACCCTAGCTTTCCACCACAGCTATAAACGACAATCGCCGCAATCACTAATGGGTAAAACACGCTTAGTGCCGCTTGTGTGGTGTGAAGATTAAACCCAGGGTCGATTTGTGAATCCACCCATTTGAAAGCCGAAAAGTCCGTTGCCATCAACCAAAAGAAATTTGGCAATACCAAAGCAAACCACAATGCAATCGCAAGGTAAAAAACAGGATGACGGTAACTTTGGCGAACCTGTTTCACAAATATAGTTAACAAGAAAACAGACCCAACTAGCGCCAATGTTGAGTATTTCCCCATTGTTGCAAGGCCTGCAAATAAGGCAAATGGTAACCACCATACTGGGTTATCATCAACCGCACGTAAAAAGAAATAAATAACCCAAGGCCATAATGTCACTAGAATATAGTTATCATTATAAGGAATGATATCGAAATTAATGACACCTGATAAATTCAACATTAGCATTGCAAACCAAGCGAAATCGCGACGCCCAGTTAAACGGAAGGCTAGTTTCCATACCCCAAGTAAGCCAAATGCAATACCCACAAAATGACTAAAATACCAATAAAAACTATAGGGGATATCGAGGTAAATTGCAGGCCACATCATTACACCAACAAACCATGGGTTTTTAGGTGATCCCCACTCCCCATTCATTCCCCAATTCACTGCTTCTACTGTGTCATAAGGTACGGTAGGGTCGAAATAAAAACTCGCTAAGATCCAAACTATGGCATAGCTTATGACCCATACATAAACATATTTATTTGAAATTGATTGATTAATGGCTGGCATATAGTCTTAGAAAGATAAGCAAAAGTTCCAACATTCCATTTGGATACTACTCTAATAGTAATAAACCAAATCGAATGACTCTATAATAAACGAGGCAGTGTACTATAGTTTAAATGCAATACTAGGATGTGCCAGAAAATATTCACAATCTATTGTTGTAATGTTCAAGTTAATATTCAAAAAAAGACATTACTTGGCATTATTGCTCTCGCGGAGGCAAATAGGGTTGCAATAGTTTTAATAATCTTTGAAGGGCACCTTGGTTCTCATGAAGAACTTCGGCGGCATGACGTCCATAATATAACCGGTAATCTTCATCAGAAAGCAAACTCGTCACGGCTTGAGCCATAGATTCACTGTCTGTCACCGTAATTAAGCCATCTGCTTGAGTCAGTTTTCCGCAAATATCTTTAAAATTAAATGTGTGAGGCCCCATTAACACAGGTAGCGCATGGGCTGCGGCTTCGAGTGGGTTATGCCCCCCAGTTTCGACCAAACTTCCCCCAACAAAGGCAATATCCGCAATTCCATATAGCAACATCAATTCGCCCATGGTATCGCCAATCACCACTTGGACATCTGCAGTAGGGATCGTATTGGCACTACGACGAATAAACGTTAAACCGGCTTTTTGAGTTAATTCTTCCGCTTTTGCAAAGCGTTCAGGGTGACGCGGTACTAAAATTAATAATAGATCAGGAAATCGTTTTAATAACTGTTGATGTGTTTCTAAAACAATGGCTTCTTCACCCTCATGAGTGCTAGTCGCTATCCAAACTGGGCGATGTGCTGCCCATTGGCGGCGTAAAGTTATTGCCCTGACAGCTAATTCAGGCGTTACAGAGATATCAAACTTCAGGCTCCCTGTTACACTCAATTGCATCCGCCGCAACCCTAATTGAACGAAACGTTCACCATCTTCCTGATGTTGTGCTGCGACCATAGTGACATTACGTAGCATACGTTTCACAAAGCTACCGAGCTTTTGATACCCAGCAGCAGAGCGCTCAGAAAGTCTCGCATTTGCAATAACCAATGGAATTTTACGTTTATACAATTGGTTAATCATGTTTGGCCATAATTCAGTTTCCATAATGATCACAAGTTTTGGGTCGACTTGTTTCAGGAAACGACGCATAGAACCAGGGAGGTCATAAGGTAAATAGACGTGGTCAACATCGTCGCCAAATGCAGAAAGAACACGCTCTGAGCCAGTTGGCGTCATTGTTGTTACTGTAATTGGCAGAGACGGATAGTGATGGCGAAGTGCACGGACTAGTGGAACGGCTGCAAGAGTTTCCCCGACAGAAACTGAATGTAATAAAATGCCTTGAGGTTTTACTTTTCCTGCACAAAAGCCGTAACGTTCGCCCCAACGTTTACGATACGCAGGCGCTTTACGGCTGCGCAGCAATAGGCGAACCCATATAAATGGCTGGATAAGATAAAGAAGTACCTGATATAAACGCAGCAATAACATTCGATCTGATTCACTTACCAAAATTGGCGCTATCTTACCATAAAGCTCAGATAAAAGTGTGCAGAATATGCACCTAAAAATAGCAGTAAAATCTTATCTACAGTTGCAACCATGCTAGATAGCCGATAATGTTAGCGCTTATTCATGCTATTTTTTCGAATAGAAAATACAAACAACGAGATACTATCGCCATGAAACATAAGGCTATTTACCCTGGTACGTTTGACCCTGTGACATCAGGACATGTTGATATTGTTACCCGAGCAGCAGCAATGTTTGACCATGTCTTGTTGGCTATTGCAAATAGCCAACGAAAAAACCCGATGTTTTCCCTTGATGAGCGTGTTGCCCTTGCTAAAGAAGTAACTTCTCACCTTGATAATGTTGAAGTTGTTGGGTTTTCTGAATTGATGGCTAATTTTGCACAAAAAAATGGCGCTAATATTCTTATTCGTGGCGTTCGTTCTGTGGCTGATTTCGAATATGAGTGGCAATTAGCGAATATGAACCGCCATTTTGTTCCTGACTTGGAAACCGTATTTTTATTACCATCGCAAAGTTTGTCCTTTGTTTCTTCTTCTTTAATCAAAGATGTTGCCCTTCACGATGGTGATATTTCGTCTTTCCTACCCCCAGTGGTTGCTGAGGCAATGTTAAAGAAACTCAATAAAAAATAGTAAAACGCACTATTTTTGACACTGCGGACAAAAGAAAGTACTGCGTTGCCCCTGTTTAATGCTTTCTATTGGCGTACCACACATTGAGCAGGGTTCCCCCTTTTTCCCATAAACAAACAATTCTTGGGCAAAGTAACCCGGCTTACCATCCGACTGTAAAAAATCTTTTAGTGTCGTGCCGCCTTGCTCAATGGAGCGTTGTAACACCTTTTTGATCTGTTGCACGAGTTCAGTAATTTCAGCCAATGTTAATGTATTAGTGATTTTTTCAGGTGATATTTTCGTCGCAAATAATGCTTCATTGGCATAAATATTACCCACACCAACAACCACTTTGTTATCCATTAACCACGGCTTAACGGCCACTTTTTTCTTTTGCGCTAATTCATAAAGATATTGGGGATTAAAGGCATCTGATAATGGCTCAGGTCCTAAGTGTGCAAGTACCGAACTGTTTTCTAAATCATCACACCAGAGCCATGCGCCAAAACGACGAGGGTCCGTATAGCGCAGCACTTTGCCATCTCGCATAACTAAATCTACATGGTCATGTTTTTCTTCAGGTAATTCTTCGGTCAAAATACGCACACTACCAGACATTCCCAAATGAACAATAATCCAACCTGTTTGCAATTCAATCAGTAGATATTTGGCCCGACGTTGGACACTCAGAACCGCTTCATCTGATAAGCTTTTAATTTGTTCACTGACCGGCCAACGTAATCGACTGTTGCGTACAACTGCGTAAGAGATTGTATTTCCGACTAAATGTGGTTCTATTCCACGGCGGCTGGTTTCAACTTCTGGTAGTTCTGGCATATATAAACTCACATTTTTTGCTTAGGGATACCATTTTGCAATCACCCTCATGAGCTCATCTTTAACAATTTCCCAAGTGAAATTATCATAAGCATGTTTTTTGGCATGATAGGCTATTTTTTGACTATCTGGGTGCTCTAATGCACTAGTAATATCCTCAGCCATACTTAAAGGCGAAAGCGGCTCCCTGAAAATAAACCCAGTTTCATTATGGGAAATAAATTCCACCATTGCCCCTCGCTGGCTTGCTATCACAGGACGACCAGAAGCCATTGCTTCAAGTGCAACCATACAAAATGATTCTGGCTCAATAGAAGGAACGACAATAACATCCCCGAGAGCATAATAGTGTCTAATTTTTTCAGGATGAACCTCACCTAAACAAATACACTGCTCACCCAAAATTTTTGCAAAATTTTTTACTTCGTTTTGATATTGCGCCAACTCACCTTTTGCTGTCGTATTTAGGTCTCCCACAATGACAAGTTTATAGTTAGGATCCGCTTTAAATAAAACTTGACATGCTCGCATTAATTCAAGCAGCCCTTTGCCTTTAGCAGTTCGTCCAACAAATAAAACAATTTTATCTTCCGCTGTTAACCCAAAATCCTCACGTTTGACCTCTGGAGGCTGAGCATAAATTTCACCATCAAACCCATTACGGACCACCTCAATATGCGCATTTGGTAAACGTTCTCTATACCAATTTTTCATAAAATGGCTTGGCACAATGATTTTTATGTCTTCAGGGACATCTTTAGGCTCGTACAAATTATGCATGTGTAACACAACATTATTATGTCCTTCTTTCTTAATTATTTTTTTGAAGGATTTAATATGATTGTGAACAAAAATAACACTTTCATTCGGGTTTGGCGAAAATTGGTGTTTAATTTTGACAATTCTATCGGCATAAGAATATGGATCTAACCTTGTCCATTTCTTAAATAGTCTTGTATACACTTTTCCAAACTTAATACGCTCAATTTCACAATACTTATTAACAACAGAATGAGCGCTATACCCATCATTTCGTATACAAACGATTCGGTTTTCAATGTCTAATCGTTTGGCGATGTTGTACATCCACGATTCAATTGCTGCCGCACTTTTAGGCGGTATAGAAAATATAGGGGAAACTGTTAAGATAATTTTATTAATCATCATATTATTTTCTTTTTTTTGCGTATTTTTCAAACAAATAGCAAATGCCCGACAAAATACCTGATAAATAAGCACCTCGCTTTAATAGGTGCTTATATTCTTTTTTCCTTTCAACAAATTTAGTGGCATGTTTTAAATCATCCTTTGTCCAAGGTGATTGTGCTAATGCTTTATAAAAAGGCTGAGAAGAAGGATAGTTCGCCCACTTATGCCAAGGCTTACTCACACCCGTGTAATGAATTAAAACTGTTTCGGGTGTAATAATAGTTTGATATTTTTGATGGGTTCGGTCATACAGTTCATTTTTTAGTGTATAAACCGTATTAAACTTCTGATTAAGTAGTATCAGGTCATTTCTTAAAATAAGGTTTAATACATCTTGGTCTGGGTATTTAAACCGTTGTTTCGCATTTTCTGCAGATAACAATTCGAAACATTGCTGAGTAATTCGTTTTTCGTGCCATTCTTTTAAGTTCACAAACATTACACCCGAGTTAAAATAGGTCTCAGTTAACTTTGGAATGTGAAGCCGTGTTTCACTTTTTGTCCTTACGCCAATGTTATCGGCAATAACACCACATACTTTATCTTTAATTAAATCAGCCGCCAAATTCAATTGGCCATTACAGATAACATCCGCATCCAAATATAAAGCAAAATCATAATCTTTCGAGAGATAATCTAAAGCAACTAACCGAAAATACATTGCTGAGGACCAAATATCAGAAACTGGTAATGTTTTTAGTAATTGATTATCCAATTCATAAATATGAAATTCAGCTGGAAACTGATGAGAAATAACCTTCAGCTTATCTAAAAAGCTAGGGCGGGCTTTATCTAAAAAATAATGAAATCTGAAGAACGTATTTGGGTTATTAATAAGTAAAGAGACCGCTGAAACACCCGCACCAAACTGATAGTTTTCATCCGAACCATAAATAACATCAAGACATGGTAAAGAGGTATTACTAGCATTAGCCCCCTCATTTAGCAGATATTTATTTGTTATCAAGTTATTCATGGCACACTCTCTTCTGCTTGGTTGAACTATGCCCCATCATAGCGATTAAAAAACCCAAAAGAACACCTAAGGGTTTAAGGTCGACTTGTTCAAACATTCCACGAACCAGATAAAAGCCAATAAGACTTAACAACAATGCAATGAAGGAAAAGTAAATTTCCGGTTCATCAGACCTATTTTTAATCCCTTGCATTGAGGAATAGCACATTGACAAAAATACCGCACTAAATATCGCTAACCCTGCAATACCCGCACCAAACCAAATATAAAGCCAAATATTATGGGGACCGATAGAGTATCTAGCGACCCATTCAGGATAATGTTTAACTACACTGTTGTATTTCTCATGATAAATTTCATCACCAACCCCATAGCCAATAATTGGGTTTTCTAGTATAAGCTCAAAAGCGGTTCCTTGGGTTCCATTAGTATAACGGTGAGAGCTATCTGTCTGCTCCAGCTTATAAAATAGTTTTTTACTTGTTTCTGGATAAATTAGTTTAATTGAAATAAGTGAAACTAATGAAAGGCATAATACAACCCCAATTAGCTTCCAGGGTCGTTTAAAACATAAAAATAATAACCCAGCGGCTGCAACTGTAACCCATGCCCCCCGAGCTAGCGTTCCAAGCAAAACAAACAGAAATACAATACTTAAAATATAGAAATAAATAATTTTAGATTTAGGCAATAAATACCAAAGAATAGGAAGTATTGGAAAGAAAAAAACTAACGCATCCGAAACATGCCTAAAATCATAGGTAGTAAACGGCAAGATATCCTGCTGATAAGCTATATAGTAGCGGTATAACTCAACAAGTAAAACTAAGGCTAACGATGCAGTAAAACTCGTTAATAATAGTTTTGAAATATCTTTTAGGCTTTCTCTATATAAAATAATCGGCAATAAAAGAGATAAACTTAGTATTCCATAATTTAATAAATTATTGTTGAGGGTCTTAATCGATACACTTGGTATGTCCGAATAAGTTACTGATATATAAAGAAAGACAGAAAAAGCACCAACCAAATATAATAGCTTATTATTTAATTTTTCCAACACTTTTTTTGTATCTAAGGATAGATAAACCAAAGATGTCGCTATCATCAAATAGAACAGAATATGCTTATATCTCGTTACATTTTCTACAAAAAAAAGAACAACAAAAATTAGTACCAAAGTCTTGTTATACTTTGAGAGAATACTTTCATTTCTTTCTAAAAAAGACATAACTTACCCAATTATTATTTAACTTAGTTTAACCCAGAAATACTGGAGATTATTTTTTATCCCAGAGAAAACCTTTCCTTGGTTAAACATATGCTTCGCACAATAACGCAAATGATTACTGCTTTTAGCCTTCAGTAATGGAATATCTTTCCAAGGCGATACGTCCTTTGCACTAATAAAGGGTTGAGCTGTTGGATAATTCGCCCACTCATGCCAAGGCTTAGTTGGGCCAATATAATGAATCAATACCGTTTCAGGCGTGATTGGGTTTTCTTTTTTGCCTTTTTGCAGCTCATAATTGATGCTGTATTGAGTGTTATATTTGCCATCAAGGTAAATGACTTTCCCTGTTAATAGCATATTTAAAATGTCTTGGTCTAAATAGGATAATTTTGCTTTCACAGCATCTTGGGAAAGTAAATCCATTGCTTTAGTTGAGATATCAAATTTTGACCAATTCACTAAATTTAAAACTAAAAACCCTGCATTAAAATACCCCGAAGCAATACTTGGGACTCCTAGAGCATCAGCTCTTTTTTGCCACCAATTGCGATCCCTTTCAGGCACAACAGCAGCGATTTCATCATCTTTAAATTGAATATTTAGCAATGGCTGCAGCGTTCCTTGGCACATAATATCTGCATCCATATAGATCATTCTATTTAACTGGTTTGAAAAGTAGTCCGCAATAATAAACCTAAAATAAGTTGCATATGACCAATTTTTGGTACTTGGAAGCGATTTAAGCTGTTCACAGTCAACTAAATAAACTTTAATACTCGTCTTATATTGCTCAGCGAGCTGTTTAAATAATTTATTTTGCTCATCATCAAAATAGTCAGTAAATACATGAAATGAAAAAGAGATATCAGGATTGGTTTTCAATAAAGAAGCAATCGAGATCCCACAACCATATAGAAAATTACGGTCAATCCCATAGGAAATATGTAAGCTATCATTATTAACAATCGCATCAGATGACGATAAATCAATTTGTTGTGTAACCGCATTTTCTTTATTGAAGAACATTTATATCTCTCTTCTTTCTTTGACTTACAATGACTTTCTAATTGTACGTTCTTTAATTTGTGCAGCTTTGCTTTCCGCTTTAGCGATCAATGACGCTTCCTGTTGCAAAATATCTCGTAGCGATAAGCCAAAGTAGACTTTCATAAAACGAAGAACATCACGCTGAGTGAGCCCAATATTTAATGATGAATAATATAAACCAATTAAGTCTTTATTTCGCCAACGAATTGGAACAGAATTTCTGAGTTGTGCTCTGTGCAAATCAATAACCGATATTTTTAGCTGCTCTTCATTTCCCGTAAATGGCAAATGCAGTAAAAAATGGCAAATATAACAATCACGATGGTTAATACCCGTTGCGTGCATTTTACGCACCATTTTCGCGACCCGACGAATAATCATTTGCTTGGTACTGAAAGTTGGCGGGTTATCTAACCAATTTGCACAATAATCTTCCAAACTCACCGTCGGGGTCAAATCTTCAGTAATAATAAAGGAGTGGCGACGAAGAGGATTAACCCCTTTTTGCCCGAACGCCCGGCCATTCATAGTATCCACTCCAACTTGGGTAAGTTGATGAATAGCATTCCACTCTCTATCAGCCCCTAATACCGGCAACCGAAAAGATAATAAGTTTTTAAGGACTTCTTTCAGTGTAGTCCCATAATGAATTTTTATAAAATAGCTACGCCCTTCAAGTTCAAAACGCAGCGTTTTACGTGTCTCTAACGCACGAAAAACTTCACCTTGTAACTTATCAGCTTCGATAAAGGGATCTTTATTTTTCCATAATTCACTAAAAGGGGTTTTTAACTCAATCATTTGCTTCCCCCTAAAATAATATCTGCGGCTTTTTCTGGTAAACTATACAAATCTTCTGTATCCGCAAAATAGCGCGCATTACTTACCCATTGTGCTAATTGAGCCGGACTTTTTAAACTATTTTCTAAAGCCACGTTTAAAACGGTTTGCTCAAAAGGTTCGTTTACCACAATACCGCATTGAGCTTGGCTAATAAATGAAGCATATCCACATACTTCTGTGACAATAATCGGTAAACCTGCAGTAATCGCTTCTAATAACACGATACCTGCGGCTTCTTGATAAGCTGGATGCATTAATATATCGGCTGCTGCCATTAATTCTGCAATATCATTACGTCCACTAAAGAAAGAGACTTGTGAGCCGATTCCTAGCGTTTTCGCTAACTGCTGGTATTTCACCGGTTTATCTTGGCCAACTACCATCAATAACGTGTTTTTCTTAATGTCTTCGGGCAACGCCGCAATGGCTTTTATGGTCCGGTCAACACCTTTACGTTTGAAGTCAGAGCCTACCTGCAATACTAAAAATGCAGATTCAGGTATTTGATTTTTTTCACGATAAACTCTTTTGGCGTCAGCAATTTGTTTATCATATTTTCTATCTTGGGCAATACCGGGAGGTAGCATATGAAAACGCTCATTTTCAGTTCCATAATGCTTTTTAAAATGACTAATTTGATGTGGCGTTAACATTAATAGCTGTGTCGGTTTCCCCACTGCAAAAACCGCTTTTTCAAATGCGGCATAGTGTTTATAGCGAGGTGTCAGCTTATACAAAAACCCTTTTTCTTCAGCGACTTTTTGTGCATAACAGACATCAGCTGCATAATAAACATCCAACCCTGGCATTTTATTGAAACCAATTATCCGCTCAGCAGGATGCTGCTTTAAATGAGCTAACACCCAGTCGCAATATTGTGCATTTCGCCCATGATTCGTCTTTGAAGTTACCGGCACGATAATAATTTCAAAACCACTAGGCTTATCACCTTCCCATGATTGGGTATAAACACGGACGTGATGACCACGTGACTGGCATTCAGTTGCAATACGTAGGAAATCCCGCTGTAACCCACCAAACGGAAAGTATTTATATAAGCAAAATGCCAGATTCATGTTAATACCTTGTCATCATAGAGCGAATATTCATCGGCAACATTTTCTCTGTTGCTTTAATTACATCAGAAGCTGGAATAATGGATAAATACTTTTTATCACGATCTAGCTCTTCTCTCGGTGGCATAGTTTCATAATCACCCGCCCAAAACTGAACGACATTATCGCTCCAAGGCCGCCAAAAAATATGATTTGTCGCACCGAAAAGGCACACTATTGGCGTTTTAACTGCAGCAGCAATGTGCATTGGTGCCGAATCAACACCAATAAATAAAGCGGCATGAGCAATCAATGCGCCTAGCTCAGGAAATGAAGTTTTCCCTGCAAGCTCAGTAACGGGCTTTGTTCGGCAGCCATTTGCAATATCACTGATACATTCCAAATCTTCTTTACTCGGCCCCGAAGTTAAAACCACTTGATAACCCCGAGACTGCAATGCATCAATGACGGCTGAGAATTTTTCATTATCCCAACACTTAAAGGCTTGGCGTGCTGTTGGTTGGATGACGACATAGCTACTATGGACACCAAGGCTTAATAACCTTTCATCAATATTTTTCCAATCCTGCTCTGAATAAGACATCGTTAGATGTGTTTTTAGTTCTTTTATTTCTAACGGCTTGAGCACTGATAGGTTATTTAGAACAACATGTTCGCCTTCAGGTTCTGTCAAATGCGTAAAACTATTACACCAATATTTAGAGTCTCGGTGGGCAAACTGATGGGAAATTTTTGTACTAGCAGGAATTGCTCGAACCAATACACTCACCATCCATTGGTCTGCTAGATTAACAACTAAATCATATTTATTTTTACGCAGCTTTAGCAGTAATTTAATAAAATTACATGCTTTACTCAGCCCACCACTTTTTTTCCCTGCCATGCCGTACAAAGCGTTAATTTCAGCATTTTCAGAGAGGATAGGGATAGTATCCTGATAAAGCAAAACATCAATTTCAGCATCAGGATATTGGTGTTTTAATGAGCTGATAACCGGTGTTGTCAGCAGCATGTCCCCATGAAACCTCATCTTGATCACAAGAATTTTTTTAAACTGTTTTTTCACCAGGCACTCTTAATCAAGTCTATATGTAAAAGACAATAGTCATTCGACAACAAATATCATTATTAATTCAATGAATACTCTCTATGTTACTACTTTCATTATAATGGTCATAGCTTCGAATGCGCATATCATCGATAACCCAAATTTTAGGTAAAAAAAAACTCAGCCGAAGCTGAGTTTTTAACGCAGAAAGCAAAATTATTTAATTTTTGCTTCTTTGTAGATCACATGCTTACGAACAACTGGATCGAATTTTTTCAGTTCCAGTTTTTCTGGCATTGTGCGCTTGTTCTTCGTAGTGGTATAGAAATGACCTGTACCTTCAGAAGAGACTAGCTTGATTTTCTCGCGAATACCTTTAGCCATTTTTTAGCTCCTTAGTACTTCTCACCACGGGTACGCAGTTCAGCAAGAACAGCATCAATACCCTTTTTATCGATAACACGCATACCTTTAGCAGATACACGCAGTGTTACGAAACGTTTCTCAGACTCAACCCAGAAACGGTGAGAGTGCAGGTTTGGCAAAAAACGACGTTTGGTCGCGTTTAATGCGTGTGAACGGTTGTTACCGCTCATTGGACGCTTGCCAGTAACTTGGCAGACTCGTGACATGTCTATTCTCCAAAAATCTAATCAGCTCGAGCTTTTTTGTTCTGGGTATGGCCGCCTCGTCAGGCTTAGGAGCCCATCTCAGCAAACTTTCATTGACTGAAAAAACCGTTAATACCTGAATAAAGATTTACTTTACTAAGACGTAAAAATTTACTGAGATAGGCCCTTCTCGCCAAACCCAAGATCCTTAAAGGTGGCGTAGTATACGCTTTCAATCGTTTTCACTCAAGCCCAACACAAAGAAAGTTGTCATTTTTTAGGCAAAAAAATAATTTTATAACCACCCTCGTTCTACAAATGAGACACATTGCTTATGCCCGACGACAAAATGGTCAAGTAGTTTAATCCCCATAATAGCGCAAGCTCGCTGGATTCGCTCTGTCACTTGCCTATCCGCAGTGCTGGGTTCTGGGTTACCCGATGGATGATTATGGGCTAATATAATGCCGTTCGCATTCATTTTTATGGCAAAGCGAATAATTTCTCTAGGGTGGACTTCAACTTTGTTCAAAGTACCTTTAAACAACTCTTCATGGCAAATAATTTGATTTTTATTATTTAAAAATATCACGACAAAAACTTCACGCTCTTGCCCTGCAAATAAATCCAACAACTTTGCTTTCAACTGTTCAGGCCCAGTCATCACATCTTCATATAAAAATTGTTCAGAGAAAAAGCGTCGAGCTAGTTCACTGACGGCCTGTAGTTGGGTAAATTTACAACTCCCCATTCCTTTACAGTGTTTTAGTTTTTCGTAGTCTGCTTGTAGAAGCAAATACACTGAACCAAACTCCTGTATTAAACGCTTCGCAAGCTGCAAAACAGGTTCACCTTGGCTCCCTGTACGCAAAAAAATAGCGAGTAGCTCAGCATCAGATAACGCAGCCGCCCCGTATGCGAGTAGCTTTTCTCTTGGTGGTAAATCTAGATGTTCACTCATCATATTCTTTGTCCCTAAATCCCTTGCATCCTTTTTATCTAGCCTAAAAAACATTCACAACCCCTCACATATGGGTTTGCGTAGCGCTTCGCAAAAATAGTACTGTGACGAAAAATCGAGCGCGCCACCTCTAGCTTCTCTGTGGTAATATGCCTCCCATGTTGACCGAATTGGATAAAAATAATGAATCAACTATCACTATTAGGTAAGCAGATAGTTATTGGTATTAGTGGGGGCATTGCCGCTTATAAAATCCCTGAACTTACCCGCCGTTTGCGCGATAAAGGTGCGATTGTGCGTGTTGTGATGACTCAAGGTGCAAAAGCCTTTATTACACCTTTAACCTTGCAAGCCGTTTCAGGGCATCCTGTTTCCGATGACTTACTTGACCCAGCCGCTGAGGCTGCTATGGGACATATTGAACTCGCTAAGTGGGCAGATATCATTATTCTAGCGCCTGCTACTGCGGATTTAATTGCTCGCCTCAGTGCAGGAATGGCAAATGATTTACTCACAACAGTTTGTCTTGCTTCCGCTGCACCGATTGCACTTGTGCCAGCAATGAACCAACAAATGTACAAAGCAAAAGCAACACAAGAAAATTTAATCAAATTGCAACAACGCCAATGTATGATTTGGGGGCCAGACGCAGGTAGCCAAGCTTGTGGTGATATTGGTCCTGGTCGCATGATTGACCCACTAGAAATTGTTCGTCTAACCAGTGAGTTTTTTACCCCTAAACTCGACTTACAAGGCATCAAATTAATGATCACTGCTGGCCCAACACGGGAAGCACTCGACCCCGTTCGTTTCATCAGCAACCATAGTTCGGGGAAAATGGGTTTTGCCATTGCTAAGGCAGCCAGTCAACGTGGTGCTGACGTCACTTTGATTGCGGGCCCTGTAAATATTGAAACACCTGAAGGGGTTAAGCGGATTGATGTCACGAGCGGCCTAGAAATGTATGAGCAAGTTCATCAAACCATTACAGAGCAAAATATTTTTATTGGTTGCGCCGCAGTTGCAGATTACCGAGCAAAAAACATTGCTGAAAATAAAATAAAAAAACAAGGTGATGAAGTTTCGATTACACTTATCAAAAATCCAGATATCGTGGCTAGTGTCGGCAACCTAAAACACAATAGGCCATATGTTGTTGGGTTTGCAGCTGAAACCCAAAATGTGGAAGAATACGCACGCCAAAAACGACAGCAAAAACAACTCGATCTCATTTGTGCCAATGACGTCTCACTAGCAGACAACGGATTTAATAGCGATAACAACGCGTTACATATTTTTGATGCTAACAGTGATACACGTTTGCCTCACTGCAATAAAAACGAATTAAGCCACTATTTACTTGACGAGATACTTCAACGTTATGAAAAAAATTGACCTAAAAATCCTTGATAGCCGTATCGGTAATGAATTTCCTCTACCAGCCTACGCCACTACAGGTTCTGCTGGTTTAGATTTACGTGCATGCCTTGATGCACCTATCGATCTGGCGCCAGGTCAAACAGAACTTATTCCAACGGGTTTAGCCATTCACATTGCTGATGAAAGCCTTGCTGCTGTCATCTTACCTCGTTCAGGTTTAGGACATAAACATGGCGTCGTACTTGGTAACCTAGTTGGGCTCATTGACTCTGATTATCAAGGGCAACTTATGGTGTCTGTCTGGAACCGTAGTGATAAAACTTTTACTATTGAACCCGGTGAACGTATGGCTCAAATGGTATTTGTCCCGGTTGTTCAGGCGGAATTTAATATTGTTGATGATTTTGACGCAACAGAGCGTGGGGCTGGCGGTTTCGGCCATTCCGGCCGTCAATAAATAGAATATCCTGATAACAAATATGCTAGATAGAACCTGAATTAGGTTCTATCTTTATGAATAAAAACAATCAGCCGCATATTTTCTTTCAGGAAACTTGCTCAACATTACTTATATTTTAAACATTTTTTAAATCCATTTTGCTTTGTAAGTCTCTTTACTAAGAGCAAAATTTTGGATAGTTTGTTTTGCTGTTTTAGCAGGGGTCTTATTAGACATGGCAGAAAAAGCGACAACACAAAAACGTAACAGACGTGATGAGATTTTACAGGCTCTTGCGTTAATGTTAGAAAGTAGTGATGGTAGCCAACGCATTACAACAGCAAAACTTGCTGCTACGGTTGGTGTATCAGAGGCTGCGCTGTATCGTCATTTTCCGAGTAAAATGAAAATGTTCGATAGCCTCATTGGGTTTATTGAAGACTCATTGGTTTCGCGCATTAATCTGATTTTAAGTGATGAAAAAGATACGATAATTAGAATTAAACTAATACTAGCGCTAATACTTGGTTTTTCAGAGAAAAACCCTGGGCTAACGCGTATAATGACGGGCCACGCTCTGATGTTTGAGCAAGATAGGCTTCAAGATCGTATTAATCAATTATTTGAACGTATAGAATCGCAATTGCGACAGGTGTTAAAAGAGAAAAAAATACGTGATGGTCATGGGTTTATTCATGATGAGTCACTGCTTGCTTCTCAGTTATTAGCCTTTTGTGAAGGGATGCTCTCACGTTTTGTACGTTCTGAGTTTCGTTATCGGCCAACCGTCGAGTTTGAATCGCGCTGGCCTTTAATTCTAGCTCAGTTACAATAACCGATTGTTTATACTACTCACCCCGCCCATCATTGGGCGAGGGCTTTTTTTACTCGATTCCGTATTGTTCGCGGTAAGCCTTCATAGCCGCTAAATGTTCCTGCATACCTTCCTGTTCAGAGAGGTAAGTGATTAAATCGCTCATGGTAATAATTGAGTAAACTTTACAGCCATAATCACGCTCAACCTCTTGCACTGCTGAAATGTCACCTTTGCCTTTTTCTTGGCGATCAAGGCATAGCAAAACACCATTCAACGTCGCTTGTTGTTGTTTAATAATTTCCATTGACTCACGAATTGCCGTTCCTGCAGTAATGACATCATCAACTACCACAACACGCCCTTTCAAAGGACTCCCAACTAACACGCCACCTTCCCCATGGTCTTTAGCTTCTTTGCGATTGAAGCAATATGGCATATCGATGTCATGGTGTTCAGAAAGTGCTACCGCCGTCGTCGTTGCGATAGGGATCCCTTTATACGCAGGGCCAAAGATGACATCACACTCAATTGCACTATCTTGTAATGCTTGTGCATAAAAACGACCGACAAGTGCCAGATCACGCCCTGTATTAAATAACCCCGCATTGAAAAAATAAGGGCTTTTACGACCTGATTTCAGCGTAAACTCACCAAATTTAAGTACCTGTTTTTTCATGGCAAGTTCAATAAAATCGCGCTGATAGGCTTTCATTGGTCATTCTCCTCGTTGATGATTATTTATCTATATTCAAAGCTGCTAATTGGTTGATGAACCAGCAGACATAAAAAAGGCGACTATTTAGCCGCCTAATTAATGATTAACTTACTTCAGCGCTTCTCGCTGAGCTTCAAAAATGGTATTTAAACCTGTTTTAGCTAATGCCAATAGAGCAAGTAGCTCTTCATGACTAAATGGTTCGCCTTCTGCGGTGCCCTGCACTTCAATCATTCGGCCATCATCCATCATCACAACATTCATATCTGTTTCAGCGGCAGAATCTTCAACATATTCAAGGTCACATAGGGCTTCTTGATTTACAATTCCGACGGAAACGGCTGCAACCATTGATTTGAGTGGGCTTTTTGCAATTTTACCTTGCTCAACCATGTTATTCAGTGCATCAACTAGAGCCACACAGGCACCAGAAATCGCCGCTGTACGTGTACCGCCATCCGCTTGGATAACATCACAGTCTAAAGTAATGGTGTACTCGCCTAACTTTTTAAGGTCAACAGCAGCACGTAAAGAACGTGCAATTAACCGTTGGATTTCCATCGTACGACCCGTTTGTTTTCCTCGTGCAGCTTCACGTTGATTACGTGAATTTGTTGCGCGCGGTAACATACCATACTCCGCTGTAACCCAACCTTGCCCCTGCCCTTTTAAAAAACGAGGAACACCTTCTTCAACAGTTGCATTACATAACACCTTCGTGTCGCCAAACTCAATAAGAACAGAGCCTTCTGCATGCTTAGTATAGTTGCGCGTGATGGTAATCGGGCGCATTTGGTCTGCTTGTCTATCTGCTGGGCGCATGGTGTTATCTCCATTATCAACTCAAATTGGGACGCATTATACGTTGTTCAAGCGATAATGCCTATCCTGTCATCCTGCATAGCGTTATAATCTCCTAAATCTTTACGATAATGGGAACGAATTATGATCCGTAGTATGACCGCTTTTGCCCGTCGGGACATCAAGGGTGAATGGGGGAATGCGGCCTGGGAGCTGCGTTCCGTGAACCAACGTTATTTAGAAACGTATATTCGCTTACCTGAGCAATTCAGAAGCCTTGAGCCCGTCATTCGCGAGCGCCTGCGTTCTCGCTTAACACGTGGAAAGGTAGAATGTAGTCTACGCTTTGAGTTAGATGGCGCAAATCGTGGCGAGTTAATCCTAAATGAGCAATTAGCCCGCCAATTAATCAGTGCTGCGAATTGGGTTAAAAATTACAGCCATGAAGGTGAAATCAACCCATTAGAAATTTTGCGTTGGCCTGGAGTGATGTCAGCTGGCGAGCAAGATTTAGACATAATTAGCGAACAACTAATGGCAGGGTTAGATGAAGCGATTGATGCCTTTATCCAAAGCCGTGAAGCTGAAGGGGCATCCTTACATACACTTATTGAGCAGCGACTTGACGGTGTGCTAGCAGAGGTCGCCAAAGTACGTCAACACATGCCAGAAATTCTACAATGGCAACGTGAACGCTTACAAAACAAGTTAGAAGAAGCTGACATTCAAGTGGATAACAACCGCTTGGAACAGGAACTTATTCTATTGGCTCAACGTGTTGATGTTGCAGAAGAATTGGATAGATTAGAAGCACACGTTAAAGAAACACGTAATATCTTGAAGAAAAAAGAGGCAACTGGCCGCCGTCTTGACTTTATGATGCAAGAATTCAACCGTGAAGCGAATACGTTAGCGTCAAAATCAATTAATAGCGAAGTCACAACTTCAGCAGTTGAGCTCAAAGTATTAATCGAACAAATGAGAGAACAAATTCAGAACATCGAATAATCACTCTGTTACGATTTTAATCCATAAAAAAGCCAACCGATGTGAAGTGAGCTTATTTATCGTTTGGCTTTTTTCTTTGAAAAGATTCTCAAGTTAACTCGAAATAGGTGCTAATTGTCACGATTTTTGAACCTGCATTCCACAACAACCCTTCGAAGATATTAAAAAATTTTTACCCAAGAAGTATTCGGGGAAAAATAGACTATTACCACGATATTCATTATTTCTTTCCAAATAATGAATAGAAACGATTAAATCAATTTCCATAGAAATACATAATCATTTGATTTTTAATCATAAATATTATTTTCTTCCTGTTTTTTCCCAAAAATAAGATCTCGCTCATAAATCAATCAAATGTTTTGAGTTCAATCACAGATAACAAAACAGATCTTTGACACCACAATAACTGCTTATTAACATCCATCTTGTATACAAGTTGAATTCAATATAAATACAATAAGGTTGATTACCTCGACAAACCAATAAAAAGGTAACTCTATGTCACATAATGATTCTGTTGTAACACCAGCAACAAAAGACTCACCAGGGCGTTTACGTTGGGGATTAGCAGCAATATTTTTTATTATCGGTTTGATTGCATATATGGATCGCGCCAATATTTCCATTGTTGCCGAACATATGATGACCGATTTAGGAATGAGCAAAGTTCAATTTGGCTTTTTGGGTGCGTTATTTTCGCTTGGCTATGCACTTGCCCAAATTCCAAGCGGAATACTTGCAGAACGGTTTGGTAGCAGGCTTATCGCAACCATTAGCCTTTACGTTTGGTCCGCATTCACAATATTAACGGTCGTTGCCCCTACCTATATTTGGCTATGCATCGTACGCTTCCTATTTGGTGTTGGAGAAGCGCCGCTCTACCCTGCGAATGCCGTCTTTAATACATGGTGGTTTCGCCAAAATGAAAAGGCACGAGCCGCTAGCTTCTTACTTGCCGGTTCCTATTTTGGGCCTGTGATTGCCCCCACCCTTACCGTATTTATTATGATTTCGTTCGGGTGGCATGCCGTTTTCTATATCTTCGGTGTGATTGGTATTCTTATCGGTATGATTTGGTATTTCTTTGCCAGAAATAAGCCTGAACAACATCCAAAAATTTCTCAAAGTGAAATTGCATTTATCCAAGGAGGACGAACAATTAGTGAGCAAGGAGGTGCTGATGTTAAAGCCCCTTGGCGCAAATTTATGAAAGAACGTCCGTTCTGGGCTGTTGGTTTCCAATATTTTTTTGTCGCCTACATGACCACCTTATTTATGATTTGGCTCCCCACCTATTTACAAGAGGCTCGTGGTTTCTCATTAACCCAAATGGGCGTTGCCGCCAGTTTTCCTTGGCTAGCAATTTGTATCGCGGTACTCACTGCAGGTTCAATTTCTGATTGGTTACTCAACAAAGGGTACTCACAGTTAGTCGCTAGGGGATATATCGCCATTACCGGTTTTATTCTCTTTATTGTGGGTATTTGCGGCGCTGCTCAAACTGAAAGTGCCATTGCGAGTGTTGCATGGCTAACTCTTGCACTCGGTTCTCTAGGATTACCAGTTGTGACCTCTTGGGCAATTGCAGCAGATAAGGGCCGCCAATATGCAGGCTCTGTCAGTGGATGGATGAATTTATGGGGCAATCTCGGTGGTGTTATTTCCCCCATTCTATGTGGCTGGCTTGCACAGCATTTCGGCTGGACCGTCGCTTTACTTTTCAATGTGATACCTATCAGTTTAGCGATTGTTTGCTGGTTTTTCATTCAGCCAGATAAACCATTAGCTGCGGCAGTTAATCCTGACTAATTTTCACCCATATACATTATGTTCAATACAATAAATAAAGGTGTCCCTATGTTTACATTAAATCCTCGTGTTGCCTGTTTTAGCTCGGAAATTATCGAAAGTTGCCGTGATGTTTGCCCGTCAACTATTGGACACATGACTGACTTCGGTTTTCTCAAAACATTACGCCCACAAATTGAACAATGCCAATTTATTGGTAATGCTGTAACTGTTCGTATTCCACATATGGACTCATCTGCCGTACACAAGGTTTTCGACATTGTGCAAGAAGGCGATGTTGTCTGTATCGATATGTCAGGGGATTATGATCGTGCTTGTTGGGGGGAAATGGTTTCTTATATGGCACGGGCAAAGAAAATTGCCGGTGCTGTCATTGATGGTTGTGTCACTGATATCAAAGCATTACGTGAGATTGGCGTTCCTATTTATGCACGTAAAGTGAGTCCGTTAACAACTCGAATTTTAGGTATTGAAGGCGCAATTAATGTGCCGGTTAGCATAGATGGCGTAACGATCCATCCTGGTAACTTAATCATCGCAGATGGCGATGGCATTTTAGTCGCAGATGAAGTTACTCTGCAAGAGTATCGCCAACGAGCCCTTAATGCCCAACATGCTGAAATTGATGTTAAAAAGCGCATTGATGCCGGTGAAACATTAGCGGCAATTTCAGGTGCTGCGAAATTTTTTGAATAAGGAGGCTCTATGAAGATTGCAATTGCTCAGCTAGCCAGTAGCCCAGATAAAGCTCTAAATTTAAAAAAAGCCTGTGAAGCTATACAAAAAGCTGCTCAAGGTGGTGCCGACCTCGTCCTATTGCCGGAAATGTTTATGGCTTTTGTTCCCGCGGATAGTGGCATTAGCTATGCCGATGTCGCAGAGCCTGTTGATGGCCCTTTTGTCTCTCAGTTGGCAAAAGCCGCTCAACAATACGGTATTTATGTGACCTGTGGTATTTATGAAAGTGCCCCGAATGAGCCGAAAAGAGCTTTCAACACGACAATTATGTTGAACCGCCAAGGTGAGCTTATCTATCACTACCAAAAAACACACCTGTACGATGCCTTTTCATATCAGGAATCCCTTAATATCATTCAAAGTAATAATGAATTAAAACCTGTGGAAACGGAATTTGGCAAAATTGGCGTTTTAGTCTGTTATGAACTGCGTTTCCCAGAAGTTGCTCGAAAACTAACCTTAGCTGGCGCTGACCTTATACTCGTTCCCACAGCATGGGTTAGCGGGCCACTAAAAGAGGAGCATTACCAAACATTAGTTAAAGCACGTGCTTTGGAGAACACGATCCCTGTCTGCGCATGTGACCAAACGGGTAATATTTTTATTGGTCGCAGCCTTGTTTGTGATGCACTTGGAGTAACTATCGCATCTGCTGGTTACGATGAAACACTATTTTTTGCTGAAATATCAACACAGCATACCGCAGAGACACGAGAAAAATTACCTTGTATGCAAAACCGACGCCCTGAGCTGTATTAGTCTAAAAACTGGCAAGGATGCCGGTTTATTCAACAAGCTAAGTTCAATTATCCACCCAAATTTAACAGCATCCTAAATAATATAAAACTAGTGTATTACTTGTATACCAATCTATTCCTTTCTATACTCACTAAAATTTCTATTGTTAACACAAGATCCTGATGAAAGATAAACCACTAAGCCAACAGGCCTATACTGCAATTAAACATAAAATTCTCAGCAAGCAATTTGGAGAGGAAAGTTACACCTCTGAAAATAGCTTAGTTGAGGAACTCGGTATGAGTCGTACTCCAATTCGCGAAGCCTTATATCAATTACAAAATGAAGGCTTAGTCAAAATTATCCCTCGTAAAGGTGTTTTTATTCAGAAACTATCGTTAAAAGAAACCAGAGATAATTATGATTTACGCTTAGCAATTGAGTCCCATGCAATTAAATTAGTTCGTGAATATTTAACTGATGAACATTTTTCTATCTTAAAGACGATTATTGAGCGGCAAGATGAATTATTGAAGAAAAATGACTATCAAGGTTGGATAAAAGAAGATGAACGCTTCCACCGTTTCTTCTTGGAATTACTGGATAACTCGGTTTTCTTAGATTTAGCGGATAATATTCGCCAGCGAGTCTATTTCCAACCTGACCCTATTTATCGCAATGAATATTATCATGAGTCTACACGCCAACATCAGCAATTAGTTGAACAACTCAAAGCAAAAGAATTTACCCTTGCGGAAGAAACGCTAACTGAGCATATATTGCGCGGCAAGCGTAATTATGTTTAGTGTTAAAACCAACAAAAAAAGAGAAAACCAAATTGATGGTTTTCCCTTAGATTAAATGTTATTTCTAACAACTTATCTTAGCTAGACTTAGCCTCTTTCAGTGCGGCGTCTTTATCGTGATGATAATGGAAGGTAAATTGGAAGATTATTGCTAATACAACAGTATAAGAAGCAAAAACTAACCAGATCATTTGCCAATCTTTAATACCATCCACCGTGTAATAGTCGACAACCAATCCACTTAATATCGCACCAAAATAGGCACCAACACCATTAACCATCGTCATAAATAAGCCCTGAGCACTCGCGCGCATACGCGTATCCACTTCTCTTTCAATAAAAATAGAGCCTGAAATATTGAAGAAGTCGAATGCACAGCCATATACGATCATCGACATTATTAAGAACATCAAGCCAATTGCTGATGGGTCACCAAAGGCAAAGAATCCAAAGCGTAATGTCCACGCAAACATGCTTAATAGCATGACAGTTTTAATGCCATAGCGTTTCAAGAAAAATGGAATTGCTAAGATAAAGCACACTTCTGCCATCTGAGAGATCGATAATAATATCGATGGATACTGAACCACCAAACTATCTTGGTATAACGGATTCAGACCGAAGTCATGTAAGAATGGGTTACCAAACGTATTGGTAATTTGTAAAACCGCACCAAGTAACATAGCGAATAAGAAAAATACCGCCATAATAGGTTTTTTAAATAACACCAGAGCATCTAAACCTAGCTTACTGATCCAGCTACTTGAAATTGCTTTTTTATTAACATCAATTTTTGGCAAGGTTAATGAATAAAGCGCTAAAAGTAATGAACAGCCACCTGCAATATAAAGCTGCATACTACTTAGCTCAAATTTCAATAAGCTAATACTCCACATAGCAACAATAAAACCTACCGTACCAAATACACGAATAGGTGGGAAGTTACTCACTGAATCGAGCTGATATTGGCTTAATGATGAATAACTGATGCTATTTGAAAGTGCAATAGTTGGCATAAAGGCCATTGCATTAATTAACATCACCCAGAACATCACTGTTGAACTCGTGACTGTTGCAGCATAAAACAATGCGGCAGCCCCAATCAAATGACAAATCATATATAAACGATTTGCTGGAATATATTTATCTGCAATGATTCCGATAAGCCCGGGCATTAGAATGGCAGCAATACCCTTTGAGCTATACACCATACCGACTTCTGCACCTGAAAAACTCAATGTTTTCATCATGTAGGAGCCGAGTGTAACTAACCAACTTCCCCAAACAAAATATTGCAGGAAAAGCATGATTTTCAAGCGGGATTTAATATTCATACAAGGCTCCGTTTGGAGTTATATTTATTTGTTTTTATTTTCAACTCAGCAATGGCGACACCCATAAGGATGACAGCAACGCCAACAAACTGAATGAACTCAAGAGGTAACTGCAATACAGTCACAGATAATAAAATCGTGACGGGCAACTGCATTGAGCTAACAATGGTCGCTAAACTGGTACCGATCAGTGGAGTACCTTTGGCAAACATCCACATACCAAAGAAAGAACCAAAGAAAGCTAGGGGTAAGCCATAAGAGAAAAATAGGGAATGAAACGTTGATGCGCTCAATAAGAATGTTGGAGGAACGACAATCGATGTCAAAATTGCGCCCCCTGTTACCATAATTGCAGAACGCATCATAGGATCTGTTTTAACCGCTAATGCACCACTGACATAAACACGAATAGCATTCGATAATGCCGCACATAGTCCTAATAGCACACCAAGCCAGTGAAATACGATCCCTGAACTATTTAACAAACCTGTCGCTAATACTGTCCCAATTAATATCACCACAACCGATACCATGGTCATTATGGGAGGAGCTTGACGGCTGACAACCGCATTAATGGCAACCCCCATCCATGTAAATTGCAAAAATAAGACGACACCAAGCGCCGGAGACAAATATTGCAATGATGCATAATATAAGAGTCCGGTTAGCCCTGTTGTCGTCCCAGTGAGTAACATTAATAGGCCTTGTTGTCGTGTTGGCCATACTAGACGTGCTTTTTTAATTAATGCACCTGCGGCAACAAAAAACCACAGTAAAATCGCACCTAATACCGTTTGGCTACCGATGACATCATTCAAGGAATATCCTGCGCGGTAGGCCAACACGACGAGTGTTGAAAGAATGCCATAACTGCAAGCGCCTAAAGAAACTAAAATTAGACCTTTAAATTTCATTTCAATATTCACCTTATTTAGCGTTATGAACATCTTTATATTGTTTTGAGAAAAAGAACCTAAAAACTAGAAGCGAGCGATCACACCCGTCACTAATTTCAAGAAGGTGGCTTTAACTTTCTCTGCAGTTTCAATAACTTCGTCATGGCTAAGAGGTTGTTCTAAAATACCGCAAGCCATATTAGTTAAACAGGAGATGCCCACTGTCTTAATTTGTGAATGATGAGCGACCAGAGCTTCTGGTACGGTAGACATACCAACAGCATCAGCGCCTAAGGTTCTGATCATGCGAATTTCGGCAGGTGTTTCATAAGTTGGACCAGTCCACCATGCATAAACACCTTCACGAACAGAAACACCTTGTTCGGCCGCTACATCCTTGATTGTTTGGCGTAATTCTTTGTTATACACCTCACTAACATCCAAGAAACGCACCCCTAATTCAGGGTTATTTGGCCCCATCAATGGGTTATTTGCAGTTAAATTAATATGATCGGTAATAATCATCAGGTCACCTGGGTTGAAATCGGTATTTACTGCACCGCAGGCGTTGGTAATAATCAATTTTTCGACGCCCAATGCTTTCATCAAACGCACAGGGAAAGTGACTTGGTCGAGGGTAAAGCCTTCGTAGTAGTGGAAACGGCCTTTCATCGCAACCACATTTTTACCTGCGATGGTGCCAATCACCAATTCATTGGCATGCCCTACGGCTTCAGATTTGGCAAAATGTGGAATTTCGCTATAAGGAATATGTACTGCATTTTCTAATGTGTCCGCAAACGGGCCTAATCCTGAACCCAGAATAATGCCCACTGTTGGTTTAATATCTGTGCGAGACTGAATAAAGCTTAAGCTTTCTAGAATATCTTTTGTATGATGCATGGTTGTCTCCAAATTGACATCGACTAAAAATTGTTAAAATCGATCATAAAGCAATTTAGAAACAGAACAGCGATCTTAATCTCATTTTAAGAAAAAGAATTTAGATATGATGTGTCACATGAAGCAGAATCTTATGCGTATATTTGCTAATCTTTAGCGCAAGAGTCGGAATGAAAAGGAGTGAGGCGCTTGTTACATACACTATTAAATGAATTTCGCACCTCAAAAAATTCAAAAACACAAAAACTCAAAACGCTTTACCGGTTAATTTTAAACCATGGTCCCATTAGGGCAGAGACGTTGACATCACTGGCTAGCATGAAACCAGCAACTTGTGCTCGGTTACTCGACGAACTGGGGAGAAATCACTTAATTTCGACTTCTGAGCTCGGAGAGTCGACCGGTGGCCGCAAACCTATCCTCTATAATATCAATGCCGCTGATGGCTACCTAGTTGGCATTGAAATGAGTGATATATATTCGACGATAGTTTTACAGAACCTAAAGTTGGATATTTTAGGGATGGTAAAAGTCAAATATGAGCACCTAGAAACCGCAGAAAATATGGTGGATCATCTGCTCAATAAATTAGATATTTTATTAGCTGAACATGGACTTAACGTAAAAAGTTTGTTGGGTATAGGCATCGCCATCGACCATATATTAGAACGCGATAAACTGCCATATCATCAATATAACTCACGAATAAAAGAACTTCACGACTATATATCCAGTAAAGTCCCTTGCTTCGTATTACTCGGAAGTGGGATCAGTTTTGCGGCTTTTGCTGAGTATCGTTTACGCTATACCTCTGATAGCCAAAGGTTTTTATTTACAACCTGTGATACCGATATTCGCAGCTGTACCATCATCAACAATCAATACGCTCCAGCACCCATTAGCACCGCTCAAGCCTTTGGTCATACGACAATTGATATTAATGGTCAACGCTGCGAATGCGGGTCATTTGGCTGTTTAAAGCAATATAGTTCACTGTCTGCGATTAAGTCACGGGTGATCCAGCAACTCAGGTTGGGTAAAAGCTCAATAATCAATGAATTAGTTAATAATGAGTCTGAAATTAGCTACCATACTATTTTCCAAGCTCTCACATTGGACGATGCCCTGTGTCTCGAAGCACTTGGCGAGGCAGCCTATTATTATGGTATTGCCATCGCTAATGCGATTTTAACGACTCAAGCAGATGTGGTGGTGTGCGGCGGAACCCTAACACCTAAAAATCACTTTTTTGAGATGACCAAAAAGTCTATTGAAGAAAAACTCTCTATTTTTCCTCATATTAAGACACGTATTTACCCCGCCAATGATTCATACGAAATTGTTGCTCAAGGCGCTGGTGGAATGGTCATGGAGAAATACCTTGCTGATTAAGCGGTTCTTTCATTAAAACAGATAGAGTGTAGAATAAATCAACGAACCTATGCTCTATCACTATTAATGAGGGGATCATGTTAGAATTTGAACACATCAGCAACACGACAAAATCATTGGTACTACAACAGCTTACTTCTCAATCCCCTCTTGTTCATTGCATGACAAACGATGTTGTTCAGACCTTCACTGCCAATGTCCTGTTAGCGCTCGGCTGCTCTCCCGCCATGATCATTGAATCCGAAGAAGCAGAGCAGTTTGCCGCTATCGCACATGGCTTGCTGATTAATGTAGGCACATTAACCACTGAGCGCCGACATGCAATGAAATGTGCGGTTAACAGTGCGAATCAGGCGAAAAAACCTTGGGTACTTGACCCTGTTGCCGCAGGTGCGCTTAGCTTTCGCACCCATTTTTGCCATGAATTGCTGACTCTCAAGCCTGCCGCTATTCGCGGTAATGCCTCTGAAATTATGGCATTGGTAGGAAGCAGTGCTGGCGGCAGAGGCGTTGATTCCCTTAACACCACTGATGACGCTCTTCCCGCAGCACAATTATTAGCGAGACAAGCTAAGACAATTGTTGCGATAAGCGGGGAAGTGGATTACATCACTGATGGAATACGCACCTTTGCAGTTACTGGCGGCCATATTTTAATGACTCGTGTGGTCGGTACGGGATGCGCTCTTTCCGCGGTGGTTGCTGCATGTTGCGCTCTACCTGGTGATAGGCTACAAAATGTTGCCGCTGCTTGCGCTATCATGAAACAAGCTGGAGAAACCGCAACCCAGCGTTGCCATGGGACGGGCAGTTTTATCCCTGAATTTTTAGATGCGCTTTATCAATAGTTTTGTTGTGATCGATAACTTTGTTTTTTTCGGTAGTTTTGTGGTAATGAAAACTTGGCATAGCGAACTAGAGCCGAGTTTTCTTCCCTCTTATCTTTCTTGACCAATGACGAAAGTGATCTCTAAAACGAATAAAACGATAAACAAAATTTTTGCTATCGGGTTCGATACCGTAAAAACGCTGTAATGCAATTAAATCATTCGCTTTGCAAATAGCAAAATTACCATAATCTGATAAATCAATAACCTTAAGTCCTTCATTGGTTATAACAAAGTTCCCTGCATGGATATCATTAGAAGATAAACCATACCAATGCAATTGGTTGATAATGACTTTCATCTCTGCATAATAAGGCTTGATATCATCAACTTCAGATAAAACAGTTCCTTCCACATACTCCGCAATAATCCATGTTTCTACTGACTCACGACCCACCATTTTTTCTGCGACAAAGTAAATATCATTCGTTACGGTACAACCGTTATTTTGTGCAGTCACTAAACGTTTCAATAAACGTGAATAAAAAGGGCCAGAAATAATACGCATCAGCCGTTTTTCAATACGCTTATCGCGTTCTTTTTCGCATTTAATAATATAACTTTGTCCATTTACATGAATACGAGCAACACTTCTCTCAATATTTCCGCTACTTAAATTCTTACCCGCGATCTTGCCATCAATATAATCATTAACAATTTGCCAAAAATCTATCTCACCTTCTTTTTGAAAGGTGATAAAACCGTCTCTTTGTTTTTTTATTATTTTCTGCATAACAAAATAGCCAATTTTTAATCAATTGACGGATGCTAGCAAATGGCAAACAACATTTCTTAGCGATTGTTGCAGAGTAGCGTTTAAAAATAGGTAACTTGTGCACTATGGCACAAAATAGATAGGGTTATTAGGTCTTAATATACAGAGATAGGTTAGCACGATACCAACCTACCCCATAAACGCGTTTTAATCGTTACCAAATAAATCTCGGGTATAGACTTTCTCTGCCACATCTTCCAGCTCAGGCACCATACGGTTGGCTAGAATAATGTCGCTTTCTGCTTTGAAAGTGTCGAGATCACGGATAACCTTCGAACGGAAAAATTCTTCTTCTTTTAAAACCGGCTCATACACCACCACTTCAATGCCCTTGGCTTTGATGCGTTTCATCACACCTTGTACCGCAGAGGCACGGAAATTATCAGAGCCCGCTTTCATGACTAAGCGATAAACACCGACTTTACGTGGTGCTTTAGCAATAATTGCATCGGAAATAAAGTCTTTACGGGTGCGGTTTGATTCCACAATGGCGTTAATCAGGTTATTTGGCACATCATCGTAGTTAGCTAACAACTGCTTGGTATCTTTCGGTAAACAATAACCGCCGTAACCAAATGATGGGTTGTTATAATGGCTGCCAATACGTGGGTCTAAAGAGACCCCTTCAATAATTTGGCGTGCATTTAAACCGCGGCTTTCTGCGTAGGTATCGAGCTCATTAAAGTACGCCACACGCATGGCTAAATAAGTGTTGGCAAACAGTTTAATGGCTTCGGCTTCGGTTCCATCGGTAAATAACACGGGCACATCTTTCTTAATTGCGCCTTCCAGCAACAAATCCGCAAAAATTTTCGCGCGCTCTGAACGCTCTCCCACCACGATACGGGAAGGATGTAAGTTATCCCACAAAGCACGCCCCTCACGTAAAAATTCAGGAGAGAAAATCACGTTGGTATAACCAAACTCTTCACGTAAACGGGTGGTAAAACCGACTGGAATGGTAGATTTAACGATAATGGTGGCAGCCGGGTTAATTTCGTTCACGTCATGAATGACGGATTCGACCGATCTTGTATTGAAGTAATTGGTTTTTGGGTCATAGTCGGTTGGCGTTGCGACAATGACGTATTGTGCACCGGTGTAAGCTTCAGTTTTATCTTCTGTGGCACGGAAATTGAGGGTCTTTTCCGTTAAAAACTGTTCAATTTCTGCATCAACAATCGGTGATTGATGGTTGTTTAGCATCGCCACTTTTTCAGGGATGATGTCCACCGCAACCACTTCGTGGTTTTGTGACAGCAACATGGCGTTAGATAGGCCGACGTAGCCGGTTCCTGCGATTGCTATTTTCAAACTTGCCTCTCAAATCCTGCTAAAGATGTTACAGCTTATTGATATTATTGGTGGTAATAAGAACGGTACCAATCCACAAATGCCTGAACACCCTGCTCAATAGAAACTTGTGGGCGATAACCTGTCACATTAAACAAGTCTTCCGTATCCGCCCAAGTGGTGTACACATCACCCGCTTGCATAGGTAAAAAGTTTTTAATCGCTTCTTTACCCAGTGCCTTTTCCAGCGCAGAAATAAATTCAATCAACTTAACAGGCTGCCCATTACCAATATTATAGATTCGATATGGCGCGCTGCTTTCTGCAGGTGATGCCGAATGATTATTCGGGTTCGCTTGTGGAATTATATCTGAAATACGGATCACACCTTCGACAATATCATCAACAAAAGTGAAATCACGACTGAGATTGCCGTTATTATAGACATCGATAGGCTCGCCCGCCAAAATAGCTTTCGTAAACTTAAATAAAGCCATATCTGGGCGCCCCCAAGGGCCATAAACCGTAAAGAACCGCAGCCCTGTGGTCGGTAGCTGGTATAAATGTGAATAGGAGTGCGCCATTAATTCATTGGCTTTCTTTGTTGCCGCATAGAGTGAAATCGGGTGATCGGTTGCCATGTCAGTGGTAAATGGCGTCTTATCGGTTACGCCGTACACCGAACTTGAAGAGGCATAGACTAAATGCTTCACTTTTGCTTGGCGACAACCTTCTAAAATGGCGAGGTGGCCAGTTAAATTACTATCTGCGTAAGCAAATGGGTTTTCCAACGAGTAACGAACACCCGCTTGTGCCGCTAAGTGAATGACTCGGTCAAATTGTTCTTGTGTACACAATACACGGACAGTCTCACGGTCTGTGATATCAAGATGAATAAAACGAAATAACGGAAACTGTTCCAATAAATGTAAACGGGATTGTTTAAGCCCCTGATCGTAATACGCATTTAAGTTATCAATCCCGACAACTTCATGCCCACTCTCTAATAAACGTTGGCAAAGCGTGAAACCAATAAAGCCCGCACTTCCCGTGACCAAATATTTCATATTCATTGTCTTCTAGCGTTAAACCATTCTAAAGCTCGAAATGAGCACCTAATTTCACAGAAAAATTAACTAAAATTAAGACAAAAAAAATAACGAATGGTTTTGTTATTAAAACAAGAAAGCGTAAAAAAATAATAAATTTTAAGAAAATATTAATATTTTAGGCAGGAAATAACAAAAAAGAGGGGATCAGCCGTAAATATCTACGGCTGATAATAACATACTATTACATATCACCTTTATTGGCATTAGCTGCTTCTAAAGTTCCATAGACATAGTTGCGATAGCTATCAAGTAACTTTTGGTCTTCACAATCATTGAGTTTGCCACCACATAAGTGACGCATTTTGATGTTGGCTTCATAAAATGGGGAAATGTTTAAATTTGCCCTTTCTAATAAGATTCCGCCTAAGAAGGAAATATCTGTTAACTGGCCCGTTGTTATTGCAGTTCCTGATTTCAAGTTATCCCGCAAAGTAAATTGTGTTAGGTAAGCGGGTGATGAAAATGAAGAATTATACTGATTTAAGCTAATTCCTGGTTGATGGTCACCAAAATATAAAAACATCAACGGACGCTCACGTTTTTCAATGAATTCTGCGAAATCACGTATTGATGCATCTGAGGTTACGATTTTGTCCATATAATGGCTAAATTCACCTGCAGCATCTGAGTTTTTAATTTTGTCTTTTATACCGTAGTCATCACTATGGCTCTCTTTGTAAGGACCATGCTCATACATTGTAAGAGAGAAAATAAATACGGGTTTATCTGTTTCTTTCGCTAAGATTTCTTTTACATATTTCAGCATATCATCGGTGCTGATTGTCCATAAGTTATCTTGCAGTTTACCTGGATAGCCGAGCTCTTGTGGTTGAATAATTCGATCAACCCCAAGCGTTTCATAGGCATGCCCTGAATGGTATGCGCCTTTATTAAAGGGGGTAAGTACCACAGTATAATAACCGTTGGCCTTCATTTCTTTGAATAAGCTATTTTTAAGGTGGTCAACGATAAAATAAAAGACACCGCTTTTTTGCGCACCAAAATCATCACTATTTAAGCCAGTTAGCGCTGAGAATTCAGATAACCAAGTTCCTCCCCCAAAAGTTTGTACCCGCATCTGACTATGCGCACTTACGCCACTATCTTGCTGGAACATAAATAAATCAGGAAGCTTAGTTCCTTCAGGTAAGTCATAAATATGTGGGTCAACAGTAGACTCTTGCAGTAATAAAACGATGTCTGGTTTTTCTGAGACTGCATTATTTTCTAGGGATATTGCTGCTGCTTTTTCCATAAAATAATCAGCTGAGCCTGCAAATTCAGGGGATTGATAACTCGCATTTTGTGCCGACATAATAATATTGGTCACTGTCCCTCGGCCTTTTGGCAACGTCTGAGACCATCTGTCATAATAATGTGAGCTTGTGAAGTTAATACCAAAGTAACCCGCAACAATAAGAACAACACCAATAACACGAGTCATTTTTGATTTACTCGGCTTGAGCAATCGCCAGCTAATAACCCCATTAATGACTAATAATATAAGCAACCCAACCAGTGCGACACCTGCTAACCAATAATGACCCAAGGTCCCCATATTGGAAGTGTCTGTCATAATATTGATATCACTAAAGAAGAGTTGTTCTTTGTAATAATGAACTTTTAACTGATTCAGGAATTTTATGATGATAAATAATGTGCTGGTAATAATAGCGGAAAATAACCAGCGAGCTGTTAGCACCATTAAAATACCGAATAAAACGGCATATACACTGACCGATATGAGAGCAGGATAAATTACGCTACCTTTTTCAAAGACTAAGAAAAGGGAGCCAATAAAGATCAATGCCAGATAAAAGCCTGCAAATAACTTTTTCTTCATCAGTTTTACCACAAGTTTAATATTGGAGGTTGCTATGAGGCACTACTATAACGGATTAAAACACTCAATTTATTCAACGAAAATGCCTTTATCTCGTAAATGGTGACCATCGCCTTTACGACGAGTAAAACCGCTTTTATCAAAAAACTCAAGAATTTGAATCGCAAGTTTCCGACCAATCCCTAATTCGTTACGGAAATCAGCCGCAAAAATGACTTCATTTTCCATGCAATAACGGTGAATAAGTGACGCAAAATAATTAATTTGCTCATGGCTATAATAGCGGTCACGAACTATCGCCGTAATTAATCCCATTTGCGCCGCCTTTTTTAGAACGCGACGCATCGTATCTTCTTCATAGCCACTTTCTAATGCTAAATCACGTACCCACCACGCCTCATTGCGTGAAAATAATGGGTGTATTTGCTGCCAAATCAATTGCTGTTGGGCATCAAACACCAGCCCATGTTGGGGCATATGCAACCAACCGCGAGTTTGCTTAATAACATTTTCACCAATGAGATCATCAATGAATTTAAATGCTAATGCCTCGCTCATTGAAGGCAGAGCCATACGTTTTAAACGTGCTTTGCCTACACCGATTTGGTCACTGTGTATTTCATTGAATTCTTCAAGGGTTTGAACGATACGTTCTTTCGCTATTTGCGCTTTAAATGTGGATAAAACATGGTTGCCAACACGCTCCACATCCATTTGAGCCAATAAATTATCTAACACATCATGGGTGAGTTGCCGCGCCCAACTGTAATCCCGTAAATTAAGCTCACCTTGAGGAAGCTGTAGCTTAAAGTGAGCCAGTTCATCTTGTTCTCGGCAAAGCTTAGATAACCAATCCAAAAACTCCGGAAGCCTTTTACCTCGCCGTGGGGAAACCAAACGTATCACTCGAGCCCCACCTAACGTTTGGCGAGCGCTAATATCACGGATAATTAACCGGTCATTTTCTACTAACCATAATGGGGTATCTAAAATTAACTCAGCAAGCACGGGGGTTTCCCCTTGCTCCACTAATAATGACACTCGCCCAGTGATGTGGCTTGCACCATGGTAAAGATGCACAGGTTGCCAGTGCTTAATTAATGCATCGCATTCCAATTCAACAATAACCCGTGTTGCAATAAACGCAGGTTGCTCTGCAAGTAACCAATCCCCTCGGGTAATATTTTCTTTATCAATATCGCCCACCAAGTTTAAGGCCACGCGATCACCTGCAACAGCGAATTCAGATATTTGGTTTTGCCGATGAATACCTCTGACGCGAACTTGCTTATCCGCTCCTGTCACCCATAGTGACTCACCAACTTGAATTTTTCCCGCTAATGCAGTGCCAGTCACCACTACCCCTGCACCTTTAACCAAAAAAACGCGGTCAATGGCTAAACGAAAACGACGTTGGATATTGGGATGTGAACCACTTTGCTGATGAAGTTGTTGCAGATATAAACGCAGCGCATCAATGCCGCGCCCATCTTCAATAGACGTAATGAATAGTTTTGCATCTGGCCAACCTTGTTTAGCCAGCTCGGAGGTGACTTGCTCCGTAACCTGTTCAATTCGCGAATGATCGACTCGGTCAGCCTTCGTCAGTATAACACTGATATTTTCACAACCCGCTAGCCTTAAAATCGAAAGGTGTTCAAGGGTTTGCGCCATCACGCCATCATCACAAGCTACTACCAAAAGCGCATGGTTTATACCACCAATCCCAGCCAACATATTGGCTAAGAATTTTTCATGTCCTGGAACGTCGATAAAACCAATAGAGCTCCCATCTGGCTGTGGCCAGTAGGCATACCCTAGGTCAATGGTCATTCCGCGCTTTTTCTCCTCAGGGAGGTGTGCGGTATTTACGCCAGTAATGGCTTGAATTAAAGAAGTTTTACCATGGTCAACATGGCCTGCTGTCGCAAAAATCATGAAAGTAAAACCTGTAATAACGCGTGTTCATCATCAAGACAGCGCAGGTCAAGCCACAATTTACCGTCTTTCATGCGCCCAATCACTGGTTGAGGTAGCTGGCGCCACTGCGTAGCGAGTTGCTCTAATGTACTACCTTTTCCATTTAGCGGTGTGAATGTTACCGCAAAGCTAGGAAGACGGTCGACAGGAAGTGAACCGCTCCCTATTTGTGAGAGACAAGGCTCAACTTCAACAATAAATTTGTCCCCATAAAAGGCTTGTAGAGCAACAACTATGCTTTCTGCGCTATCACGAATAGTTTCAGGATCTCGTGTTAGCCAACGTAATGTGGGTAATTCTGTTGTGAGTTTTTCGGGAGTTAAATACAGTTTTAGCGTTGCTTCAAGTGCAGCTAAAACCATTTTATCAACGCGTAAAGCACGTTTTAATGGATGTTTTTGAATTGCATCAATCCATTTTTTCTTCCCTAAGATAATCCCTGCTTGTGGGCCACCAAGAAGTTTATCTCCAGAAATCGAAACCAAATCAATACCTTGAGAAAGGTAACTTTGTGGCATAGGCTCTGCGGGTAGCCCATAAGCCGTCATATCAATCATCGAACCACTGCCTAAATCAATTGCCGTTGGTAATTGGTACTTTCTACCTAGCTCTGCAAGCTCTTCACCTTCAACTTCTGCAGTAAATCCTTCAATACTGTAATTGCTGGTATGCACTTTCATTAATAGTGCAGTTTGATCATTAATCGCATTCTCATAGTCACGTAAGTGAGTCCGATTCGTTGTACCCACTTCAACTAATTGGCAGCCAGCCTGCGCCATCACATCTGGCACACGGAAAGCCCCACCAATCTCAACCAATTCACCACGAGAAACAATAACTTGCTGGCCATTTGCAACCGTTGCTAGCAATAATAAAACTGCGGCAGCATTATTATTAACAATACAGGCATCTTCGGCGCCAGTGAGCACACACAGTAAATCAGCAATCGCACGGTCACGATGCCCACGCATCGCACCATCTAGAGAATATTCTAATGTGACAGGCGAACTCATCACTTGGCTAACTGCATTCACCGCCGTGGTTGACATGACCGCACGGCCTAAATTGGTATGTAGCACCGTACCCGTCAAGTTAAACACGTTTTTTAGGGCGCTTTGCCCTAAAGCTTGATGGCGTTGTGCTAACTCTTTTACCCAATCTTCCTGCCAAGCAGGTAATTTCCCTGCCTGTGCAATACTGGCTCGAGCTTGCTCTTGCATCTCACGTAAACATGCAGTGACCCAATGAGCCCCTGATTGTTCAACCAATATTTGCACTTCATCGAGCTGCAATAATTTATCAATAGCAGGAAGTTGGCGATATAAAGCCAAGTCTGATTCAGCCATAGTCACGATTCTCTTTTACCGCTTATTTTTCACCAGGGAACAAGAACGGATTAATACTACTACGCGCAAAGCCTTCTTCTTCCATCCGTGCATCTAAAATAATTGAGGCTAAATCATCCGCGACAGCTTCAACTTTAGCTTCTTTTTCTTGATAAAGGATTTTCAAGTAGCTACCGCAATCACCGCAGCTTTCTGCTTTAACTGCCGCATTTTCATCATCTAATGACCAATAATTCAATTTACCTGTTTGCTCACAGTTACTGCATTTAACGCGCACCATATGCCATTCAGTTTCACATAAATTACAGTGTAAATAACGTAAACCTTGTGATGTACCAATTTGCACAATACTCGACACTGGCATGCTATTACATACAGGACAGAAATGGCGATGGTCTCCATGTTCTGCACGCGCTTTACCTGGGATATTTGCTGCCATTTGTGCCCAATACACCGATAATGCAGCCCAAATAAACATCGATTTATCCGCAGGAACTTTTTCAAACTCTTCATTTAGCAACGCAGTTGCCATGGCTTCGAGTTCTGTTTCAGACGCTTTATTCAGATTTTCTAACGCCGGACGTACAGACTCAGGCACGACTGGCATTAATTCGGCAATAATTGCCGTTAATAATTTGTGCCAATGCATTGTCCGTGGAAATGCTTTTGCATCCAATGGCGAATTATTGGTATTTGTTGAGCGCTCAAGGATAGATGCCATATCCATTTCTAATGGATTATCATGCTGTGCATTATGTTGTGCGGTTGCCACTTCAGCAGCAAAATTCAGATAATCTGCAAAAGGATGTTCTCCTGCGCCAAGTTCTTTGAGTCGCTCAGCACGGCGTTGATATAAACTTTTTAAGTTAGGAAACAGAACTGGTGGAATAAAACCAATTCCCTTTTCTTTCAATCTTTCTTGTCCTAACTCTTCTTTAGGAACGATACGAATACCCATTGCGTTCTCACTTTTCTATTTTCTGAACAATTTTTTGAGCATAGGGTAAACCTATACTCAAATTAATCATTCCTATTTTATGCCATCGGCGGAAATTGCTACCACTTACTGCTCAGGATAAAACAAAAACGGTTAGGTCGCTACCTTGATGCCCTTGTATCAAGACGGGTATTTGATCTGATAAGGGTTTTGTAGGCAACAAAGGAAAAAATACAGACAAATTTACCTTAAGCAAAGAACAATTATGATACAAAATCACCGATGATAAAGGCATTTTCAAAGGTGTAAATCAATCTATTTCAAGATCATAAATGACCGATTGTGGTGGCCTTAAAATCATCTATTCTTGTTAAAATATGTGGGGTTAATCAAACTTTAACGATATAAGAATAATTAATAAGCTAATAGATACAGCTAAATAAAGTTTTTATTGAAACATTAGCAAGGATATTTAAATTACTGCATTAATTTTCTTTGATATAGTTTTAAAACTAAATTATAGCGGAGACCGTAGAAATGAGAGAGTTATTAATCACACTAATAATTATACTTCCTATTTATTCAATTTTATTTATTAGCGAATTATAGATAAATGTTTAATTAGAATTCTAATAGCTGTATTTTATATTAATTTAACTTATAAAAACAACTTTTAGATTAAACTACCGTAATAGATTATTAATGGATTGAGATCCTAATTTAGAGTTTTCCAACCGACTAAGGACAGTTATGTTTTTCTCGAAACAATTAAACCAGTTTATTGCTTTGGCTAAAAATGGTTCGCTAAATCAAGCGGCAGAGTCTACCAATGTCACGTCTTCAGCGATATCACAAGGTTTGATTCTTCTCGAAAAAAAGCTAGGAAAGAATATTTTAGTTAAAAAAAAAATAAAATACTAATTTCCGATTATGGCATGGAGCTATTTAATAAAATAAACCCTCACTATGAAAGTATAAATAAAATATTAAACAACTTAACTGTGCCAAACAATGAAAAAAAAATTAAAATTCTTATTGATGGATTTCCATTCTATGGGATACATTCGATAATAAACAACCTATTGAAAAACAAGAGTATTAGCATTGAAGTTGAATGCAAGATCTCAAATGATATTTTGTATGAAATAAAAAACCACCACTATGACATCATAATATCACCTGTAGATATCGACGTTGACCATAAAAGTATACAAAAAATAAATTTAGAAACTGAAATATTAGGTTTAGTTTTTCATAAAGAATTAATGAAAAAAAGTATGAGCGTTGAGAAAATGATGAGTAATGAAATTCTTATTCAAACAAAATCATCATTCGAACATTGTACCATGATAGAATTTTTAAAAGAAATAAAAAAAATCGGTATAAACTTTAAAACACTTACAATAAACGAACTGGATTTATTACATTCATTAGAAAATAAAACTGGCTATTCATTCATGACTGAGGAATACTTTAATAAAAAATCGAATCCTGACTTGGTGTTTAAAAAAGAACCCTTTAATTTTTTTCTTAATAGGAGAGCTTATCTACTAAAAGAAAGTAATATTGAAATTTATTAATGAATAATTTTACTTTAAATAAAAATCAATTTAAATAATTCGAGACTAACAATGAAAATCATTTCTTTTTTTATGTTTTCTTTATTTTTATCTTCTTGCCAAAACAGTTTTATTAATGAAATTCAAGACAGTACAATTGAAATAAAAAACCCCAATCAGACAAAAAACAATGGACTATAATTTTCAACTCATATTAAAAGGAAATTTCGTATGATAATTGGTGTAATTAGTGATATTCATATAGGCTCAGATCATGATAAAGAAGTATTGGCAACGTCTATTAAAAATATTAATCACTGTGGAGCCGAAGGGTTATTAATGGCTGGGGATATTGGTGATTATCATCAACATAGAAAAGATTCTTTTGATATTTTCCTAGAACAATTTCCAAAAAAATATCATCAAAATTTATTATTGATGTTAGGCAACCATGATGTCCGAACTGGGGCCGAACCCCATGAGCCATTAGACCCCGATTTAGTCGGATTATATGACTCTTACTTAGAAAAATGCAATATTGACCGGCAAGAAGATACAATGTGCATTGATGCATGGATTGATGGTTATCATTTTATTTGTTTGAACACAGATGTTCCTTTAAAAAATCAAATGGAATTAAATGAAGCATCACTTCTCTGGTTAGAAAAAAAACTGGCTGAAGGCGCTGATGCGAATAAACCGATTTTTGTGATGACACATCAAGCATTCAATTGTTCACATTGGCGGTCATACTTATATGGCGGATTTGGACCGCAAGATGAAAGACTAAAAAGTCTATTTTCTCGTTATCCCCAAATAATTATGTTAAGTGGTCACATTCATAATGGCTTTGGGATTATTGAAGCTATTCAACGTCCATTTGGAACATTAATTGATATTCCAAGTTTAACATTAGGTGAAAACGGGGTTACAGATAAAGGCACTGGCTATTTATTAAAAATAGAAGATGATAAACTAACCTTTGAAGCTTGGAATTTTTATCAAAATATTCATTTATCTGAATATGATACGATAATATTATTACCTACTTTATCAAGTTTAGCCGCTGAGCTACCAGATTATGCTGACGAAGAAACTGATTCATTAATTTCAGAATCAAATCTCTTAATGAATAAAGAATACAAAGATGAATACATAAAAATCTATGACGAGAAAACATGGAAAGAAATTAATACCCTAAGAAATAAAATTATTAAATACAAATCTAAACCTAAATCTAATGAAATTAATTACCATAAATTAAAATTTAATAATGACGATAATATCACCATTGAGGTATTGAATGCAGCACTAAATCAGCACAACCATATTCTTATTGAATCAAAAAATGGTCACTGGGCTGACCAAATTACAATACCGCCACTAAAAAATAATCAATCCATTACCATTGATCCTACTGCGGCCTATTGTAGTACACTGATCGTGAATAAAGAGAAGCATAGGATTTCAACAGGTGAAAAATGTACGGTTTCCTGTAAGTCTTATTGGCAGTTTGAAATGAAAAATGACGTAGATTCGTTGGAGCAAAAATCAGCTTATCAGCTTACGTTTAAGAATGAAGATTCTATTACACAAAAAATGATAAAGGATATTTTTAAAACCAACGATAGTATATATATTGAAATTAAAAATGACAAATGGCTAAATAAAATTTCTATTCCCAAACTGCCCCTCAGTAATAAAAAGATTAAAGTTAAATCAACAGCGGATCGTAATAGTTCAATAGTTGGTGGCTACTATACGTATATTATTAAGTCAGGCGACTTATTGACTATTTCTGCAAAACAGGATTGGAGTATTGATAAAAAAAATTAAAATAACTTAACAACTAGTTCAATACGCGACTAATTATAATTTAGTCGCGTATTTTTATGCATACTCAACCCTTTGATATCACATAAATACCAAATAATAAAAGCCAATATTGAAAAGAAAATTATACTTTTAATAATTCTGGATAATACATCCGTTTCAGCGCTAATTCTAACCCTCTCACCTCTGCTAAGCCTTTTAAGCGGCCAATAGCGGAATAACCAGGGTTAGTCACTTTCTTCAAATCATCCAAAATTTGGTGACCATGATCTGGTCTCATTGGAATTGGTGCAAGCCCCGCAGCATGGCGTTTTTGTTCAACCGCTAAAATGGCTTTGACCACTTCAAACATATCGACATCACCTGCAATATGATTTCCTTCATGGAAAGTATTTGGGTTGTTTTCTCTCACCGTTGAACGTAAATGTGTGAAATGAATACGATCACCAAATTCATTAATCATTTTTACTAGGTCGTTATCGGCTCGCACACCATAAGAACCTGTGCACATAGTAAACCCATTATGAATGCTATCGCAGCTTTGCTTAATAAACCGCATATCTTCAATGGTAGAAACAATACGTGGCAGGCCTAAAATTGGGCGCGGAGGGTCATCGGGGTGAATAGCTAAAACCACATTTTCTTCTTCACATACAGGAACGATTTTCTGCAAGAAATAACGTAAGTTCTCACGTAACTGATTTTCATCAATATTATTATACAGCGCCAAGCGCTCACGGAATTGGTCTAATGTATAACCTTCTTCTGCGCCCGGTAGCCCTGCAATGATGGTTTTAATCAGGTTTTCGATATCATCAGATGACATATTGGCATAATACTCAGCCGCTTCTTTAACTTCTTGTTCTGAATAACTCGCCGCCGCATTTTCACGTTTTAAAATATGAATTTCAAACGCGGCAAAGGCAATATTGTCGAACCGTAACGCTTTGGAGCCATCTGGTAGCGTATAAGCAAGGTCAGTACGCGTCCAATCTAGAATTGGCATAAAATTATAGCAAATGGTCTTAATACCACAGGATGCTAAATTACGAATACTTTGTTGGTAATTTTGAATATAGAGATCAAAATTACCTTGTTGAGTTTTAATATCTTCGTGAACAGGAATACTTTCCACGACAGACCAAACTAACCCAGCATCTTCAATGATAGCTTTACGCTTTAAAATCTCCTCAACACTCCAAACTTCACCGTTAGGAATATGGTGAAGCGCAGAGACGATTCCCGTCGCCTCTGCTTGCCTAGCATCACTTAAAGAAACAGGGTCATTAGGACCGTACCAACGCCACGTATGCTCCATGAGTACTTCTCCTGCGATTATTCAAAAATAGTCTGATAAGGAATTGTTTCAAATAAGTAACCATCAAAATTGGGGTCATCAAAATCAGAAAGCTGCATTAGCGTATTTTTGACATTCTCTAAATGCTGCCACATCTCTTTTTTAGCCAATTCAGGATCACGTTTTTGTAGTGCATTTAAAATATTTTCATGATCAATCAACCACTTCTTCCGGTAAGTCGTATTGTCGATATGCTCATGTAGCTTATCCCACATAGGGCTTTGTAACCGCACAGCCCAGATATCATCAATAATCTTCGCCATCATGTCGTTCTTGCTTGCTCGAGCAATTAACACATGAAACTTATGATCATTCGCATCGTCACTTTCATTATTCGCAACTTTGATTCGCTCATCCTCTAGTAATGCGCGGATCTCTTGGATATCGGCTTTTGTTGCTGACAAGGCCGCACATGCAGCTATCGCACTTTCAATCACTTGGCGAGCTTGCAGTATTTCAAAAGGGCCATGGTCTAAGCTTTTGACTTCATCAATTAATAGATCTGGGTGATTGATGACATAAACACCAGAACCTTTCTTGATAGAAACCAATTTTTCAATTTCTAACATGATGAGTGCTTCACGTACCAATGAGCGACTAACATCATATTTTTTAGCGATCTCACGCTCTGGCATTAAACGACTTCCTATCGGATATTCACCAGATGCAATGAGCTCTTTTAACTGCTGACCTAGGTATTGGTACGAGCGGTATTGAGTTTTCATATATATGTACAACGCGTTGTCGAATTAAATTTAGTTCTTCCATTGTAGATTATCGTCCCTCACCACAATGGTCAACCAATTTATCCACTATTTCCACAAAATTAGTTAACCAATTTGTGATCAGATTCACTTATTGTCGTCTTTTTAGTCATTGTTTTTTAATTTACCGATTGATAGAGTGAAAAAAAGAAAATTTGGTTAACCAATAAATAAACCAGTTTGAGTAATTCGGGGTGATTTGGTTGATCAGTTGGTTAACAAGTAATAGGGATTTAGGCCAAAATGAAAATCATAAAAGCAGAAGTCTTTGTATGTAGCCCCGGTCGTAATTTTGTCACATTAAAAATTACCACCGATGAAGGCATATATGGACTAGGTGATGCCACCCTTAACGGGAGAGAACTCTCAGTGGCATCCTATCTTCAAGATCACCTCTGTCCTCAGTTGATAGGCCGTGACCCACATAAAATTGAAGATATTTACCAGTTCTTCTATAAGGGAGCTTACTGGCGTAGAGGCCCAGTTACGATGTCCGCCATTTCTGCGATTGATATGGCACTGTGGGATATTAAAGGCAAAATTGCCAACCTTCCGGTCTATCAATTACTCGGTGGCGCTTCTCGTGAAGGAGTGATGGTTTATTGCCATACCACGGGTACCGATATTGCCGAAACACTAGATAACTACGCGAAATATAAAGAAAAAGGTTTTAAAGCGATCCGAGTGCAGTGCGGCATCCCAGGGATGGCAACCACCTATGGGCAGAGTAAAGGAAAAAACCTTGCTTATGAACCTGCCACAAAAGGCCATCACCCTGAAGAGCAATTTTGGTCAACCGAAAAATACCTCGATTTTATGCCCAAACTATTTGAAGCCGTACGGGACAAATATGGCTTCAATGAACACCTACTACACGATATGCACCATCGCTTGACCCCTATTGAAGCAGCTCGCTTCGGTAAAAGTATTGAAGATTATCGATTATTTTGGATGGAAGACCCAACACCAGCGGAAAACCAAGCTTGTTTTAGATTAATTCGTCAACATACCGTCACCCCAATCGCTGTAGGTGAAGTTTTTAATAGCATTTGGGATTGTAAACAATTGATTGAAGAGCAACTTATCGATTATATCCGCACCACAATCACGCATGCTGGAGGGATCACGGGTATGCGCCGGATTGCTGATTTCGCTTCACTTTACCAAGTTAGAACCGGTTCTCATGGTCCATCTGACCTATCCCCAATTTGCCATGCTGCCGCCTTACACTTTGATCTATGGGTACCAAATTTCGGCGTTCAAGAGTTTATGGGCTACTCCGAAGAAATGTTGTCCGTATTTACGACCAACTGGACGTTCAACGATGGTTATATGCACCCAAGTGATAAGCCCGGTTTAGGTATCGATTTTGATGAAAAACTGGCAGCGAAATACCCGTACAACCCAGCTTATCTTCCAGTTGCTCGTCTCGAAGACGGCACGTTGTGGAACTGGTAATTTTTATTTTATTCGGAGTTAAATATGAAAGCTGTAAAATCGGTAGTAATTAAAGAACCTAATACATTATTGATTGAAGAGCGTTCAGTTCCTGAACCAACTGAAAATCAAGTACAAATAAAAGTCCGATTAGCCGGTATTTGTGGTTCTGACAGCCATATCTACCGTGGCCATAACCCATTTGCAAAATATCCACGAGTGATAGGTCATGAATTTTTCGGTGTCATTGAAAAAGTCGGTTCCAGCGTAGACAGTAAACGCATTGGTGAACGTGTCTCTATCGACCCTGTTCTCAGTTGTGGTCATTGCTACCCATGTTCAATTGGTAAACCAAATGTTTGCGAGACACTAGAAGTATTAGGCGTTCATACTGATGGCGGGTTCACTGAATATGTTAATGTCCCTGCGGCAAACGCTTATACCATTCCTGATTCAATCAGCGATGAATGTGCCGTTACCATTGAACCATACTCTATTGCCGCCAACGTGACTTCGCATGTTCATCCAACTCAAGATGATGTCGCATTAGTCTATGGTGCGGGTACGATTGGGTTAACCTGCGCACAGGTTCTTAAAGGCGTTTATCAGGTCAAAACCTTAATTGTAGTTGACCGCGTGACTGAACGCTTAGCAAGAGCAAAAAATTGTGGTGCTGATATTGTCATTGATAATTCACAAACCCCACTACCAGAGCAACTCAAAGCACTGGGGCTCCGCCCAACGTTAGTACTTGATGCAGCTTGCCATCCCGCTATCTTACAAGAAGCCATCTTGATTGCTTCCCCTGCGGCAAGAGTTTCTATTATGGGCTTTTCAAGTGAAGCAAGTGCCGTTACACAGCAAAGTATTACCAGCAAAGAGATTTCATTGTTTTCTTCGCGCCTGAATGCCAAAAAATTCCCAGAAGTGATTAGCTGGATAGAATCTAAAAAAATTGACCCAACAAAAATCTTAACCCATCAGTTCCCATTCACTGAAGCGCAAGAGGCAATATTAACCTTTGAAAAAGACCAGAAGACCTGCTGTAAAATTCTTTTAACCTTTTAATTTAATTAAAAAAACTAAATCCGATTTTGGATACTACTCTACGTGATTAATAGGATAATAATATGAATACTCAGTCAATTGATCCATCAGGGAAAGTGGAACGCAGCTCTGGCGATCTGACCAAAGCTGCAGTTTCAGGCTGGCTAGGAACCGCTCTGGAGTTTATGGATTTCCAGCTTTACTCGTTAGGCGCAGCACTTGTTTTCCATGAAATATTTTTCCCTGAACAATCCGCTTCAATGGCATTAATTCTTGCTATGGGAACTTACGGTGCCGGATATGTCGCACGTATTGTTGGTGCGATTTTCTTTGGTCAAATGGGCGACCGAATCGGTCGTAAAAAAGTACTCTTTATCACCATCACCATGATGGGGGTGTGTACTACATTAATCGGGGTATTACCAACCTACGCACAGGTAGGTATCCTCGCACCGCTATTATTAGTTCTTTTGCGAATTATTCAAGGCTTAGGAGCAGGCGCTGAAATTTCAGGTGCAGGAACCATGCTGGCAGAATATGCGCCAAAAGGCCGCCGGGGTATTGTGGCTTCACTCGTGGGTCTGGGGACAAACTGCGGCACATTAAGTGCCACTGCGATTTGGGCGGTTATGTTCTTCTGGTTAGACAAATCAGACTTGCTGGCGTGGGGCTGGCGTGTACCTTTCTTGGCAAGCTTCGTTGTGATGTTGTTTGCCGTGTGGTTACGACTGAATCTGAAAGAAAGCCCAGTATTTGAGAAAGTACAAAATACGGAAGAGCAAGAAGCCAAAGTTGCGGTACAAACGCCACCGAAAGAAAGTTTCTTTGCCATGTTTAAATCTAAAGCATTTTGGTTAGCAACTGGTATTCGTTTCGGTCAAGCGGGTAACTCTGGGTTAATTCAAACTTTCTTAGCGGGATATTTAGTTCAAAGCTTATTATTTGATAAAAGTATTCCAACTGATGCGATCATGATCAGCTCCGTTGTCGGTTTCCTGACCATTCCTGTGATTGGTCTGCTATCTGATAAATTCGGGCGCCGTATTCCTTATATTATTCTTAGTTTATCTGCCATGTTGCTCGCCTATCCGATGTTATCTGTCATCGTCGATGGTGCGAACAGCGTTAGCTTAATTACCATCTGTATTATTATCGTTCATAACTGTTCAGTACTCGGATTATTTGCCTTAGAAAATATTACGATGGCTGAAATGTTCAACTCACGTAACCGTTTTACTGGTATGGCTGTGGCCAAAGAAATTGGTGGCTTAATTGCCTCTGGTTTAGGCCCAGTTCTAGCGGGTATTTTCTGTAGCATCACCGGAAGCTGGTGGCCAATTGCAATCATGATCATCATTTACTCTGCCATTTCATTAATCAGTGCCATTATCATGCCTGAAGTGAAAGATCGTGATTTAACCAGCACGTTGGATGCGGTTGAAGAGGCTGAACAACAAAAAGGTAAAGTGAGATATGCAACTGTCAACCAATAACCTAAACCAATTACCCGCCACAATCAAAGTACCAAGCTATGATAGGGAGCAGGTAAAGGTAAAAATGCTTCACTTAGGTTTCGGCGCGTTCCACCGCGCCCACCAAGCCATCTTTGCGGATATTTTAGCTACGGAACAGCAGAGTGATTGGGGTTTTTGTGAGGTCAATTTAGTCGGTGGCGAGCAACAAATTGAAGATTTACTCGCTCAAGACTGCCTTTATAACGTAGTTGAAATGCAAGGCGATAATTGGCAAACCCGTACTGTCGGTGTGGTAAAAGAAGCATTACACCCAACCATTCACGGAATTGATGCCGTTATCAATCGCATGTTAGACCCTAATATTGCCATCGTTTCCATGACGGTTACTGAAAAAGGTTATTGCTATGTGCCCGCGACAGGTTCGATTGATTTTGCGAACCCCGCTATTGCGCATGATTTAGCCTCACCAAATACCCCGAAATCACTACCGGGTCTGATTGTTGAAGCCTTAAAACGCCGTAAGGTACTGGGTATTGCACCATTTACAGTCATGTCCTGTGACAATATGCCTGAAAATGGCCATATCACGAAAAATGTCATTTTAGCGATGGCTGCAAAACAGGATATTGCATTGGCCAATTGGATTGAAGCCAATGTCACCTTTCCATCTACCATGGTGGATAGAATTGTGCCTGCCATGACACCAGACACAGCGGAGAAAATTCAATCCCAGCTAGGCCCTGTCGTTGACAAAGTCGCCATTGCCTGTGAGCCATTTCGCCAATGGGTGATTGAAGACAATTTCGTCGCAGGTCGCCCTGAGTGGGAAAAAGCGGGCGCTCAGTTAGTCACGGATGTCGTTCCATTTGAAGAAATGAAGCTGCGCATGTTAAATGGTAGCCACTCTTTCCTTGCTTATTTAGGTTATTTGGCTGGTTACCAATATATTAATGAGTGCATGCAGGATAGCGCTTATGAAAAAGCCGCTTATCACTTGATGGTCAATGAGCAAGCACCAACGTTATCCATCAAAAATGTGGATTTACCAGCCTATGCTAATGCCCTGATTGAGCGTTTTAAAAATACGGGGTTGAAACATCGTACTTGGCAAATCGCGATGGATGGAACGTTGAAATTATCCCAACGTTTACTCGATTCTATCCAAATTCACCTGAAAAATGGCCAATCATTTGATTATTTAGCCTTAGCCGTTGCGGGATGGATGCGTTATGTCAGCGGAAAAGATGATCATGGCGCAGAAATTCAAGTCAGCGACCCACAGGCTGTAAAATTGGCTGAGCTGGTTGCAAACAGCACTGATGATGAAAGCCGTGTTCGCGCATTGCTGTCCCTCAACAGTTTGTTTACCGAAGAACTGGTTAATAATTCACTATTTACTGAAAAGGTGACTGCATTTTACCTTTCACTACGTGATAACGGTGCCAAGAAAACCATTGAAGCACTCAACCACCAGCACACCCTGTAATAACATACTAGTAGGCGGGTTTCCCCCGCCTTTTTCACTCAAACTTCGCTTAAACTATAATCTACTGTGTTAGCGGCGGAAACCAAATAGCTTGCTGACCACTCACCAACCGTTCTTGGTTAATCCAAGTAAAAGGTGCGGGTACCTGAGCTTGCAAACGCACATCTTCAGCCCCTCTTTGTGCTGTCAATGTGGGAGTAAGGACAACAGGCTCTGGCCCATAAATAGCCGCTGACGTAGAATCACGCTCGTTTCGCCCGCCACAAACCACCCATAACTGGTTTAATGTAGCAATTGCATAAGGGATAAAATCGACACGCCCTGTTGGCGGCTCTTCAACCGAAAAAAGATGGCTATCAATTTCCACTTTTAAATCACATGGGCTGCCCGCTGGTGCAGCAAGAATATCAGCACGTAACATACTGTATAACCCCCCTAATTCAGGAACGTCTAATTCATGTGCTGCCGCCAGTGCAATACGCCCAATTGGCGTTGCTGTCACACTCACAGCGCTACCCGCTGTTGCCCAGCCACTATCCCGTTCATTAAGATGTGTAACACGATAGCGGGCTAATATTTCCCCTGATGGGCCCGCAAGAATGACGGTGTGGAACACTTTATCAATCTCAATTTCAGGATAACTTCCAACAATATAGCCTTTTCCTTGATGAGCAGCCTGACACAGTGTTTGTTCAAATGCTCCCCCTTGCTTTTCAGCATGGGACAAAATAAGGTTCGGGTCATTCGTATAAGGAAGCGCAGAGAGCTCGGGTAAAACCAGCAATTCATTTTCTCCCACTTGAATTGCATCTAACTTAGAAATAGATTTTTCCCACTGAGCAGCAATAAGCGTCGTTTGTATTACTGTTTCTGTCGCATTGATATCTGTTGGGCTGCGATGAAAAGCCAGTGTTGGGAAATATAATTCAGGGCGGCGCTTCGCGAGTAATGCATCACGTTGCTTATCTGCTTCGTCTAAATCAATCGTCGCACAGTATATGCCATTTAGCCCGGGTTCTAGCTCTAACGGGCTAAGCACGGGAGATTGAGCCACTTTATGCCCTGATGGCGACCACACACTTGAGCCCCCATTATAGTAAAGCTGCCCTTTAGTAATTGGGTTAGTTTCAATTCCACTTCGGGTAGCACAAATAACCCACAACCCATTGAATGCGCTCATATGTTGTACATGCGCAACCGTTGAGTGGTCGCCCAACATTTCAGCAGGGGTGGCATTTGGCATCATTCGGTCGGATACTGAATGCCAACCAACGATTTGCGCCCCTTCTAATGCAGCTAATCGAACGTATTGCCAGTAGGTATCATCATAACAAATCAATAATGCGATACGGCCAATCGGTGTTTCAAAAGTTTTGACACCAGTATTGCCCGGTGCAAATACTTTTTGATCCTGAGAATTCAGGCCTATTTTACGATATTTACCAATAATACCTTCCGGCCCCATCAAAACGGCTGAATTATAGGCGAGCCCTGTTTCGCTATCTCGCTCCGCGATACCGACACTCATATACATTCCTGTTCGAGCCAATACAGGCAGTATTGCAGCAGTCGTTTTGCCAGGGATAGTATCTAAATAAGGTGCTAATTCCGTAGAGTCCGAAAATAAATAACCACTCACTGCCGTTTCTGGAAATACGGCGTAATTTACCCCTTGAGTAGCCACTTTTTCTGTCGCTTTGACTAAACGTTGGATATTCCCATTTAAGTCTCCCCATGCAGGAATAAAATCAACGGCTGCGACCTTACTGCTTTTTTTTATTTCAGCAATACTCATACAATAATCCTTATTCAAAGAATTTATTAATAAAAAAATAAAAACTAAATAGGGAAAAATATTTCTATAATTCCAATTGATTGAGGTAGTAATCGCCTGAATTTAGCGGCTATATTTGAATATATCTAATATCTGAATATAGCCGCTAATATTAATTAGCTTTTTTAGAAAATCATATTAAGAGCGGGTTTAATATTATTAATTAAATAACATTATTTTTTTTCATTTCCATAATTTGTTCATCACTATAACCAAGCTCTTTTAATACTTCGCTATTATGTTCCCCAAGCAATGGAGCACTTTTAATTTCAGGGATAAACGCTGAAAATTTCATTGGGCAACCCACCGTTAAATATGAGCCTCGTTTTGGTTGTTGAACTTCGACAATCGAACCACTACGACGCAAAGAAGGGTCATCCATAATTTCTTTCATACTTAATACTGCAGAACATGGCACATCAAACTGATCAAAATAATCAGTTAGTGCATGTTTATCTTTGTCTTTAGCGATTTCTTCAATTGCATCCCATACATCTTGGATATGACTTGCACGTGCCTGTGTAGTGGCAAAAGCAGGATCGGTTTTCCATTCTGGGCGCCCAATAGCATCACAGGTATTTTCCCAATTATGGTCTTGATTAATAAAATAAATATAGGCATTTGGGTCAACATCGCTACCTTTACATTTGAGCATTGTTCCCGGCTGACCGCCACCACTCGCATTCCCCCCACGAGGAACCGCATCACCAAACGTGCCATTTGGGTATTGAGGGTATTCCTCTAAGAAACCGAGTTTTTCTAAACGTTGTTGGTCACGTAATTTCACACGACATAAATTAAGCACCGCATCTTGCATTGACATAGTAACGCGTTGCCCTTTACCTGTTTTTTCACGGTGTAATAACGCCGTCAGTATGCCTATCAATAAATGCATACCCGTATTACTATCCCCCAATGCCGCAGCACTTACGGTCGGAGGGCCATCAGGAAAACCCGTCGTTGATGCTGAACCACCAGCAGATTGAGCAACATTTTCATAGGCTTTCACATTCGCATAGGGTGAATTCTCATTAAACCCTTTAATCGACCCAAAAATTAATCGAGGATTGAGTTCTTGGATGTGCTCCCACGTAAACCCCATATGGTCGATAGCCCCCGGATGAAAATTTTCAACTAATACATCAGATTGACGTATTAGTTTCTCCATCACGGCTTTTCCCTCTGGCGTTTTGGTGTTGAGCTCTAAAGAGCGTTTGTTACTGTTTAACATCGTAAAATACAGCGCATCCACATCAGGGATATCTCGCAATTGATTACGTGTCACATCCCCAACGCCTGGGCGTTCAATTTTGATCACATCAGCACCGAACCAAGCAAGCATTTGTGTACATGATGGCCCTGACTGAACCCCAGTAAAATCAAGAACGCGTATCCCATCAAGCGGTTTTGAAGAAGTCATAATTCACCTTTTTACAAAACTGCCATGACGTCATTTCTCACGCCATGGCAACTCATTTAGCCCCATTGACTCTTTCTATGAAACGAGTCGAGAGATGTAGATCCACGCTGGAGCTGCGATGATAAAACCAAGTACACTCACCGCCAGCGACGCAGTTCCTGTCCGGGTATACAGATTAAAGCGACTTGCAATAATTATTCCAGAGAAAGCAGGTGGCAATGCCCCAGCTAATACCATCATTTGCAGTTGCTCTGTTCCCATATTAAACATCATACCCGCCAGCAACATTAACCCTGGCATTAACACTAGCTTTAATAACGTGTTATAGATAATCTCACCATCGAACTCGAACTTATTCGCGGCTAATGTCAGACCCGCAGCAAATACCGCAACACCGGAGTTTGCTTTTGCAATTAAATCAAATGTTGGGTCCCAAACGGTAGGAATTTTCACACCAACCAATACCAGTGCTGTAGCAAGTACCGGAGCCCATACGACGGGTTCTTTAAAGGCGGATATTAATGCATCCATACCGCCACCACCCTTTTTCCCTTCTGCATCAGATGGGTTCAGTAGGAATAGGCCAATAGGGATTGTAATGGCATTAACGATGATGGAAATAATAGCGACAACTAACCCAGTTGAAACAGTTTCACCATAAATAGGGTCTAGAACCGCAAACCCTAAGAAACCAATTGTCGGAGAACCTGCAATTAATGCACATACCGCAGCTTCGCCACGACTATGTTTAAAAATATATTTACAGCTAAAGAAAGAGAAAAAGAAACAAACGAGCAAGACCACAAATGAAATAATAGTCAATTTAGCGTCTGCAAATATCATTTCTCGATTAGCGCGTGCGATAGAAACAAATAATGCAGCAGGTAATGCGTAATTTAATACCAACTTATTAAATGCTTTCGCTTGGTCACTGGTAAACACATTTCGTTTACCACTCACATAACCTAATACCATAATAATAATGATAGGTAATAGGTCGCTCATAAAAATCTTATACATAAAATCAGCCATAAGACCCACCTATTTTTGGCAATAAGACCCCGTACGCCACTCATTAAAAATGAGCCGCGTAGGGTTATCTTTGTTAGTTAACGTTATGCTGCGTTAATTTTTTACGACAGACTTCGGATTTAAATTACCAATATGGCCACTTTCCGTTCCAACTGCAGGGTCAATAACAACATTTATCAAAGTTGGATGACCCGATGCTAAACCGGCCCTCAAGGCTTCTTGTACCTCAGCAGGTGTTGTTGCTTGGTAGCCGATGCCACCAAAAGCCTCAATCATTTTGTCATAACGCGCTCCGCCCATTAAAACGGTAGGAGAAGGGTCTTGATCACCATGGAGGTTTACGCCATCACCACGGTAAATCCCACCATTATTGAAAATCAAAATAGTGACAGGCAATTTGTAGCGACAAATCGTTTCGATTTCCATACCACTAAAGCCAAATGCGCTATCGCCTTCAATCGCTACAACAGGCTTACCACTAGTTACAGCGGCTCCCACTGCATAACCCATTCCGACCCCCATAACGCCCCAGGTTCCACAATCTAAGCGTTTACGTGGTTGGTACATATCAATAATATTTCGCCCATTATCAAGCGTGTTAGCGCCTTCATTGACGACATAAACATCTTGGTGATCGACCAACACATCACGGATTGCACGTAATGCGTTGAAGTAATTCATCGGGGAAGTGTCAGTGTTTAACTTAACTGCCATTTTCTCGACATTGATTTTCTTGTGCTCATCAATACTGACAATCCATTCTGTTGGTGATTTAACAGGGGTTGATTTAAGTCCTGCCAATAATGACTCAATACTGGAGTAAATATCGCCAACAACTGGAGCCGCTATTGGGCGGTTACTATCAATTTCGGAAGGTTCAATATCTAACTGAATAAATTGCGTTTCTGGTGACCAATGCTTACCTTTACCATGGTCAAGTAACCAGTTAAGACGTGCTCCCATTAATACCACAACATCTGCACTGGATAAGGCATATGAGCGAGCTGATGCGGCTGATAGGGGATGTGTATCTGGCAGCAGCCCCTTAGCCATTGACATCGGTAAATAAGGGATACCGGTTGTTTCAATAAATTGACGAATATTGTCATCCGCTTGGGCATAAGCTGCACCTTTACCCAAAATAATTAATGGTCGCTTAGCCGAGGCGAGCAACTTAAGGGCTTTATTCACTGAATCTGGTGATGGAATTTGTCTTGGTGCAGGGTCTTCAACTGTAAAAATGGTTTTATCCGCTGCGTCCTTGTCCATCACGGCAGACAACACTTCCGTTGTTAAATCAAGATAAACCCCACCAGGACGACCTGATACCGAAGCTCGGATTGCCCGGGCTAGTGCGATACCAAGATCCTCAGGTTTATTCACACGATAAGACGCTTTTACAAAGGGTTTTGCCGTGTTCATTTGGTCTAACTCTTCGTAATCACCCTGCTGCAAATCAATTATCGCTCTGTCGCTTGAGCCACTGATTTGAATCATTGGAAAACCATTGGTCGTTGCATTAGCAAGAGCAACCATACCATTCAAGAAACCCGGCGCCGAAACCGTTAAACAGATACCCGGTTTTTGGGTAATAAAACCACTGATTGCAGCTGCGTTACCCGCAGATTGCTCATGGCGGAAACCAATATAGCGAATACCTTCAGCTTGCGCATGCCTTGCCATGTCAGTCACTGGAATTCCAACAACACCGTAGATTGTATCAATGCCATTTTTTTTAAGTGCATCGACAATAATATGCATACCATCAGTCAGGTTTTGGGTTTGATCAGCAGACATGTCTACCTCATAAATAACTGATTAAAAGATTAAATGGAGTGATTTCTCACCCCAATATTTAAAATTAGATCGCTTTGTTCGCTCGCATAGTCGCAATTTCATCTGCGCTATAACCTAACTCAGTTAGGACTTGCTCTGTATGCTCACCCAACAATGGTGCGCTTTTGATATCGGGTGTAAATGAGGAGAATTTCATCGGGCAACCCACCGTCAAGTAAGTCCCGCGTTTTGGCTGCTCAACTTCAACAATACTTCCGCTCTTACGCAGAGATTGGTCTCGTGCTATTTCACGCATACTGAGTACAGGAGCACAAGGTACACCGTATTTACTTAAGTACTCGACCGCTTCATGTTTATCTTTATCCGCTAAGAATTTTTCAATTTCAGCAAAAATATCAAAGATATGAGGTTGACGAGCCTTTGGTGTATTGTAAGCGGGGTCAGTTGCCCATTCAGGCTTACCAATAGCGATACAGGTTTGCTCCCAGTCCTGCTCTTGGATAGTAAAATAAATATAAGCATTTGGGTCAGTTTCCCAGCCTTTACATTTTAAGATCCAGCCAGGCTGGCCACCACCGCCAGCATTACCGCCACGAGGAACTGCATCACCAAATGTGCCATTTGGGTATTGTGGATATTCTTCAAGGTAGCCAATTTTCTCTAAACGTTGCTGGTCACGAAGTTTGACACGGCACAAGTTGAGTACGGCATCTTGCATCGACATAGTCACTCGCTGGCCTTTTCCTGTTTTCTCGCGATGTAATAACGCTGCGAGTAAGCCAATGAGCAAGTGCATACCTGTATTACTATCACCTAATGCTGCGGCGCTCACTAATGGCGGGCCGTCCCAAAACCCTGTGGTTGATGCGGCACCACCTGCGGCTTGGGCAACGTTTTCATAAGCTTTAACATCTGCATAAGGAGAGTCTTCATCAAAACCTTTGATGGAACCGAAAATCAAACGAGGATTTAATTCTTGAATGTGTTCCCAAGTGAAGCCCATATGGTCAATTGCACCTGGATGGAAGTTCTCAACGAGGACGTCGGCTTGCTTAATCAGCCGCTCCATCACCTCTTTACCTTCTGGAGTTTTTGTATTTAATTCCACTGATCGCTTATTACTATTAAGCATCGTGAAATACAGCGCATCCACATCAGGTATATCCCTTAATTGGTTACGCGTGACATCTCCAACTCCAGGGCGCTCAATCTTAATAACATCTGCGCCGAACCACGCTAACATTTGAGTACAAGATGGTCCTGATTGTACACCGGTGAAATCCAGTACTTTAATACCTTGTAAAGGAAGATCCATGTGGTACCTCTTTATTTAGCTATCGTAAATGGAATGAATTAGGGTTCTATTATTTAGCTGTGTTAAAAAGACATTTGAATATATGACTATTTTTATATTTATTAATAATTACATTACTCTTTTTATTAAATAATATCACCAATGTCCAGCAATTAATTCTTTTAATATATATGCATTATAACATTCTTAAAAAAAACAAATATCAGAACATTAGTTTACTTTTAAATTAAAATAAAAAACAAAGTCTCGAATTAATCAGCAGTGACCATTTAAGATAGACCTTTATTGATCTAATATCAATATTCAATAGCTATTCACAAAAAAACAACAATCACAAAAATAGTTTATTATCAATAAATTAAAGGGTTGATGTCTTTTTTTTACATAATATAAAAACGAATAAATGTTTATTTGTTTATTATTGGTTTAAAAAAATTGTAAATCATACGCGAAATAAGAGCATCTTTATTTGATGTGTATTTTTTTATTAATCTTATTTTGATTAACTATAATGATAATAAATCGCAAACAGGTCATCAAATAAATATATCTAATTTTATTTCTTTCAAATAAATTGAATGTTTATATTTTTTAGATATAAAAAACCCACAAATAACATTAGTCATTTGTGGGTTTGATAACAACAATAATAAAACTTAGTTTTTCTCTTGTTGCTGTTTTTGCTGTTTTTCTTTTTCCAAAAGCTGGCGGTACCACAATGGATGGTGTTTTCTAGCCCAACCACGAGTCACCCAACCTTCAACCATCGCACGTACTGAACCTTTCACCCAAATCGCTGCATAAGCGTGAACCACAATCATGATGATCAACGCAATCGCAGAGAGCGAGTGAATAAGAATCGCTGCACGATAAACAGGGATTGGGAAGTAATCTGCAAAATAAGGGCGCCACATAATCACTCCCGTGACCACCAGCGCTAATAAGCAGATAGTGACAACCCAATAAACCCCTTTCTGACCGAGGTTATATTGGCCGACATCGCCCGCCTCTTCGTTTTTCAGTACTTTGCCGATATTTTTTGCCCACTTGATATCTTCTTTATTAATGAAGTTATGATGGAAATAGCGGAAGAACATAAATACGAACAGCAAGAACATCGCCGTACCCACAAATGGATGCAAAATTCGCGACAGTTGTGGTGTGCCTAAAATATTCATAAACCAGTTTAGTGAAGGGAAAAAGAACCCTAACCCACTGATTGCCGTGAACAAAAAGCAAATCACAACCGCCCAGTGATTGATCCTTTCAATCGGCTTGTGGCGGATAATTTTGTCGTTATCATCTGGCATCATTTCTGATCCTCCCCTTCTTTTGATTTCGAAGTGTCAGATGACATTGCATTATGCAAATCTTCTAAAGCCTCTTCTTCATCTTTTTTGGAGACGCGGTTTGGACCAATACCCACATAGTGGAAGATGGCCGCCGCAAATGTTGCAGCAAAACCAACCGCTGCTAATGGTTTCCAGATACCTTTCCAGAAAGTCACTGTTGGGCTGATTGTCGGGTTTTCTGGTAATCCGTGATACAACTGAGGTTTATCTGCATGGTGCAGAACGTACATCACGTGCGTACCACCAACCCCCTCAGGGTCATATAAACCTGCGTTTGCATAACCACGAGTTTTCAGCTCTTCAACACGCTCACCAGCCATGTTAATCATGTCTTCTTTGCTACCGAAGTGGATAGCGCCGGTTGGACACGTTTTCACACACGCAGGCTCTTGACCGACTTCAACACGGTCAACACACAGCGTACATTTGTATGCACGGTTATCTTCTGGGTTGATGCGCGGTACATCAAACGGACAACCCGCAATACAATAACCACAACCAATACAATGTTCTGATTGGAAATCAACGATACCGTTTTTGTACTGTACTATCGCGCCTTCCGAAGGGCACGCCTTCAGACAGCCTGGGTCAGCACAGTGCATACAACCATCTTTACGGATCAGCCATTCAAATTTATCGTTCTCTTCCACTTCAGAGAAGCGCATTACCGTCCATGATTTAGCGGTTAAATCTGTTGGGTTATCATATACCCCAACGTTCGTCCCGATTTTGTCACGGATATCGTTCCATTCGGAACACGCGACCTGACAAGCTTTACAGCCGATACAGGTCGTCACATCGATAAGCTTTGCAACTTCTTCCTTATAGTCCCGCACCTGAGGCGCGGGAGTCAGGGAATTGGTGGCAGAGCGACGAATAATGTCCTGAGATTGCATTGACATAATTTATCTCCTTACACCTTTTCCACATTGACAAGGAACGATTTAAATTCCGGTGTCTGAGTATTCGCATCACCCACATACGGCGTTAACGTGTTAGCAATAAAGCCTTTCACAGCCAAGCCTTCAAAGCCCCAGTGAATAGGGATACCGATAGTATCAATATCTTTACCCGCCACTTTCAGCGTATGAATACGTTTGGTGACCACCGCTTTTGCTTTGATATAACCGCGTTTAGAGCTGACTTTCACCGTATCACCTTGTTTGATACCTTTTTCATTCGCCAGACGTTCACCAATTTCTATGAACTGTTGTGGCTGAATGATGGCATTTAACAAGGCATGCTTTGTCCAATAGTGGAAATGTTCAGTCAAACGATAAGTCGTTCCCACATAAGGGAATTCTGTCGCTTTACCCATTTGTGCCCAGTCATCTTTAAACACACGAGCAGCAGGGTTTGATACGACTTTTGGATGCAATGGGTTAGTATCCAGCGGCGTTTCAATTGGTTCGTAGTGCTCTGGGAATGGGCCTTCAGCCATTTTATCCAGTGCGAATAGACGTCCCATACCTTCTGGCTGCATGATAAATGGACCAACACCACTTCCCGGCGCAGCATTGCTATAGTCAGGAATATCCATTCCTATCCATTTGCTACCATTCCACTCGAGGATTTGGCGTTTTGGATCCCATGGTTTACCCATTGGGTCTGCTGATGCACGGTTATAAATCACACGGCGGTTCAGAGGCCACGCCCATGCCCAACCTAATGTATTCCCCAGACCTGTTGGGTCAGAGTTATCACGGTTAGCCATTTGGTTGCCTTTTGGCGTCCAGCTACCTGTAAATATCCAGCAGCCACTCGCGGTGGTACCGTCATCACGTAACTGTGCAAACGAGCTCAGCAACTCACCTTTTTTCGCAATAACGTTGCCATCAGCATCTTTCAAGTCAACTAAAGCATAGCCATTGTTTTCTTGAGCAACTTCTTCTGGTGTTGGGTTATCGCGGTCGAAGTAATTCCAAGTCATACTTAGAACTTGTTCAGGTACCGCACCGCCTTCAGAGGCATACAGTTGGCGTAAACGGTGGAAAATACCAGACAGGATTTCACCATCACTGATAGCTTCACCTGGGGCATCCGCACCTTTCCAGTGCCACTGTAACCAACGTGCCGAGTTCACAATCGAACCATTTTCTTCAGCAAAACAGCAAGATGGCAGACGGAATACGGTAGTTTGAATTTCTGCCGGGTTCACATCATTCATTTCGCCGTGGTTTTGCCAGAAATTCGACGTTTCGGTGTTCAGCGGGTCAACGGTGATTAAATACTTCAGCTTAGAAAGCGATTTAATAACTTTGTTTTTATTCGGGAATGAAGCTACTGGGTTAAAGCCTTGGCAGATATAGCCATTCACTTCCCCTTTATCCATCATTTCGAAATAACGCAGTACATCGTAGCCTTGATCCCATTTCGGTAATAAATCAAAGCCCCAATTATTTTCTTTCTGCGCTTTATCGCCATAGAACGTCTTCATCAAACTAACAAAGAATTTCGGGTAGTTACCCCAATAGTTTACCTGGCCTTCAACCGTCGCTTTTGGCGTGTTTGCAGCTAAGTAACTTTCTAATGTCGTTTGTTTTTCTGATGGTAAGGTCAAATAACCCGGCAAGCTTTGTGACAATAAGCCTAAGTCAGTCAAACCTTGGATATTGGAGTGTCCACGCAGGGCATTTACACCACCGCCTAACATCCCCATATTACCCAGCAGTAATTGGATCATCGCCATGGTACGGATATTTTGCGCACCCACGGTATGTTGAGTCCAACCTAATGCATATAAGAACGAGGCTGTTTTATCTTTAGCACTGGTTTCAGCCAAATACTCACAAACTTGTAGGAAGTCTTTGATCGGCGTACCACAGATATTATTCACCACTTCAGGTGTATAACGGCTGACGTGCTCTTTTAATAGGTTTAACACACAGCGTGGGTGTTTCAGAGTCGGATCGCGCAGCGCAAGGCCGTTTTCATCCATCTCATAGTTCCACGTGGTTTTGTCGTATTGACGTTTTTCTTCGTCATAACCTGTGAACAAGCCGTCATCAAAACCATAATCTTCACGAATAACTAAACTGGCGTTGGTATACGCTTCCACGTATTCACGCTGAATTTTTTCATTATCCAGTAAGTATTTGATAACACCTGATAAGAACGCGATATCTGTACCAGAACGGATAGGCGTGTAAAAATCCGCCACTGCCGCAGTACGGGTAAAGCGTGGGTCAATCACAATTAATTTGGCTTTATTATGGATTTTAGCTTCCATCGCCCAGCGGAAACCGACTGGATGCGCTTCTGCCGCATTACCACCCATAACGACAACTAGGTTTGCATTTTTAATGTCAACCCAGTGGTTGGTCATCGCACCGCGACCAAATGTTGGAGCAAGACTTGCTACCGTTGGTCCGTGTCAGACACGCGCTTGGTTATCGACGGCAAGCATGCCGAGAGCGCGGGTAAATTTTTGTGTTACAAATCCACTTTCGTTACTGCCCGCCGATGCGCACAGCATACCAGTGGTCAGCCAACGGTTAACGGTGACACCCTCTTTATTTTTCTCAATAAAGTTCGCATCACGGTCTTCTTTCATTAACTTAGCGATACGGTCAAACGCGTCGTTCCACGTGATACGTTTCCACTCATTGGTACCCGGCTCACGCACTTCTGGGTATTTCAAGCGGCTTTCACTGTGGATGAAATCGATAAGTCCAGCACCTTTCGGACAAAGTGCACCACGGTTTACCGGATGATCCGGGTCCCCTTCAATATGGAAAATGCTCTCTTTTGCATTTTTCGCGCCATCACCGAGGCTGTACATTAACAGCCCACAGCCGACAGAACAGTAGGTACAGGTATTTCTGGTTTCCTTCGCACGCAGTAATTTATACTGGCGCGTTGACGCTAACGCGGTAGCGGGTGCAAAACCCAAAGCCGCTGCAGTCGTACCTGCCATACCGCCAGCGCAGATCTTAAAGAACTGCCTTCTGCTGACTTGCATGGGGATCTCCTCATTTACATTGCTCATGTTTACCTAACGTCAATCGCGATAATCAGGTAAACTGTTCTTATTCAACGTCTTCCTTACGTATCCAGGTTCATTGCCTGGCAAATGGTGTAAATTCTTTTTACCCATAATTAATATTATGTATCATTAATGCTAGGAATTCATCTAATGTATGAAACAAATACTACAAATGACTCCAAATTAATCAAAATGATTGGCTTAAACCAAACAACCGTGCAACAAAAAGGCAACCTTAATTTACCCGTTAATGATTATGTTGCGGAGGAATATCCTGTTGCTTTAGTCTTCAATGGCATATCTCACGTAGTGATGATGGCGACGCCAAAAGATTTGGCGGATTTTGCTATCGGGTTCGCCCTTTCGGAAGGAATAATACAGTCAGGTGATGAAATTCGTGGAATTGATATCGTTGAAGGCTGCAACCGCGGAATTGAAGTACAAGTTGAATTATCTAGCCGCCGGTTTATGGAGTTAAAAGAACGTCGTCGTAATCTAGCGGGGCGTACAGGCTGTGGTATTTGTGGAACAGAACAACTTGAAGAAATTTTCAAACCGATCGCCCCGCTACCTTTCACCCAAACCTTTTCTCTCTCGCACCTTGATAATGCATTACATGAATTGAAAAAAGTGCAAGAGATTGGTGCGCTGACAGGTTGTACCCATGCGGCCGCATGGATTTCACCAGAAGGGCAATTAGTCGGTGGATGCGAAGATGTCGGCCGCCATGTTGCACTCGATAAACTTTTGGGTATGAAACATCGCAACCAATGGCAACAAGGTGCAGTACTGGTTTCTAGCCGTGCCAGCTATGAAATGGTGCAAAAGGCAGCCAGTTGTGGCGCTGAAATTTTATTTGCCGTTTCTGCTGCCACCGCGCTTGCTATCGAAGTCGCCGAAAAAGCCAACTTGACGTTAGTCGGTTTTTGTCGTCAGGGAAAAGCCACGGTGTTTACGCACGGGAGCCGAATTAAAGATTAAAGGGGCATAATTAGTCCCAGCCTTTATTTAATCTCGCTGCTTTGTGATGTAATCCGGATAGAATTGAGTCTGCGATATGCTCAGGGAAATCTGTGGGTAATTGTTCTCTCACTTTCTTAATAACACTTTCCATTTGCTCACCAAATTCAATTAAGATTTTTTCCATCTCAGCACGATCAAATCCAACGGCTTTGGCCGTTGAAAAAAAATGTCTTGGGAAAATTTGCTCTATATTGTATTTCATCCCCCTTGTTCCCTTCAGCCCCATAGCCAATTTGGCATCTCTAGGGTTAATTCCCCTCCCCCCATAACTAGGATACATGGACAAAATATCGTAAAAAGGTGTTAACTGATAACGGCCTTCAGGTTCAATAAATAATGAAAAATTTTTAGCATGGCCATCCGTCGCTGCAAGTAACCAAAACAAAACCTGGCTCTTCATAAACTGATATCTATCTTTCTCCGCATTTATTGAACCTAATAAGTAATTCATAATTTCAGAAATACCCGGTCCACCATGATTTTGATATTTTCTTGCCGGTGAAATATTCAATGTTTGACAAAAATCTTCTTGTGGTAAACGCATAATCCACGAGGAATCAGAAGAATATTTACGGTCAAAACGTTCAACCGCTAACGCCTTTATTTCACCTACATTTAAAATAAAGCTATAGGGCACATCTAGGCCAAACTCTTTTGCTATCAATAAACATAAATATTCATTTTCTACACTATCCGACATATCTATCGAATAAGAATGGCTTTCTATTTTACCAATGGGAAGTTTAATAATATGGGTAGTTGGAGTCGCATTCTGAGGTAAGCACCAATGCCCATCTAAATAGAGTAATGCGGTTTTCTCTTGAGCGCCCGCAAGTGAGATCCTAAAGTCATCTTCATCTTCAATCATGCCTAAAGGAGCATTCGCTTTATACCCTGTTAATATTTTTTCTAGTTGCTTATTAGATAAGGGTTTATATTCAATTTTTCTGATATTACTGACTCTTTGCCCATCTAGAATGAGTTGTAAAGCCCCCACACTATCCTGGCCAATCTTAGATAATAAATCGAAAGGTTGATTTGAATCCGCTTGATAACGACTAACAATTCGATTCCGTATCTCAATATTGTCCGGTAGGAGATTATCAAAAAAATTATAAACTTCGTCTCCTCGATATTCTTGGTGCCTAAGTGGCATTGATAAAGAAATAGGTCGAGCACCTGATGTTTCCAACCAGTGACTATTATAAGTAAATTGGTGAGCACCAGTACTTGAACGAATCAAATCCCCAACTAAGTAACCATTCATGTATACATGCAAAGTCGCCATCACCACTCCTCCTTCCATCCGGAGTCTGAATTTGATGAGCCGCTTTCATTTCGCGGTTTAATATCGAGTTCTAAATTGAGGGCAGATAAAATCTTAAAAAAGGTTTCTAATTTGGTAGAGTCAGGAGAGAGTTCAAAGCTAGAAACAGTATCTTGCCGAATACCTACTTTACTAGCGACTTTGCTTTGAGATAACTTTTTCGTCTCTCTGACATCCTTCATATAAGCACTAAGTTGTCGGGTATTCGTCACTTTCATTTTAAAACCTACCTTATTTTTCACCCTAACAATATTTACACGCTATAACCGGTAAACATTATATTACACGCTATAGCCGGTAATATCAAGATTACACGCTATAGGAGGTAAACCATAAATTACACGCTACAGCGTGTGAAAAATATATTAATAAGTATGGCCCACAAAACAGCCAGTGCCATACCTTAGCAAGGTAAAGCTTATATATTACTTGGTTGCTAGAACTTAATAGAGAATTAAGACAGGAAAAATGGAGGGGAGTACCGATAAAGCAAACCTACACGTAATACCGTGTAGGTTATAGACGATAGATGATAGGTGATACCGTATCACTTCCCGATACAAAAACTTGAGAAAATACGGCCTAATAAATCATCAGAAGTAAATTCACCGGTGATTTCGCTAAGTTCCTGCTGAGCTAAACGTAATTCCTCCGCCAGTAACTCACCGGAGCGAGCATTCACTAACTGGTCATAGCCCTGTTCAAGGTGAACGGCTGCTGCATTCAGTGCTTGTAAATGACGACTACGAGCAAGGAAACCACCTTCTGTATTACTGTTAAAGCCAATGGCTTCTTTTAGGTGATCGCGCAACAAATCAATGCCTTTTTCTTCGCGCGCAGACAAGCGAATTAACGGATAACGGGTATTATCAATAAACTCAACCGGTTCGCCTGTCATATCTGCTTTGTTACGAATGACGGTGACCGGAAGTTCATCAGGTAAACGCGCCATAAATTCAGGCCAAATCTCTTGCGGCTCTGTAGCATTGGTTGTGGTGCTATCTACCATAAACAGCACATGGTCCGCTTGTTCGATTTCTTTCCAAGCACGCTCAATACCAATTCGTTCCACTTCATCACTGGCTTCACGTAAGCCTGCGGTATCAATGATATGCAATGGCATGCCATCGATATGAATATGTTCACGTAACACATCACGCGTCGTTCCCGCAATATCCGTCACAATCGCAGCTTCACGGCCCGCCAATGCATTTAGCAAGCTCGATTTTCCTGCATTTGGGCGCCCAGCAATAACCACCTTCATGCCTTCACGCAATAAACTGCCTTGGCGTGCTTGGGAGCGAACTTGTTCTAAATCTGCCACGACTTCGTTGAGTTTAGCTTCAATTTTACCGTCAGACAGGAAATCAATTTCTTCATCTGGGAAATCGATAGCGGCTTCCACATAGATGCGCAAGTGAGTGAGTGCTTCCACCAATTGGTGAATATGGGAAGAAAAAGCCCCTTGTAACGAATTCATCGCTGAACGTGCCGCTTGCTCTGAACTCGCATCAATCAAGTCAGCAATCGCCTCAGCTTGCGCTAAATCGAGCTTATCATTTAAAAATGCACGTTCAGAAAACTCACCTGGATTCGCAATACGAATGCCATCAATCGTTAATATTCTTCTTAACAATAAATCAAGAATAACAGGGCCACCGTGTCCTTGTAACTCAAGGACATCTTCTCCCGTAAATGAATTTGGTCCAGGGAAGTAAAGCGCAATACCTTGGTCAAGAACAGAGCCTTCCTCATCACGAAATGGCAGGTAGTACGCATAACGTGGTTTAGGGAGTTTTCCTAGCACGATTTCAGCAACTTGTGCCGCTTTCGGGCCAGATACACGTAAAATACCGACACCACCACGACCGGGAGGTGTTGCCTGTGCGACGATAGTATCGTTGATTTGCATGATGTTTCTCTGTCATTCCTATAAAAAATTAAGGCGGTCATTAAATGGCCGCCTTAATATTATATCGATAGCTGAGCAGAAGGCTCACCTAAAATTCAATTTATTTCTTTTCTTTCTTATCGCGACTATGCAGACCACGTTTTTCCAGACCACGGTAAATCACTTGTTGCTGGATGATGGTTACTAAGTTACTCACGATATAATACAGAACCAGACCTGATGGGAACCACAGGAAGAAGACAGTGAACACGACTGGCATGTACGTCATAATCTTCTGCTGCATTGGATCAGTCACAGCGGTCGGTGACATTTTCTGAATCACAAACATTGTCACACCCATCAATACAGGCAGGATGTAGTACGGGTCTTGTGCAGACAAGTCTTGAATCCAACCAAAGAACGGTGCGTGGCGCAGTTCAACAGAACCCATCAACATATAGTAAAGTGCAAGGAAGATAGGCATTTGAATCAGCAGAGGTAAACAGCCACCCAGTGGGTTTACTTTTTCTGCTTTATACATCGCCATCATTTCTTGGCTCATACGTTGTTTGTCATCACCAATACGCTCACGCATTGCAGCCAGTTTTGGTTGCAGTAAACGCATTTTCGCCATCGAGGTGTACTGTGCTTTAGTCAGCGGGTACATAATACCACGAACGATAAAGGTAATAACGATGATGGCAATACCCCAGTTACCCACAAAACCGTGAATGAATTTCAGCAGTTTAAACAGTGGCTGAGAGATAAACCATAACCAACCATAATCAACGGTTAAGTCTAAATGTGGTGCAACTGCGGCCATTTCAGACTGAATTTCAGGACCAACCCATAATGTTGATGAATAAGTACCTGCACCATTAGCTGCGATAGTCATTGGTTCACTCTTATAACCAATGATGGCAGACTTTTTATCTAGGTCGATGGTATAGAAAGTGCTCTTTTCTGCACTTGCAGGGATCCACGCCGTTGCAAAATATTGTTGCAACATTGCCACCCAGCCACCTTTAGTGGTCAAGTCGAGGTTTTTATCTTCGATGTCACCAAAGCTATATTTTTTATAGTTGTTTTCATCAGAAGAATACGCCGCACCACGATAAGTATGCAGAGCAAAGTTACTGCTACCGGTATCACGCTCTTTTGGTAACTCGATAGTTTGTTTTAACTGACCGAAGAAAGCGAGACTCAGTGGTTGAGCTGTTGGATTTTGAATACTGTATTCAACTTCAACAGTATATTGGCCACGTTTTACAATGTACGTTTTCTGATACACAACACCGTTGTTATCAGTAAATGTCATTGGTACGCGCAAGACGTCTTGGCCTTTCTCTAATGTGAAAGTTGTAGAATCTGCGCTATACAGCGGACGTTCGCCATTATTATTTGCTGGGTTGTCTGGGCCATGAAGACCAATCAAACCACTTTGTGCCTGGTAGACAAAACCTGGGTTAGTTTCCAGTAAACGGAAAGGGCTTTCCGAATGAAGGGTCGCAGGATAGGCTAACAGGTCAGCCTCATCGATATCACCACCACGAGTATTGATGCGAATATCCAGTACATCAGTCTTGACTGTGATGAGCTTACCTTGCCCACTGCCAGTTACGGCTTGAGCATCACTGCTTGGCATATCCGCTTGTTGCGAAGTTTGAACAGTTTTAACGTCCTGAGCAACTTTATCGCTCTCCCAGGCCTGCCAAACTAAGAACGACACGAACAACAAAGCGATGAGTAGAAGATTGCGTTGCGAATCCATCGTTATAATTCTCTATTATCATCAGTTTTTCTAGGTGGGACAGGATCATCTCCACCAGCGTGTAAAGGGTGGCATTTTAATACGCGTTTCGCCGTTAACCAACTCCCTTTTAGCATACCAAACCTGCGCAATGCCTCAATTCCGTAATTTGAACAAGTAGGATTGAAGCGACAACGAGGCCCTAACAACGGGCTAATAGCCAGTTGGTAGCCTCTGATCAGCATGATCAGGATTTTTGAGCCAAGCGACGGTGACGACGCCATAACTTATCCAATGCTTCCGTGATCTGTTGATTGTCCAGATTAGCGACCCCTTTCCTTACCAATACCACAAAATCCATTGAAGGCAACTCATGTTGATGCAGACGAAAATATTCACGCGCTAACCGTTTAATACGATTTCGCTCATGAGCTCGTTTAACATTTTTTTTGGCGATGGTAAGACCGATGCGGGGATGCCCCAGCTCGTTTAGGCGACCAAGGATTGTTATCTCTGGGGAACTCGCCCTCTGCGGCTGCTTAAAGACATTATCGAAATGCCTGGGAGTTAACAAACGTAACTCCCGGGTAAAAGCGAGCGTAACCACTTGAATAGAGGGCTAGCTTTATTACTTAGATGAAACGGTCAGACGAGCGCGGCCTTTAGCACGACGGCGAGCCAGAACCTGACGACCATTTTTAGTGGCCATACGAGCACGGAAACCGTGTGAACGGTTGCGCTTCAGTACGGACGGTTGAAAAGTGCGTTTCATAACGATTTCTACCTAACTTTTAAATTTATTACTGATTCAGTAAACGCGTTGGCAACCAGTGGAAACTGATTTACACCTGTGCCTCTATCGCAACAATATAGAAAGAGGCAGGATTGTAATAAAACATAGGGGGTCACGTCAATGAAATGACGCAATCAAACCACTTTTATTTATAGCCTGGCTGACCGGTTTGCCGACATATGTTGTGACAGCCGACGAATGATTACATCCGCATACTGGCTGAAAACCTGCTTTTGCCCCCGCCCTGCCTAACATTAACGTTAAAATAGAGCGATATAGCCCAACAAGTTTACCTCAGTTTCGTGTAAAAATCACATCAGTACTGTACACAGGGAGGAAGATTATACGGACTCCGCCCCAAAGCGCAAGGATCTTCAAGAGATCTAAAAATATTTTTTGATCATACAGAATATTTACCGTAAATCGTCTAAAGTTATCCCCAGCATGTGGAAAAATGACAGCAAATTAAGATAACCCGGTCTATTTCTTCTTTATAACGGGTGCCTTATCACATTTACCTGTGGATAAAAAGCATAAAAACTGTGTAAAAGAATGGAGATCTCTGACTAATTTTGCGGTATGATCGCAGGTCTATTTCTGATCTAACGATCGGCAATATGCAGTAAGTAAGAGTTAATCTAAAACATTTTTGGGTCATGCTACTACATGCTATTAAACTACATGCGATTAAAAGTAAGCCCGAGAAATTTCTTTGTTTACATCCGTACTTCTTGTTCCATTGACCTTGTTTAGGGGAGTCCAAC